>JBMOOO010000023.1:3893-47208 GCA_049324475.1 Pseudomonadota bacterium | reverse complement strand
TCCTGGCGGTCTCCCCGCTCGCCCCGCTGCTCGTTGCCGCGCTCCGGGCGCTCTTCCCGGGCCTGCCGTTCCGGCTGGCGGGGCGCCTCGGCGTCATCAAAGTTGCTGTTCTGCGGCTGCTCGGATTGCTGGGATGAGTCCATGGGGGGGATGAGTCTGCGGGGGAAGGGATCAGGAAAGGGAATGCCCGAAGGGGCAGGAAACAAAGAAGAGGTTCGGTTGGGAGGGCCGGCCTGCTGCGGAACGGGATTCCGGGGCTGGAGCCTGAACTGTCCTGGACTTCGATCAGGCAGGCCGGCAGGGTTTCGACTGTCGCTTGGGGGAAGCCTGGAGCCCCGGGGGGCCGGAGGGCGGACAGTCGGCCCGTGTGAGGCCCAAATCTAGCACCGCCTTTCCGGGGATGGCAATGCGCCCGGGGCGGACGGTCCGGCTGCGCCCGGACGGGCGGAGCCGGACATTCGGCAGATCAGATGTTGCCGTCGAGGAAAGCGGTGAGCTGGCTCTTGGACAGCGCGCCGACCTTGGTGGCCTCGACGTTGCCGTTCTTGAGCAGCAGCAGGGTCGGGATGCCGCGCACACCGTATTTCGCGGCCAGCGCGCCGTGGTCGTCGACGTTCACCTTGCACACTTTCACGCGGCCGTTGTACTCGCGCGACACCTCGTCCAGCACCGGTGCGATCATCTTGCAGGGGCCACACCACTCGGCCCAGAAATCGACCAGTACCGGCGTGTCGGACTTGAGTACGTCCTGCTCGAAGGATGCCTCGGATACGTTGACGATGTGCTCGCCCATGGGAAACCTCTGACTGCGGATGGCGGCAGAAAAAGCCGCCGGACCCGGCAATTATGGGGGCGGCCCGGGCGGTTGCAAGACCGCCGGCGGACAGCGGTCGGATAGAATCGGCAAACCTCACGATCGCTACGGGGAAATACGTGCCCGCATCCGCCATTCCGTTCCGGCAAATCGCCGCCATCGACCTCGGCTCCAACAGCTTCCACCTGGTGGTGGCCCGCGTCGACCGCGGCGAGATACGGGTGCTGGAGCGGCGCAGCGAGAAGATCCAGCTGGGCGCCGGCCTGGATGCCGAGCAAAAACTGACCCGGGATGTGCAGAAACGTGCCCTGGAGTGCCTGAAGCGTTACGCCCAGCGCATCCAGGGCCTGCCGGCCGGCTCGGTGCGCGTGGTCGGCACCAACACCCTGCGGGTGGCCAAGAACAGCGACCAGTTCGTCAGCCAGGCACAGAAAATCCTCGGCCATCCCATCGATGTGGTGGCCGGCCGCGAGGAAGCGCGGCTGATCTATCTGGGGGTGTCCCACACGCTGGCCGACGACCGGGGCAAGCGGCTGGTGATCGACATCGGCGGCGGTTCCACCGAATTCATTGTCGGCGAGCGTTTCGAGCCGTTGCTCATGGAAAGCCTGCACATGGGCTGCGTCAGCTTCGCGCTGAAGTATTTTCCGAAGGAATCCATCGGCAGCCGCCAGTTCGATGCCGCCGTCACCGCTGCACACCGCGAGTTGTTGCCGGTGCGCAAGGCCCTGCGCAGTTCCGGCTGGAAGAACGCCGTCGGCTCCTCGGGCACGGTGAAGGCCATCCAGACCGTGCTGGAAGCCAGCGGCCTGAGCGAGGACGGCATCACCCGCGAGGGCCTGGTTGCGCTGCGCAAGCGCGTGCTCAAGGCGCGTCGCGCGTCCGACCTGAGACTGCCCGGGCTGGAAGCCCAGCGCCAGGGCATTTTCGTGCCGGGTCTGGCCATCCTCACCGCCGCCTTCGAAGCCCTCGGCATCGAGCACATGCAGTACTCCATCGGCGCGCTGCGTGAGGGCGCTCTGTACGACCTGATCGGTCGCAGCAGCCACGAAGACGTGCGCGACCGCAGCATCCGGGCATTGATGGCACGCAACCATGTCGATGCCGCCCACGCCAACCGGGTTGCCGACACTGCACTGAAACTGTTCGACCAGGCGCGCCGGCGCTGGCAGCTGGACGACGAGGCCCGCGATCTCCTGCGCCGGGCTGCACTGGCACACGAGATCGGGCTGGACATCTCGCACTCGAACTACCAGAAGCACGGCGCCTACCTGCTGCAGCATTCGGACCTGGCCGGCTTCTCGCGGCAGGACCAGCGCATCCTCGCCGTGCTGGTGCGCAATCACCGCCGCAAGCTGTCTGCGGAGCATTTCACCGATCTGCATGCCGGCCTGCGCGAGTCGACCCTGCGTCTGGCCCTGCTGTTGCGGCTGGCGGCGATCCTGCATCACGGCCGCAGCGAGAAACGCCTGCCGCCGCTGAAGCTGCAGGTGAACGACGACACGCTGGTGCTGAAGGTGCCGGCCAACTGGGCAAAGACCCGCACGCTGGCGCTGGCCGATCTGGAACAGGAAAACGAATACCTGGGCGCTGCCGGCTACGAACTGAAAACAGCGCTGGCACGGCGCGCCTGACCGGGCTCAGCTGCCCGGAATCTTGATGGTGATGCTGCTGTTCCAGGTGCCGGCCGGCAACGCAATGCGGCCGTAATACTCGCTGCCGAAACCGACATTGCTGACGAAGGGCGCGCCACCGCCGTCACCGAAATTCGCCGAGCTGCCGAACAGCAGGTCGTTGGCGATGGTGAGCTTCGGCAGGCCGTCACCGGTGTTCTGGCCGGACACCAGATTGACGATGCCGTCGCGCCAGCCGATCCGCCCCTGCGCACCGTAGAGCCGGAAGCTCGACAGCGGGCTGGACACTTCCGCCAGTGACAGGTACGCACTGCCGTCCAGATCGATGATGCCGTTGAAACCGACCGGTGCATCGCCGGACACCGGCGTTTCCGGATTCAGCACGAAGATGAACCGGTTGGCGGACAGGTTCAGGTCCATCAGCGCGACGCCCGTGGGATTCGCCAGGTTCTGCAGGTTGCCGCCGCCGAACATGCCGCGGAAGCGGTACTGCGCCAGCGTGTCCGTCTGCAGCCAGAGCCCGCCCGGCAGCAGCGGATAGCCGCTGTCGCCGGCAATCACGCGGAAGTACATGTCACGCGCGCGCCACAGCAGATCCGCGTTCACCAGTCCCACGCCATACTGCACGGCCGTGTTGCCGCCCACGCCGGTGTCGGCCAGCAGGAAATGCGTGTTGGTGGCCCAGCCGGTGCCGGCCGTCGCCCGCGTGGCCGCCACGGTGCTGTTGGCTTTTTCCCAGTAGCCCGGCGATTGCGCCAGCAAGGTGATGTCCGCCTTCAGGCCGGTATTGGTGGTGGCCAGTGCCACGCCCGGCGCACGGCCTTCCGGAAAGAAATGGAAATCGGCATCGAGCTTGCCGAAGGTGTAGACCAGGCTCCAGTTGTAGGCCGAATACGGCAGCGCACTGCCGGGATCGAGCACCTCCACAGTCTGGTTGTAGGCGTGCAGATGGCCGTCACGGATCTGCACCGCCAGCGCCGCGCGCCCGGCCGGCACCGCGCTCGCGATCCAGCTTCCGCCCGCACCCGTGCACGATGCCTGCACCGGCGCACCGCTGGCAAAACCACCGCCGAAACACAGGCCCGCCGGGCCTGCATTGTTCTGCAGCACATCGAAGGTGATCGGCATGGACAGCATCGGCACCGCCGACGCCGGCCCCATGCGCCGCCAGTTGGAGAAACGCACCTGCGTGCGCGTGCCACCGGCCTGCCCCAGCACCCAGGCGAAGTCGCTGTCGAAATCCCAGGATGCGGTGAGGTTGAGACCTTCCGAACGCGCACCACCGCCGTTGCCACCGGTGACGTCGTAGCAGGTGTACGCACCGCAGGCATAGGTGCCGTAGGCAACGCCACCCGGCTCCAGCCGGAACACCGGACTGGCGAGGCCGCCGGTCCAGCCGAACAGGATGACGGGCTCGCGACCGGTGCTGTCGAAATTGCCGGGTGACGCCTTGAACATGAGATCGAACAGCAGATCGGTGTCGGCAAACGGCGCCGACACCGTGATGCCGTTGTTGTCGATGCCGACACGGCCGGTTGCATCGAGCTGACCGCCGGCCGCACCGTTGGTGAAGCGGTTGCTGAACAGGAAATTGCCGAAACTCAGCTCCGGCGAACCGGCAGCGCCCTGGCGATAGACGATGTCGCCCTGTGACGAGAACGCCAGATGCGCCGTGTTGCCGCTGCCGAACAGGCCGCTTTCGTTAGCCAGCCGCAGATAACCCTGCGAGCGGATGCCGATGCTGCCGATCGAGCGCGCGCTGTAGTCGGCCGCCGGCGTCACCAGCGTGAGGCTGTCCAGCGACAGCAGCGACGGCTGCCAGTCGGCCGCGACGGCCGCCAGCACCGGGCCACCGGCCGCACTGCCGGCACCGGTATCGACGGTGACGGAAACATCGAGCGGCCCGCCACTGCCGGCCAGCGCCACGTTGCCCAGCCGCGTGCAGGCATGGCGATCAGCAACACCGCCGGTGCAGGCGCCGGGCGCCGCAGCACCGCTGTCGGTGATCCAGTCCATGCGCCCCAGCGTCATGGCGCCGGCGGAACCGATGTCCACCGCGATGCCATCGCGGGCGTTCACCGATGACAGTGCGTGCTCGTCCAGCGCCTGCAGTTCGGCAGACGCCGGCAGCCCGGCACCGGACAGCGCCAGAAAAAAAAGACCGCGGATCATGCCGCGGCCCATGTCAGCAGAAACGTGCGCTGCCAAAACAGTTGTCCGCGGCAATGAAGTCGAGCTTCGGGTTGTCGATGATGATGTTGCTGCTCGGCCCCAGCGCGGCCAGCAGTGTGTAGATGTTGAGCGTGCCGGGCAGCACGATGCGGCTGCCCGGCTGCAGGTTCAGCATCTTCAGGTTGGCCGCGCTGAGCCACCAGCCGGTGTTCGCCGCTGGCGTGTAGGCACTGCCGCAGCGCGCGCTCACCTGGCCATAGGCCGGATTGCAGCTGTCGAAAGCCACGTTGTTCGGTGGCGGCGTTTTCTCGTAGCGCGGCCAGGACACCCGCTCGCGCTGGAAGGACAGGAAAAAATCGGAGCTGTTCGGCGCCAGCAGGTAATGGATCTGCCGGGTGTTCAGGATCAGCTGGCCATAACCGTCGAGCGTGATCGGCAGGATGAAATTGGTCGCCAGCTTCAGCTGGGCCGCCGCCACGTGCAGGCTGTTCAGGCGCGTGCCGCCGGCGTCGATGAAGAACGGCGTGTTGCTGGTGGTGCAGGGGTTGAAGTTGATGCGGCCGATGCAACCGTCGATGTCCAGGTCCACCTCGCCGATACCGAACAGGCAGATTGTGGTGATGTCGATGCACACCCGGGCCCGCGCACGGAATCCGGCCGACAGCTCGATGCCCGCCAGATAGCCGCTCAGCGAGTTGGCGCCGGAGTGACATCCGATCACACCCGCGCCGGTGGTGGCCGCGGAGTTGCAGGTATCGCCGTTTTCCAGATTGGTGCCGGTGCCCGTGATTTCCGGCGTGTAGCCGACACCGGTGTAGTCGCGGCCCATGCGGATGGCGCCGTTGATGCGCTGCGCACCGATGCGGATGCCGACAATCTCGCGGCGCGTGCGGTCACCGTCGTTTTTCACCGCCAGCTCGATGAAGGGCCGCACCATCTGGAACATGCTGTCCGGGCCGGTGGTGGCGGGCCGGTCGTTGGTGGCATTCAGCCCCATCAGGCCCATGTAATCGATGTCGAGGTCGCAACCGGGCGTGCCGGTCAGCATGTCGTTCACCCCGCCGCAACCAAGCTGCAGCTTGGCGAGGTTCAGGTTCATTTCCAGCTTCGCGTCCAGGCCCATGCGGTAATAGGTGAAGTTCGCGTAGGAGCCGGGGTTGGCCAGCTCGTTGGGCAGGATCTTGTCGGAGAGGAACAGGCTGCCGGCCTGGGCGTGCACGGCACCCAGCTCTTCTTCCGCCATCTCGCTCAGCGTGGCCGCCGCCATGCCGGGCCACAGTGCCAGCAGCACGAGCGCAACCGGCAACCAGCGGGCACGACCCGGGCGCATGAACTCAGAAACCATAGACATAGCCCGTGCCGAGGAAGCGCATGCGCGAAGATGCATTCAGTGCCGAGGAATCGCTCATGCGTACGCCGAACACGCTGTTCAGCGAGGTGTCACGCATGTAGCCGGGGGTGACCGGCGCCGCGGTGTCGAACTCCAGCCAGGTGCGGCCGATGTTCATGAAGCTGAGAAAATCGTTGTAGGTACCCTGCGCATCTGCGCCGGGATAGGTGAGCAGGATGGCCGGATCCGAACCCGGATTGCAGCCGGCGATCAGGCAGTTGCCGGCCGTATCCTGAAAGCGTGTGCTGTTGAAATACGGCGTGTTCGCACCCGGCAGAAAACCGGCATCCAGCCGCAGGTCGTTCATTTCGAACGTGCCGTAGAACTCCTTGAACATCAGCCAGACGCCGGCACGCGCCGCGAATTCCAGACCCAGACGGCAGGGATTGGGCGTGCCGACCGCCGGCGTGCAGCCGATCGGCGTGTTGGATGCACTGACGTTGTTGCGCAGATCGATATCCAGCAACAGGCCATGCCCGCCGCTGACCGTCGCCATCTCGCCTTCGGACAACGGCACCAGATCGCCGGCAGCACAGAACGACGCCGGCAGCGCGCATGACAGGAATGCGGCGAGCAGAGCGGCAGCACGCATGGTCAGCAACCGCCCGCTGCGCAGCTTTCCATGCGCAGGCGATGGATCAGCAGACCTTCGATGCGGCCATCGCCGATATTCACGGCATTGCCGGCCGTCACCGGATAGGTGCGGGTGGCATCGCCCGGGCCGGACACGACCGGGCCACTGCCGGCCACACAGCCGGCACCGGTGTTGCCGCTGGCGCAGGTGTAGTTCTGGGTCTGGTGCATGCCCTGCGTTTCACCGCGCTTGTCGATGCGTACCGGCCGGTCGGCGAAGGCGTAGAACGTGGCGCAGATGGAGCAGGAACGGAAAAAGAATCCGTCGCTGTTCAGGTTGATGGCATTGCGGCCGCTGCCCAGGCCGGGATACCAGTTGCCCCAGCGCGAATAGCCGTGCGAGAGCAGGTAGTCGGCGGTGGCGTCGCCGTCGGGGTCAGCCGCACGCGGCGTTGCCAGCCGTGCGGTTTCGTAACCCAGCGTGTCGCCGCTGCGCAGGCCGTAGAACTCGCCGTACACCGTGGCGGTGTTCGGTATCGCCGTCAGTTCCAGATAGAAATTGCCGCCGGTACCCACCGGCCCCAGCGTCAGCGCCTGGTAGTAGAGCTGGCCCAGCGGCACGAAAGCGTTCACGCCCAGAAAGTGCAGGCCTTCGCCGGCGGCAAACACGGTCGGCTGGCCGATGACATCGCTGCCGGTTGCGGACGATTGCGCAAGGCTGAAGCGGAACGCGCCCTGCAGCCGGCTGTGATAGAACATGCCGAATGTCTGGTTGCCGGGCTGCGTGAACTGGAACAGACGGAAGATCGAACCGGCGGCATTGCCGCGGATGATGGTCTGGCTCTTCAGCAGGAAGCCCTGCGCGGTCGCCAGCGTCTGTGCAGCAGGATTGCGCGTGCTGCCGGCCTCGATCTCGCCCCAGAACGAGAACGTGTAATCCGGCTGCGCGGTCGGCGCGAGGAATTCGTAGATGGATTTCACCGGGATCGGCGTGCCCGGCGCACAGCCGCCGGCACCGTCGTCCGCATTCACGCAGCTGCCGTCGTACGCCATGCCCTGCGGCGACCAGGCACGGATGATGTAGGGGTTGTCGAACGGCGAGAAGTTGTCGACCACGCCGCCACGCGGGCAATCCAGCGAGCTGGCGTTGCAGGTCGTGCTGTCGTTCCAGTGATACGGGCCGGTGGCGTTCGCGACGCCGGACATGTTCAACCCGTACCAGCGCAGGTCGCCGCGCCGCCAGCAGTTCCAGTTGCCGGCCACGTTGCCGGTGGCGGTGCAGTTGTTGGACGGCGCACTGCCCACCTGCTCGAAATAACTGGTGGGCGCCATGGCGAACTGGAAATCGTCCAGGCCGATGGCGATGCCGGTGCCGGACACGCCGGCGAGCTCGCCGTCGTCCAGCCCGTGCAGGCCGGCCAGTGCCGGAACGGCGGCCAGCAGGCTGGTCAGCAGCAGGGCCGTGCGCAGCAGGCGCCGGCAGAAAGGGATCAGGTCCATTGCCATCCGGGCAGGTGTCGCCCGTCAGCCGACCCCGCCTCGCAAGTTGTTGTTTATGCGGCGGAATCCTGACGATTTTGGCTGTGGCGGGGAGTGGCCCCCTCCGCCAGCAGGGGACAAAAGGCGCCATCCGCGGGGCACGGGCGACAGCCGGCGGAAGCGCGGGCGCGCCGGCCCCGTCACCGGGCCGGCGTCAGCGGGCCAGGCGGGCCAGCAGCTCGGACTGGATGTTGACGGGCTTCTCGCCCTCGGCAGGCTGCACCCGCTCGCTGGTGCCGTCCGGGCGCATGGCCCAGGCCGATTCGTTGTCGGCCAGCGCCAGCTCCAGGCACTCCTCCTCGACCCGCCTCAGCAGCTTCGGATCGCGGATCGGGAAGCAGACTTCCACCCGGTGGAACAGGTTGCGCTCCATGAAGTCGGCGCTGGCGCAGTACAGCTTCGGCTCGCCGCCGTTGGCGAAGGCATACACCCGGGCGTGCTCCAGGAAGCGACCGATGATCGAACGCACGCGGATGTTGTCGGAGACGCCGGGCACGCCCGGACGCAGGCAGCACATGCCGCGCACCACGATGTCGACCGGCACGCCCGCCTGCGAGGCCCGGTACAGGGTCTGGATCAGGTCCTTCTCGGTGAGCGAATTCATCTTCAGCCGGATCCCTGCCGGCCGGCCGGCCTGCGCATGCGCGATCTCACGCTCCACCAGCTCCTTCAGCCCGCTGTGCAGCGTGAAGGGCGCATGCAGGATGTGCTTCAGCTGCGCCGCACGGCCCAGCCCGGTGAGCTCGAGAAAGATCTTGTGCACGTCCTCGCCGAGCTCCTCGTCGGCACTGAGCAGGCCGATGTCGGTGTAAAGGCGCGCCGTGCCTTCGTGGTAGTTGCCGGTGCCGAGGTGGAAATAGCGCCGCAGCTTGTCGCCCTCGCGACGCACGATCATCAGCATCTTGGCATGGGTCTTGTAGCCGACGATGCCGTACACCACGACGGCACCGGCTTCCTGCAGCCGGGTGGCATCGTTGATGTTGTTTTCCTCGTCAAAGCGCGCGCGCAACTCGACCACCACGGTCACTTCCTTGCCGCTGCGCGCCGCCTCGATCAGGTGCTGGATGATCTGCGAGTTGTTGCGCGTGCGGTACAGCGTCTGCTTGATGGCCAGTACGTGCGGATCGCGCGCCGCCTGCGCCAGCAGGTCCACCACCGGCCCGAACGATTCATAGGGATGGTGCAGCAGGATGTCCTTCTCCCGCAGCGCCTCGAACAGCGTTCCCTCGGTGGGTACGCGCTTGCCGCGGCCGGGAATGAACGGTGTCCACTTCAGGCGCGGGCGGTTGACGTCGACAATGGACAGCAGCCTGGCCAGGTTCACCGGACCGTCGACCCGGTACAGGTCGCTCTCGCCGAGGCCGGTTTCCTCCAGCAGGAAATCCACCAGCTGCTGCGGACAGTTGTCAGCCACTTCCAGCCGGACCGCGTCGCCAAAGCGGCGCGAGAAAAGACCCGACTTCAGTGCGTCCGGCAGATCCTCGACGCTGCCTTCGTCCAGCGTCAGGTCGGCGTTGCGGGTGATGCGGAACTGATAGCAGCCGGTGGCCTTCATGCCGGGAAACAGCAGGTCGGCATTTTCGTGGATGATCGACGACAGGAACACGAAGTTGTCGCCGCCGTTGGCCTGCAGGTGATCCGGCAGGCGGATGATGCGCGACAGGGATCGCGGCGCCGGCACGATGGCGAGGTTCAGCTGGCGGCCGAAGGCGTCGCGGCCGTCCAGCGACACGATGAAATTCAGGCTCTTGTTGACCACGCGCGGAAACGGGTGCGCCAGATCAATGCCGATCGGCGTCAGTACCGGCTGCACCTGCTCGCGGAAATAGTGGCGTATCCACTCGCGCTGTTCCGGCGACCAGTTGCGGCGGCGCAGGAAGTGGATGTTGTCCTCCGCCATGCGCGGAATCAGCACGTCGTTGAGGATGCGGTATTCGCGGGCGACTGCCTCATGCACCGTGGTCTGGATGGTGTTCAGCAGCTCCTGCGGCAGCAGCCCATCGGCATCGGCCTTCGCCTCGCCGGTGCGGATCTGCTGCTTGAGCGTCGCCATCCGGATCTCGAAGAACTCGTCCATGTTCGAGCTGAAGATCATCAGGAACTTCAGCCGCTCGAGCAGCGGGTGGCGCTCGTCCATCGCCTGCTCCAGCACCCGCAGGTTGAACTGCAGCAGCGACAGCCAGCGGTTGGTGTACAGCGCGGGCTGGTCGAGGTCGACGGACGGGGTAACGGGGGTGGTCATGACAGGAACGGCAAGGGGTCAGGGGAACTCCTGAGACTAGCAGGAGTTTGTGACAGTTCCGCGCCGGCCGGCGTGTCTCACCCGCCGGCCAGCACCCGGGCTGCCCGTTTTGCGAAGTAGGTCAGGATGCCGTCGGCGCCGGCACGCTTGATGCACAGCAGGGACTCCATCATCACCGCCTGCTCGTCCAGCCAGCCGTTCTTCGCCGCTGCCATGTGCATGGCGTACTCGCCGCTCACCTGGTAGACGAACGTGGGCACGCGGAACTCGTCCTTCACCCGGCGCACGATGTCCAGGTAGGGCATGCCCGGCTTCACCATCACCATGTCGGCACCCTCCGCCAGGTCCAGCGCAATCTCGTGCAGCGCCTCGTCGCTGTTGGCCGGGTCCATCTGGTACGAATACTTGTTGCCCTTGCCGAGGTTGCCGGCGGAGCCGACGGCATCGCGGAACGGGCCATAGTAGGCAGACGCGTATTTCGCCGAATAGGCCAGGATGCGGGTGTTGAAGAAGCGTTCGCCTTCGAGGGCCTCGCGGATCGCGCCGACACGGCCGTCCATCATGTCGGACGGTGCCACCACATCGGCGCCGGCGCGCGCGTGCGAAACCGCCTGCGCAATCAGCGCATCGACGGTGACGTCGTTCAGCACGTAGCCGTTGTCATCGACAATGCCGTCCTGCCCGTGGGTGGTGAACGGATCGAGCGCGACGTCGGTGATCACACCCAGCGACGGCACGGCATCCTTGAGGGCGCGCACCGCGCGCTGTGCGAGACCGTCCGGATTCCATGCCTCTTCCGCGTTCAGGGATTTCTTTTCCGCCGGCGTGACCGGAAACAGCGCGATGGCGGGAATGCCCAGCTGCGCGGCCTCCCTGGCCTCCTGCACCAGCAGATCGATGCTCAGCCGGTCGACGCCCGGCATGCTGGCAACGGCCTCGCGGCGGTTGTTGCCTTCGAGCACGAACACCGGCCAGATCAGGTCGTTGGCCGTCAGCACGGTCTCGCGCACCAGGCGGCGCGAGAAGTCGTCGCGGCGCAGGCGGCGCGGACGGGTCAGCGGATAGGGACCTCGGGCGGGAAACACCACGGCGAACACTCCGGCATCGGCATGAAGTCAGGCGGCAAGGATAGCAAGCGGCGGCGGCGCGGTCCGGGCCCGGCGCTCACTCCGCCCCGCCATCCGGCGGGGCGGCATCGCGCAGGATGTGGCGCAGCACGTACATGTCGGCCATGCGGTCGGCCAGCCGGCCGAGATGGAAACCGACTTCCAGCACACCCGGCTTCAGGGTGAACGAGGAAATGGTCGCGTAGGCCGCGATCCGGCGCAGCACCCGCGACGTGCCCATCTGCTCGGTCAGCGGCGCGCGCGGCACCGGCACGAAGATGACCGGCCCTTCGGCCCGGGCGCCGGGCCGGCGCAGCAGCAGGCGGTCAAACGGGTCCGGCGCACCGGCGCGCGCACGGCGCCATTGGTAGAAACGCACCAGCCAGCGCATCAGCCAGTGCCGGCTCGACAGCTCGGTGGGTGCCAGCCGCAGCAGGCCGACCTCGACCGTGTCGTCATCCTGCACACCGGCCACCAGCGCAAAGCGGACCTTCGCCTCCACCGGCCGCCAGCGCCTGAGCGTAACCTCGACCCGGATGGCGCCCTGCTCCAGGTGCAGCTCGCCGGCAGCAATGCGACGGGATTTCTCCAGCTGCTTCTGCAGCAGGCGACGAATGTGGCCTTCACTGACCCGGATGATCCGTTCCCGGTTCAGCTCCTCGCGCGGATCGACCGTGGCGCCGAACAGCCGGTCCCGGGTTGCCGCGACCAGCGGCTGCCCGTGCTGCTGCCAGCGGGCCCGCGCCCGCTCGCGCCAGCGCGCCAGGGTGCGGGCAACCGCGGATTCCTGCCCGGCAGGACGATCAGTGGGCTCGTTCATGGCGTGCGAGAATAGCGCGGTTCCCGCCGCCCGTTGCTCCGTCAATCGCCGCAAACCCTGACATGTCCCGCTACCGCCCGCCGGCCCCGCCCAGCTCGCGCTACATCACGCCGGAAGGCTGGCGAAGGCTGGATGACGAACTGAAGCTGCTCTGGAAGATCAAGCGGCCAGAGGTCACGCGTGCGGTACAGGAAGCCGCCGCCCAGGGCGACCGCTCGGAAAACGCCGAATACATCTACGGCAAGCGCCAGCTGCGCGAGATCGACCGGCGCGTGCGCTTCCTGATGAAGCGGCTGGAAGACATCACCATCGTCGACCGGCCACCGAACGATGCCTCGAGGATATTTTTCGGTGCCTGGGTGGAGCTGGAAGACGAGGACGGGACGCCGGTGCGCTATCGTATCGTCGGCCCGGACGAGATCGACCACGCGCCCGGCTACATCAGCATCGACGCACCGCTGGCGCGGGCGCTGCTGAAGAAACAGGTGGACGATGAAGTCGCCGTGACGACCCCGGCCGGTACCCGGCTCTGGTATGTGACGGCCATCCGCTACGGCAATCCGCCGCAGGAGTGAACGCCATGAACGAGCAGGTCGCAGCACAACCCGGCAGCATGGGCATCACGGCCTTCATCAAACGTGCGCTGCTCGGCGGCATCGTGGTGTTGCTGCCGCTGACGATCATCGTCGCCTTCTTCAAGTGGATGTTCAAATTCTTCACCGGCCTGATCCAGCCGTTCACGGACGAACTCACGCACCTGTACGCCATGCCGGACTATGTCGGGCACCTGATCGTGGCGTTCATCATCGTTTTGCTGTGTTTCAGCGCGGGCACGTTCGTGTCGACCCGGGTCGGGCACTGGCTGTGGGACCAGATCGACCGTTTCCTCGGCAGCAAGGTGCCGGGCTACAAGGCGGTGAAGGACATCGTCGGCCAGCTGGTGGGCCAGGGCGGCGCAGCACGCGGCGAAGTGTGTCTGGTGAAAGTGATGGGCCGGGACATCGACATCACGGTCACCGGCATGGTGACGGCGCGGCATCCGGACGGGCGTTACACGGTGTTCGTACCCTGCGGCCCGAACCCGACCACGGGTTTCATCTATCACGTGGCGCCGGAGCTGGTGGAATTGCGGCCGGACGTGAAGGTCGACGCGATGATGAAAACCGTGATCGGTTGCGGCGTGGGCGCCGCGGACGTGCTGCGCAAACGCTGAGCGTTACAGCGGCTCCGGGCAGAGCGAAGCTTTCTTCGCATCCACGGCATCGTAGGTGTCCGGTTCGGCATCGTACTTCGCCGCCAGGTCGTCGACCTTGCCGCTCTCGATGTCCTTGTCCTTGATGCCGAACGACTTCTCGATCCGGTCCAGCTCCTTCTCGTACTTGTCCGGATCGCTGTACGAGTATTTCTGCTCAGCGCATTTCACCTGCGCGGAGTAGTCGATGTACTGCTCTTTCGTGAGCAGGTCCTTGGCCATGGCCGTGCCGGAGACAATCAGGGCGGCAGCGGCGGCAACGTGGGCGATTTTCATGAAACACCTCGTTCTTGTGGGCATCCCGGGTCACTTGCAGGGCAGCGCCCGGGCAGTCTGCTCCGGCGGTTTCGCGGGCGTCAATGCGGGCCGGCACGAACGGATGCCGGCGTCACGAAAGCGTGGCGACGCCCTGCCGGGACCGGCCGGTTCTGTATGATGGCCGCCCCGGATCCCGATCATTCCTGCCATGCATGATCCCCTGCACGCCGCCGTACTCGCCGGCTTCAATGCCGCGCCATTCAATGCACTGCTCGGCCTGCGCATCGACAGCCTGTCTGCGGATCGATGCACGGCGCGCTTCGACATGCGGCCGGATCTGGTCGGCAACACCGTGCACGGCATCCTGCACGGCGGCGTGACCTCGGCCGTGCTCGACACGGTCGGTGGCGCCACCGCCACCCTGGGTGCATGGCACCGGATGGCGGATATCGACGAAGCCGAACGCATCCGCAGGCTCGGGCGGCTGGGCACGCTGGACATGCGGGTCGACTACCTGAAACCCGGCCGCGGTGAATGGTTCCTGGCCACGGGCACCATACTTCGCGCCGGGAACAAGGTGATGGTCACGCGCATGGAAATGCACAACCACGAGCAGTTGCTGATCGCGGCGGCTACCGGCACCTACCTCTACTGAACGGGGCGCGCGTCAGATCTGGTATTCGTCACGCACCTGGTCGAGACCGGAGAAGCTGACCTTCAGGTCGTTGACCAGGCCGTCCGTCAGACGGTAGGCCCAGCCGTGCACGGTCAGCTGCTGGCCGCGCGCCCAGGCGTTCTGGACGATGGTGGTGTGGCACACGTTGTGCACCGCCTCGATGACGTTCAGCTCGCACAGGCGGTCCAGGCGGGCATCGCCCTCGAAACGCAGGAGCTCGCGCTGGTGCTTCACGGCAACATCGCGGATGTTGCGCAGCCAGTTGTCGATCAGGCCCATGTTCTGCGGCTCCAGCGCCGCGCGGATGCCGCCGCAACCGTAGTGCCCCACCACCATGATGTGGCGCACCTTCAGCACCTCGACCGCGTACTGCAGCACCGACAGGCAGTTGAAATCGGTGTGCACCACGATGTTGGCGACATTGCGATGGACGAAGACTTCGCCCGGCATCAGGCCGATGATCTCGTTGGCCGGTACCCGGCTGTCCGAGCAGCCGATCCACAGGAACTCGGGCGCCTGCTGGCGTGCCAGCTGCTCGAAGAAACCCGGATGCTCCCGGCGGATGCGGTCCGCCCAGGCGGCGTTTTTTTCCAGCAGACGGCTGATCGGTGTGGTCATGGCGGGGGCATTCTAACCGTAAAATCCGGGCATGCACCCCGGCGGTACCCCACAGGGATGTAACGGAATCCGACATGAGTGAACGGTTGTTCCCCATCGGCATGATCGCCTCGGGCGCCAGCTACGCCGCGCGCTTCGGCGCCAATGCCGACAGCCTGTTCGAGCGCGCCGGTGTGCCGCCGCAGGTGATGGCCGACCCGGGGGCCCTGATCACGGTCAGCCAGTACCACGCGCTGGCGGTACAGGCACAGACCCTGCTCGGAGACCCCGCATTCGCCCTGCACCTGGGCGAATGGGTGCGGGTGGAAACCGCGGAAGTGATCGGCACCCTGTATCTCACCGGCGCCACCGTGCGCGCCAGCCTGCAGCAGTGCGTGCGTTTCATGCCGCTGGTCACACCCTGTCTGGACGCTTTCCTGGAAGAAGACGGCAACGAGGCGCGCTACGGCATCCGCATGGTGCCGTCGCTGGCGGACGATTTCCGTTTCCTGTACGCCGAAGCCACGGCCTCCATCACCTGGCATCTGATCCGCACGCTGGCCGGCAGGCCGCAGATCAATCCGCTGCGCATCCGCCTGCGGCACGACGGCAGCGAGCGCCTTGCCGAGTTCCGGCGCCTGTTCGGCCCGGACGTGGTCCTGGAATTCAATGCGCCGGAAGACGTGCTGGTGTTCGACCGCGCGATTCTCGACCTGCCCAACCCCGGCAGCTCGCCGGCCGTGCACGCACAGATGGAAACGCTGGCGCTGGCCCGGCTGGCGCGCATCCCCGGCGTCGAGACCGCCGGCACCGCCGTGCTGCGCATGCTGGAGCAGCACACCGGCCGCAACGTGCTGGATCTGGAGCAGGTGGCGGAACAGCTGAACACCACATCCCGCACGCTGCAGCGACGGCTGCGCGAGGAAGGCACGTCGTTCCAGAAGCTGCGTGACGGTCTGCGCTACCGGCAGGCACAGTCCATGCTGCGCGATGCCGGCTTCGACGTGGCCACCATCGCGGCCACGCTCGGCTTTTCCGAGCCGACTACGTTCCACCGCGCCTTCAAGGCCTGGAGCGGCATGTCGCCGGCGGAATTCCGGCGGCGCCACAGCGGCAACGAATGAGCGGGCAGCACACCATGACCGGTCGCCTGTTTCCGCTGGCCACGTTTTCCCAGGCCATCACCATCCTGGCCAGCATGGGCATCAGCTTCGATCGCGCCGCCGCGCGCGCCGGCATCCCGCACGGACTGATCGGCGATCCGGCCGCCCTGATCACCGCGCGGCAATATCACGAGATGGCCGCGCTCGGACAGCGGATGATGAAGGATCCGGCCTTCGGCCTGACCGTGTCGAAATGGGTGCGACTGGACATGGTCGACGTGATCGGCCCGCTGTTCGCCACCGTTCCCGATGTGCGCAGCTATCTGCTGGGCTCACAACGGTTCATGCCGCTGATCAGTCCCTGCATGGACGTGCGTCTGGACGAGGAAGGTGACGAGGCGCGCTACTACTGTCTGCTCGTTCCCGGGCTGGATGGCCGCTTCCACCACGCCGACGCCTGTTTCGGCGTCGGCCACCGGCTGCTGCATTCGGTGTTCAAGCGCCCGGATCTCGCGCCGCGGCGGCTGGAGCTGCAACACGACGGCAGCGCCTGGCGTGATCGCTATCTCGAACACTTCGGCCCCGGCCTCGAGCTGGTGTTCAACGCGCCGGCCAACGTCGCCGTTTTCGACCGCGCCATCCTGGACATCCGCAACCCCGGAGCCTCGCCCGCCGCCCACGCGCAGATGGAAAAAGTGGCGCTGGCCCGCATGGCCGCACTGCCGGATG
Organism: Pseudomonadota bacterium; assembly: GCA_049324475.1. GTDB lineage: Bacteria > Pseudomonadota > Gammaproteobacteria > Pseudomonadales > JADFDG01 > JADFDG01. The sequence goes on along the minus strand of JBMOOO010000023.1, from coordinate 30,303 downwards.
TGGAAACCGTCTCCACCCAGGTGCTGCGCCTGCTGGAGCAGGAAGCCGGACGGCGCGTACTCGATCTGGGTGACGTTGCGCAGGCACTGGGCATGACGGTGCGCACCCTGCAGCGGCGGCTGGTCGACGAACACACCACTTTCCAGAAACTGCGCGACGGCGTACGCCTGCGTCAGGCCCAGACCCTGCTGCGCGACAGCAACATCGACATACCCACCATTGCCGCCACGCTCGGGTTCTCCGAACCCAACACCTTCCATCGCGCCTTCAAGGCCTGGAGCGGGGTCTCCCCGACCGATTTCCGCCGCCGCCACCAGGCCGGCTGAACCATACCGGCCGCAACCGGCATCGACGGCAACCCTGCCGGCAGCACGGCGTGGCGCCGGATATCCGCCGCTGTCGCCTTTCGCCGATGCCGGCGCCGGCCTGTCCGGGCAGATTGGCCCGCGCGCCGCGGGTGACGGTCCTGCCGGCGATCAGCAACAACGCGCGACCCGGACACAATGTCGCCGCCATCCCATCGAGAACAAGAACACACCATGGCCACTTTCCGCCTGTGCGCCCTGCTGGCCGTTTCACTGCTGGCCGGCTGCGCCACCTATCACACCGAAGCACCGGCCCGCTCCGAGCGCGGCGGCCTGCTGGAGCGCACCCACTACCAGGGCGAGCTCACCGCGACCGACGGCACCCGCATCCGCTTCACCGTCTGGCAACCGGCGCTCAAACGCAACGAAACGGCACCGCTGATCCTGCACGCGCACGGCTTCGCGCTCACCCGCCTGGACGGCAATATCGACATGTACCGCCTGCTGCTGGCCGGGCAGGCCGCGCGGCGCGCCTGGGAACAGGGCTACTGGGTGATCAGCTTCGACCAGCGCGGTCATGGCGGCTCGAAGGGCAAGGTCGGCCTGATGGAATGGGACAAGGAGGTGGCCGACGTTTCCCTGCTGATCGACTGGGCGCAGAAAAACCTGGCGGTCACCGCCGTCGACGGCGATCCGAAGGTCGGCATGATCGGCGAGAGCTACGGCGGCGGCGTACAACTGCTGGCGTCGGTGGCCGATCCGCGCATCGATGCGCTGGTACCGATCACCACCTGGTACGACCTCGAAAACGCACTGGTCCCGGAAGGCGTGGTGAAGAGTGACTGGGCGCTGTTCCTGGGCGTGGCCGGCTATGGCATCAACCCGTTCCACATGGACGGCAGCATCACCGCCGGCATGTTCAAGGAAATCATTTTCCGGGACGCGCAGCCGGACCTGCGTCGCCGGCTGCACCGCAACAGCCTCGCCTCGCATTGCGAGGCCGGCGAATACCCGCACGCCGACGCGCTGCTGATCCAGGGCTTCCGCGACGTACTGTTTCCGGTCGATGCCGCGGTGAAGATGCGCGAGTGCTTTCGTGCCGGCGGCCGCGAAGCGCGCGTGATCGGCGTCGAGCACGGCCACCTGGCGCCGACGGCACAATTGCCGCCGATCAAGCCCGGCAGCCTGCCGATCTGGCATATCGAGCCGAACGTGACCTGCGATGGCCGCTCGTACGCACTCAAGGACATGACCGTACGCTGGTTCGACCTGAAGCTGCGCGGACGTCACATGCCGGATTCCGCCATTCCGCACTGGTGCATGACCGGCGATCGCGCGGTCGATGCCCTGCAGGCATTCCCGCCGGCCATGACGGTCGATGTGCCGGAAGTCCATGTCGGCAGCGGCGCTGCCGGCCTGATGGAGTGGGCGATACGGCCGATGGTGGCGATGGGCAACTGGTTCGTGCCGCAGGGCGTGCCCGATGACTGGGCAGAGCCGTCGAACGGCTGGTTGCGCCCCGCACGTGCGCCGCTGGTGGTCATCGACGGCCCGACCTGGCTGATCGGCAGCGCGCACGTGGAGCTGGACGTGTTCGATACCGACCGCAGCAATCCGGTGCTGTTCCTGCGGCTGGCCGCTTGGAAACACGGCAGCGGCAGCTATCGCATTCTCAGTCAGCAGGTGTATCCGGTCCGCGGCAAGGGCAGCATCAGCGTCGACCTGCCGGCCGTGCGCGCGAAACTGCAAAAAGGCGAAGTGCTCGGGCTGATGGCGAACGGCTGGAGCAACCAGTTCCGCATGACCGGCAGCGGCTGGGGCACCGACGCGTCGATACGCGGCACCATCTCCCTGCCGCTGGCGGGCGCCGCGCGCTGACGCGATTTCTGCAGGAGCCCGTGCGCGGGCTCCTACAGCTGGTCGATTGCCGCCAGCAGTTTTGCCTCGGTGTCCTCGATCAGCGAGGCCAGCCGGGCACGGTCGGCCAGCAGCGCTTCCAGCTTCTTCTTGTTGGCCGGCTGATAGATATCGCCGGCCGCAAGGCCCGCCTCCACCGTGTCGCGTTCGGTCTGCAGCTGTGACAGCCGTGTTTCCAGATCCGCGACCAGCTTCTGCGCTTTCTTCTGGTCACGCGATGGCGATACGGCCGGTGCGGCCACCGGTGCCGGTGCCGGCGCGGCCGGCTTCGCCGGTTTCGCGGCTGCCCGCGCTGCCTCGGCACGGCGCGCATCCAGCCACTTCGCATAGCCGTCCAGATCATCGTCGAACGGCCGCACCACGCCTTCATCCACCAGAACCAGCTCGTCGACGGTGGCGCGCAACAGGTGCCGGTCGTGCGACACCACCACCAGTGCGCCGTCGAACTCCTGCAGCGCCTCGGTGAGCGCCTCGCGCATCTCGAGATCCAGGTGGTTGGTTGGCTCGTCCAGCAGCAGCACGTTCGGCTTCTGCCAGACGATCATGGCCAGCGCCAGCCGCGACTTCTCGCCACCGGAGAACCGGCCACAGGGCTCCAGCGCCATGTCGCCCTGGAAATCGAAGGTACCGAGGAAAGTACGCAGCTCCTGCTCGCGCACGCGCGGCGCAATGCGCTGCATGATCAGCAGCGGGCTGGCCTTGAGGTCCAGCGTGTCCACCTGGTGCTGCGCGAAGTAGCCGATGCGGCACTTCTCGGCCGCAATGCGTTCGCCTTTCAGGACGGCGAGATCGCCCACCAGCGCCTTGATCAGGGTCGACTTGCCGGCGCCGTTGCGGCCGAGCAGGCCGATGCGCGAGTCCGGCGTCAGCTCGATGTTCACGTTCGCCAGCACGGTGCGCTCGCCGTAGCCGAGGTCGGCACGATCCAGCCGCAGCAACGGGCTGGTCAGGTTCTGGGCCGGCGAGAAATGGAAATCGAACGGCGAATCGGCGTGCGCCGGCGCGATGATCGTCAGGCGCTCCAGGGCCTTCAGGCGGCTCTGGGCCTGCTTGGCTTTCGAGGCCTTGGCGCCGAAGCGCGCCACGAAGCCCTGCATGTGCGCAATCTTCGCCTGCTGCTGCACGAAGGCGGCCTGCTGCTGCATCAGCTTCTCGGCGCGCTGGCGCTCGAACTGCGAATAGTTTCCGGTGTACAGCGTGGCTTTCTGTTGTTCGATGTGAACGATGTGGCCAACCACCGAGTCCAGGAAATCGCGATCGTGCGACACGAGGAACAACGTGCCCTCGAACTTGTGCAGCCATTCTTCCAGCCAGAGGATGGCGTCGAGATCGAGGTGGTTGGTGGGCTCGTCGAGCAGCAGAAGATCCGCACGGCGCATCAGCGTGTGTGCGAGGTTGAGCCGCACGCGCCAGCCGCCGGAAAAATCGCTGACCGGTCGCTCGTGGTCGGCCGGGGCGAAACCGAGGCCGTCCAGCACGCGGGCGGCGCGGGCCCGTACGGTATAGCCGTCGGCATCGGCGATCTTCTCATGCAGCTGCGCCATGCGATCGTAGTCGTCGGTCAGCTCGACCTTCGCCAGCTCGGCTTCCAGCACGCGCAGCTCGACATCGCCGTCGACCACGAAATCGATGGCCGGGCGCGCCAGCGCGGCAACTTCCTGCGCCATGTGCGAAATGATCCAGTCGCGCGGGCGCTCAAGGTCGCCCTGGTCCGGCCCGATCTCGCCCTTGAGCAACGAGAACAGCGTGGACTTGCCGGCGCCGTTGCGGCCGGTGAGGCCGACGTGCCAGCCGTGGTGCAGCGCGAATTCGGCGCCCTCGACAAGAGTGCGGCCGTTGCGTGCGAGGCGGAGGTTGCGGAAGCGGATCATGAGGCGGCGCAGTGTAGGTGCCGGCTGTCACGGCGACAACCGCCGGCCAGCCAGGCGGGAAGGCAGATACCGCTGCGGGCCCATTGGAGTCGCGCCAAGTGTGGGCACATGCACAGGGGCGCGAGGCCAGGACGGCCAAGCGAGCGGCGACTGAGCCATGGATGGCGAATCGACGCGACCCGGCCGTGCGTGTGCCTGCGCGAGGGCAGCCGCGCAGCGGCCGGGACGACGGGCTGGCAGCGGCATCTGCCTTCCCGTCATGGCAACGGGCGGGCATGCGACCCGTGACAGCCTGCACATTCGGGGCTAGGGTGCGCACCCATGACCCGCATCCCTTTTCCCGACAACGACACGCTCTGGCGCGAGCTCGGCGAGCTGTACGCACAGGAAGGTGCGACCCCGCGCTGCATCCGCGCCCAGGACAGCCACGGCCTGTGCATCACGCTGGTGCTGCTGATGATCGCCATCGGCCGTCGCGGCATCGCCGTGCATGAAGGCGCCCTGCCGGCCCTGCGCACCCTGACCCTGCGCTGGCACTTCAGCGTGCTGGTACCCCTGCGCGCGGCAAGACGCGGGCTCCGTGACACCGACTCCGCCGCCTATGCCCAGGCCAAACAGCTGGAGCTGGCCATCGAGCGCGGCCTGATGGACGAAGCGGTCGCCGTGCTGCGCGGCCGGGCGCTGTGGAATGCCGAGGACGCATTGCCGCGCAACCTGCATCTGGCGGTGGATGCCCATGGCGAAAACCTGCCCGACTCCACCTATGCCGCCGCCGACAACCTCGGACGCATGCTCGGCGGACACTGAACCCCGCGTTGCCGGCAAACAAAAAGGGCGGTTGCCTCACGGCAACCGCCCTTTCCGTTTCAGCGGATCGATCAGGCGTCAGTCGCCGGATTGAAGAACGAACGCGGCGCTTCCGCCGGTGCGGGAGCTGCGGCCGGGGCCGGGGCCGGGGCCGGAGCAGCCGGCTTCGCGGCTTTCTGTGCTTTCGGTTTGGCGGCCTTCTTCGGCTTCGCGGCTTTCGGCGCTGCCGGCTTGACGGCCTTCGCCTTGGCGGCCTTCGGCGCTTTCACGGCCTTGGCTTTTTTCGCTTTCTTCGCGGCCTTCGGCTTGGCAGCCTTCTTCGCTTTCTTGCCGCCTTTCACGGCTTTTTCCGCACGGTCAACCACCGCTTCCGCCAGCTCGGCGACCTTGATCTTCGCCAGGGCCTGGTTGGCCGCGGCCAGCTTCTCGGCCGCGTGGCGCGCTGCCGAGAATGCCTCGGTGGCGGCCTTGCGGGCCTTGTCCACTTCCTTGCGGGCCGCTGCGTTGTTGGACTTGTTGGCCTTGGTTTCGGCGGCCTTGATCTTCTTCATGCTCGCCTTTTCGTGCTTGACCGTGGACTTCAGATCCTTGGTCAGCCTGGCGAGGAACTTGTTGGCATCGGCAATTTCCTTGTCGATGGCCTTGAGGACTTTCTGGCCGAGGCTTTTCGCGCCAGCCTTCAGCTTGTTGACCGTGTTGGATTTCGCTTTGGCTTTCGCTTTTTTCTTGGCCATGACCAAACCTTCCTGTTGAGTTTTGCCTGGTGTATCCGGGACCGGTTCTGCCGGTCGAGCGCACACAGTGTAGGCAAACCGTATGGCAGTTCAAGAGCGGCTCACTGCCTGCATCCGGGCGGTGCGTCAGCAGCCCGGCCGCACCGTGCGTGCGCAGGGCCCCGATTCCGGTAGAATGCGCCGGTCCCGGAGCATGCCGGCACACCGAAACAACAACCATCGACAACAACGAGTTCCAACCCGGGCCGCCCCGAGCGTCCCGACCGGAGGTTTCATGAAACGCATTGGTCTGGTGCTGCTGGCAGCCCTGACGGTCGTCGGCTGCAGCGACAACAAGGAAGACGAAGGCTGGCGCGTGGGCTACAGCCTCGGCTACAAGTTCGGCGAGCGGGTCGGCAAGGAAATCAAGGACCTGAACCTCGACGCCTTCATGGCCGGCTTCCAGGACGCCTACAAGGCAGGCGACGACGAAGAGAAGAAAAAGGCCGTCGCGAAGCTGACCGAGGAAGAGATGCAGGCCAGCATCAAGGGCTACCAGGAGAAGCGCGTCACCCAGATGCGTGAGGAGCTGAAGCAGAAGTCCGAGAAGAACGCCAACGACGCCAAGGCCTTCCTGGACAAGAATGCCCAGAACCCCAACGTGAAGACCCTGCCGTCGGGCCTGCAGTACGAGGTCATCGCCCAGGGCAGCGGCCCGTCGCCCAAGGCCACCGACATCGTCAAGGCCAGGTACCACGGCACGCTGGTTGACGGCACCGTGTTCGACTCCACCCGCGAGCGCGGCGACACGCCGGCCGAGTTCCCGCTCAACCGGGTGATCCCGGCCTGGACCGAAGGCCTGCAGCTGATGAACCGCGGCGCCAAGTACAAGCTCTACGTCCCGCCCGCCCTGGGCTACGGCGAGCGCGGCGCCGGCGGCAAGATCGGCCCGAACCAGGCGCTGATCTTCGAAGTCGAGCTGGTGGACTTCAACGCGCCCGACGCAGCTCCGAAGAAGCGGTAAGACGGGCGTTGCTCCCGTCCCGCAAGGCAGAGAGGCCGGTCACAGGACCGGCCTTTTTGTTGCTGCCATGATCGTCTGTCCACTGTGCCGGCAACCCCTGGTCCCTGACGGGGCGTCGCACGCCTGCGCCGCGGGCCACCGTTTCGATCAGGCCCGCGAGGGTTACCTGAACCTGCTGCCGGTGCAGCACCGCAGGAGCCGGGCTCCCGGCGACAACACCGACATGGTCCGGGCGCGGCGCGCCTTCCTCGACGCCGGCCACTACCATCCGTTGCGCGATGCCGTGATGGCCATCCTGGGGGAACTGGCGCCGCAGCGCCTGCTCGACATCGGCTGCGGCGAGGGCTACTACACGCAGGCCATGGCCGATGCGGTGCCGGCAGTGACCGGTATCGACATTGCCCGCGATGCCGTGCGGCTGGCGGCCAGACGCGATGCCCGCGTGCGCTGGCTGGTGGCCGGCAGTGCACGCCTGCCACTGGCGGATCACAGCATCGACGCCGCATGCAGCCTGTTCAGCCCGCTGCCGGTTGCAGAGCTGCTGCGCGTGCTGGTGCCCGGCGGTCACCTGCTGGTGGCAACGCCCGCGCCCGATCACCTGCAGGCCCTGCGGGCCGTGCTGTTCGATGAAGTACGCCCGCACCGCCCGGACAAGTTCATCGGGGAACTGGCGCCGGCACTGCAGCCGGCCGGGCAGCGGGAGATTCGCTTCCCGATGGTGCTGGACCGCACCGCGCGCGAACAGCTGCTGACCATGACGCCCTACGGCTGGCGCGCGTCGCCGGCAAGACGGCTGTTGCTGTGCGGGCCGGCATCGGCGGAAACCATGACGGTTTCCGCCGCATTCAGCCTGCTGGTTTTCCGCGCCGGCGGAAACGCCACGCCAGCAGCATAAGCAGCGCCAGCGACGCCGGCGCAATCACGCCACCGCCACCCTTGCCGCTGCTGGCGCGCGGGCTGACGGTGATTTCCACCTCGCGCGTTTCCGAACTGGCCGCACTGTCGGTCACGGTCAGCGTCACCGTGCAGCTGCCGCTGACGTCCGGCAGCGTCAGCGTGGTATCGGCCGCATCGCTGTCGGCAATCGAACCGCAGGTTGTTTCCCATGCCCAGCCCGTCACGGTTTCGCCCGGCGCGGCCAGCGAGCCGCTGCCCTGCAGATCGATCGTCGTGCCGGCCCGGCCGGAATCCGGCACCACCGGCACGGCCTGCACACGCGCGGCCAGCTCAACCGCGCCGACCGCATCGAGCAGGCCGGCACCGCAGGTGCTGGTGGTGCAGAAACACTGCCCTTGCGTGGAGCCGGAGCCCACCATCGGGCAAACCGGCAGGCTGCCGTCGGAAACCGGAAAGGCGCGCGCCGCTTCCTTCATGCGTTCGATCACACGGTCCTGCGACAGGCCCGGGTTGTACGCGAGCATGAGCGCGGCCACGCCCGCCACCTGCGGGGCCGCGAAACTGGTGCCGACATTGCCGTCCGGATTGATGTTCGTGGTGTAGCCGTTGGTGGCCGGCGACGGCGTGGAACCGCCGGGGTTGATCGCGGTGTCGATCGGATACAGACAGGTTTCACCGTCGGCGATGTTGACGCAGTTGCCGGCCGGCGCGGAAATGCCGACCTGCGAGCCGAAGCTGCTGTAGCCCACCTTGGTGCCGATGTGGCGCACACCCGCCACCGCCAGCACGCCGGCGCAGTTGGCCGGCTGCGAAACCGGAGCGGTTTCATTGCCGGCCGCCGCCACGATCACCACGCCGGCCTCGAGGATGGCCGCTATCGCCGAACGATACGTGCTGTTGCAGTTGCCGTCGCCGGCCAGGCTGAGATTGAGCACCTGCGCCGGGTTGGCGTTCGCAGGAGCACCCGGCACCGCGAGTCCCGCAGCCCAGCGCATGCCGGCTGCGATGTCCGAGGTGTAACCGCCGTCCACACCCAGCACCCGCACCGGCAGGATACGGCTCTGCTGTGCGATGCCGGCGATGCCGGTCGCGTTGCCGGTGGCCGCGGCGATGATGCCGGCCACGCGCGTGCCGTGCCAGGAACTGGCCGTGGCGGAATCGCCCGGATCGGCGGGATTGCCGTCACGCCCGTCGCCATCGTTGGCGGTGGTGAAATCACCCGGGGCGTCTTCGGCAATGAAGTCGTAACCGGCAACGATCTTGCTGTCGAGATCCTCGTGGGCGGTGATGCCGGTATCCAGCACTGCCACGATCACCGAGGCACTGCCGACCGTCAGGTCCCAGGCCGATTCAACATCGATGGCGGCCGGCATGGTTTCGTCCGGCGGCTGCAGATACCACTGCCGCGTGGCATACAGCGGATCGTCCGGTACCGCAGCGATGTGCATGCGCTGGTCTTCTTCCGCATACAGCACGTCCGGCTGCGCGCGCAGTTGCGCCAGCAGCCCGGCCACCGGCGCATCACCGGCAATCCGCAGAACCCGGGTATCCGGCGCAATGCCGTGTTGCCCGCGCAGGCTCAATCCCGTGCGGGCCGCCAGGGACTGTGCCTGCGCAATCGCCGCCTGCTCCTGCGTGGCGGTCATCCGCCCGCGGGCTGTCACGGCCTGCCCGTCGTCGCTGCGGAACTGCACGACGATGCGGCTGTCGGCCTGCGCCGCCATGCCGGTGGCCAGCAGCAGCGCCAGGGCGGCGCAACGGGTGAAACATGCGGTTGGTTTGCTCATGAGCGACACAATGACAGCCCCCGTGGACTTCTCGTATCCGGTTCGCGCCCGCCGGGTTACTGCCGGGCCAGCACGAAACCCTGCTTCGGAAAATGCACGTGCAGCGTACCCAGCTTCCGGTCTTCGCGCGCCAGGATCCACTGCGACGGCGTACTGCCGGCCAGCGTGCCGTCCGTGGGCACCTGGCCATAATCGGATGGCGCGATGCGCACGCGGCTGCCGATCAACGGGTCGGTACGGAACGCGGCGGGAATCTCCCGTGGCACGGCATCCCTGGCGATCTCCAGCGTCTGCTGTGCCGTGATGTCGCGGTACTGGCCATGGCCCGCGGCCTTCATGCGATCCATCCAGGCCATGGTCGCCGGGAACGCACGAACCATGGAAGACTCGCCCAGATCACGCACGAACCAGAGACCGTGATAAGTGGAAAAATCGGCGTGGTTCGGTTGCGGCCCGAACAGGAAATCGTGCTGCAGCATGCCCTCCACCGTTGCCAGGTGCTGCAGCACCCGTGGCCGGGCACCGCGGAAGCCGACCGTTTTCACCGACGCCTTGCGGGCCAGATGAATGCGGTCCCAGAAAAAACGCGCCAGATCGAGCGTCGACATCGAGGCCCGCACCTTGCGGTTGAGCCTGCGCGTACCGCCGGCCAGGATGCAGGCAAAGAACACATCCAGATCCACCTCGCGCACCCAGGCCTGCACTTCCGGGGAGCAATGTTCCAGCGCCAGTTCCGGGCGGCCTGCGCGCGCGGCAATTTCCGCCGCAATGGTGCGCGAATCGCAGAAGATGTCGGCGCCGACCTGCGCCACCGGAATCTTGCGGTAGCCGCCGGCCAGCGCCGCCACCACCGGCCGGGGCGGCATCTCGCGCGTGACGGCGGACAGCCACGGCAGGTTCGCGTATCCGCACATGGCCCGGATCTTCTCCGAGAACGGAGACATCGGGTAATGGTGAAGGATCAGATCCTGCATGGGCGCTCCGTAAAAAGATTGCACAGACATGCCGCAGTGCAGTCGTGCCGGCGACACTCAGTGGAAATACGTATCCCCTGCCGGGTCCGCCATTTTCCCGCCCTGCATCCATACACGCTATAGTGTGGGCTCTTCAACCCGCTTCCGCTTCCACGACCATGTCCCCGCTGTACGAAGTCACCCAGATCAGGCAGGTGCCCGGTGAAATGCAGCGCCGCTGGTTCACCTGCGAGTCCATGGATCTGGTGGTATGGCTCGGCAAGGACAGGAAGCCCACCGCGTTCCAGCTTTGCTACAACAAGGGCCGGGACGAGCGCGCCCTCACCTGGCGGCCGTATTCGGGCATGACCCACTCCCGGGTCGATGACGGCGAGCCCGGCGGCATGCGCTACAAGAGCACGCCGCTGCTGGGCCCGGAGCCGGCCCTGCCGCTGGCCACGCTCATGCATTCCTTCGCGCAGATGGCACAGGACATACCGCCGGATGTTGCCGAATTCGTCTTGCTGCGGTTGCGCGAGATGCGCTCACCGGCCCTGAACCGCCTGTAGTCAGGGCCGGGCGGCGGCGCCGTTCACCACCCGCTCGCGCGGGAAATGGCAGGTGAAGGTCGAGCCCTTGCCGGGCTCGGAATGGATTTCCAGCCACGCATCGTGGCGCTTCAGCACATGCTTGACGATGGCCAGCCCGAGTCCGGTGCCGCCTTCAGCGATGCTGCGGCCGGCATCCGTGCGGTAGAAACGCTCGGTAAGCCGCGGCAGGTGCTGCGGCTCGATACCGATGCCGGTGTCGGTCACGGACAGGTGCGCACCCTTGTCATCCACCCACCAGTGGATACTGATGTCGCCGTTCGGATCGGTGTACTTGGCCGCGTTCACAAGAATGTTGGAGAACGCGCTCTGCAGTTCGATGTCGCTGCCGAGCAGACGTACGTCATCGTCCACCCGCAGGCTGATGGTGTGCTTCTTGTCGCCATGCGCGGTGAGCGCATCGCTGCGGATGTTCTCCAGCATGGCGCGAATGGCCACCGCCTGCCGCGCGGCATCGGGCTGGGTGCTTTCCAGGCGCGACAGCAGCAGCAGATCGTTCACCAGCCGGTCCATGCGCTCGGCCTGCTGGCTCATCTGCGCGAAGGCGCGCGCCTGACGGGAGCTGCCGTCAGCGTTGCCGGCATGCGCCAGCGTTTCCAGATAACCCTTGATGACGGTCAGCGGCGTTTTCAGTTCGTGCGATACGTTCGCCACGAAATCCCGGCGGATCTGCTCCAGCTGGTGCAGACGGGTGACATCGCGGGCGATCATCAGCCGGTCGCCGTTGCCGAACACGGTGATCTGGACCTGTACCTGCAACTCGTCGCTGCGCGGTGACGGCATGTCCAGCGTGCGGCTGAAATCGGCTTCGGCAAAATATCGGGTGAAACGCGGATCCCGCAGCAGGTTGATCACCGGCTGGTCCTTGTCCTGCGGCCAGCGCAGACCCAGCAGTCGCTCCGCCGCCGGGTTCCACCACTCCAGCGTGCCGTCGCCCTCGATGATCACCACGCCGTCATTGAGCGCAGTGACCGAGTCCTGGGCACGGTCGATGATGGATTGCAGTTCCGCCTGGGCGATCTTCTCGCGCTTCTGCAGGCGATAGATGCCATCGAAGATTTCGCCCCACAGACCGAAACTGTCGGGCGGCTCCTGCGGTGTTCCCTGAGCGGAAGATGCATTGAGCCAGCGGTGCAGTTTCACCAGCTCGGCCGTGAACCAGCCCAGGTAAATGGCCAGCGCGCCGGCCACAAACCACGCCGTGTGGCCGAACACCAGACCGAGCAGGGTCCCGGCCACCACCGCCGCCGCAACGCGCTTGAGTTCTTCCAGTCGGTGGTTGCGTTGCGGCACGGCGATCCTGCAGCGGTTTCAGAACGGGCGGTCGCCCTTGGTGGAAAAACGGTAACCCGTGCCGCGCACCGTCTGTATGAGGCGGTCGAGTCCGTGCGGTTCCAGTGCCTTGCGCAGGCGACGGATGTGCACGTCCACGGTCCGGTCTTCCACGTACACGTTGCCGCCCCAGACCTGGTCCAGCAGCTGGGTGCGCGAGTATGCCCGTTCCGGGTGACTCATGAAAAACTCCAGCAGACGGTATTCGGTGGGGCCCATGTCCACCGGTTTGTCGTTGGCCGATACACGGTGACTCACCGGATCCAGCACCAGGCCCTCATGGGCGATGGCCTTCTCGCCGCCCTTGCTGCTGGAGCGGCGCAGCACGGCGCGGATGCGGGACAGCAGTTCGCGGGTGGAAAACGGCTTGGTGACGTAGTCGTCGGCACCGACATCCAGGCCGAGGATCTTGTTGTCTTCCTCGCTCTTGGCGGTGAGCAGGATGACGGGGATCTCCTGGGTGGACTCGTCGCGCTTCAGGCGGCGCGTGAGCTCGATGCCGGAAATGCCGGGCAGCATCCAGTCCAGCAGGATGAGATCGGGACGGTCGTCGACCACGCGCTGGTGTGCCTGCTGGGCATTCTCGGCCTCCAGTACGCGGAAGTCGGCCAGTTCGAGCGTGGTGGCGATCATGTCGCGGATGGCGGGTTCGTCGTCCACGACCAGGATGGTTTCTTCGGTCATGCGCAGCTCGGCGTCAAAGGGTTACGTTCACACGCCGCCCATTACAGGCGCCCATCATGACAGCGACATGACAACCGTACCCTGCCCGGCGTCAGACTGTCATGAAATGGATATAAACCCCGATGAACACCACCATGCCGGCCCAGTTGTTGTGCAGGAACGCCGCCAGGCAGGCGGCCGGCTCGCGGCTGCGCGCCAGCACGTGCTGATGGATGAACAGCCCGCCCGCCGCACCCAGGGCCAGCCAGTACGGCAGCCCCAGCCCGGCCGCCTGACCGGCCGCCGCCAGCAATGCCAGGGTCAGCACCTGCAGCAGCCCGATGATCAGCAGGTCGTGCCGGCCGAACAGGATGGCCGTCGACTTCACCCCGGCACGCAGATCGTCGGGCCGGTCCGCCATCGCGTAGTACGTGTCGTAGGCCACGGTCCAGGCCAGGTTGGCGAAGAACAGCAGCCAGGCCACCGGCGGCACCGCTTCCTGCTCGGCCGCGAACGCCATCGGGATCGCCCAGCTGAACGCCGCGCCCAGCACCACCTGCGGCAGGTGCGTCCAGCGCTTCATGAACGGGTACAGCGATGCCAGCGCCAGCGCGCCCACCGACAGCACGATGGTGTACAGATTGATGAACAGCACCAGCACGAACGAACACAGCACCAGCACCGCGAACAACAGCAGTGCATCGCGCCGCGTCAGCGCGCCCGTGGCCAGCGGACGGTTCTTCGTGCGCGACACCTGCCGGTCGAAATCACGATCGGCGAAATCATTGATGGCGCAGCCGGCGGAACGCATCAGCACCACGCCGGCGGTGAACACCAGTACGTTGGTGAGCGAGGGATGGCCGTTGCCGGCGATCCACAGCGCCCACCAGGTGGGCCACAGCAGCAGGAAAATGCCGATCGGCCGGTCCAGCCGCAGCAGCTGCACGTACGCGGCCAGTTTCGTCATGACGCAGGCTCCTGCAGCAATGCCGGCAGGAAGTATTCCGCCACCAGCAGCGGCCGGCCGCGCAGCAGGAAACGCGAGCGCCGGCCCCAGTGCCCGTCCGGGGTGCGCACCACCTGCACCTGGTCGCGGCGCAGGCCGGGATCCCGGAACAGGAACGCCCCCAGCGGGCGGGTCCCGAGCCGGGCCAGCCGCCGGTTGGGGCCGGTGAGCGTGCCCACCGGGATCACCGACCGGGCCACCACCCAGGGCCGGCCGCACCCTTCCAGCACCACCTCGCGAATGAGCGCCCACTCACCGGTACGCAACCCCAGGGCGCGGCACTCGTCCAGCCGGGGGCGTGCCCGGGCCAGACGGGTGATGCGGACCCGGAACTGCCCCTGCGAGCGGGCCACCAGCCGGGCCGTGAGCGAGCCCGGATCGCGGATCCAGTCCAGGGTCGCGGCATCCGGCCGCCGGCTGCGGAATCGCCAGTGGGCATCCAGGGTGTTGGGGTGCTTGTGGAGCGGGCGGGACGACATGGCGCGGATTCTAGGGCCTGCAGCCTCGCCCTGAAGCCCTGCCCCGTCGAATTGACCAGCCCCGGACGGGTCCTCAGACTATGCCGCCCGGCGCCGTCCGGGGTCCGTTTTCCTGTCGGGGCCATCGGCCTTTTTGAGGGTGAGTGCAATGCGCAAGTGGGAATGTGTCGTCTGCGGCTTCATCTATGACGAAGCAAAGGGTCTGCCCGAGGACGGCATCCCGCCCGGCACCAAATGGGAAGACATCCCGGATGACTGGGTGTGCCCGGATTGCGGTGTGTCGAAAGACGATTTCGAGATGGTGCAGATCTGAGCATGAATACGCTGGTCATCGTCGGCACCGGACTGGCCGGCTACAACCTCGCGAAGGAATTTCGCAAGCTCGACGCCGAAAGGCCGCTGGTGCTGATCACCCGCGACGATGGCCGCAACTATTCCAAGCCGATGCTCAGCAACGGCTTCGCCAAGCAGAAGACGGCCGATGAACTCGCCATGCACTCCGCCGAGGAGATGGCGCAGCAGCTGAAGGCCACCGTGCTGACCCGCACGGAAGTCACCCGCATCGACACCGCACAGAAGCGCGTGTACACCGGCAACGACTACACGCCGTACGCCGATCTGGTGCTGGCCTGGGGCGCGGACACGTTCCGGGTGCCCATGGAAGGCGATGCCGTCGCCGATGTGCTGTCGATCAACGACCTCATCGATTACGGCGTGTTCCGCGAAAAACTCGCCGGCAAGCAGAAAGTGCTGGTGATCGGCGCCGGCCTGATCGGCAGCGAGTTCGCCAACGATCTGGTCAACGGTGGCTTCCAGGTGGACGTGGTCGACCCGGCCGGCCGTTGCCTGCCCGCGCTGCTGCCGCCGGAAGCGAGCGCTGCCGTGGCCCGCGGCCTGGAAGGCCTGGGCGTGAAATTCCACTTCGGTCCGGCCGTGAAAGCGGTGAACCGCAGCGGCAGCGGCTATCGCTGCACGCTCACCACCGGCGAAAACGTCGACGCCGACATCGTGGTATCCGCGGTCGGCCTGCGTCCGCGCATCGCGCTGGCAAGAGATGCCGGCCTGGCGGTGAACCGCGGCATCGTCGTGGACCGCGAGCTGCGCACCAGCGCGGCGAACGTTTTTGCTTTCGGCGACTGCGCGGAAGTGAACGGCTATGTATTGCCCTACGTGCTGCCGCTGATGGCAGCCGGGCGCGCACTGGCGAAAACGCTGGCCGGCACACCGACACCGGTGAGCTACGGCGTGATGCCGGTGGTGGTCAAAACACCGGCCTGCCCGGTGGTGGTGTGTCCGCCGCCGCTGGGTGCGCAGGGCAGCTGGCAGGTGGAAGCCAGCGGCCAGAACGTGAAGGCACTGTACGTCGGCGCCGACGGCAAGGCGCTCGGCTTCGCGCTCACCGGTGAAGCCATCCACGAAAAACAGGCACTGGCAAAACAGATGCCGGTGCTGTTCTGAATTCCCGATCGCAAAGCAAACGGAGTTGACCATGTTCCTGCGCAATCTCGTGTTCCGGCTGGTGCTGTGGGGTCTCGGGCTGCGCCTGGGCTGGTTGTCCCGCCACAACGAAGGCTTCCAGGGCAAGATCCGGGGCCAGGACTTCGTGCTGCAGTTCGGCACCTTCGACAACGCCGTGGTACGTCACTACGTGTTCGCCAACGGCCTGGTCAGCTCGCACAGCGGCGCCCACGAGAAGCCGGCCAGCGCCATCACCTTCGTGAACTCGAAGGTGGCCATGGACACCCTGATGAAAGCGGCGAAGGACCAGACCGTCTTCATGAAGGCCATGGGCGAAGGCAAGGTGAAGATCGCCGGCAGCGACATGACCAAACTGATGGTGTTCATGTCGATCGCGAAGTACATCGGCCCGCAGAAAAAGAAGCGGAGCTGAACTCCCGAACGGGAAATTGTCATGCTGGAACGGCAGCCTCGCGCTGCCGTTTTTGTCTGGGCTTTCAAGGAGTACTGCATCATGGACAAGCTGTATCCCGCCGGCCCGGCCTCGGTGCCGGACGATCTGGCCCGGCCGACCGAATCCTACCGGCGACAGGCCTGGCTGGCCGGCGCCGGCCTGTCGGCCTTCATCGTGCTGTACGCGGCGCTCGCCGGCTGGTTCGTGTGGACTTCATACCGGTTGCTGCACGGGGCCTTCAACGGCGGCGACAATCCTCTGGTCAGCGGGCTGATCGGCCTGTGCGCCGGCTTCCTGGCGGTATTCATGCTCAAGGCGCTGGTCTTCGTGAAGCGCGGTTCCACCGGCAACGATCCGGAGATCACTGCGCAGCAACAGCCGGACCTGTTCGCCTTCCTGTACCGTCTGGCCGATGAAACCGGCGCGCCGCGCCCGCACAAGGTCTATCTCTCCGGCGACGTCAACGCCGCCGTGTTCTACGACCTGTCGATCGCCAACCTGGTGTTTCCTTCCCGCAAGAACCTGGTGATCGGGCTGCCGCTGGTCAACGTGCTGACCTTGGGCGAGCTGAAGGCCGTGCTGGCGCACGAATTCGGCCACTTCGCGCAACGCTCGATGGCGATCGGCATCTGGGTCTACATCGCCCACCAGATCGCTGCCCACGTGATCGCGCATCGCGACGCACTGGACCGTTTCCTGAACTTCCTGTCGCGCGTGGACCTGCGTGTGGCCTGGATCGGCTGGATTCTGCGCCTGATCGTATGGTCCATCCGCTCGCTGCTGGACACGGTGCTGCGGCTGATGCTGCTGGCACAGCGTGCGTTGTCCCGCGAGATGGAATTCCAGGCCGACCTGGTATCGGTTTCCGTCACCGGCAGCGATGCGCTGATCCACGCCCTGCACAAGCTGCGCGCCGCCGACGAAGCCTGGGATCGAGCCCGACAGCTTGCCCTGGCCGAGAGCCGGTCCGGCCATCGGGTGCGCAACGTTTTCGGGCTGCAGACCCGGGCCATAGAAAAAATCGGCGTGATCCTCAGCGATCCGCATTACGGCCGCGTACCGCCGGTGCCGACCGCTGATCCCGGCCAGCACCGCGTGTTCAAGGTAGGCCTGGCACAGCCACCGCGCATGTGGTCAACCCATCCGGAAAGCTCCGACCGCGAGAAGAACGCCAAGAAACGCTACATTCCCGCACCACTGGACGAACGCAGCGCGTGGGAACTGTTCCGCGATCCACAGACACTGCAGTCGGAATTCTGCGATCGCTGGTTCCCGCCGCAGCGTGCCGGCGATGCGCCGCCGGCAACAGAAACCGCCGAACCCTCGACGGCCGACCTGCAGGCCGCGCTGGAGCGCCAGCTCGGGCGTATTTACCTGCAGCCGGATTACCGGGGCGCCTACCTCGGTCGCTCGCCGGTCCGCCACGTGGCACGCGTGGCGGACCTGTACGGCAAGCCGACGGATGCCGCGATGCTGGCGCAGGAGCTTGCCGGACTGTATCCGGCATCGCTGGCCGACCGGTTTGCGCAGTTGCGCCAGCTGGAAGAAGAGAAGATCGCACTGCACGGCCTGCTCAAGGGCACCATGTCCGCACCCGACGGCGTGGTAAAGCATCGTGGCGAGGAAATCTCGCGCCGCCAGCTGCCGGATGTCATCGCCTCCGTGGACCGGGAGGCCGACGCTTTGCGCGACAGCATTCTTGAACACGATCGCCGCTGCCGCACGCTGCACATGGCCGCCGCACAGCAGGCCGGCCGGGGCTGGCCGGAGTATCTGCGCGCACTGGCCGCTGTGCTGCACTACGCCGACCATGCCGAAGCAAACCTGCGCGATGCACAGGGTGTGCTCGGCAACGTCTATGCCGTGGTGACGGCCGACGGCAAGGTCAGCGGCAAGGAACTCAAGCGCCTGCTCAAAGCCTGCAACGACCTGCATCGGGAACTCGCCGGCGTGTACGGACAGGCTGCACAGGTGCGGCTGGATGGTACGTTGCTCGCGCGCATGGAAATCACCGACTGGTCGCAGGCGCTCGGCGAGCTCCAGCTGCCGGCCGCCACCGAAGCCAACATCGGCCAGTGGCTGGGGGCCATCGACAGCTGGGTGAACAGCGCCGCCGCCGGGCTATCCTCCATGAAGCTGGCCGCACTCGAACAACTGCTGACCAGCGAAGCACATATCGCACGCGCCGTGCACGACGGCACCCCGCCCGATGCCGCACCGGCACCGTCGCAGGTGCCGGCGGAATACCCGGTGCTGCTGCCGGGCAACGAACGCGAGCGGCAGACACAACTGGGCTGGTGGGACCGGTTCCAGACTGCCGACGGCGCCATCGCCGCGACGCTGCGCGTGACAGTCGCGCTGGCGATCGTCACCGGCGTGATCGTGCTGGCCACCGGCGTGGGCAGCGCCGAACTGCATGTCTACAACGGCCTTGGCCGCACGGTTGCAGTGGCCGTCGACGATCAGTCATTCGAACTTGCGCCCCTGGAAAACCACACGCTCACCGT
The DNA here is from genome assembly GCA_049324475.1 of Pseudomonadota bacterium. Classification (GTDB taxonomy): domain Bacteria; phylum Pseudomonadota; class Gammaproteobacteria; order Pseudomonadales; family JADFDG01; genus JADFDG01. The sequence goes on along the minus strand of JBMOOO010000023.1, from coordinate 11,522 downwards.
CAAGCGCGGCGAACACACGATCACCGCCCGCACCACCGGCGGCGTGCTGATCGAATCCTTCGAGGCGGAGGCCGACGACAGCAGCAAACACTGGATCTACAACGTGGCCGGTGCCGCACCGCTGGTGGCCTGGACCGCGGTGTACGGCGATCTGCCGGAAGTGCCGGAGGAAACGCTCGGGCTGGCGCGCTGGACCGAGGCCGAGGCCGACCTGTTCTTTGAGGAGCCGCCGGAGAAAGTGGAAGTCCGGGACGGCAGTCGCGGCGCGACGCGACGCGTGGTGTACGGGTTCGCGCATCTCGCACCGCGCGACATGCTCGGCCTTGCCCCCACAGCCGACGATCAGCTGCAACTGGCCCTGCGCCAGGCGCGCTGGGTGACCACGATGTCGCCGCATGCAGAGGAATGGATGCAGCTGGTTGCCGGTCGCAAGGAATTCCGCGACATGATCGAGCAGCGCCTGCAGGAAAACCCGCGCGATCCGCTGGCACTGCCATGGGCAGAGGGCGCGCCCGCACCGGCAGATGCCGATCCTGAGGCCGCTACGGAACCGGCTGCCATCTAGCGGACCCTCCGGCTTGACCGGCAGCCGGCGCCGATGATCCTATCGACGCATGGCTGCCGATACCGCATCCGGAACGACGCCCGACGCATCGCCGTCGCGCCACATCCTCATCGCCATGATGGCGGGCGCATTGCTGGGCCTGCTCTCGCACGCCCTGTTCCCGTCCGGCAGCAGCGGCCCGTTCGCGGCTTTCTGGAACGACTGGTTGCTGGACGGGCTGCTGGCCGTGATCGCCGGACTGTTCGTCGCCTTGCTGAAAATGCTGATCGTGCCGCTGGTGTTCGTGTCGCTGGTCGCTGCCGTCACCGGCAGCGGTGCCGATGCCGCCCGGCTGGGACGCGTGGGCGCCATGACCTGCGCCATCTATCTCGGCTGTACGGCACTGGCCGTGACCATTGCGCTGGTGGCTGCCACGCTGATCGCACCCGGCACCGGCGCGGCCATGGGCAACCACACGTTCACCGCGCCACCGCCGCCCACGCCCGTCGAACTGCTGGTCAGCCTGGTGCCGGCCAACCCGTTCGCCGCCTTCGTCAGCGGCAACATGCTGCAGATCATCGTGTTTGCACTGCTGGTCGGCACCGCCGTGGTCATGGCCGGCGAACGCGCCACCGGACTGCGCACCCTGTTCGCCGAGGCCAATGACGTGGTGCTGGCACTGACCGCACTCGTGATGCGCGCGGCGCCGGTGGGCGTCTTCGCCCTGATCGCACGCGTGCTCGCCGACACCGGCACCCATGTTTTCTCCGGTCTGGCCTGGTACGCGATCACGCTGCTGCTGGCCCTGCTGCTGCACGTGACGCTGGTCTATGTGCCGCTGCTGAAACTCGGCGCCGGCGTAAGCCCGTGGCTGTTCTTTTCGCGCTTCCGGGATCCGGCACTGGTCGCCTTTTCCACCGCCAGCAGCGCCGCGACACTGCCGGTGACGCTGCGCACCGCCGAACAGCGCTTCGGCATTCCCCGGCACATCACGTCCTTCACGCTGCCGCTGGGCACCACCATCAACATGGACGGCACCGCCATCATGCAGGGCGTGGCCACCTGTTTCATCGCCCAGGCCTACGGCGTCGAGCTCGGCCTGGCCGGCTATCTCGCCATCATCGCCACCGCGACGCTGGCGGCCATCGGCACCGCCGCCGTACCCAGTGCCGGCTTCATCACACTGACCATCGTGCTGACCCAGGTCGGATTGCCGTTCGAGGCCATCGGCATGCTGCTGGCTGTCGACCGGTTGCTCGACATGGCGCGCACCGTGGTCAACGTGATGGGCGACATCGTGGTGGCGCTGGTGGTCACCCGCCGGGAAGGCATGCTGGCCATCCCGCCGGAGAACGGAGAAAAGGCGACATGAACGCACTCGCGTGGATACGCCGCATCGCCGCGCTGCTGATGCTGGCCGCACTCGTGCTGCCGCAGAAATCCTGCGTCAGCGAAGGCCTGACACAGATCTACTATCCGTTGTCGAACGCCGAAGCCTGGTGGGAAATCGCCCTGATCGCCGCCTTCTTCGTGCTGCCGGCGCTGTTGCTGGTTGCCGAGCGGCTTGCGCCGCGGCTGCGCCTGCTGTGGTTGCCGGCCGGCATCGCAGTATGCGCGGGCGGCCTCTACCTGATCAGCTGGGGTTCGTCGGTGGCAGCCACGCAGTTGCTGGCGGGCTGGTATACCTACACAGCAGCCGCAATCCTTTATCTGGGCACCACGGCTGCGCAGTGGTGGCGGCAGTTCCGCGGCTGACCACACCCGGCAAAGCCACCCGGTCGCGATCCGGACCGGCCCGGAGCAGGACGCTGCAAACCCCTTGCCGATACAATCCCCCTCCCCGATCCCGCCGGATTCGCCACATGCCCGCACCGCACTACAGCCCGGCATTCCGTCCCACTGGCGGCATCCGCGGCTTCACCCTGCTGGAACTCATGGTCGTGCTGGTCATCATCGGCCTCCTGGCGGGTATCGTTGCACCCAACCTGTTCAAGAACGTGGGGAAATCCGAGGTCACCACGGCGCGGGCCCAGATCGATGCCCTGGGCAAGGCCCTCGATCAGTACCGGCTCGACAACGGCCGTTACCCGTCTACGCAGGAGGGCCTGGCCGCGCTGGTGCGCCAGCCTCCGGGCACACCGTACTGGGACGGCCCCTATCTGAAAAAGGACGTGCCGAGGGATCCCTGGCACCAGACTTACGTCTATCGCGCGCCCGGCCAGCAGGGCCGCGAATACGAGCTGCTTTCCTACGGTGCCGACCGCATGCCGGGCGGCACGGACAAGGCGGCGGACATCGTGAACTGGTGATGCGCGCATGAACACGTACCGGGTGCATGTGGCCAATGCCGACGGCAAGATCTCGCTGCGCCCGATACGTGCCGGATCGCCGGAGGAGGCACGCCGGGTCGCCGAGCGGGACGGAAATGCCGTCGTGCTGGTACAGGCAGCGCCAGGGCTTGCCCTGCCCGGCATCAGGCGCCGGGTTTTTGATGTACGCCTGTTTGCGCACGAACTGGTGACGCTGCTGCAGGCCGGGCTTTCCCTGGTGGAGGCGCTGGAAACGATTGAATCGCGCAATGCCTCCCGGGCCACGCACGAGAACAACGATGTGCTGACGCGGTTGCTGGAAGGACTGCGCGCCGGGGAACCATTGTCGGCGGTGATGGAGCGCATGCCGGAAACATTTCCGGTCCTGCTGGCCGCCACGGTCGCCGCCACCGAACAGACCGGCGATCTTGCGCATGGCCTGCAGCGTTATCTGAAACATGAAGCCCAGGTGTCCGAACTGCGGGCGCGCATCGTCAACGCATCGCTGTACCCGGCCATGCTTGTGCTGGTCGGCGCCGCCGTCGCTCTTTTCCTGATGGTGTTCCTCGTGCCGCGCTTCAGCGGCGTCTACGACAACCTGGGAACCGATCTGCCTCTGGCATCGCGCCTGCTTATGCAGTGGGGAAATTTTGCCGGTCAGCACCTGGGCGTGGTGCTGACGACGCTGGCCGCGCTGGCCGGCACGGCGGCCATTCTGCTGATGCAGGAAAATACACGGGCGGCCATCGCCCTGCGTGTGGAGCGCATGCGTGTTGTCGGCGAACGCATCCGGCTGATGCGTCTCGCCCGCTTTTACCGTTCACTGGGCCTGCTGATCGACGGCGGCATACCGATGGTCCGCGCCCTGCACATCACATCGCGTCTGCTACCGCCAGCCACGCGCGCGCAGGCGGGGCAGGTGATTCTCGCGATCGAGCGGGGCGCACCCCTGAGCGAAAGCCTGGAAGGCGCCGGCCTGTCCACACCGGTTGCATCCCGTCTGCTGCGTGCCGGCGAGCGCAATGGCCGGCTGGCCGACATGCTGGAGCGCACCGCACAGTTCCACGACGAAGAAATCACACGCTGGATCGATGCCGTCATGAAGCTGTTCGAACCGATGCTGATGGTATTCATCGGCCTGGTGATCGGCATGATCGTCGTGTTGCTGTATCTGCCGATCTTCGAGCTGGCAGGAGGTCTGCAGTGAGCGCAAACCTGGAATTCCCGGCCCTCGGCCTGGCCGAGCTGCAGGCCTGCACCGCCGACTTCTCGGCTATCCCTTTCGACGACTGCCTGCGACTCGGCTGCGTGCTGGTCACGGCAGGGGATGGCGCCAGAACCTTCGTGCTTTCCGATCCCGGCGACGAGCGCCTGCTGGCCCGGGCGTCGGCGTCATTGACCGGCATGTTCCGCGTTGCCTGCGCGCATCCGGAAGATCTCGGCGCATTCCTGCGCTCCCGGGAAGGCGACCGGCATGCGCTGAGCCAGCTGGTCGGCAATGCCGAAGCGGCAGCGGACGTACGCAGGCCCGAAGAAATCTCGCTGGCCTCCATCGCAAACGACGAAAGTCTGGTCGTTCGTTTCGTCAACTCGACGCTTTACGATGCATTCCGTGCCGGCGCCAGCGACATACACCTGGAAAACCAGGCGGATGGCCTGACTGTGCGCTACCGCATCGACGGCGTGCTCGGCATGGCGCGGCGCCTGGAACAGCCGGCACTGTCCGAGCAGGTCGTGTCGCGCCTGAAAGTGCTGGCCGAACTCGACATCGGCGAGCGTCGCACGCCGCAGGACGGCCGCATTTCGGTGGCCATCGACGGCCGCCCGGTGGATTTCCGTGTTTCCGTCATGCCCGGCCTGTTCGGCGAAGACGCTGTGCTGCGCATTCTCGACCGGCACGCGCCCGCACAGGATGGCGGCGAGCTGTCGTTGTCCGGCCTCGGATTCGACCGGACCACCGCCGACACCATACGCCGGCTCGCCACGCTGCCGTACGGCATGCTGCTGGTAACCGGGCCGACCGGGTCCGGCAAGACCACCACCCTGTACGCAACGCTGTCCGAGATCGATCACAGCCAGGACAAGATCGTGACCATCGAGGATCCGGTCGAATACCAGCTCAGGGGCGTCCTGCAGATTCCGGTGAACGAGAAAAAAGGGCTGACTTTCGCGCGCGGACTGCGCTCCATCCTGCGTCACGATCCGGACCGTATCCTGGTCGGCGAGATCCGCGATCGCGAAACCGCCGAGATCGCCGTGCAGGCAGCACTCACCGGGCATCTGGTCTATACCACCGTGCACGCCAACAACGTTTTCGACGTGATCAGCCGGTTCCGTCACATGGGCGTGGACACCTACAGTCTGGTAACCGCGCTGAACGGTGTAGTGGCGCAACGCCTGGTGCGCCGGCGCTGCCCGCACTGCGCACCGCGGGAAATCGATACCGTGGCCGGCTGCGCTCAATGCCGCGGCACCGGCTACAGGGGGCGCATCGCACTGCCGGAAGTGCTGCTCATGAACGATCACCTGCGCGAAGCGATCCTTGATGCAGTACCCGTGTCTCGCCTGAAGGAAATGGCCGCCGCACAAGGCACGCGACTGATGCGGGAAACCGCCCTGCTGGCGGTCCGGCAGGGCCTGACCACCACACGGGAAATCGACCGGGTTACGTTTGCCGATGACTGAGCACGCCTGCATGTACATCGGCGCTGATGGCATCGGCGTCGCTCTTCGCCGCGGATGGCACCAGCCCGTGATCGCCGCTGCCTGGCACGCACACGCCGACAGCAGCGCCGCCGGCATCATCGACACGCTCGGCCAGGCACTCGCTACGCTGGGTGCTGTGCGCCGTGTCCAGCTGCGCCTGGCATCGCCCTTGCTGCGCCTGGCATTGATGCCGTTCGATCGTGCCACGGCAAACCCCGCCGTGGAGGCGGCACTGGCCTGCACCCTGATCGAGAAAAATTTCGGTCTCGCACCCGGCAGCCAGCGCATAGCCGTCTCTCCGGCCTGCTTCGGCCGGCCACGCCTGATCGCCGCCATGGATGAAGACCGTGCCGCCATGATCGAGGCCGCCATTTCCGGGAGCGGACGCGAACTGGTCGCCATGCTTCCGGCCGCCGCTGCCGCATTCGCCGCCGCTTTCCGGCAAGCATCGGCACCCGGCACCTTTGCGCTGCCCGAGGCCGATCGCCTGCTGCTGATCGATCACGACGGCATCGGCCCGGAAAGCATCCGCGTGCGTCCCTGGTCTCCGGGTGAGACCCTGCCGGCGCTGGCACCCGGCCGGCAGGGCTTGTGCGCATCGGAAAACGTGCGCGCGGACAACGGCTGGCAGACGGTCATGCTGCCGCAACCGCGCTGGCTGACACGCGTGGCCGATCCCCGCATCCTGCTGGCCACCTGCGGAGACTGACGCGAATGCAATCACTGCATGCCGACCTTCGCTCACGACGCGGCCCCGCACGCTTCATTGCCATCGCCCTGGGCGTGGCCTTGTTCGCGGCCTGCACACTGGTCATCCACGCCGTTTCCCTGCGAGCGGAGATCGGGACCCTGACCGCGCATCTTGCCGCGACCCGCGCGCCCGCTACCGGCATCGCGCATGAAGACATCAACGCGCCGGCCCGGCGCGCGGCATTGCGCGCCATCAGCGACGAACTGATGGTGCCGTGGGAACCGTTGCTCGATGCCATCACCGAAAACGCCGGTGCCGGTATCGCCCTGCGCTCAATCCGCCCGGATGCAGGCTCCGGCCGCGTGGAGATTTCCGGCGCTGCACGCAGCCGTCAGGATTTCCTCGCTTATCTCGAGCGGCTGCGCAAGGACAAACGCCTGCGCGGTGCAGAACCGCTGGGCGACGAACCGGATACGGCACCCGGCAGCAGCGGAATCCTGTTCCGTGCCACAGCCCTCTGGGGTGCCGCGCCATGACAGCCGGCCATCGCCTCGCCGCACTGCACTGGCACTTGCAGCGCCTCTGGGCCCGGGCCGGTGTGCCGGAGCTGATGCTCGCGGCACTCATCCTGCTGAGCGCCATCATGCCGGCACTGGTCAATCGCCCGTTGATTGACACACGCGACGCACTGGCCACCGAGCTGTCGCACGTGCAGGCGCGGCAGCAACACATGCAGGCCCGCGCCGGTGGTGACGCGGACATCACGCCGCAGGTGATCGCGGAACTGCTGGCCATGCTTCCGCCCGCGCAGGAACGTGAAGCCGTGCTGGCACAGCTGGGCCGGATGTCCGCCGAGAACGGACTGGCATGGCTGGGCTCGGAGTACCAGACCACGGCCCAGGACGTGTTGCCGGTGGAGCGCACCAGCCTGCGTCTCACAGTGCGCGGCAGCTACGGCCAGCTGCGCGGCTTCGTGCACGAGCTGCTGACGCGCATGCCGAGCCTGGCCGTGACACAGCTGGCTGTCGAAGGTTCCGCCAATAACGAATTGCCGACCCTTATGCTGGAAATCCGGCTCTACTTCCGCACGACCGGGGCCGCACCGTGAACGCACCGATCTCGAAGCCGGTCCTGGTCCTGCTGTTGCTGGCCGTGGTTGCCTCGATCGTGACATCGCTGGCACCCGACCGTGTGGAAACGGCTGACACTGATCTGCTGCCGGCTTTCTCCGGACCCGGTGACCGGGGCCACGCCGGCGAGACATTCCCGTTCCGGCGGCCTGCCGCCAGGGTTGCCGGCAATCTGGCTGCACCGGCGTTCGGATCACCGCCTCCGCCAGCGCTGCCGTCGCCGCCGGTGGCAACGCCACCTCCGCCACC
>JBMOOO010000023.1:0-3793 GCA_049324475.1 Pseudomonadota bacterium | reverse complement strand
CACCACCGGCACCCGTCGTCACCGCACCGCCGCGCGCACCGGGCGTGCCCTTCGTGTACCTTGGGCGGCTGTCGCAGCCGGCAGGCGAGTACATCTTCCTGCAGGCCGGCGAAGACGCCATTGCCGTCGTGCCCGGCAGCGCCGTCAATTCGCAATGGATACTGGAAAAAGCCGGCGACACCGAACTCCTGTTCCGTCATTTGCCGCTGGACCAGACCACCACGCTCAGGATTGCACCATGACCGCCCGCATGAATTCGTTGCGCGTGCCGCTGGCCGCCGGACTGTTGTGCCTCAGCCTGACCGGATGCGCCGGCTGGTGGACAGCCCATCGGGCAGACTCCCTGATTGAGGAAGGCCGCAGCACCGAAGGCGTGCAACTGTACGAGAAACTCGCCCGCGAGAATCCGCGCCGCTATCTCGCTCCGTATGTAGCCGCCCGTGACCGCGAGGTACGCAAGCTGCTGGCCGCCGCCGAATCCGCACGCCGAACCGGCGACAACGCCCGCGCGCTGGAAGCCTATCGCGCCATTCTGGAATTCAATCCGCGGCAACCGGAAGCCCTGTACGGGCTGGACAGGCTGGCCCGCAGTGAGCGCCACACTGTATTGCTGCGCGAAGCACGCGCGGCCCTCAACGAAGGCAACGGCCGACGTGCGCAACGCGCGCTCGGGGAAATCCTCGCCGAGGACCCGGACCATGACGAAGCCCGGGCCCTGCGCCAGCAGGTGCAAGTGGACGCCAACCGGGAGCTGGTCAGCGAGCCGCGCCTGAGGGAGTCACTGCGCCGCAAGGTGTCACTGGAATTCCGTGACGCCAGCGCTGCAGCGATCTTCGAGATCCTGGCCCAGACTTCCGGCATCAATTTCATCTTCGATCGCGATGTGCGCCCCGACATCCGCACCACCATTTTCGCGCGCAATACCACGGTGGAAGACGCGCTTCGCCTGCTGCTGGACAATGCCCAGCTGGGCATGAAGGTGCTGAACGACAATACCGTGCTTGTCTATCCGGACACCGAGGACAAGAGCAAACGTTACGAAGAGCTGGTGACACGCACCTTTTACCTGGGCTCTGCCGATCCCAAGCGCGTGCTCGAGCTGGTGAAGGAGATGGCCGACCCGCAGGCATCCTGGGTGGACGAGAAACTGCGGATGCTGGTCGTGCGCGACCGCCTCGACGTCATCGACACTGTCGAGCGACTGGTTGCCGCCTACGACATCCCCGCACCGGAAGTGGTGCTGGACCTGCAGGTGCTGGAAGTCAGCACCGATGCCCTGCTCAACCTCGGCCTGCAGGCACCGTCGTCGGTCAGCACCAACGTGTACGGCGCTGCCGGCAAGGCCGGCGAACTGACGATCAACGAGCTGGAAGATCTCGACCGCAGCAATTTCAAGGTCTTCCTGCCGGATCCGCTGGCGCTGGTCAACCTGCAGCAAACCAGCGGCGCTTCCAACACCCTGGCCAACCCGCGCATCCGGGTGAAGAGCCTGGAGAAAGCGAAGATCCTGATCGGCGACAAGGTGCCGGTGATCACCACCACCACCAACGACGTGTCGGTTTCGGAATCGGTCAACTATCTGGATGTCGGCCTCAAGCTGCAGGCCGAGCCCGAAGTGCACGCCAACAGCGACGTGTCGATCAATCTGGAACTGGAAGTCAGCAACATCGTCAAGGAAGTGAAAACCGCCAGCGGCCTGCTCACCTACCAGATCGGCACTCGTACCGCCAACACCGCGCTGCGCCTGCGCGACGGCGAGACCCAGGTGCTGGCCGGCCTGATCCGCGACGACGAGCGCCGCAGCGCCTCCCACGTCCCTGGCATCGGCAAACTGCCGCTGGTGGGCCGCCTGTTCTCCAGCCGCAACGACACGCGCTCCAAGTCCGAAATCGTGCTGCTGATCACGCCGCACGTGGTGCGCAGCCTGCACCGCCCGGCCGCGGATGTGGTCGAATATGTATCCGGCACGGCATCCAGCGTGAGCACACGCCCGCTGCGGCTGACGCCGGCCGGCAGCTACAGCACGAAGAAGCTGCCGGAGCTGCCGAAAGCGCCACCCGCCGCAGCAACGCCAACTGCCCTCCCGGAACCCGCTCCGGCTGTCGCTCCTGCGCCGGCGCCGCAGGAAACGGAAACCGCGGCACCGCGCGATGTGCCTGCCGTGACGGCGGCGATCGTCCCCGACAACGACGGCGGCAACACTGCACAGGAAACCGCACCGGCAACACCGGAACCAGCCACACCGGAGACGGCCGCGCCCGACACCGTTGCGCCCGAGGAGGAAACCCGCCTTGACCCGGCGCTCGCCCAGGTGCGGCTCGACATGGTCGCGCCGGCGCAGATCCGTGCCGGCCGCGAATTCACGCTCGCCGTCATGGCCAACGGCCGGCCGGCCGATGAACTCACTTTCGAACTCCAGCTGTCACCGGCCGTGCTTGAGCTGGTGCGCGCCGTGCCGGTTGGCGCGCAGGTCACCGCCGAGACGGTTGCCGGCGGCATTCGTGTCAGCGCGAAAGGCGTCACCGGCAACGGGCCGATGGTCATGCTGTCGCTGCGGGCACCGGCCGCACAGACACGTATCGCCATACGGATGGCCCGGGTGGAAGCGAAGCGTGCCGGTGACATCGCCCTGCTGGTGTCGTCCGCCCTGCCCCGGGAGCTGCGGGTAACGCCATGACGCGCAGCGCGGCCCGCGGCTTCACGCTGACGGAAATGCTCGTCACGCTGGCACTGCTCGGCCTGCTCGCCTCCGTGATCGTGCCGCTTGCCCAGGTCGGCATCCAGCGCAACCAGGAGCGCGAACTCAAGCTCGCGCTGCGCCAGATCCGCGCCGCGCTCGACGCCTACAAGCAGGCCGTCGACGAAGGGCACGTGGCCAGCCCGGCCGATGCTTCCGGATACCCTCCCTCGCTGGAGGTGCTGGTGGAAGGTGTGCCGGACGCCAAAGACCCCGCCCGCCGCACGCTCTACTTCCTGCGCCGCGTACCGCGCGACCCGATGAACCGGGACGAAACCATTCCCGCCGCCGCCACCTGGGGCAAGCGCGATTACAGCAGCCCGCATGACCGCCCGCGCGAGGGCGACGACATCTACGACGTGTACTCGCTGTCACCGGACAACGGCCTGAACGGAGTGCCCTACCGTGAGTGGTAAGCGCACGCACGGCTTCACGCTGATCGAACTGCTGGTGGTGCTGGCCATCGTCGCCATGCTGCTGTCGATCGTCGCGCCACGCTACATCCACAAGACCGAACAGGCTAAGGAAACCGTCCTGCGCGAGCAGCTGGCCTCGCTGCGTACCGCCATCGATTACCACTACGGCGACCACGGCGAATATCCGCCCAGCCTGCAGGCGCTGGTCGACGGCAAATACCTGCGCAAGATCCCGGTCGATCCGGTCACCGGACGCGACGACACCTGGCAGGTCACCATGCAGGAACTGCGCGGTGTGCGCGGTGTTTACGATGTGCACAGCGGCGCCGCCGGCAATGGCCGCGACGGAACGCCCTATGCGGGCTGGTAGCACGATGGCCGGACGCACGTCGCGCCAGCACCAGCAGGGCCTGATGTACCTGTGGATGCTGTTCCTGGTTTTCCTGCTGGGGCTGGGGATCGGCAAATCGCTGGAGGTCTATTCCGCGATGATCGAGCGCGAGAAGGCGGCTGACGCGGCCTACGAAAAGGCGCTCTACGAGAAAGCGGTCAAGGACTACTACGAGAATTCGCCGGGGTACATGAAGCAGTACCCGGCGAAGATGGAGAACTTGTTACTGGATCCGAGATATCTGACGGT
>JBMOOO010000022.1:0-5033 GCA_049324475.1 Pseudomonadota bacterium | reverse complement strand
CGCGCGTCATCTTTCCGAACAGACGCCGCTGATCCGGGACGACCAGCTGATCGAGGCGATGGTGCTGATGTTCGCGCCCTACTTCGAAAGCGGCGGCATTCCCGATGCTCAGGGTACGAGCCGGTAGCCAACCGCCGTTTCCGTGAGCAGGTGCCGCGGTTGCGCAGGATCCGTTTCCAGCTTGTGACGCAAATTGCTCATGTGTACGCGCAGGTAGTGCACCCGCTCCACATAGGCTTCACCCCACACTTCGCGCAGCAGCTGGTTCTGGGTCATGACCCGCCCGACATTGGCCGCCAGGATGGCCAGCAACTGGTATTCGGTCGGCGTCAGCCGCACATCGATGCCGGCGCGCATGACCCGGCGTGCACCGAGATCCATCTGTATCTCGCCGAATGACAGCACCGGCGGGGCATCGCGCGCGACACCATCCTGCCGGCGCATGTGCACACGCACCCGGGCCAGCAATTCCGCCGCACCGAAAGGCTTGATCAGGTAATCATCGGCGCCGGCATCCAGCGCAGCCACCTTGCCGGGTTCGTCCGCACGCGCCGACAGCACCAGCACCGGTACTGATGACCAGCCGCGGAACGCGCGGATGAAGGAAAGACCCTCTCCGTCCGGCAGGCCGAGATCCAGCAAGACCAGCGACAGACGCTGACCGCGTGCTGCGGACAGGGCCTCGGCCAGCGTGGTCGCTTCGACCACCTGCCATTTCTCCTTCGAGAGCGCGACCCGCAGGGCGCGCCGGATACGGGCATCGTCCTCGACGATCAGCGCGATTCTCGGTGCCGTCAACATGCGTCAGCGCTCCGCCGGCATGGCTGGTTCGGGCACGGCACCCACATCCGGCGGGCAACCGGCGGGCAGGCGTACCGTGAAGACGGCACCACCGCCCGCACGATTGCCGGCGCCGATCGTGCCGCCGTGCGCCTCCACGAACGCGCGGCAAATTGCCAGGCCCAGGCCCACACCCGGCCCGGCCGCCGCTTCGCCGCGCACGAAGCGCCCGAACGGATCAAACCCTTCAGGCAGGCCGGTGCCGGCATCCGACACCGACAGCTCCAGCCAGGCACCGTCGTGAACGGCGGCGATCAGTATCTCGCTGTCAGCCGGCGAGTGTCGTATGGCGTTCTCGACCAGATTGGCGATCACCCGCTCGATCAGCAGGGCATCGAATTCCACCAACGGCAGATCCGGCGGAATCACGGCACGCACACGCCGGTCGCCCGGCTGCACGCGCAACGAGCGCAGCGCCGAACCGATCGTCTCCTCGATGGCCTGCCATTCACGACGCAGACGCATGCTCCCGCTCTGTATGCGCGCCATGTCCAGCAGGTTGTTCACCAGCCGCTCCATGTGCTGTGCGGATGCGCGAATGTCGGTCACGAGAGCTTCCCGGGCTGCCGACAGCGGCGGCCCGTCCAGTACCAGGGCATCCACCAGACCGATCATGCCCGACAGCGGTGTACGCAGATCGTGGGAAAGCGCGGCCAGCATCGAGTTGCGCAGACTCTCGGATGCGGCACGCAGGCGCATTTCCTGCGCCACATCGACAAAATGTATCCGCTCGACGGCAATGGCCACCAGCCGGGCAAACGCGTCGATCTCGCGCTGCAGCACCGACACCCGCAGCGCATCGCGCCGGTTCGGCCGCAGGGCAAGCACACCGCACACACCCGACGGTGCACGCAGCGGAATGTAATGAAACGGCGAGTCTGGCGCATGGCCGGTGCCGAGCCCGGTCGGCATGTCGCCCGTGAATGCCAGCTGCACCGCTCCGGCATCAAGTTCGTCGACCGTCGTTGCCGGTACCGGCACACCCCGCTCATCCGGCAACAGCAACACGACCTGCCCGTCGAGCAGGGAACCCAGCAGGCGCTGGGCCCGCTCGCCAACCTGGCCGACCTCGACGGCACCCGACATCTCGCGGGCAAATTCCGACATGATCTGCGCGCGCCATTCCCGCCGGCTGACCGCTTCCGCCTGGTAGCGCAGGCCAGCCGTCATGTGACCGACCAGTGTGCCGATGGCCAGCATGGCGACGAAAGTCGCCAGGTACTGCACATCGAGCAGTGCGAACCCCAGCGGCGGCCAGATGAAGAAGAAATTGAACAGCAGGCCGGCAAAAACGGCAGAGAAGATGGCCGGCCAGGCCCCGTAGCGGACGGCAATCAGCGCCACCGCCAGCACGAACAGCAGCCCGATGCCGGGAATCGCGATCCTGGGCAGAAGCGCCGACGACACCAGCACCACCAGTGCACACAGCAGGGCTGCATGCAGATAGGGCTTCCAGAGCTTCGCTTGCGTCATTTCCGCGTCCGCCGCTGTCCCGAACCGCGCCGCAGGGCCGGCACGGCAGGCCTGCCATGTCCGGAAACGGCGGCCGCCTGTGTAGCAAGAATCCGGCCGGTTTGCATCACGCAGCCCCGGGACGGGTGACCACCGGCGGCATCAAGAAGGTATCAAGAATGCCATCCGGCCCGGCCGGCCCGGATGGCACGGGATTTAGACTCGCGCGTCACAACAACAACCACGACTGATGACGATGCAGAATCGCCTCTTCATGGGCCGTTCGCCCGGCGAATGGCTGGCCTCCCTTCCGACTGCCCTGATCCTCCTGTTCGTCCTTTTCCTGGGTACCGGCGAGTACATACACAGCCAGGTGCTCAAGCTGGGCGAGTCCCAGTGGGACCAGTATTTCATCCTGCGCGCGGACATCCCCGACCCGGACTGCAACCCGGATCCGGACATCGAGGCGGAAACCGCCCGGCTGGTCCGTGAAGCCGAAGCCGCACAGACCGACGAGCTCGATCTGTTCCGGGAAGAAGTCAATCCGGAAACGATCCGCAGCTCGGTGATCCAGTCCCGGGAGATGTGCGCGGAAAAATGGCACATCGCCGAGGAAAACCGTTCCCGCGTCACCGATTCGGTACGTGCTTTCCGGTTCGTCGAGACAGGCATCGCCAAACTGGTGCACGTCGCCGGCGAATACAAGCAGTTCGTTCTCTGCCTGCTCATCCTGATCTGCGCCGTCGTCGCCACGCTGACCCGTCACCACATCAGCCTGCGCAGCGTCGCCACCCGCCGCGACTACTACTTCGCCACCCTTTTCCAGCTGGTCGCACATGCCTGCCTGCTGTTCGCGGAAATTTCCTATCGCGCCGCCGAACAAAAGGCCATGGCCGACGGCGTCCAGGTACAGCTGTTCTTCCTGCACGGCTGGTGGATCGCCGGATTCGGCGTGCTCACCCTGATCAGCCTGTACCAGCTGTGGAAACCGCCACACGATCTCGAACCCGGCGGCGGCACCGGTCATGCCCTGCTGGCGGTTCCGCTGTACGCCTACATGTCGATCACGGCCTCGCTGCAATTCTGGATCGTTCCCCTGCTGGGCCAGGTGGCCGGCAGCGCCCAGACGGTGGACCCCTACTTCCAGGGCATCGGCATCTATCTGTCGCAGATGATGGAGCTGTCCGGCATGTTCCTGGCGCTGGCGCTGTACATCTGGATCGGCATGCTGCTCAAGCAGACCCGCATCACCGAACTGTTCTTCAACGTGATCCGGCCGTGGAACCTGTCACCGGAACTGATGTGCTTCGTGATCCTGGTGATCGCGGCCTTCCCGACCGCCTACACCGGCGCCTCGGGGATCTTCGTCATCGCCGCCGGCACCATCCTGTACGCCGAGTTCCGGCACAACCAGGCACGCCGCGGCCTCGCGCTGGCGGCCACCGCGATGTCCGGCTCGATGGGCGTGGTGCTGAATCCCTGCCTGCTCGTGGTCATCGTGGCCGCACTGGACAAGAGCGTCACCACGGCCGAAATGTTCCACTACGGCTTCATGATCTACGCGATGACGGCGATCCTGTTCCTGGTCATCTCACAGATAACGCGCACGCAACCAGTACGCATCGCGCCCATTCACGCAGCCCTGCCCGCCTCCGCGCGCAACTTCGGCACGCTGATCCCCTACATCGTCATCGTCATCGCAACCATCGGCACCTATACGCTGGTATTCGACCAGCGTTTCGATGAGTTCTCCGCGCCCTACATCCTGCCGGTGGTGCTGCTGGCCGTCCTGCTCTACGACAAGCGCGGCGCCTGGGTCGCACATGCCTCGTCGGCCGTGGTACTGGCCGGCGTGCTGTACGAATTCTGGATGCTGACAACCCGCGAGCCCGGCATCGACGATACCGTGCAGGTGTTGCTGGGCGGCGCCATCTGCCTGTGGCTGGCCACGGCATCTTTCCGCCACGCCCGCGCGTGGGACCGTGAGCTGCGCGACCGCAAGGCCGATACGCCGGCGCCGGCGCTGGAGCGGCGCCGACCCATAGAAACGGCACTGCGCACCTCCGTCAACGAAACAACCGGCCATATCGGCGCACTGCTGATGATCATGGCGCTGTCGGTTTCCGTCGGCGGCACTATCGAGCGCTCGCATGTCATGGAAATGTTCCCGCAGATCGACAGCGTCTGGTGGACCATGACCGTGCTGATCATCGTCAAGGTCATCATCGGCATGATCATGGATCCGTACGGAGCTGCCATCCTGGTGAACGCAACGCTGGCACCGGTGGCCTTTGCCGCCGGCATCGACCCGCTGCATTTCTGGATGTTCACCCTGCTGTCGTTCGAGCTTGGCTACCTGACGCCGCCGGTAGCACTGAATCACCTGCTGACCCGGCATCTGGTGGGCGATCGCGAAGTGCAGCTGGCCAAGGACGATGCACGTGCGGAAGGCAGGAACTGGTGGTACCGCCACGAGCGTTACCTGTTGCCGGTCACCGTGATGTTCATCGCACTGATGATCGTTTCCTATGGCCCGCTGGCCTGGAAGGAGTTCGGCTGGGCCCAGCACATGCCGGACTGGGTGAATGCCCTGTTCAGCTTCACGCCGGGCCTCGATCGCTGATTCATCGCGACACGTGCATGAAAAAGCCCGGCATATGCCGGGCTTTTTTGTTCCTGTCGACAGCTCAGGGTTTGGGCCGGCCGCGATCGTTCGGCGGCAGGAAGCTGACCGGGAACGG
>JBMOOO010000021.1:0-247012 GCA_049324475.1 Pseudomonadota bacterium | reverse complement strand
GGTCTGCCCTCGTCCAGTAACAGATCGAGTGCGTCGGCGGCCTCTGTTTCGGAAGCGTAGGTTTCCCAGCGGAAGGATTCGCCCAGTGTCTGGAACACACGCGATTCGTACCCCAGTGAACGCACATGCGTCATGAACCGTATCGGGCCCTCGGGCATCGTCAGGTAGGTGATACCCAGCCCGGAACCCAGGCCGAAGCACATCGCTTCACTGAGGTTCAGCCCATGGAATTCAAGCAGGTCGCGGATCGCCGAACTGCCACAATGCCGGCCCGGGCGATGCGTGATCCGTACTTCAGCCAGCTCCGACATCGCCGGGTTCGTCACAGCCGTGCCGCCTCGGCGTGATATTTCGCGTCGAGTACGCCGCGTGTCAGCATGTGCCAGATGGTGTCGGCAATGTCATTGATTGAGTATCTGCCGTTGGCCTTGTACCAGGTGGCTACCCAGTTGACCGCGCCGAGTCCGATAAGCCGCATGATCTCGATGTCGACATCCTGTCGGATGAATCCTTTTACCTTCATGGCATCAAGCATTGCCGCCCAGACGCGCTCGTAGCGGTCGCGCTCGGCGATGATCTTGCTGGCGGCGTCTCCCCGCAGCGAGCGCCATTCGAACAGCAGCACATAGGTCATGTCGTCGCCCGAGAGCAGGCCATCGACGTGGGCCTGTATCGCGGCCCGCATCCGCTTCAGTGGGTCGGTCTCGTTCGCCGTCGCATCGACGATGGATGCAATGATCCGTTCAATGGCCATCTTCATCATGTCGATGAGGATGTCTTCCTTGGCCTTGTATCGATAGTGGAGGCTTCCCGGCAGTATCCCGCAGGCTCTGGCGATATCGCGCAAGCCCGTTCGATCATAACCATTCTCCCGAAACAGCTTTGCGGCAATTTCGAGCAACTTCTGCCGATCAAGCGGCGCGTTCTGGGCGGCATCGCGTGTGTTCACTGCCAGTTTTCCTTATTGAGTACGGTCGCACCGGAGCCGGCGACAGTACTGATTTTACGCTGCGACACGCCGCTGGACATCGCCGAATACGACACTGGAAGCCTGCATCGGATCCTGATGCTTGTCGTATTCCACAAGCCAGGCCGACACTTTTTCCGGAATCCCGGTATCCCACGGGTGGAAGCCCGGACGGTACCAGTCCAGATAGCGCGGGATGAGACGGGTCAGCAAGCCGTTGTGGCCGTAAAGGCGGTAAAGCCCCCGTGCGATGAGCAGCGGGCGGCCCGTGAGCCCGTCCACCTTGAGCATGTGCCAGAGCGTGGAGGCGACGATCGCATGCACGAGCACCGTGCCCAACGCGAGCGCCGTGACGCGAGTCACGTAGCCGCCCCCGGCGGCGTTCTCGTAGACATCGTAGGCAACTGCCTTGTGCTCGACCTCCTCGACGCCGTGCCACATGAACATGGCGCGCATGGCGGGATGCGCATCCCGGAACATCTCGCCTTCCCCCTCCATGAAGCCTTCACCGAGCGTGGCGGTGATGTGCTCGAAAGCGGCCGTCATCGCGAGCTGGTACTTGGCCGGCATGTATTTCTGGGTCAGGCGAAGCAGCGTCTTGAGCCGGCCGATGATCTTGTCGACATCGACGCCTTGCGCCGCCATGACCGCGTTGTACCGGTCGTGGACGATGCCGTGCTGGGCCTCCTGCCGGAAGAACTTGCGAATGTCCTCCTTGAGCGCAGGGTCCGTGACCTGGTTCTGGTAGTTGCGCACCGACTGGATAAAGAACCGCTCGCCATCCGGGAAGTGGACGGACAGTGCGTCGAAGAACCGGGTGAGGACCGGATCCCCGTCATTCCAGTAGATCGGCACGTCCTTGACCTCGAATGCGGTGACTCGGGGCTGGATGTTCAGTGCGTTCATGTTCCCCTCCCGGGATTGTCGGTGCGCTTGATTCGTCATTCGTCGAGCGGCCAATGCCCCTTGGCCAACTGACCAAACAGGTGCTAATGTGTTGGTCGATCGACCAAATGTCAATATCCGGGTATCAGGAGATGGTTGGATGAAGCTGGATTTCAGTCCTGAAGAGCAGTCTTTCCAGCGGGAGGTCAGGGCGTGGCTGGCCGAAAACGTTCCCGTTGCCCTCAGGCGTCGCGCAGCACTGGGCGAGATGGCAAACCGGGAGGAGACCCAGGCGTGGGAACAACGTCTGGGTGGCAAAGGGTGGCTGGTATCGAACTGGCCGGCGCGCTACGGCGGCCCGGGATGGACGGCGACCCAGCGGTACATCTTTGACCTGGAACGGGCCCGGGCGGGTGCGCCGCCGGCAAGCCCTTTCGGCGTCTCGATGGTCGGCCCGGTGCTGTACACCTTCGGGAGCGACGAGCAGAAAGCGCGGTATCTGCCGGACATCGCCGCCGGGCGCACGATGTGGTGCCAGGGCTATTCGGAACCCAATGCCGGTTCGGACCTCGCCTCCCTGAAGACCGCCGCCGTGCGTGAAGGCGATGCCTACGTGGTGAACGGCCAGAAAATCTGGACCACTCAGGCGCACTGGGCCGACATGATGTTCTGCCTTGTGCGCACCGATCCGAAGGTCAAGCCGCAGCAGGGCATTTCGTTTCTGCTCATCGACATGAAAACACCGGGCATCGAGATACGCCCCATTCATTCCATTGACGGTCATCACCACCTCAACGAGGTGTATTTCACGGATGTCCGCGTGCCTGCGGAAAACCTGGTCGGCAGCGAGGGGATGGGGTGGACCATCGCCAAGTTCCTGCTGACGCACGAGCGCACCACCATTGCCGGTGTCGCGGACTCCAAGTGCGAGATCGAGCGTCTGCGTCGGATGCTGAAGGAGACACCGCAAGGAAAGGGCTCTCGTTGGGACGACCTGTTCGCCCGGCGCCGCGTTGTGGAACTGGAAGTGGAGCTGGCCGCGCTGGAGTACACCAATTTCCGGACGGTGGCTGCCACGGAGCAGGGCAATCCGCTGGGTGCGGAATCCTCGGGGCTGAAGATCCGGGGAACGGAACTCCAGCAGGCCATCTCGCAGGCGATGGTGGAGTTGGGAGGCCCGCTTGCCACCGCCTGGGGAAGCACCGAGCCGATCGGCAACGAGGCATTCAACCAGGCGGCACGCCGATACAACTTCCTGCGGGCGTCGACCATCTACGGCGGAACGAACGAAATCCAGAGAAACGTCATCGCCAAGATGATTCTCGGTCTTTGAGCAGCAAGGAGTCATTACATGGATTTCAGGTTGTCCGACGAGCAACGCATGCTCGATGAAAGCGCCGCGCGGTTTCTCGAGGCGGAGTTTCCATTCAACAAGTACCGTGATTCACTCGCCTCGCGTCAGGTGTTCGATCAATCGCGGTGGCAGAAAATGACCGATCTTGGCTGGATGGCTTGCGCCTTCCCGGAATCGGTCGGCGGATTTGGCGGAACATTGGTTGACGCCCAGCTGATTTCACGCCGCATGGGCGAGCGTCTCTCGCTGGATCCCTGGCTGTCGCTTGTCGTAGTGCCAGGGAAGTTGCTGGAATTTCTGGGTACGGGAGACGCACTTGCCTTGCTGTCATCGATTGTCGGCGGTGATGCGCGCGTCGTTATGGCCTGTTATGAGGCATCTTCCCATCACGATCCGCTGCAGGCTGAAACCCGGTTGACCGCGAAAAATGGTGAATTTGTCCTGCGCGGCCGGAAATCAATTGTCGACGCAGGCAGTCGTGCCGAGCACTTGTTGGTGACGGCCCGCGATGATCTGGGAAACCTTGCTCTGGTCAACGTTCCCCCATCCGCCGATGGCATTTCGTTTGGCCCGGAATATGGATTGCTGGACGGCACGATGGCGTCCGAGGTGGTCTTTGATGATGTGATCGTTAGCAACGATTCGATACTCGCCGCCGGCAATGCGGCCTCCACGGCCCTGGGCCGCGCCATTGATGTGGGCGGTGTCCTGGCTTGCGCCGACATGTTCGGATCGATGTCGGCGGCATTCCAGAAAACGCTTGAATACGCCAGGACCCGCAAGCAGTTTGGCGCGGCCATCGGTTCGTTCCAGGTCATCCAGCATTATCTGGTCGACATGTTCATCGAACTTCAGCAGGCCGAGTCGATGGTGCTGATGGCGGGCATCAAGGCGGACACGGATGATCGCGAAATTCGTGAACACGCGGCGTCAACCGCAAAGGCGTATGTGTGCAAGTCCGCCGTCTTCGTTACCCAGAAGGCCATCCAGATCCATGGCGGTATCGGTGTGACGGAGGAACTGGAAATCGGGCACTACTTCCGGCGCGTTACCCGTTACGCCTGCTTGTACGGCGACCGGGATCACCATCTGCGCAGGCTGATGAACGTTCACCCGGATGCGGGGGCTGCGAAGTGAAAAAACGCCTCCTGATCGCGCTGATGGCGCTCTCGTCGGTGGCTCATGGTGCTTCTAATCAACCCGCTGCCTGTCATGAGGCTATTGCAAAGTGCTTGCTGACGGTTGAGGTGGCCATAGCCATCCCGGACGAAGCCGAACCTGAGCATGCGGTTCGAGCAAGGCAGCATCTGGCCTCTCTTGAAGCAATCATGCCGACAATCCAAAAAATGCCTTCCGATGTCGTGATGGTAACGAAGGAGTCGCTGCAGACGCAGGCGTCATTGAATTCCGGGATACAAGGAGATCAGCGGTGAGTAATCAGGTGTTTGACTATATCGTTGTTGGTGCAGGGTCCGCGGGGTGCGTTGTTGCCAACCGTCTGAGCGGAAGTGGGCAATCGGTGTGCCTGATAGAGGCCGGCCCTCCCGATTCGAGTCCGTTTATTCATATTCCGTTCGGCATTGTCGGCCTGATTCGGGAAGGCAGGCATAACTGGGGCTACTACACGGAGCCGCAGGCACACCTGGGTGGCCGTCGTTTGTACTGGCCGCGGGGCAAGACGCTGGGTGGCAGCAGTTCGATCAATGCCATGGTCTACATTCGCGGTAACCCGGCGGACTACGATGCGTGGGCTGCCGAAGGCAATGCCGGCTGGTCCTGGCAGGAGTTGCTCCCCGTCTTCAAATCACTGGAGAACAACGAGCGCGGTGGAAATCCTTGGCATGGCGTTGGAGGCGAGCTGAACGTTGCGGACGTGAGGGACGTACATCCCTTGTCGCAGCGCTTCATCGACGCGGGTCGGCAGTGCGGATATCCCGTCAACACGGATTTCAATGGCGAACGACAGACAGGGGTCGGGCTGTATCAGGTCACGCAAAAGGATGGATTGCGCTTCAGCAGTGCGAAGGCATTCCTGCGGCCGGTGAAGGGCAGGGAGAACCTGGTCATCCGGACCAATCTGCAGGTATCGAGATTGCTGGTTGACAATGCGCGAGTGTCTGGCGTCGAGGTCATGAGTGCGCGCCGCATTGCGAGCCGCATCGAAGCGCGAAAGGAGGTCATCCTGTGCGGTGGCGCAATCAATTCGCCACAGTTGTTGATGCTGTCAGGCATCGGACCGTCGGATGAGCTCGATAGACACAACATCCCGGTGATTCACGAACTTTCCGGTGTCGGCAAGAACCTCCAGGACCATCTGGACATCACGGTGATGATTCGCGACAAGTCCGGGAGTGCGATCAGCCTGTCGCCGGCCGCCTGGCCGGGGATGCTCGTGGATGGATTCCGTTTCCTGTTCCAGCGTCGTGGCGTACTGACGAGCAATGCCTCGCAGACAGGTGGTTTCCTGGCTTTGGAAGATGACAACCCGGATACGCCCGGGATCCAGCTCCATTTCATTCCCTCCTTCCTGAGGGACCATGGGCGTGACTTGACGCCAGGGTACGGATGCACCATCCACGCGTGCCAGTTGCGACCGAAGAGCAGGGGTGAAATCAGGCTGAACAGCGCCGACCCTCTGGCATCACCGCACATACAGCCCAACTACCTCAGCCATCCCGATGACGTCCGTGCCATGGTCGGCGCGTTCCGGATGGCCAGGGAACTGTTCGGTGCGAAGGCATTTTCGGAAATCAGTGGCGGTGAGGATGCGCCGGGAGGCGATGTGTCTTCGGACGCGGAGATCATTGCCGATATCCGTGCACGGGCTGAGACCATCTACCATCCGGCCGGAACCTGTCGGATGGGTAACGACGAATTGGCGGTTGTCGACCAGGATCTGCGCGTGCGCGGCATTGATGGCCTGCGCATTGCAGACGCTTCCATCATGCCGACGCTGATTGGCGGCAACACCAATGCGCCCTGCATGGTGATCGGAGAGAAGTGTGCGAGGTCGATACTGGCCGGGTAACCAGGGGCCGTAGAGCGGTCTGTTGTAGCCGGTCTTCATTTCTGAAAGGCATTGCGCGAAGCGCGCCGGGCCATATCGAAGGAAGACTTACGGCGGACAATGGCACTCGTTTGACTGATTACTGAACGTTCGTTAACCTGCTTCCGGTTGATGCTCCGGAGGCAAATAGATGACCCCGTCCCCACGTTCCCCCTCGCTCGCCGGCCGCGACAAGATCCTTGATGCGAGCGTGCCCTTGTTCGCCGCCAAGGGATTTGAAGGCGTATCGATGCGCGATGTTGCAGCCGCAGCAGGCATGACCCCGGCTGCCCTTTACTACCACTTCCCGGACAAGGAGCAGTTGTATCTGGCACTGATCGCCCAGGTGTTCAACGAACGCCTCCCGCCACTCATCGCGCAGATGGCCGGGGAAGGCGAGCCGGGCCGGCGACTGGAGGGGCTGGTACACGGCCTCGTTCGGCTCGTTCACGCGGAACCCACCCTGGTGCGTCTCGGCCAGTGGATCATGCTGGACGCGGATCCGGCTCGAACGCGGCAACTGGCAGAGAACGTGTTCAGGCCCTTCCTCGAGGCTGTCACCTCGCTGGCAGCGGATCTGGACGACGGGTTTGATCCCCACCGCCTGGGTGTCTCGGTGCTCGCGCTGTTGTTGTTCCCCGCGCAAAGTGCAGCAGTCATGTCCCACCTGCCCGGTATTCAGCAGCCGGCAGATGATCCCGACGCGCTGGCGCGTCACATCGTGCACCTGCTGCAGCGCGGGATTTCCGCCGGCGGTGCGCGATGAGCGCGCGTCGGTTGGTGGCACCCGTGATGGCGCTGTGGCTCGTGGGTTGCGGTGGCACACCGGAGTCCGAAATCACGGTACGTCAGTGGGAATTGCCGGTGCATGTCGTTGCCGCGGGCGCGCCGCGGGACTACACGGCAGTCGGCTCGGTGGCATCCGATGCGCGTATCGAGGTTGCGTCCCGGCTGTCGGGCTACCTGCGCGAGCTGCATGTGCGTGAGGGCGACCGGGTGCGGCGGGGGCAGTTGCTGGCGCGCCTGGATGCGCCCGATGTCGACGGTGCCATTGGCCAGGCGCGCGCCGGGAAGGCTTCCGCCGAGGCCGTGACGCGCGACGCGGAGATCGACGTGGAACGCTATGCACAGCTCTACGCAAAGGGCATGGTCTCCGAAAGCGAAATGCGCAAGGTTCGCCTGAACCTCGACGCTGCACGCGAGCACCTTAACCAGGCCCGGGCCGCGCTCGACAGTGCGGAAGCCCAGCGCGGCTATGCCAGCATTACCAGTCCGCAAGATGGCGATGTGGTCGCTGTGTTGCGCCGGCCGGGCGACCTGGTGGTGCCGGGTGCTCCGATCCTGTTGGTGGAGTCCACGCGCCAACTGGTCTTCGAAACCACGGTCACGGAAAGCCTGGTTGGCGCCTTGCGCGTCGGCGGTCCGGTGAAGGTGATTGTCGACGGCCTGCCGAACGCCCTTGCGGGGCGCATCGCCCGAATCGTGCAATCTGCCGACCCGGTCACGCGAACGTATCCGGTCAAGATTGCGTTGCCGGCGACGCCAGGTTTGTTGCCTGGCATGTTTGGCCGTGCCGAATTTCCGCTGGGTTCTGGAGACACAGTGGTTATCGATCGGGCCTTGCTGGTGGAGCGGGCCGGTTTGCGCGGTGTGTTCGTGGTCGATGCGAAGGATTCGCTGAGATTTCGCTGGCTGCGCGTCGGTCGTGAATGGCCGGACCGCGTTGAGGTGCTGGCGGGTCTGTCACCCGGGGAGCGCGTCGCGGCGAACGTGGATTCGGCAGTACGCGAGGGAGATCGCCTCGCCCGAGCCGTGCCGTCTGCAGGGCACGCGCCGTGAGCAAGGGCAAGCCGAAAGCGCTCGGGGAAAAGACCAGTTTTGCTGCGCTGCTCGCCGACACGTTCGTCACTTCGCGGCTGACGGCGGCGTTCATCCTCACCTGTGCGTTGATCGGCGCATGGGCCCTGCTGGAGACGCCACGGCAGGACAACCCGCGCATCGTCGTGCCAGCGGCACGCATCAGCGTGGAAATGCCAGGCGCTACGCCCGCGGAGATCGAGGCGCTGGTGGTTCGGCCTCTGGAGGCGCTGGTGCGCACGATGGATGGCGTGGACGATATCGACGCCGTGGCGCACAACTCGATGGCCTTGCTCTACGTGACCTTCAAGACCACCGAAGACGAAGATGATGTCCTCGTGCGGCTCAATGACCGCGTGGCTGGTCGTCGCGCACTGTTGCCTGCGGAAGCGGGGCCGATCGAAATACGCGGTGTCGATGTCGACGATGTGCCGATCGTGACGTTGACGCTGGTGGCCAGCGACTACGATGACTACGCACTCAAGCGCGTTGCCGACCGCGTGGCCGACGGCCTGCGCACGGTGCCGGGTAGCGGTGGCGTCGAGGTGCAGGGCGGGGCAGACCGGGAAGTGCGCGTGGAGCTGGACCCGGATCGCATGCGGGCATTCGGCGTGACGCTGGACCAGGTACGCCAACTGCTGGCCGCAAGCAACGTCGCCGCCCCGCTGGGCAGCAACGTACATGCCGGGGAGCGGCAGGAACTGTTTGTCGACGGTTTCATCAGCGGTGCCGATGATGTTGCGCGCACCGTGGTAGGTAGTTACGCGGGTCGACCCGTTCATCTCGGTGACATCGCCACGGTGGTCGATGGTGGCCCGGTCGAGCGTCGGCAGATGACGCGGCTGGCCTTCGGGCCGGGTGACCCCCGTTTTGGCAGCACTGCCGATGCCGAACGGGCGGCGGTGACCGTGTCGGTGGCGAAGACTGCCGAAGCCAACGCCGTTTCCGTGGCCGATGACGTGCTGGCGCGGGTGGCGCGCATGCAGCGCGACGTCATCCCTGCCGGCATCGATGTGGTGGTAACGCGCAACGACGGCGAATTTGCCAACCGGACCATCAACGGGCTGATCGAACATCTCCTGCTGGCCATTGCCGCGGTGTTCCTGGTGGTGACGCTGTTTCTTGGCCTGCGTCAGGCGCTGGTGGTCGGGATAGGCATTCCACTGGTTCTCGCGCTGACGTTGGGAATGGTGTACCTCGCCGGATACAGCATCAACCGGGTGACGCTGTTCGGCCTGATCATTGCGTTGGGCTTGCTGGTCGACGATGCCATCGTGGTGATCGAGAACGTGCATCGCCATTACCTGAAGCCGGGCGTCTCGGATCGCCGCGCCGCCACGGTGCTGGCAACCCGTGAAATCGGTAATCCCACCAATCTCGCAACACTGGCGGTGATGGTGGTGTTTCTTTCGTTGATGTCGGTATCCGGCATGTCCGGGCAGTTTTTTTTCCCGATTGCGTACACGGTACCGGTAGCGATGGCGGCCTCGTTGCTGGTGGCCTATACGGTGGTTCCCTGGGCGGCGTTGAGGTGGCTCCCCGCCGACGCCCACCACGAGGGAGAGCATTTGCTCAGCGCGCGTCTTGAAGGGCTCCTGCGGCGTCAGGTTTCTGCGTTGGTTGATGATCGGCGGAGGCGTCGACGCGTAGCACTGCTGGTTTGCATCCTGTTGGCACTGTCCTTGTTGATGCCTGCCTGGCAGTTCATCCGGCCGGCCGGGGTCAATGCGCCTATTGCCTGGTTCGGCCTGGAGATGGGCATGATGCCGGGAGACAACAAGAATACGTTCAACATCGTGCTGACGTTGCCCGAGTCGGCGCCGATTGAAAAAACTGACCGCATCGTGCGCGAGATGGGCGCCGCGCTGCGCGAAGTACCGGAAGTACGGAACTACCAGGTGTGGCTCGGTCGTTCGGGGATTATCGACTTCAACGGCATGCTGCGTGGAACCGGTGATCGCGTGGGTGAAAACTACGCGGAAATCCGGGTGGGGTTGGTAAACAAGGGTGATCGTTCTGCGAAATCTCACGATGTGGTCCGCGAATTGCGGCCTGTCTTGCAGGGCATCGTGGCGCAGGAGTCGGGTGCCAGCGTGCAACTGGTTGAAGACCCGCCAGGACCGCCGGTGCGTGGCAACATTTACGCCGAGATATACGGGCAAGACCTGCCGAAGTTGCGGCAGGTTTCGGATGTCGTGCTCAGGGAGTTCCTGTCCACGCGAAATGTTGCCGAGGCGGTGGATACGGAGCCCGCCGATGTGACGCGCTTGCGGCTGGTCGTCGACCGGGAAAAAGCTGCCATGTCGGGAGTCACGGTGGCAGACGTGGCTATTGCGATGCGGCGTCTGGTGGACGGCGAAATTCTGGGTCGGGCCCACATGGAGGGGGAGTTGAATCCGGTGTCAGTTCGCTTGTCGATCCCGCGCCGTTACCAGGTCGATACGTCGCTGCTGTCGCGCGCCTGGGTGACCAATGCGCAGGGCGTGAAAATCCCCCTTTCGGTGGTTGTTCGCGTCGAACGGGATACCGCGGATCGTCCGATCCAGCGCCGCAATGGTGAGCGAGTGACGTTTGTGTCGGGCGAGCCGGGCGACGCGCCGCCGATCTACCCCGTGCTCGATCTGAATCGCAGGCTGGACGGCATGTTGTTGCCGGACGGCAGCACGCTCGTCACCGGGAATACGGGGCTGATGCGAGATGTTCCCGATACGACAGGCGGTGTGCAGGTGTTTTGGGGCGGTCAGCAACGACAGATGCTGGACACGTATCGCGACATGGGGCGAGCGCTTGGCATCGCCATCGTGCTGCTTTACCTGATTCTGGTGGCGTACTACCAGTCCTTCAGCCTGCCGGCCGTGGCGCTGTTGGCGATTCCGTTGGGACTCGTTGGTGTGTTTCCCGGGCATTGGCTGCTGGGGCAACAGTTCTCGGCGACTTCGCTTGTCGGGATCATCGCGCTGGCGGGTGTGGTGGTGCGCAACGGACTGCTGATCATCGATTTCGTGCTCGAATACCGGCTCCAGGGAAAATCCGTGCGTGAAGCAGTGGTCGAGGCGGCGGCAATTCGCATGCGTCCTATCCTTCTAACGGCGCTTGCGGTAATCCTTGGCAGCGCGGTGATGCTCACCGATCCGATGTTCATCGGACTGGCAATCTCGCTGATTTTCGGAACGATCGCTTCCACGATACTGACCTTGCTGGTGCTGCCGGTATTGCTGATGAAGGTGATGGCGTGGCGGGAGCGCAGGGGGAGTTGAGTGGCGGCTTGGGTGTTAGTGCATCGGCCTACAGCGTCTCTTGATGTGGCGGGCTGGAGGTATGCGGGTGAGCGGCTGCGCAGAATGGATTTGCAAGCAGCATACGAAGGGCGGCAATAAAATGAACAATCGGCGCTCAAACTGACGCGAAATATGCGCTGCCTTTTTTAGAATCCGCGCGTCATTGCGCAGGAAGCAAAAAATTGGTCGAAGCTGATTTTGTGTTTTTGTCAAGGCATCGGAGCGCTACATGTACTGGTGGTGGAGGCTCTCCCGGCCGCCTCTACAACTCATTGCTTTCTAAGAGCAGTCGGGACGTCCCGATTTCTCTTACCCCCGGAGATACCCCCTTGATGCGGTGGGCTTGGGGCCTCGAGTAAATCTGAGTTAACACACCCTAAGCTCCTTTAGGGGGGGCAGGTGATTGCCCCTAAGGACGCCTGCGGCGGCCCGTCAGCGGGGAGGTGCGGCAAACCTGCCGCGGAAGTGACATGACGTGGACGAGGGGCGCCTGCAAGGGATTGGTTCGCCAGGGGGGCCTAACCATGCCTATGCCTACATCCTGAGGAAATGGGTCTCATGGTGAGGCGCTGCCGGTGGTCGGGATGGCTTTTAGGGCATCCCGTGTTGGGCTAGACTGATACAGTAAGTACATAATTGTAAGTACAAATCCATAATGACAATATCATTTGACTGGGACGATAAGAAGAACCAGTCGAATCAGCAGAAGCATGGGGTCAGCTTTGAACTGGCCATGCATGTGTTCGAGGACCCGTTGCGCAAGACGGTCCAAGATCGGGTCGTGGACGGCGAAATGCGTTACCAGACGCTGGGCGTCGTCGGTGGTGCATTGGTTCACCTGCTCGTAGCGCATACGTTGGACGAGGATGACGACAGCACTGAACTCATTCGGATTATCTCGGCGCGAAAGGCGACTCAGAAGGAGCGAAGAGACTATGAACAAGAGTAAGAAGCCCGGCCGCTACATCTTGGGTGACCTGCCGCCACTGACGGATGCTCAGCGTGCCGATTTGGCCAAGCTGGCTACGAAGCCGGATAGCGAGATTGATACCGAAGACATTCCCGAGCTTCCGTCGGCAACTTGGGCGGGGGCGGTTCGCGGGCAATTTTACAAGCCGACAAAGACGCCAATCACAGCTCGAATAGACAGTGACGTCTTGGCATGGCTGAAAACGCAGGACGGTGCGTATCAGTCCCGAATGAATGCAATATTGCGGTACGTAATGCTGCACCCGAGAATTTTTTCCGAACACAAGATGTTTCAGGTTAGAAGTGAGATTGATGACGCATCTATGAAATTTATGTACAGCCTTCTCTTGGGGGCTGCCTCAAGCCGAAAAGTTCATGTTGTTTTTATTCGAGACGACGACGCCAAAAGTTTGGATCATGGCGAACAGGTTATGGCTAAGTTGCAGCGAGAGTTTCAGTTGAGTTCATTGCATTAAAGGGTGATTGCATGAGTGGTATTACTGGAGCGGTCTATGATCCTCCGCGCGCGGATCTTCCATGCATTGCGGTTATCTTCAAGCCGGATGGCGAAGTTCTAGTTGCGCGGCGTGTTCCAACTGCTGAGGCTGGAGAGGCCTTGATTGCAAAGGTCTTTGAGGAATTTGCGAAGCAAGCTGGCGGCGATGTGAAGTTGATCTGAGCTGGCCAGTCTTTCCTAGACACCTAGCGACCGTGATTCATGGACAACGGCAAATGTCCCTATCGAGTAGAACCCAGAAGCTGCGGTCCAGTTGATATTGGCGTCGTCGCCCCCGGCAAGGGCAAGCGACTACCTCAACTTATCGCTGGAGCAGTGACATGAACCGCAACACGAGCAACCCGAACTGGCCCACCAAGACACCTGGTGGTGGTAAGTCTGGTGGTGGCAGAGGCAACAACCCGCCGCGGAAGTGACGCTAGGTCGACGGGGGGCAGAGTTCCAGCAAGGGATTCTGCCCCCTCTGTTTTTCTGCGTTGCCTAGGTAGCGATGCCACGACTGGGCGGCTTCGACATACCAAGCCTCCATGCTTTCCAGCATCGATCGTGTTGCTCCCCGTTCCAGGCAGTCCAGACAGAACGCGTGAAGCCAGCGAGCCACCAACAGGTCTCCGGGGAGATTGTGGCCTACCTTCAACAACTCGGGCCGCATCAATTTCGACATTCGCTGATTAGTCGACAGCAAAGCCTTCCATCCGGGTAGATCTGAAGGGCGCGACGCATTGGCCCAGCGGCTCGCTTGTTTAGGTGCGAGGCCAAGTTCTCTTTCCACAGCGGTATACGGTAGTTTCCTTCGATGAATACGCCTTGAGGATCTCGGCTGGATCCTGGCTGCAAACCGTTCCCTTTCTGACTCGGGCAATTTCTCCGCTTCTTTCAGCCATTCATTCATGATCCTGAAAGAATCAAACAAGGACAGCGCGGATCCCTGTTCTGACGCTCTGAGCCCTGAAATCACTGTTCCCTTTTCAAATTGAACTCTGACTTGATCGAACCAACGGCATAGCGGCATGTCGATCTTGCCAGAATTGGTCTGATTAATTTGTGGCAGAAGGTCGCACCAATAGAGTGTCAAATTATCTGGCGCGCACGAAGCAAGCTCGAAGCCTGCCAGGATGAATATCGTGACCTGCATTCGTTGCTTTAACCGATCCTTTTCTGCGTCGTCCCCATAAGGCGGAGATATTTCGGCTGCGTCTGCAGATCTTTCTTGTTCAACTAGTTCCATCCAGGCCTTCTCAAACTGAGAAAGTCTTTCGTATTGGTGGGTGGAGCGTAGCTCGGCGATATTCTCGTGTGTGAACGGGGTTGGTCTGCCAGTAAGTTTCGAGAATGCCGCGAGGGCGGCAAGTTCGATCTTTTGCGATGTGGAATTCCGGGCTTGTGTTTTGGCCGTGAGTGTCCGGCGTATCGTTTTTTCTGATAGCCCTGTCGCCCCGGCACTCAGAAATCCGGCATGGGCATGTGGCGGGATTCCCAAATGCTCCAAGACATCAGATGCCCGAATTAATCTTTCCATCTGCATTGACTATCGGTCCTTCGCGCGCTGGGTGATTGACTTTGATGTGCGTCGCCTCCGCCATCTCAATCATTCGTCGTCACGTTCCGAGCGTTCGGGCGGTTCTGACATCCAGTAACAAGCCAGCGGTGCAGGAATGGCGGCAATTTTCCCGATGGGTTCTTTCGATTCTTCGCCGCGCTTCGCGGATGTGACCTGCAGTACCTTGAAGTCATCCCAACGCTGGGTGATGACGTAGCCTTCGGTCGCCTTCTTGCTTTCCATGAACAGTCTCATGCCTTTGAGCCGTTTGGCGTTCACTTCGGCATCTTGATACTTCACTTCGAACGGCACGGTCCTATGTCCCCAGTGGGCGATTAGGTCGACCTCCAGGTCCCGGTTCTGCTTGTCCTGCCAGTACGAGAAGCTCGGGGCGCGCGAATAAAAGCGTGTAAAGGCGTGCTTGAAGAACGCCGTCTCCACGGCAGCGCCAAGACGCTCAGGCTGCTCGAGCAACTTGCGACCCAGCAGCATGACGGAACCCGGCAATGCCGCATCGGCGAGATAGACCTTGTCGCGGCCACGCAGGACTTCCTTGCCGTAACCGTGCGGCTTCAGTCGGTAAATCAGGTGGGTCGCTTCGAACAGATCCAGGAAGTTCAGGGCCGTCTGACGGTTCACACCATCAAGTTGTTGCGTGAGCGTTGGGATGTCGAGAATGCCGCCATCGTGGTAGCACAGGTACAGGAAGATCTTTTCCACCTCGAGGACACGCCGCACGCCATAGAGGGCGGTCATGTCGCGCTTGAGGACCTTCTCGACGATGTCTTCCCGCAGCAAGCGCTGGCACCGCGAAATGTCCGAAGCCATCGCGGGTTCGGGAAATCCGCCGCGCATCAGGTACTCATGGAAGTGCGCGGTCAGCGGCTGGGCGATTTTTGCAACTCGCGCGAACTCCGCCTCGCGCCAGGAGAAAAGTTGCCGAAGCGAGGGCAGGGGCGGGATTTCGGGAATGCTCACCTTGCGCAGCCGCAGGAACTCGACAAAGGACAGCGTGGGCAGCGGCAAGGTCTCCCAGCGCCCGACGCCGGACTCCGTGGACCCATCGCGCAACGGGCTCGCCGAGCCGGTCATGGCGATGCGGGTGGCCGGCTGGAAGTCGACCTGATGCTTCACCCAGGTCTGCCAGTCGTTCACGTACTGGATCTCGTCCAGAAACAGCATGCGCTGGGGCATGGCCGGATCCTGGGGAAACAGTTCGGCCCAGGCGTTCAGTGTCCGCTCAATGCCTGCGAGCTTGAGGATCGGGTGGTCGAAGGTGGCATAGAGGATGCGGGTGGCAGGCACGCCGCTTCTCAGCAGCCGGCGAATGGTTTGCCGGAAGACCGTGGTCTTGCCCACCTGCCGGGCACCGGTCAGCAGCAGGGCGCGCTTGGACTCCTTGTCCTGGGACCAGGACCACACCTGATCCACCACGGATCGCTCCCAGTCAGGCAGGTCGCCTGGAGGCTGCCCTTGCCACCAAGGGTTGAACTCCTGAAGAACGGAGTAAAGTTCTGACTTTGGGATATCCATGGCTATTTACCAAATATAAGTAAAACGTACATTACTTAATAAGGCATTTCTGGGTCAAGTCGCTGGGTAATGCGTTTGGGGTAGGCGGTCGCCGCTAGAGGGTGGCGGCTGAGACTCACATGGCTCAGGCATCGTGCGGTTATCTTGGCTGGTTCTCGCGTGCTCGACGGTCTGGCCGGCCGCTCCTTACCCTTGCGGCCAGTCCTGATTCGCAGGGCATTCCGTTAAAGACCGCAACAAGGATGGCTGATGTCGCTGTATGACCCCCGAGCAGTGATTCCGACCTGCTTCTACTCTTTACGCGAGGTTCAGGAATTCCTGGGTATCTCCGCGCACGATCTGTTGCGACTGGCGAGTAGTTCGCTCATCGAGGTCTGTGTGCTGGTGCCGGAAGGACGGCGTGCCTTTGCCGTTGATCCGGGCTCGACGATCCTCTGGGATACAAGGGCACTGAACGAGCGCGCCTGCACAAAGGCAACTCCCAGCAAGGAACTGGGCATGCCTGCCAGGAAGGACGATGTCTGCGCGTTAATCCTGAATTGGGAGCAGTGCCAGGAAATCGAGGACTTCGGATGTTCTCGCCAGGTGTTGTTCGGTTCCGGCTATTCGATTCGTCCGGGGCGGGCCTTGGGGGCCACGGCCGTTCCCGTACGTGTGCGTCCAGTACGCATGCCGTTGTACATGGCTGATGGGAAAAAGCCTTCAGATCAGTCGCAGTGGCGTTTCGCTCAATACCGTCATTCAACGTTGTTCGTCTTCACGGATGAGTTGGGCTATCCGGAGCCCGAAGACGCGCTAATCACGTTAGACGTCCTGCGGGTTCTCGGGCGTGAGTTGTCGCGCCTACCGGCGCCGATAGATTTGTCCCCTCTGGATGTCGAGGTGGAATTCGAAGCACGGCCGCTTGCAGGGTGCGATCCGAAACCGTCGAGTGCCCGTCAGCCGGTTGAGCAAGAGCTAGAAGCCGGTGCCCCTGCTGAGCGACCAGGCGCCGCTATGGATTCGGCAGACAGCCTTGCAGTCGGAAGTGCGGCTGAACGGATTTCCGCGGCGGCGGGTGTGAAGTCTGCGGATGAGACGCAGCCTGAGGTGATTCGGGAGACTCGCGGCCCCGTCGTGCTGCTTCCCCGTGAGGAGGTAGAGCGGCGGATCAACAAGGGCAAATCCTGGATTTACGAGCGCATCAACAAGAAGCACCCAAACTTCGATCCGATGTTTCCTCAACCCATCAAAATCGGAGGTAGCGTGGGATGGATCGAGGCAGAGGTCGAAGCGTGGAACCAGGAGCAGATCAGGAAGGCCAGGGGTTCCTGAGTCTTTGGGTGGTGGGGCTGGTTCAATGGTCGCCTGAACTTGGAGGAAAGTCGGGGTAGCTTCTACTGGGCAGACAGGCCCTCCATGCCATACGTAATGGATTAGAAGGGTCCAGAAAAATCGCTAACATACCAGCGACGTCATGGAAATAAACTCGAATAATCAACACGTTAACATTAACGTATGTATGCCATTTTGCAGATATCGGTAATGTTGTCCTACTCTGGGTGCATCCCGCCGACGCGGCCGGCGTCGGGCGTGATCGGCCGACTTCAGAGGGCAGAACGTGGAACGCAAGAAGAAGAGCGCTAGTTCAAGCCATCGGGCGAGAGTGGGGAAATTATACTCCAGTGCCGTTGCACAAACTGCATGTGCTGAGCTCGGAACTTTCTGGCGTCCAGAAGTTGATGGAGCGCCAGGAATCTATAATGCCGACGACTTCCCAGCAATAAATCTGCTCTTTCAGCTGGACGCCGAGTTGCGTCTGTTCGCTAAAAGAAAAACATTTCGACTAACGACAATTCGCCGGAATATAAAAAATTCAAAAAAATCACCAAAACCCCCGAAAGGGCCAGTCGAAAAGATTCTAGATATTCTGCCGGATGTGTTGTCTGCGTTGTATCCGGGGGTGGTTTACTCTCCTTACATCAATGAGTTCTTTGTTCTGGCGTTGAAGTATGGCTTTGTCGGAAAAGATGGTGTGGCCGATCGAATCATGGGGATGGGATTGCTAGCTGATAAGCTTGAGGAGGAGAAATCCAATTTCTTGGCGGAATTGCTGGGCATTTATCATTCGGAGAAGTTCTCAAAGACGGTTTATGCCGCATACAGGAAATGTGACATCTGTGAAAAGAGCTTAGCCAGTCTCATTAGAAGCTTTCAGGCAATTGGGGAAAAGGGGGCGCGTGTATTTTGCGTAGATTTGTACCTGGCCAGGGCTTCATCGGTCACTGAAGACGTTTCAAATCTTCGGGCAAGAAATCCTGATTCATACATCCCCAATTTGCTTAGTGCTAGAAGGCGATTTGCAAAGAAGACACTTAATTACGGGCATCCAATACTTGGGCAATCACTCTGGCTGATGGTGCCTTCTGTTGGTGCATATGGGGAGCCGGCAATTACAGCTTGGTTTATTGTGGACGGCGGCGTTCAGGCGCCGTCTTACTTCATTAGGGGTGAAATAGCTAAAGAATGGGCTCGAGCGGCTGGATCAAGCGCCTATTGTCGGGATCTCAATGTAAAGCTTGATCCGTTAAAGGCTGTAGACACAAACGAATTTTCCATCGGAAACAAAAAGTCCTCAAGCCAGGCCGGCAAGTGCCTTTCATATCTTGCCAACAAGTCATATTTCATATTCCCTGATCTGCCTGAAGGCTCGGATTCGTTCTGGCGTAGCGAGCGAATGTTCGCAAGCGGTGAAAAAAAGACTACTCGCAGTTTGCCCATGAATCCGGGCGAATATCCCGTTTCCCGTGAAGCGCGGAAAGAGGTCAGAAGGAAATCCAAAGAGTTGGAAAATGAGATCAGGAAGATCGAGAAGATAATGAATCCTCGAAAGGAAATCGGATCAATTCCTGCGGCTGACACTCAGCCAGAGGATTACCAAGAATTCTTGTTGCATCAAGCGCACAGCACCTTGTTGGTGGAGAAAGCAAGGGTTGATGATCAGGAGGCGTTGTTGAAAGTCGCTGATCGACGCTTGAAGGCCGCAAAGGGGCGGGAACGTATTCCCACCGTAATCTCAAGCCACTCCGAAAGCCATCAGCAGGACGTTCCTGGAGCATCCGTTGGCGTGCCTCCTGTCGTTCCAGATCCTCACTCCGGCGCTCCTGAAACTCCCTCTGAAAGTGCGGGGGAGGAATTGCTCCGTACTTCTAATAGAAGTCTGATTGAAGCTGCTATTGATAGGCATCGGGTTCAGATGGGCTCTCAGCCCCTGGGTGAACGTCATCGTTCCGATAGTGCACATGAAAAGGCGCCTTCAATCACACTCGTTGGCACCAAAACGGCAACAGAGAGACACATTGTTCAAATAAAGGCTGACGCAAAAAAAGGCGCCATCGGTCGAATATTTGGGGGCGTTGAATCTGACAAGGATGATCCTTCCTCAGACGCATAATGCTATTTTAAGTCCGGAGTTATATTTCCACGATTTAATCCGCATTTATCCCGGGATCTCTTGAAAAATCAGGTCGCACAGGCGGTGTCTGGTGTCTGAATAGAAATTATATGTCACGTAAGCATGTATCGATGCATGTGCCTCCTGATAGTTCCGATATAGATAACGATGGTCATTAAGAAATTACTCATACAGGTCTCTTATGAGAAATCTCTCTCATCAGGAGCCTGCGATGAAGAACCGTCATTCTGCAAATCTAAATCTCAAGCTTCACTACCAGGCAACGTGGCACGACTATTCCGTGCAAGCATCCATAGACAGGCCGTTGGTGGAACTCTATCTGTGGAATATCTTCAAAACCATGAATTACGCAGTTCAGGAGTTCCCTAGAACCGTTGTATTTCGATTTGATCTTAGGTTCCCATTTTATTGGCCTGCGGTTGATACTGGAGTCATATCCCGATTCTTCGAGTCCTTGTGCGCGAAGATCGAGGCTGACCTAAATCGCAAAGCGAGAGATGGAAAACGAGTTCATCCCAATCGGGTGCGCTACGTTTGGGTCAAGGAAATCAACGATTCAGAAAACCTGCACTATCACGTTGCCATTTTGGTAAATCTCGATACATACGCCACGCTCGGAAAGTTCCGTGAGAACGACGCTGACCTGTGGGTAGATATGCCGAAAGATCCAAAGGCGGAAAAGCACTATGGGTTAGGCGAGATGATTAATAGTGCGTTTGCTTCCGCGTTACGTTGCGAGCCGTACATGGTACGTGGTGCGGTAAACTTTACCCGTGACGGTCGATACAAGATCGATAAAGGTTCGAATGACTATGATGATCAGTTCGCTGCTGCATTTTGGCGCTTGAGCTACCTCGCCAAGGCGGAAACGAAGTCGTATGGGGATTGGTCAAATTGGTTTGGGAGTAGCCGAGGATGAAGGCCCAGTGGGACACAGAAAGCCGCCAGTCGGCGGCTTCTTGTCGCGTGACTTACGTGATTTTGTTTCGCTCAGTATTCAGACGTGGCGTTAGATTCAAGATGCGAACTGTTAGGCGCAATGAGTAGCCCAGTTCGACCACCACATTCTTGGCTTCTTGCTGGAGCATGGCCTCCAATCCTTTGATATCCATCGATTCTCCCGTGTCTGGGTGTTCCCAAGCGCGATTGCTACTCACGGTGACCAGCAGGCATCCCGTCCTGCAAGCTTCGGGGGCCATGTATTTCTTTACGAGTTGGTCCCTGATGGCATTCCTCAGGTCGCGGCCAGAGCGATCTTTTTCTCCGATCTTCAACTCGATGACAGCCTGCTGTTCAGATGCTGTTGAGCGCAGCCTGATATCCGTTTCCTTCTCATCTCCAGTTACGCTCTCTTGATCTACTTTGTAGGAGCTTCTTGCGCTTGTATTCAGCTCGTGGGCAATAACTCGGCGCATGACTTTCTCGTCATTGATAGAGGCCCAGGCAGCACGCGGTGAGTCATCCCGTAACAGCAGGTCTTCGAGATCGTTTAGGCGATCGTTAAGTAAACTGAACATGTCGTCGCGTGTTATAGGACCTGTTTCCCCATATCGGTCGAGTGTTCCAAGTTCTGATTCGGGCAGGGTTGCCGCGTCTGCTTCTTCTGCGGCTTTCTCGATGGATATGCGCATTGCCCTGTCCCGGAAATGGGAGAAAAGTGGGTCATTGGCCATAGTCACTTTTACGGCCCATCCCTCTGGCCCCGTGTAATTCAGCAATGCCTGGAGCAAGGTGTCTCTTGCGCGCTCCGCATGGTCCCTAGCATCTGGGGAGTACACGCTCTCATGTACTAGATCGTCCGTTGGTCGCACATGTAGATAGGCGAGTCGGGTCAACCTAAGCAGATGATCTGGGGTGAGGGTTTGAGAGGTAGGACTAATTGGAAATTCACTATAGCGATCATTGAATAGCCTTCCGAACCATTTGGCACCATCGCCATATGTGGCTGGCTCCATGGTGGCTAGCCCTTGCTCAAAGATGGCTATCCCTGCGCTCAGATCGAGGCGCAGCAGGATAGGTAGCCACGCGGCGGCGAAAGGAGAGGAAAGCCCCTGCGAGAGCGCCTCAGTGGCGACTTGCTTAATGCCATGCCTAACTCTTTGGTCACCAAACTTAACCAGCAGGCCAGCGACACTTCTTACTCGGTCGCAAGCGCCACTCAAGCTATCGCCTTCTGCGAGCCTTATTGAGTTGCTTTTTACCCATCCCAAGAGGGTTGGCAAAAATACGGAAGCCACACTGACTTCGGCATTGTTGAGGCATTGCAAAATCGCCGAATGAAAGTTCTCAGAGGCGGGTACTTCAAGCTCTGAAGAAAGCTCCGATCCCAGTACCGTTGCAACGGCAGATGAATGAACTGCCGTTAGACCTTCGAGCCAATGCGGAAAACCGTTTAATTCAAGAGGGACATACCGAACAGCAAGTTTGGCTTCCTCATCCGTTAACTTGCGAGCCCAATCAGCATCCTCTGCTTCTGCAGAAATGGCGGCTAGCCCCAGTTGCCACCTGACTAAATATGTATTCTTTTCCGTGTCCGGGCGTTCACTTCGAAGTGTCGGTTTATCCTGACGCCAGATCGTCGTGAGGGCTGCGCGCAGCCTGTCCGCGACCTCCTTGCCGAAATGCATTTCGATAAAGCGGCGGTTCCATCCTGAGGCTCGACCATCGTCTCCGGATTTCTTCATCGCAATCCATAAGTTCCAGGCGGTACTCTCCGATCTGGCTGGGCCGAATGCCGCCCCCGGGTTATTAGCGACATCACGCCAAAATAAAACCCAGTCTGTGTACCGTTTGGCTTGGCGCCGCTTCTCTTGCTCCTGCCGCTTTTTGTGCTCCAACTCCAGACGCCTAATTTCCTTGTCGTTGGGGGCAGGGTTAACCCACCGATCTATCCGCTCTAGTAGTGAAGGCTGATCCTTTACGTATTGCTTCAGGCTACCCCAGTAATCTGTACGATCTCCCACGCCGTCCCATGCTTCACGCATGGCGACTTCCAGGAGTAGTTCTCTGTCTACAAGTGAGCGGCTGTGGTCAGATAGGGCGGAAAGTACCCAGCCGGCATCCTGAGTTGAGTTGACGCGAATAACACCGTGATAGCAGACCTCGAACCATCGGTGATTCGGGTCATCCCCTGGGTTGAACCGCTGGTGCAGAGAGTCGTCAGCCCAGAAGGCCTCCTCTCTTTTCTGAGCAGGAAGCTTTTCCATTGAAAGCTTTAGGTCAGAAAGATCTTCCTTGTGATGATGTCCTTCTCGAGAAACCTTAAGGGCAATAACGCAAGATTGGATAACTGAACTGCTAACCACCTCATTGCGGAGCAACTTTTGGCAGATGGTGGCCAAGGGTTCTATCAGGTGCCTCTTTTCGGTATCGACACAGATAAAGCGTTTGCTCCATCTGGCATGGCTGAGCACCAAGTCCGTGAGACTTTCTCTTAGCTCATTGAGATAAGCTAGGGGAGCGTCGCCGTCCGAGATGGCGTGCGAGAGGAGCCAGCCAATATCGCCAGCTGATCGTTTTGGAACAACGATCAGCTTCAATACTTTACCCAAGGCGTGTGCAGAAATGTGATCCGGATAAAGTTTCAGGATGGCTGCTTTACGTGCATCATTTTCCCAAGGCCCGGCGGGATCTTCCAGAGAAGAAACCACTCCGGGAAGGCGGGAATCTTCAAGTTTGGCAAGGGCTTCCAAGGCCTCCAGTCTCTCGCCTTTGGCGAGACCCTTATTCATAGCAATGGAAAATGTCAGGTCCGCGCACTCCGGTATTGGGCAGGCGGCAAGCAGCTCCATTAGGAGTTCTCTAACTTCTAAATTTTCTATTCCCGCTTCAGACTGAACCAGTATTTCCTCAGATATCTCTTTAGAAGCGAAGCGGTGTACTTGAATGCGAGGCACGTGAAGGCCACGCCAGCCGCCGTGCCCGTAACGTCCGACATAAGCACGGAGTGCTCGAACGCGTTGCGCCGGCGTTAGTGATTCCGGATCCCCATGGTTAAGCAAGACTTCGGGTTCTCGTTTGAGAAGCTCCTCGAACGTGGCTGGCTGAGACAATGCTAGCCAGCCGGCTACGGAGCGCATCGAAGGTTTTGTCACTTCGGTGCCTTGGGCGGTTTCCGTAAACAACAATCGGATCAGTGCCCTGATCGACATTCCCTTGTTAACCAGAACATTCAGTCGATGGGCCGCCAAGTATTCAACAACCGAGCGATGATGGAACCGGACGCGTCCGTAACTGGCGAAACCAAAAAGCGACCTTTCCAGCAAGGTTGCTCGTTCCTCTGCGGACCAATCAGATAGTGCCGCTGACGGATTCAGGGCTGCCTCTACGCCCTCGACATCAGACTCCTGGCTGTGCCGGATGGTGAGTCGACGTGTGAGTAATGCTGCAAGTGCCAATCGGCTGGCACCTTCCAGCGCGCGCTCTGGCGATAGAGGTGCCCGCTCGCCTGGATCAAGGCGGGGCCGGAGCTTCACGTCGATGTTGTATGCGACTTGGTTTCGGTGCGTTCGCGTTCTCAGGTGATCACGCCAGTCCGTGCAGAGCTCGATCAGATCCTGTGGGCGCTGCGCAAATTCTTCGGCGTTGCGCTTATAAATGTCTTGAATCAGAGCCTCGGTATCACCAATGCCTTGCAGGACAGCCATTTGCCGAATCTGATCCATCGATAACGGCAGTAGTGAGACCGTTCTCCAGGCGGGTACGTCTGATTCCTGATCTTCCTTCTTGGGAGATTGACGATTTATTCCCAGGGCCAGGTTGGCGAAAGATTCGGCGCTAGAAACAAACTCGGATTTATTCGGGGTCGGCAAGTACTGATGAATTAGGTTTATATCAACTGGAACGGGTCTTGTTGTTATGACAATTCTTGCCCGGAAGAGTTGCCCAGAAAGAGCCTTGCTCAGGCGCTTCAATGCCGATTCAAATGAACCGAGTGTTAGCTTTAGTTCATCTATGGAGTCTAGGAAAAAAGTTGCAACTTCGGATTGTGAAGAAAGCCACGCATCGAATGCGCCCTCTTCCTCGGAGGATAAGAGGTCCTTGAGATTGCTTCGCGATAACTCTGCTAAGTCCAAGTAAAACGCAGACTCACCTAATTTGATGAGCCTCGATTGCTCTTCCCGACACTCGTAAGTCTTTCCCGCACCAGCTTCCGATATGATCAGTATCCTTTGTGACTTCAGAAGGTCCGACCATTTCAGGTCACCTTTCCACCCCATCCGGGTTAGCACTGAATGCTGTTCTGTGGTGTACGAAACTTCGCCTTTAAGATCGATAAAGCTTCGTTGCAGTCGAGAGGGCTTTTTCTCTTGGTTATGCACGAAATTATCTCTCAATCAATTTCAATTGATTAACGCTTCTTGTTCCACCGTGAACGCGCCTTCGCGTAGGGGGGCGCAGAGCTCTTGCCATCCTGCTTGCTCTGCAAAGCGACACATGCCATCGATCGTATGGGTCTGCGCCGGAACACGCAGGGCGGATGGGACGGAGGTGGGCTGCATTTTGTTCCACGGTTGGAGTTGTCGTCCGGCGCTCTTGGCTTCAGCCGCTAACTTTGCAGCAATCCGAAATCCACCCTCGTCGATATCGCCCCAGTGAAATATCGGGGTTTCGACGGGCAAGGAGGAGAGTATCCGTCGATACATGGCTCGCCACTGTGGGGATGGCATGCCGGCGGTGTAGAGCAGCAGGACGGGGTCACCGCAGCGCTTGCTGGCTTCCATGTGAAAGGTGGTGAGGTTTTCCAAGCTGAGAACTAGGGTTGGCTTACTCTCAACCGCCAATACTGCTGCTGCAGGAAAGCCCGCGTAAGGCATGTCCAGCAACGCGCTAACCCTGGATCTCGCGATGACCACCTGTCCGGCCAGCAAGGCCGGTTGTTCCACCTTAAGAAGCCCCAGTTCTTGCCAGATATCTGCGCTATGTCGTGGTGAAATATTCAGTGCGCCCGCTAAAAGAATATCTAATGCCGGTGCTAGTTGCTCAAGGCGCTTGGTGTCATTGAATAACGTTTGACTGACAACGCGCAGCGGTAATTCACTTGCCCCCGAAACAGGTGAGGTGCGCAAATATTCCAGAGCAGTAACTGCATCCAGAAAATCCTGTGCCGATTCCGGGCCGAAGTTGCGGGGAGCTTTGAGCAGTCGCCAAGCCGTCACACACTCGCCGAGCACCGGGTATGCAGATACCCAAGGTGCCAGGCGCGCGGCGCCGACCTCAATGCCGATCGATTGCAGTGGCCGTCCTAAAAAATCGGCCAACTTGGCAAGGTCAGCCATTTCGATACGTTTGATCAAGCTGTGCGGGTTGTGGGGGTCGTCCACCTGGAACTGAATGGCTCCACGAGAGCTCGCATGCCTCATCATGCTTTCGAAAGCTTCCTTCTCGGTCCAGGACTTGGTGCTCCGGTAAGTAGCTAGATCATGGGCAGTCAGTCGTGGGGATGACTTGCGCACACTTGCCACGTGCGCCTCACCCTGCCGCAGCAACCGTTGAAGGAGCTCTTGAGCTAGCTGCTCCATGTCATGGCCTCGACTCGCTCTGACCACTGCGGTTGGCTTGCATGGTCTCTAGCTCATGCATAAGGAGTTCGGGGTGGAACTCAAGCAGGTCGGACCGGAAAAGTTCACGGGTGCCCTCTGACACTTCGCGATGGCTTAGCTTTACGACGTTTGTCTCTGCATCCCGCACGATGTCGAAGTAGCTATGCAGAAAAGCCGTGAGCGTCCCGAGATTTTCCCCAGGACTCGCCATCATGACCTGCAGTCCCAGTGCATCCAGATATTGCATGGTGGACGTGATGTTGTTCGGGTCCATCTTATTGAACGCTTCGTCGAGCACGATCAAGCCAAGCCCATCCCGATGAGACGGTGTTAGGTGGTAGGCATTTGCGAGGGCTGCGCCGGCGATGACATATAGCGGCGCACGGTGTTCACCCCCGGAGCCTGTGCCGATGCGTCGACTCAACCGCCCCAAGGTCACAGCTTTCCCGTCAGCCGTTCTGCGATAGATCTCGATATCGAAATCAAAGAATTCTCGGTAGTCATCCAGTGGGCCGCGTGCGGTGGCGGTGTTGCTGGTACTTTCCTCCAAAAGGATCCGGAAGGCGTCTGGCATTTCTCCCACACCCGCCAAGTCGTTCTGCGTACCCCATTGCTTAACATTTCGAATGAAGGCTAAGAGCTCTGAGTGCTCCTTACGCTCGTGCCGAACAAACCGATAGTGCTCGCCGTTGCTAAAATCAGGAGCCTTGTCGAGCACAGTGTTAAGGCGATCTTGAAATGACCGCAACCAGTCTAGGTTGTTGTTGATCGCCAGTGCCACGTCGTTTCGGAAAATGTCTTTGGAAGTCTGGAAGGCTACCTCCATTTTCTCTTTGTATTGCTCAAGCTCCGTAGAGCGAAGCAGGTCGAGATGATGGCGAATCCACACATGCGCCTTGTTCCAGTCGACGGTATCTTCTGGCAGAGAAATCGAGTATTTGATGCGAAATTCTGCAAGTTTACGCCCGCCGCTATCTACGTATTTCCGTTGGTTGGCATCCGTGGTTCTGCGCGAGGACTCGGCGGCATCGGCTGCTGCAAGGAATCCAAGGCGCTGTATATCAACAAGCTCATCCCATTGAGCCCGAGCGAAGTCCGGGTCGTATGCGCGGTCAGCAAGAAGAACGTCGTATTGCCGCTGTGTTGATTCGTGCCGCCCCTGAATTTGATCAAGTTTCTCGGCGAGAGTGTTGACAGTGGTCTTGGTGCCGCCGAGGAATTGATCGATGCTGGAGCTCTCGTGGCGAAGGGAGGTCAGTTTTTCGCGCCACTCGTTTTCCTGGGTACAAAGTCGAAAATATTCTTCGTCTGCACTGACGGAAAATTGACGTTTGTAAGCGGAAAGCTGCTCTGAGGTCCGATGAACGTTCTGGAGATTTTCGAAGACCTCCTGCTTAAATTGTTCTTGAGATATGAATGGCGCAAATCTGTCGCAGTAGTCTTTCCATATGGAAATATCCTTGATGTGTGCGTTAATCGCACGCTCAAGCCGCAAATCTTCGGTCAGGAGTTCATCACGCTGCGCGGCCCGGTTATTTGCTCCCAGGAGGAACCGGGCGGCCGGCACCGGTCGCAAGCGATCAATGGTCCAGCCGGTAAGCATGCCGTCGCGGGTCAAGGTGCGCTCGCCAGTAATCGCAGCTTCATCGGTGTCGGCCTGCATGGTCCGTCCGAATTGGGTGCGTAGATACTCCACAGCGGCGAGGTGTTCGCCCTGCAACAACTCCGCAACGGAGCCCTTGGGCGGCTTATCGCGAGTACTGTGGCGACTTTCACGGACCAACTTGACTCCATAGATTCCAGGTTGTTGGCGATACAGTGAGAACGCCAGTTTTTCTTGATCCTTGATAAGCAGCGCTTCGAGGTGAGGGCCGAGGAATGCCTCGATGACCGGCTGCCAACTGGAATCCGTGACGGACACGATGTCGCAGACAGGAGTGCAGGGGATGCCGTTGTCTCCCAAGACTCGTTGTATGTGTAGAACATCCCGGCTCAGAGGTGGCTTTCCGCTCTGAATGCGCTGCAAGTTTTCCTTGACCTGTTCGCGGTTGGCCTTGAACTGCTTGAGTTCACTGGACAGCTCTCCTCGGTGTTCGGATGCCACCTTGAAAGCTTCGTCAATGATTCGAAGGGTGGGAACCAATATCGGCGTTAGTGTTGCCACGCTGGGGGCAGTGGAGTCCGCCTTTAGTTCGCCTAGGCGATTAACCAAGTTGGTGACGTCCACCGCTTGAGGATTCAGGGTTGGCTTATCTGCAATCAACTGTAGGCATTGTTGAAGCGTTCCGATGTGCCGCGCGCTGAGCATTTGCCCCCGCAGCAGGTTATCATCAAGTTGCTCAATCAGAGCCTGAAGGTCGCGGGTTTCGGTGTAGGATGCG
This sequence comes from Pseudomonadota bacterium, assembly GCA_049324475.1. Lineage (GTDB taxonomy): Bacteria > Pseudomonadota > Gammaproteobacteria > Pseudomonadales > JADFDG01 > JADFDG01. The sequence continues at coordinate 218,689 of JBMOOO010000021.1, read as the reverse complement.
TGCTCCCGGACCAAGCGGGAATAATGGCTTGTTTGCGCCTCGGCTTGCTCAATGGCCTGCAGGTGTTGCGCCTGCTTTTCATTGGCGGCCGTCAGCGCCTCTTGGGCACGCTGCAACTTGATAGTGGTCTCGGCCACATGTTCTGCGGCGTCTAGCATTCTGCCTTTGGCAGCCAAGGCCTCCCAAGTGGCAACCTGTGAAGACAGTTTTGCGGCTTCGCTATAGAGCTTTGCCACCCCCTCCGCATCGTTTATCTTTTCTTCGATTTCAATTACACGATTGCGAAGGCTGCGGAAGGATTCCATGACCTCTTTGAAGCGACGGATGGGCGTGTCTTGCTGCTCAAGAACTTGGTGGCGCACGATCTCGTCCACCGGTTTGTCGAAACGCATCTTGAGCCCGAAACGGAAGGCGCGCAGGAAGGATTCTGCGTGCGGAATGGCGCCAGAGCCTCGCAGTGCTGTCAGATAGGCGCGGACAAAGCGCAGAGGCTCGGTGAATACGACCTCGCTTTCGTAGCCGACACCTTGCGCTCGGCGCTCTAGTTCCTTGCGGAATACCTTCCAATCCTGGGGGCGTTGCGTCCTACCCGCCATCTCCAGATGATCGTCCAGCGTCAGCGCTACACCAGGCAGCAAATAGCGACCCTCGACAAAATGCTTCTCGGAATCTGCGCTCGCGGTGATGCAAATTCCCATGCTGGTAGGCTCACCAGAAGCCTCGTCTTCCCATACCAGTGTGAGGTAGGTGGTGGCAGCGTCGCGGACCCGTCCTGCGTCAGCTTCCCCAGTCTGACCCAGGCAATAGCTGCGAATGGAACGTGAAGTGGCTTTGGTTTCGTCGGCCTGCGCATTAAAGGCCATATAGTTTTGGTTTGCGCCTGTCATGACAATCTGCAGCGCATCAATGAAGGCGCTTTTTCCGCTGCCGTTTGGGCCGAAAATTCCGCACGCGTGCGATATAGGAAGATCTTCCTTCTCGAACAGGTAGAACTGCACCAGTCGGATATTCTTGAGAACTTTCATGGCGAGGCTTCCGTTCCTTCCGTTGGGGAGGTTTCCGACTCGGCGGGTATCGAGTCGTCTTGCGGTGCCCATTGGGCGAGCCGCATCAATGCAGACTCACCCAGGATGTCCACAATGCCGGGGCGAATTGCGACCTGGTAGGGTTGATCTGCGCCGGGAACGTCCAGGTCCGCCCCGTCTTCGATAATGCGGACGAGTCCCCACCGCTTCATGGTCAGCATTAATGGTCGGAGTTCTCCCTTTGAGGGAAACACACGGCCAGTGGCCAACTTGTACATTTCATCTAGTTCTACGAGATCGCACAGTACTTCGAGATCGTCATTAAAGCGGCCTTCGCGTGCGCCCCCGTCGTATAGCCTACGCAACACTAGGGCCATCAAAGTTTGTTTCATGGTTGCGACGCCCGCTTTGACCCGTACTGGCACTGCGTAGGCATATTTTGCTTGGCGATGCACTTTTACGATCAGTCCGAGTGGCTCCAGTGCTTTTTGCACGTCGCGCTCATAACGTTCCACCGCGCCATAGGCCGTCCGCGAGCCTTTATCGCACCGGTAGAGAACTTGCTCGGCCACCAGTCGATAGGTCGCTGATTCCAGATCTTCGATGGCGTAGGGAGAGGGGGATCGGTCTAGCACTGATTCCCAGAATTCGCTCATCGGTTCGATTCCTCTTCAGTGGTCTTTTTGGGGCGCACTCGCTCAAGGCGAAAGGGTGTCCCGGTTAAGAAAGGGGTGGATAACGGCGCTGTATCAAGCGGTCGTACTCGGAAGCCACGCGTCATGGCGCGAGAGGCCAAATCGAGCTTGGGAGACTTCAGGCTGGACGTTGTTGCCAACGCCATCAGAACCTGAAGTGCTCGCACATCCTTGATCGTCGTAAACGACAGGTCGGCGCTTTCCTTGGCGTCAGCGTTTTCCATCTGGTTGCGTACAAAGCCGGCCAATTCGGGGGCCGTCAGTGTTCGTGCTTCTCGCGCACGCAGGCGTAGCGCGGCCTTGGCCAACTCATCGTCGGAGATGATGTTGTCGCGAAGCGTGGTCGCTTGATGATGGGAAGCCCGACGAGGAGGGGCATACAGACGATCCGGGGCAACCATTTCGCCCGGAGCAAAAGGCGTTGCCGACAATGCCTCGGGCGTTGTCAAGACTGATCGGGTAGCCCACTGCAGGAGCTGATCGAGATGCTGGGTTGAACGGAGCTTGTAATCGAGCGTCGCTACTGCGCGCTGGTTGACGCGCCGGACCTCGTCGTCGAGCCGGAGGAGAAATTCATCAATCCGGTTGAAATCAAGTAGTCGACCGATATCGCGATGAAAGAGAACTTCAGCCTTATCCCTGTTTCCGTTGGCGCGCTTATCCTGATACCACACCAAAAGACGTTCGCGATTGGAGTCAGGGGATAGTAAGTTTTCCGCCATCTCAACAATGTGATTTCGATCAGCCAGCGGATGTTCGCTGGTGCGCAGTTCTCGATAGTCACCGATGAAATGGGTTTCGATAAATTCTGTGAATAAAACCCGGACAAATTCGGCTGTAGTTTTTGTTTCTCGGAACGTCGCCTCCAAAGCGGAAACCGCCCCGATCATGTGGCGTATGTACTCGATTAGTTGGCGGGACTGAGAGGCCGCCTCGTTGAGTTGGTCGCCGTCGCCATCGCCTTGGTGAGCTGCTTCCAGTAGGGACTTTATTGATCTGACTTTGGCCGAGAAAAATACCGGCTCCGCCTGCGCATAGGAAATCAGCGCGCCCGTAAAAGAAAGAATCTCCGAGCGCATGGAAACGTATTCGCGCGCCCCGCGCGAGGTCAAGGTAAGCCACCCTGTACCTACTAGCATCTTCATAAGTTGGTTGGCGCGAATAGCCAGCGGCGTATCCATGGTTTCGCCGTCTTCCAATAACCAGTCGTCGATTCGCGAAAGCTCATCCTCGACCGCCGACTGAATCGTACGGATGGGGTAACCGTCGATGGGAGGCGCCGACACGTCGGGACCAAAAAAATCGGAGTACAAGCGGCAAATTACTCGCCAGTAAGTGCGACGGTTCTGCGCTGCCAGCGGCCCGAACAAACGGTCCGGCAATTTCTCGAAGAGGGCCTCTGCCATAGGGATGTCCCCAAGGCTCAGTTGGCTTCCTCTCATCCTGGAAATAGCCATGACTTCAGCTCCTCCGCATTGAATACGGCCAGCACATAGTCAGGCGGCACTTGACGAGTTGGCTCGACCGCGGCCTGGACCGATTTCACGAAGTAGTGAACGAGGGCGGCCCGACAGGTTTCAACACGACTCCCGGCACCGCTGAAATATTCCATGCGGATTACCTTTGCCTGCGGGTCGGGCAGTTCGGGATGGGCGACGAAGCGAACTTGGACGAGGGTATGCCAAGCCACGTCCTGTGCGGCTGGCGTTGCACGCTCCAGCTCTCGCAGGCGCACTTGTCGGATGCGGCTCAAGTTGAAGTCGCGGAAGTCGCGGTTTTTCTCGCAGAACGCGCGCACATGCCAACGCTGATCGGTGCGAACGAGACTATGTGGATGGATAACCCGGACGTGCGGCTCGGGATGCTGTAGTGACATGTACAGGATCTCGATCGGAACGCCGGCGTGAGTTGCCCGGTTGACCGGTCCGAATACCTCGGGTGGTGGGGTAACCAGCGCAGGAAAGCCCGCTTGTAATGCGTTTGAACTGGTGAATGGTTCCAGTCCCCCCGAAAGCCCGACGATTCCGATATAGCGCTCAAGCGAGGCGGTCGCGCTGCCCGCTGCGTAGGCCGCTGGGGTGGCGACGAAGCTGCGGGAGCGAGGCTCCCAGGAAAGCCAGTCTGGTCGAGCTTCGCGTAGCTCACGGATCCACACGCTGGCTCTGGGACTGCTGAGGCCGAAGAGCTCCCGGAGACGGGCATTGTTGAGCCGTCCTTCCCACAGGAGCAGGGTTTCCAGCTGCGGAAATCGCCTTTGCTCCTCGGGAGTGCTGTCTGTGATCATGCGAAGTCAACACCTTATCGTTTTCAATATCATATTGAAAACGATAAGGTGTGTCCATACGCCCCCTCTGATCAGTGGTCTGGCTACTTTTGCCCCCACATAGGGAGCTATCCAAGGGGAGGCTGGGGCAAAAAAAAGAGGGCCTCGCCAGCGACGAGACCCTAATCAATGTAGGTCGAGGGGGGGCTGCTTAAGCCCGGTTACGCGTGAGGCATGGACGCCGGAAACAACAGAAGAACTGAGAGGCGGCAATCAAAGCGACGATGATTACTAGCGATGTTGCTGATTACCCAGCAGGAGCACTTATGCCCCGAAATCGGGGCACGTGTCACACTTGAGGCTGCTCAATCGCAGGGGTTGTCAATTGCTCCAGCCTACGGCGCAGGTGACTCGATGGGGTGGAGGCTGTGCTGTTGGTCTGGGCTTCGGATTCGGCCGCGGAGTAGAACTCCTCTACGATCTCTTGTCCTTCATCCTCACCGTACTCGAACGTGGCATTACCAAACCCTGCATGCCCTGTAGCATCCAATGCCGTTTGGTCTAGCCCAGCTTCTAAGCGAGTTGAGGCCAACCGTTTGGCGTCGGTTGTCGCGCTTTCCAGCGTCATGCCTTCGCGCACTACTAAGTCGACGTAATAGATCGCCCCCCGATGGCTTTGCGTGGTGCTCTTGCCACGCAGCCGAAGTTCCAGCGGCAGGCAAGCGAGCAGGTTTCCCGACACGGCCTTGTAGTAGCTCAACCGCGCCGCCAACGTTCGGATCGAGTTGAACCCCGTCGTACGGAAGATGAACGTTCCCAACTCGTCGTCGTCCCCGATTCTGACGTTCAGCCGGCCATACGGCTTGCACATGCCACCCTTGGCCAGCTCACAGGCGTCAGGAGATGGGCACGGCAGTGTTTGCACATTGCCGGACACCACACGCCGGCATGTTTCCCCATTGCCGACGCAAATGGGGCGCCCTGACTGCCGGTCGAACATCGAGTACTCAGCGCGCAGGTTCAGATCCGGGTCGTTGAACAGCATCCGCACCGGGATGCTGCGCAGCTTCCCGTTCGGCGCGTTCTTGCGCAGTTCCTCGTCGTAAGGGTGCGGCACCCAGGCACCGGCTACCTGGACTTGGGTGGTGATGGTGAACTGGTCGTCCTTCTCGGGTAGCCGCTTGCCGTTCTTCTCGACGACACGCCCGATGCTGATCCGCCCGAGCACGGGCGGGGTGATAGCGAGACCCTTGATCATTGTCGTTCTCCCAAATGAGGTATGCGCAGGCCAGTCTGGTCGGCACTGCGTGTTGAGGGTTCAGGGATTGATGACGAACCGGCGGCTGCCGGCCTTGTTGCGTTTCCAGCTCACGGCGCCAGTGGCGAAGCGCGCGTAGCTGGCTTCGCCCATCCGTTCCTGGATGCGCTGCTTGAGCTGGGCCTCCAGTTCCTTGCGGGCTTCGATCTCGGCGCGCACCGACACCAGATCGGCGAAGGCTTCGGTGAACGCCAACTCCTCGCTAAGGTCCAGCATATTGCCGCGATCAAACGGGTAGAGCGCCTGCAGCGCCTTGCCCGCCGAGTCCGAGCCATCCGCTGGGGGCGGGGTATCGGTGATGACGTATTCCCAGAAGCGCCGCTCCAGCTCGATCAACCGGGTGATGACTTCCTCGTCGCGTTCGACCCGATGGATCTCGATCTTCTGGCCATGCAGCAGCACGCATACGTCCGCCGCATGGCGGCCGGTGACAGCCAACTGGTGCTGGACCTGCACTTGCACGTACTCCGGCGGCCCTTCACGCCACAGGCGCGAACCGAATTCGCCGGCGGTCTTGCACTCGAGGATCTGCACATCCTTGCTGCCGACAATCGAGTAATCGATGTTGGCGAGCATCCAGCCCTTGTCCTCGTCCGGGTGTTGCAGGATGGCGTTGGTCTTCCTGACCTTGAGGCCCGTGTGCTTGGTGTAGTGCACTGCAACGATGGGTTCGAGGATGTTGCCCCAGTAGGTCGGGTGGCTCTCGTCGTTCGGATCAATACTCGGCAGGTTTTCTTCCCGGCCGGTCTTGATCATCCAGAGCTCGAGCGGCGACTGGTACGGATTCAGGCCGATGGCCGTGGCGGCATCGCTGCTGCCAATGCCCTGTTTGCGCATGATCAGCCACTCATCGCGGCTCATGCCTTTCGTGGACGCCAGGCGCAGGGCGCGCTGGGGTGCTGCAATCGCTTGGTTCATGGGTTTCTCCAGGCAATAAAAAACCCGGCGGGGCGTTAGCCCGGCCGGGTCGTGTGATTGGAAGGTGTTTGGTTCAGGGGCGCGCGGTGGCGGACTTCATACCCGTGTCGACCCGCGCAGAATTCGCTCCGTCACGGCAACTGCAAATCGCTCTTGCGAACCCAGATTTGATTTCCGGTTTCGCGTACTCGCCATTCGGAACAGGCACTGCCAGAGGTACTGACGCATACGCGCTCATGTTGCTGAAGGCGAACCAGGTCCCCCTTTGTCTCCAGGACAAGCCCTTGCTGAGCTTTGTCCCCGGGCTTTGGATTGGTCCTGAGCGCGTTCAATCGTGCCTTGCGTTGAGCGGTCTCCCGGGTGATCTGTTCCCCCAATGCCTGCTGCTTCTTCTGCTCATCCGACATGTACTTCTGGGCGGCCTGCGCTTGCTGGATGTTCTGCGCAGTTGCAGTTATCTGGGTGTCGGAAACCGGGTACTTCGCATCTCCGTTCCACGTAAGCGCGCGCGACACCAGCTTTTGAAACTCAGGCGACGGCGATGGACCCCAGACTGCACAGACGGGCGTCTTCTTGTCAGCGGGCACTTCAATAAATCCGTTGTTACCGGCGGTCTTAAGGGATCGGTCATACACGAGCACAGTACCGGCACCCTTTCCAGCGTCGCTGGTGCGGCAGCTTTCGAGAAACTGATAGTCCCTGGGGTAACCGGGAGTGCTCAATGTCGGCAAGATGGCCTCCAAGTCCGCGCGAGTGGGCAGACGCCATCCAGCTTGACTGTCCAGCACCATGTCATTGACGACTGCCACGGATTCCCACCAGCCCAGATTGATATCCGCCTGATAGCAAGAGTCAGGGTCCGCGCATGTGCCGATGACCTTGGTTCGTGCGCGGTTCCCGGCGTTGTCGATTACCTGCGTCTGGTAGGTCGGTCCCATGAGCCGCGGCGCCCACTTCAGGCCCGTCGCAGGGTCAACGAAGAAGCGCGTCGACATCAGTTCAAGGCGTATCGGCGCACTTGTGGATTTCGATGCGCCCTTGTCGAGCACGAGAATCACCGGAAGCCCGCTGCTCTTGCTGGCTGTCTTCTCAGGATCAGGAAACTCGACTCTGGCGATGCCATCCTCCTCGTAGTAGGAAGCAGTCTTAGGCAGCAGGCTGAAAGGATCTCGGTCAGCGGTCCATACTTCCATGTCGCTGGAGGTCTGGGGGAACATGCTTCTCGACAGATCCTTCTTGATCTGGCGGTGGTTGAAGAAGTTGTCCCACTCCTGCCTGGTGGGAATACGCCATCCGGTCTTGCCGTCAAATTCGATAGTTCTGGCGATGTTGGTGGCGGCAAACCAGCTCACACGCTTTGCGTCGCCTACACACGTCTCGTTGGCTTTGGGAACTTCTTCGTTGGTCATTGAAACTTCAATCCTGCTGCCGGCGTAGCAGCGAGCCCACGTCAGGCCTGTCGCCGGATCTTCGAAGGACTGTTCAGGGGCGGCAGGTTCCTGAGCCATCGTCAGGCTTGATGCGGTGGCAACAAGCAATGCAGCGAATATCTTTGCTGAGAATGCGCGCATATATGCAATTCCTGTTCAGGGTAATCCCGTGTCGGGTGTTGTTGTTGGGGCGGAATCCGCTGGGGTTTGAATTGGGTAACGCGAGGCCTATCGAAATTCGGCCGGCTTCGAGAGGTACTGGGCAGTTGTCTCGAGATCGTCGATGCGCGCCCTGTAGGCTGTCTTCATGCAGGCGGTAGTACGGCACGCATTGCGCGTTGCCTTGAGCCAGCCGGCCTGCTCCTGTTTGAGGTCGGCCGGGTCGTCTGTCATCGACAGCAGCCGGTGATAGCCGTCCGCCAAACGTGCGTCCAGTTCCGCCAATTCGGCGTCTGAGCAGATCAGCTTCTCGCTACCGCTCGATGCCTTGGTGCAGTTGAAACTGGGTGCCGGAGCAGAGCGGTGGCTGCCCGGTGTCGGGCCGCCACCGTGCGGAGCAATTACGGTGCTCGCCTGAGCCGGGCTCGTGGGTCCATGGGTCAGCAAGAGCAGGATCGACAGGAGAGTCAGGGGGCGACGGACACGCGCGAGCATGGGACTTCCTTGTGAGGGTAATTAATGATTCCTATAGGGTACAGGGCGTACCTTATAGGGCGTTCTATAGCCATCGACAACCCCGCAACACTTTCCCGGCCGGTAGGGGCTTGGGAGGCAGTGCGTGTGGACGTGTCGAAGGCGTTTGGTCGGGCCGTGAAAGCCCGGCGGGCCGAATGTGATCTGACCCAGGAGGCGCTGGCCGAGAAGGGCGATCTGGGGCGCGCCTTCCTGTCGGCGATGGAGCGGGGCGAGAAGGCTCCGACGATCAAGACCGTCTGGAAGCTGGCCATGGCTCTGGACTGCAAGCCGTCCGACCTCTGGCTGACGACCGAGCGCCTGATGGAAGCGCCGCCGAAGAAGCGGCGCTAGATCGTTACCGATCCTTGATCCCTTCCTGGCCGGATTCCCGGCTGAAGAAATCGGCGATCAGTACCCGGATCAGGGTTCTGGCTTTCTCGACATCGGGAAGTTGGCCGTCGTTCAAAATCACGTGCTCACCCAGCATCGTTCCGAGTTCCGAGATCACCTCGTACTCGAACACACCGGGAAAGCCGTACGCGGAATCGCGCCAGCGCAACTCCACCTGCCGCCAGACTTCGGGCAGATAGGTGCAGCATTGCCAGATCAGTTCCAGACAGCCCTGATTCCAAGCATCCAGGACACGCCTGCCGCGATCAGGCTCACGGCTTGAGACCATGAGCCCTTCGAACAGGAACGCGCCCCACAACGCAGCCAGGTCGGCGGGAAGGGGCATGCCGGCACTGGCCGGATCAGTGCTCCGGTTCATGCCGCCACCTCCAGCGCGCTGCGCACCGACTGCCGTCCTTCCGAGAACACCGTGGCGTTCGGATGTACGTAAGCCAGCAACTGGAACCACCAAGGCTCTTCCATGAGCTGGCGATGCTGGTCGGCGTGCCCGTTGTTGCCGCTTACGTGGACCTCAAGACAGCGCTCGCAAGCGAGCATCTCCATCACCAGATTCTTTTCCCAGCGATTCGTCTGAATGCAGAGGATGTGCAGGTGCGAGAGATCCAGCGCATAGCGCATACCGGATTCCAGCAAGGCCCAGTACTCGCGCCAGGACGACAACGCCCAATAGTCCCCGTGGGTCGGGTAGTGACCCTCGATTCCCACGGGGACGCCGAACAGGTCTTCCAGTTCGCGGGTGTAGCGGAAGATGTCCTGCAGGCTGGCCTCGTGCCGTCGTCCGGCGTGCGCCGTGTAGGCGGGCGCATTCAGCGCTTGTGACACGCGCGCAATCTCGCGGAAGTAATCCCGCTCCTGCGGCCAGTCGCAGATATCCGCCCAACGATGCACGCCGCGCACGCGCACGTTGGCATGCAGGCGCCAGTGGATGCCGGGGAAAGCGTTACGCACCTGACGTGCCGTCTCCAGGGTGAACAGGCCGTGGTTCTGCGGGCAGATCTGCACGTGGTCCGTCGAGAGCCGGCCCCAGAGGGGTTCCTCCGGCGGCGACACGAGCATTTCCGCGATGGCGATCAGGTGCGGGGTACGGCCATAGGCCCCGAGAGAGACGTGGATCGGCGGCCGGCTACATGGCGTGGTCATAGCTTTCGCTCTCCGTGTAGTAGGCCGTGTGCTCGAGATGGATCGCGTCCTCGCCCACGTTGATCGTCACCGTGCCGTTGGCCCCCTCGTTGTTCTCCCAACCACCGTGGAGGCTATCGACCCAGCGCATGGCGAAGTCGCGCACGGCTTCATCCAGAGCGACTTCGGTCTCGCGCATGGAACAGGCGCGCTGGCCGTAGCCGAGGTACTGCACATCGACGACGTGTTGCTTGACCTTGATCTCGCTGAGCCCGGCCAGCAGTTCGGGCGGTTGCACCGCCAAGTCACAGGTGTCGCCGGAATCACCGGCGCCGGAGTAGTCGACGGTCGCGACGTTGATGCCCTGTGCCTTCAGGGCCTCGATCAGGATCTCGCGGTTCTTCTCTTGCGCCTGCGTGGCGAGCGCCAGGTATTCGGACATGGGAATCTCCTGCGCCGGCGAGGGCGCGTCGGGTATCGGGAGCCACAACGCAAAAGCCCGGCGCGAGGCCGGGCTTCTGTGCTGTCGTGGGGTTGTTGTCAGGCGGTCAGTGCAACCGCCTGCTCGAACGCCTTCTGCTTCAACGTTGCGCCGTGCCCAAACCACGCCGAGTCGAGGCGATAGTCCGTACTGCGCGCACGCCGCTGGTGATCGACGAACTCCGTCACTGCATTGAGCAGCCCGTAGGCAGTGTGCTTTGCGGAAGGGAGGTCTGAGCCACGGCCGCCGCCGTGGTACAGGCTGAGCGCGTGCTTCACCATGCCCTCGCTCGGTTTCGGACCTTGCTCGGTCGGCACGATGAACAGGCGCTCCATGAAACGCTGCGCTTCCTCATCGCTGACCTTGCACTCGCTGAGCACCTTGAGCTTGTGCATGAAGGCATCCCAGCCGGACACGCAGAGGCCGAGCTGCTTCTTGACCGTGTTCGCGTCGAACTTCGTGCTGTGCGGGACGCGCACCGCGCCCTTGGCATCCTTCTCCAGCGAGATAGTCAGGGTGTTGTTGCAGACGACCCGGATGCTGGTGAACTGCGCCGTGGTCGCCAGCGTGCCGTCGCAGGCCGTGGCGAGCAGCACATAACCCCGGGTGACATCCTTGCCCTTGAGCGTGCCGGACTGTCCGGTGCGCGCCAGTGCCCAAACTTTCTTGCCGCCCTTGAGCACGCCGGCCGTCTCAAGCTGGAATCCGGAGACTTCGGTGAGGTCGCGGTAGAACTCCAGGACTTCGCGGGGCTGCACGACCTGGTAACGGTTGCTGACCACCGACAGCGGCGCGTGAGTGTCCGAACGGTAGAGGACCTTGTGATCTTCGTACGCTTCGATGCTGCCGACGTGCGCCGACTTGCCGGCAACAAAGCGCACCGGCGAGGACTCGATGGTCCAGTCCATGCCGGCTTGTTTCGCCCAGACCTCAAGCGGTTGGTTCGGGGTGAGTGGATTGCCCAGGCCGTGCCAGGGCGTCTGGCCGACGTAGGCCATGGTTTCGACGAGATGAGCCATGAGGGTTTCCTCCGGAAAAGGGCATAAATGCCCGCACCTGTCGGTGGGGCCAGTTTGGTTGGGAAGGGCGACAGCAGGCGTCGCAGGACGCCGGGAAGGTCAGAGCAGCCCGCGCTCTGCGAAGCTGACGTACTTGGTGCGGGACACGACGAAGTGATCGAGCACGCGGACGTCAATCAGGGCGAGGGCATCCACCAGGCGACGAGTGATCTGGCGATCAGCCGTTGATGGCTCGCACTCACCGCTGGGGTGGTTGTGCGCGAAGATCACTGCGCCCGCGTTGTACTCAAGCGCCTTCTGGACGACGACGCGGGGATAGACCGACGCGCCGTCGACGGTGCCGGTGAACAAGGTCTCGAAGCGAATCAGCTGGTGCTGGGTGTTCAGGAACAGGGCAGTGAAGTGCTCGTTCTTTTCCTGTGCCAGGGCGAGCTGGACGAAGCGGGCGGCATTGGCCGGGTTGGCCATGACCTCCTTGCCGGTCATGTCGTCGAGCAGGATGTCGGCGGCGACCCGGACCAGATCCTCTGGCCGGAAATAGCCTCGCACCCGATACAGGCCCTGCTCGTTCTTGATGAAGAGTGGCTTGGTCATAGGGGGGGTTCCAGAAACGCGAAAGCCCGCGCGAGGCGGGCTTTTCGTGAAGGGATGTGCTCGTTGAATGACGGGGTTCCGCCAAGGTGGGCGGCTTCAATCGCCGCAACGAGACTAGCTGCGACGGCGGCTTCCAAAGATGCGAGCGAACCACGCACCCAGCCCGCGGCGCTGTTCGGGCGCTACTACCGGGTCGGGCACGAAGGGCGGGGCCAGACCCTCATCATCGTCCGGCATCGCCGGCGGAACCGCAGGCGCGGCCGTGTCGTGGCGCTTACCGAACACGAACTCGCAGTGCGTGCAGCGGAAGTTGTCGAGAACGTTCTCGTCGATGACGTGGCCCAGCGTGATGCCCGCGGTGCCTCCTGCGAAGCCACCGACCAGGCTGCCGACGACGGCACCTGCAAGACCACCGACCACGACGCCGACGGGACCAAACGCGGCGCCTGCGACAGCACCGGTTTCCGCGCCGGCGGAGGCGGCGGCAAAGCCGCCAACGGCTCCAGCAACCGTGCCAACGGTTCCGCCAGCCTTGCGGGCAAAGTTCAGGGGAACCACAGCGACGCTGTGGCAGCGAGGGCAGATATGGGACATCGGGAAACTCCTGATTTAGGCCTTTTTCGGGCAGGAAGACCGCGTCCCTAGGCTCGTTTGCGCAGAGCTAGGGGCGGTATCAGGAGAGTGATACGTATCTGAAAAAATCTAGAAATAGCAATTTTTTGAGCACCCGCTCATCGAAAGCGTGGCGGCTCCCATTCATCGCTCGAATCTTCCTCATCCTCAGGGTCATCTTGCAGAGTGAGGATGGTGAGTGTTCTGCCATATTCCCCAAGAGTGATGGCTTCCTCTTGTGCGGCTATTTTTTTGTGACCTCCTAGCCAGTCTTGGAGATGCGCATCGTTTGCACACTCGTTCCCAAATTCGTCAGGGTTCCTATTAAGTAATAACGTCCCGCTTGATTTGGGGAGAGACTGCCCTTTTCGGGGGAGAGAAATGCCTCCGATATCGCGCATTGATTTCGAGCAGAACGAGAAATTAATTATTCCACCACTACTAACGATTATTGCCAAATGCGATTTCGATAATTCTGCGTGGCGGATTGCAGTTGCAATCATGGAGGTTTTGAATGTAGCTGATAGCGCTTTTACGGCGGCCAATCCATCTGCATGCTTGAATGACTCTCGACGAAACAGTTCTTTCGGCATTAGTAGGCAGGTTGCGAAATAGTCCGCCTCGCGTTCGCACGTATCATCGACTGCGTATCCTGCGTGCGAAGAATGAACTCCGTCCTTAATGACCTTTTCTGGATGGTCGGGTAGGAAGTAGTGGCCTAGCTCATGGGCAATGCTGAAGCGCTGATATCCTTCATTGTTTATTCTGGTCGAGTACATAATTCCGAAATTATCGCCAGACTTTACAAGGACTCCAGATACCCCCAAGGCGCAATCGCCTTTCTCCATAACCGTAATTCCAGCCGACGCAGCAATTACATTTGGGTCAACGAATGGAGAAGTTATCCCGCAGTTATTCCGTTGCTGCGTGGCCTCTTGTTCGATCTCTGAAATTTTTGCCGGACTTAGCATCGTGACTTCCTTGTCTAAACTGGCTGCAGAGATTTACTTCTTCTTGTTCTTTGAAATTGTTTCCGCAAAAGCGCGGATAATTTCTCGATCGGTTTCTGAGAGATTTTGGATGTCTCTATACAGGGTGTCAGGTGTCTGACTGTCATGAGACTCCACGCGACCTAGAAGGAAATCTGTAGATACTTCTAAGGCGGTTGCAAGGCGTTTCAGATTATCGAAAGACGGCTTTCTCGATGATCGTGAGTTTCCTTCCAAGTGAGATATTGAGGTGACAGGCATGCCGGTTTTTTGAGCCAACTCGGCCTGCGTCATTTTCCTCAACTCCCTGATCTGGCGTAGCCGCGTACGGAACACCTCGTCCGAGGAGTCCGCCCCTTTATCCTTATCATTCGTATGTGTATTCATATTAGACAACTCAGACTTGACGAAAACGACAACATAGGTAAAGTATCGACAACCCTAGTATGTCGAACTCGACATGTCGGGGCCAGTGATCCTCCTAAAACTGCCAAATCGAGGGGTAACCCAAAATGGCGCGCAAACCGATTGGAACTACTGCAAAAACCGGCGAAAGCTGCCCTGAATCCGGCGTGTGGCGGCCGCAAGGCTACAACACGACTGCACCGATCGCGGAGGGCAACCGTATGCCTCCGTACGACAACAAGGCGGTCATCTGGGTGCTGGTGCAGTACGCGTGACGCAGTAACGGCCAAGGATGGCCTTTGTTTCACTGACTTTCCGTGAACGGATATTAGGCGGGCTTTTTGAGCGGCAGGATGGTTGCTCTGGATCGCAATTCGTCCAGGTAGTCCGCCCACGCCTGCATCATTTTTCTGCGCTCAGCCAAGTGCTTGGTCCGGTTATAGGCCCTCCCGTTCGGGTCTCGAACCGCATGGGCCAACTGATGCTCGATTAGGTCCACCCGAACCCCTAGCTCTTCATCGAGTAAAGTGCGGGCCATCGCCCTGAACCCATGGCCGGACATCTCGGTCTTTTCGAATCCCATGTTCCTGAGCGCCGCCAGGATTGTGTTCTCGCTCATGGGTCGGTCCCCACCCAAGTTCGACGGGAAGACATACTTCCCTCGGCCGGTGATGACATGCAGGTCCTCAAGGATTTCGACCGCCTGGCGGGATAGGGGCACCAGATGTGGCTCCCTCATCTTCATCTTGGATGCAGGGATGTTCCACTCCGCGGCCTTCATGTCGATCTCGGACCATTCCGCGTGCCTGAGCTCACCGGGACGGACGAACACCAACGGGGCCAGTCGAAGGGCGCTACGGCCCACAAACGTCCCTTGGTAGGCATCGATCGCGCGCATCAGGTCTCCGACACGCTTGGGATCGATGATGGCTGCGTGGTGAGTCTGTCGGGCGACTCGCAGGGCACCGCGCAGGTTGGTGGCCGGGTTGTGGGTTGCCCGGCCAGTGATGATGGCGTAATTGAAAATCTGGGCGCAGGACTGCTGTGCGCGGCGAGCCGTATCGATGGCCCCGCGCTCCTGGATGCGTTCCAGGGTCTTGAGGAGTTCCTGGGTAGTGATGTCCGCGATAGGGCGTTTCCCTAGCCAAGGGTAGATGTCCTTATCGAGGCGCCGCTGCAACTTGTCGGCATGGACCTTGGTCCAGGTGTCGACGTTCTTGCTGAACCACTCCCTCGCGATGACCTCGAAGGAGTCCACGACCTCCGGGGCCTCGGCTGCCTTGAGTGCCTTACGGTTGGCGCCGGGGTCAATGCCGTGTCGGAGCTGCTGGCGGGCTTCATCCCGCTTCTCGCGGGCCTCCCGGAGGCTGACATCCGGGTAGGTTCCCAGTGACAACAGCTTCTCCTTACCCCCATACCGGTACTTCCATCGCCACCACTTACCCCCACTTGGGCTGATCAGGAGGTATAAACCGCCCCCATCCGCGAGCTTTCTGGGCTTTTCTCCCGGTTTTTCCGCGCGAATTCGCAAATCGGTGAGTGGCATAGGTGTTGGGGGTAACAGGTTTTGAGCCCGAGGGTGTTACCCCCGAAACTACCCCCAGTTACCCCCGGAACGCAACGGAACGGGATGGAATAGGGGGTAGGTCCGGAAAACAAAAAACGCGGCCAAGGCCGCGTTTTTGCTGGAGATTCCGGACCGGAATGGAACGGTTCGGAGGTCGTACTGGTGGCTAGGCCCGGAATCGAACCGGGGACCCCGGCATTATGAGTGCCGTGCTCTAACCGGCTGAGCTACCTAGCCTGAAACCGGAAGGGCGCGCATTGTCGGGGCCCCTCCGGGGGGGTGTCAAGAAAGTCGCCCGGCCTGCAGCTTCTGCGCGTGTTCCCGTGTCCGCGGATCGGCCAGGGCCGCCTGCAGGTAGGGCCCGGCCTCGGCATGGCGACCCAGCTGGAGCAGGGTGGCCGCCAGGCCGAGGCTGGCGGCCGGGTCTTCGGGCCACAGCCGGTGGGCCGCCTGCAGCAGCTCGATCGCCTTGTCCGGTTTGTTGCTGCTGTTGCTCACGCGGGCGCAGGCAACCAGACAGTGCGCCAGCGGCTGTTCGCCAGCGAGAAAGCGCTGCAGCGGTTTTGACAGTTGCCGCGCGTTGTAGCCGTCGATCCACTGGTCGATCTGTGCGTCGCTCCAGTGCGGCACGGCGCCGAGCAGGCGTGTGGCCTGCTGCCCCAGCCAGGAATCTGCCGGCGGCAGCCGGTCCTTGGGGACACCCAGTCGCCGCTGCATTTCGTTCCACCAGTGCACGGCATGGCTGCCGGCCGTGAGCTTCGCGCATTCGTCGCGACGGTCCGGCTTGAGCAGGCGCCAGGCTTCCTGCCAGTACACCGGATAGAAGGCGTTGGCCGGCAGCACGACGACGTCGGGATGGCTGGCGAGCAGGCGGGTCAGCAGTTTCGGGCCGGCCTCGCCCCAGAGGATGTTGCTGCCCATGTGCGCGGCCTGTTCGTACAGTGCCGCGGTCAACGGGTGCCCGGCCGGGAAGCGCATCAGGCCGTTGTTGACCGCCTCCGGGTCTTCGCGGCCGACGCAGGCCGGCGGCAGGTCGTTGAACGGGCGCAGGCAGAGCATGTCGCAATCGGACCAGGTGCCGCCGCGTTCGTGCAGCAGCTTGTAACGGAACTGGTTGGCGAAGGCCGCGAAGCTGCCCTTGCCGCGTCCGCGTGCGTAGGTGAATACCTGCGAGGCCGGCAGGGTCTGTGCAGCGTCGACCAGCACGGCTCCGGCCGGCAATGGCATGTCGGTGTAGGCGTGGACTTCCACGCGATGTCCCTGCGCCAGGAACGAGCGGATGCTCAGCTGCTCCCAGAGGCCCGGCGGCTCGCCGTGCCAGAACATCCGTATGGTGTTGACGTCGGTCATGTCTGCATCCCTGCCCGGAGAGCGGTGCTTCAGACGTTGAAGCGGAAGTGCATCACGTCGCCATCCTTGACGATGTAGTCCTTGCCTTCAAGGCGCAATTTGCCGGCTTCCTTGGCGCCGGCCTCGCCCTTGTACTGCACGAAATCGTTGTAGGCGATGGTTTCGGCGCGGATGAAGCCTTTCTCGAAATCGGTGTGGATCACGCCGGCGGCCTGCGGTGCGGTGGCGCCGATCTTCACGGTCCAGGCGCGCACTTCCTTGACGCCGGCGGTGAAGTAGGTCTGCAGGCCCAGCAGTTCGTAGCCGGCGCGGATGACGCGGTTGAGGCCCGGCTCGGTCATGCCGATGTCCTTCAGGAACTCTTCCTTGTCGGTATCGTCGAGATCGGCGATCTCGGCCTCGATCTTGGCGCAGATCACCACCACGCCGGCGCCTTCGGACGCCGCGTGCTTCTTCACCTTGTCCAGCAGCGGATTGTTGTCGAAGCCGCCCTCGATCACGTTGGCGATGTACATGGTCGGCTTGATGGTCAGCAGGTGCAGCTGCCGCAGCTGCGCCCGGTCTTCCGATGACAGGTCCAGCGTGCGCACCGGTTTGCCCGCAGCCAGGTGCGGCTGCACCCTGTCGAGCACGGCCTTCAGGGCGATGGCGTCCTTCTCGCCGGCCTTGGCCGACTTGCCTGCCTTGTGCAGTGCCTTGTCGACCGAGTCGAGATCGGCCAGTGCCAGTTCGGTGTTGATGGTGTCGATGTCGTCCAGCGGGTCGACCTTGCCGGCCACGTGGATGACGTTGTCATCCTCGAAGCAGCGCACCACGTGGCCGATGGCGTCGGTTTCGCGGATGTTGGCCAGGAACTTGTTGCCCAGGCCCTCGCCTTTCGAGGCGCCGGCGACCAGGCCGGCGATGTCGACGAATTCCATCGAGGTGGGGATCACTTTCTCGGGTTTGACGATACCGGCCAGCACGTCGAGGCGGGCATCCGGCATGGGCACGATGCCGGTGTGCGGTTCGATGGTGCAGAACGGAAAGTTTTCCGCTGCGATGCCGGCTTTGGTCAGCGCATTGAAAAGCGTGGACTTGCCGACGTTGGGCAGGCCGACGATGCCGCATTTGAAACCCATGACCGTGTTCTCCTGCTCGTTTGTGCAGAAGCCCCTGCAGGGGCTCCTACGCGGTGAAGCCGTTCAGTTTGTTCATTGCGCGTGACACGTCGCCGGCGACGATCACCGGCGTTTCCGTGATGGCGGCGGCGATCGCCGCATCCATTTTTTCCTGGTCGGCGGCCTGTGCCTTGCCCAGTACCCAGGGGGTGACCTGCTCTTTCTGCAGCGGCCGTCCGATGCCGATGCGCAGGCGCAGGAAGTTCGCGTTGTTGCCGTGTGCGGCCACCATGTCGCGCAGGCCGTTGTGGCCGCCGTGGCCGCCGCCGACCTTCAGGCGGACGGTGCCGGGCGGCATGTCGAGCTCGTCGTGCGCTACCAGGATCTGTTCCGGTGCGATCTTGAAGAAGGTGGCGATGGCGCCGGTGGCCTGGCCGCTGCGGTTCATGAAGGTGGTTGGCACCAGCAGCCGCACGTCATGGCCGTTGATCGAGGCACGCGCCACACGCCCGAAGTATTTCGGTTCGTTTGCCAGGGTGACGCCGAGCTGGCGTGCCAGACGCTCCACGTACCAGACACCGGCGTTGTGCCGGGTGTGCTCGTACTCGTGCCCGGGATTGCCCAGGCCGACGATGAGGGCGATGTGGCTCATGGCGATGGCAGCAGGAAACAGGCCGCAAGAAAAAGGGCCGGAACGCCGCGAGTGCGTGCCGGCCCCGGGAGCATCCGGAAGAAGCCCGGATTACTCCTTCTTGTCGCCGCCCTTGTCGGCAGCCGCGTCGGCAGCCGGAGCAGCCTCCGCCGCCGGGGTTTCCTCGACCGCGGTCTTGACGGCGTGCACGTTGGCAACCGCAAGGTCGTGGTTGTGCATCAGCTGGACCAGTTGCACGCCTTTCGGCAGCTTGATGTCCGACAGGTGCACGCTGTGGCCCATGGTGACGGCGGCCATGTCGACTTCCAGGTATTCCGGCAGGTCGCGCGGCAGACAGCTGACTTCCACTTCGGCGATGTCGTGGTGGATTTCGCCGCCCTGTTCCTTCACGCCGACGCAGATCGCTTCGTTGATGAAGTGCAGCGGGATGCGCAGGGTGATCTTCTGGTTCTCGTCGATGCGCTGCAGGTCGAGGTGCGTCGGCACCTTGCGCACCGGGTGGCGCTGCAGGTCGCGGAGAATGGCCTTCTCGGCCTTGCCGTCGAGCACGATGGTGAGAATGTGCGAATAGAACGCTTCATTCTCCAGCGCTTTCGACAGTTCCTTCAGGCCGACGTGGATCGGCGTCGGGGTCTTGTTGGCACCGTACATGATGCCGGGCACGCGTTCTTCGAGACGACGCAGGCGGCGGCTCGCACCTTTGCCCTGGTCGCCGCGGGTTACCGCAGCCAGTTCGAACAGGTTGGCCATGATGGCTTTCCTCTCTTTTTCATCCGCGCCCTGCGACCGGGTTGGCGGACGGTTGCTGAAATCCGCCGCGTTCAGGATTGAGCGCGACGGGGTCGTAAAACTTGCCGGACGTCAGTGTCCGGGCCCTTTTCAGTGCCCGGACAGCGGCCCCACGCTCTCGAACATGGCCGAGAGCGATTCTTCGTTGTTGGTGCGGCGCATGGCTTCGGCAAGCATGCCGGCCATGCTGACCACGCGGATCTTGCCGCAGGTCTTTGCGCGTTCGCTGAGCGGGATGGTGTCGGTCACCACCAGCGTGTCGAGCTTGGAATTCACCAGGTTGTCGATGGCCGGGCCGGACAGCACGGCGTGCGTGCAGTAGGCGACCACTTTCTTCGCGCCATTTTCCTTCAGCGCCGCGGCGGCCTTGCACAGCGTGCCGGCGGTATCGACGATGTCGTCGATCACCAGGCAGGTCTTGCCTTCGACGTCGCCGATGATGTGCATGACCTGCGCTTCGTTGGCCTTCGGGCGGCGCTTGTCGATGATGGCGAGGTCGGCGTCGTTCAGCTGCTTGGCCATGGCGCGGGCGCGCAGCACGCCGCCGACGTCCGGCGACACCACGATCAGGTCGGCATATTTCTGGCGCTCGATGTCGGCCTGCAGCACCGGCGTCGAGTAGACGTTGTCGACCGGGATATCGAAGAAGCCCTGGATCTGGTCGGCGTGCAGGTCGACGGTGAGCACACGGTCGACACCGACCGTGGTGATCATGTCGGCGACCACTTTCGCGGTGATCGGCACGCGCGCCGAGCGCACGCGGCGATCCTGGCGGGCGTAGCCGAAGTACGGGATCACGGCGGTGATGCGGCCGGCGGAGGAGCGACGCAGGGCGTCGGCCATCACCACCAGTTCCATCAGGTTGTCGTTGGTCGGTGCGCAGGTGGACTGGACGATGAATACGTCCTTGCCGCGCACGTTCTCGTGGATCTCGACGGTGGTTTCGCCGTCGCTGAAACGGCCGACCTCGGCATGACCCTGGGGGATATGCAGGGACGCACAGATCTTCTGCGCCAGTTCGGGATTGGCGTTGCCGGTGAAAACGACGAGTTTGGACACGGCTCGCGCTCCGGAGGTCGCAGGGCTGTCAACAGGGAACTGCCGATCTGAAGATGGCAGGGGTAGATGGATTCGAACCACCGAATGGCGGGATCAAAACCCGCTGCCTTACCGCTTGGCGATACCCCTGTGGAACCTTCCCCTTGCGGGGACATGACTGCGGTCGTTGCTCATTCCCCGAGAGCGACGTGTGCGATCGAGCGCTCGACGCCTCGTGCAACGAACCCTGAAAACCGGGGAGGGAGCTGCTGCAGGATACGACGTGCCTCTTCTTCGCTGCCGGTGGCGACAAACACGCATGCGCCGGTGCCGGTGAGCCTTGGGGAAGCGAATTGCCCGAGCCATTCGAGCGCATCGTTCACCTCGGGATAGAGGCGTCGAACCACTGCTTCGCAGTCGTTCCGGAACCGTGTTTCATACCCCGGTTCGCGGAGGGTCGCCATTGTCATTACCGGGGTATCCCGTGTCAACGAGGGATCCCGGAAAATCCGGGCTGTTTCCACGTGGCAGCCGGGGTTCACCACCACGTACCAGCGGGGCGGTACCGGCACCGGCGTCAGGCGTTCGCCCACGCCCTCGGCGAAGGCCGTGCGGCCATGCACGAACACCGGCACGTCCGCCCCCAGCGTCAGGCCGATCCCGGCCAGGGTCGCGGGGTCCAGGCCCAGCCCCCACAGGCGGTTCAGGGCCAGCAGGGCGGTGGCGGCATCCGAGGAGCCGCCACCCAGCCCGCCGCCGGCCGGCAGGTGCTTCTCCAGCCGGATGCGGGCGCCGGCGGTGCAGCCGGTGTGCTGCTGCAGGGCGCGGGCGGCACGCCAGACCAGGTTGGCCTCGTGCGGCACGCCCGGCAGGTCGTTCAGGGACAGGTCGCCGGCGGCCTCGAAGGTCAGCACGTCGCCCCCGTGGCCGGGAATGTCCAGCAGCTGGAAGACGGTCTGCAGCAGGTGATAGCCGTCGGCGCGGCGGCCGACCACGTGCAGGAACAGGTTGAGCTTGGCGGGTGCCGGAACGGTCAGCACGTCAGCGCTTGCCGGTGCCCGGTGTGGCGGCCGGCGGGGGCATGGTCCAGCGTTCGATCAGCAGCGTGACCCGGCTGTCGCCGCCGGTGGCGACCACCTTGTGCGGCAGCACGCGGGCCCCTTCGGTGCGCCAGCGGTCCAGTGCGATTTCCCAGCCCTGCTGGCGGATCAGTACCGGACGGCCTTCGGTGTCGACCTGCACGTCCGCGGCCGGTTCGCCGTCCGCCGACGGTGCCGGCAGGCCGCGGGCCCAGTACGCCAGGCTGTTCACGGACACCGGCCAGCCGATGGCCTCGGCCAGCAGGCCGGCCGGATCGGTGCTTTCCCGCCGGCCGTCGCCGCTCTCGATGCGGATGCGCTCGCTGTTGCCGTCGATGCGCACGGTGCCGGCACCCAGCGGGCCGGACGCCGTCAGCCGGTAGCGGCTGCCGTCCTGCTGCCAGAGCAGGGCCGCGCTGCCGCCGTTGTCGCCGCGCCGGAAACCGACCTTGCCCTGCAGGTCGAAGCGGCTGACGCGCGCCATTTCATCGGCATCCCAGATGGCGTCGGCCGGTACCAGTGCGCGGTGACTGCAGGCGGCGGTCACGAAGGCGAGCAACAGGACGAACGCGATGCGCATCATGGCCGCAGCCGCTCCAGGGTGCGTTTCAGCGCGGCGTTGTCCGGATCCAGGGCGCGTGCCCGCTCCCAGATGCGCCGGGCCTCGCGCTGGTTGCCCAGGGTCCACAGGGCCTCGCCCAGGTGGGCGGCGATCTCCGGATCCGGCGACAGCGTCCATGCGCGCCGCAGCCAGGCAACCGCTTCCTCCGGCTTGCCCATGCGGAACAGCACCCAGCCCATGCTGTCGATGATGGCCGGATCGTCCGGTGTCAGCGCCAGCGCCTGCTCGATCAGTGCACGCGCTTCCTCCAGCCGGTCGGTGCGGTCGGCCAGCGTGTAGCCGAGCGCGTTCAGCGCCATGGCGTTGCCCGGCAGCGCAGCAATGATCGTGCGCAGATCGGATTCAACCAGATCCAGCTTGCCGCTGCGTTCGGCCGCCATGGCGCGGGCGTAGCGCAGGTCATGGTCGTCGGCGTCGCGTACCAGCGCCTCGTTGAGCAGCAGCAGGGCACCGTCCGGATCCTGGTTGCGTGCCAGCAGTTCGCTTTCGGCAATGAACAGCTGCGTCGACGCTTCCGGTGCCTGCTTGCGCAGGCCGGCCAGCAGGGTGCGCGCGTCGCTGAAGCGGCCGGCCTTCTGCCAGGCATAGGCCACCTGGATCTGTGCCGCCAGGAACTGCGCGCCGCGCACGTTCTGGAAATAACCGGCCGCTTCCTCGTAGCTGTGTTCGGACAGCGCGATGCGGCCGGCGTAGTTCCAGCATTCGTCCTCGCGGTAACCGGCTTCGGCCAGGTCGGTCAGGCGCTGTTTCGCACTGGCCGGGTCCCCGGCTTCCCATTCGACCAGTGCCAGCGACAGGGCGATGTCGCCGTCGTCCGGCCAGCGCGCCAGCATGTCGGTGAGTTCGCGCCGCGCCAGATCGCCGCGATTCTCCGCCAGCAGTACGCGCAGGTAGGCCAGGCGCAGGTCGCGCTCGTTCGGGAATTTCTCCCGGCCCTTTGCCAGCAGCCGGCGCGCGGCGGCGGTCTTGCCGGTGGCGGTCAGCAGGCGTCCCTCGAACTCGATCGAGCCGGGATGATCCGGTTCGATCGCGCGGGCATGCTGCACCAGCGCGAGCGCTTCTTCCGGCTTGCCGTCCATGTCGGCCAGTGCCGAGCGCGCCAGCCACAGCCGGGCGTTGCCGGCGTGACGTTCCGACAGTGCGGCCAGCAGGTCGGCCAGCCGATGCCGCGTTTCCGGTTCGGCGCCCTGGGCGTACTGCACCACGAAATTGAAGCGGACCGGTGCCGTGTCATCGCGTGCCAGCAGGCGATCCAGCTGCGGTTCGGCAGCCTCGATCTCGCCGGCCTGGATCAGCCCCATGACGGCATTGGCGTTGGCTTCCGGGCTGTCCGGCGCAATGTCGGCCCAGAGCGTGGCGGCTTCGCGGATCTGCTGTGTGTCCCGGGCATACCACGCGATGCGGGTGGCGCGTTCGGCCAGCGCTGGATCGCGCAGTTTGCGGGCCTGGCGCAGATAGGCGTCGAGCGAGGCATCGAGCCGGTCGCGCTGGCCGGCGACCTCACCCACCAGCAGGTCGTACAGGGTGTCGGCAGTCCAGGCGCTGGTCACCACGGCCGGCGGTGCTTCCGGCACCGCATTCCCGGCCGGGGTGGCCGCATCCGTGGCGGCAACGTCGGCCGGTGGTGCCGTGGTCGTGGTGCATGCGGCCAGGGTGCACGCGGCCAGCAGGACGGCCGGGGCGATGCCGGCGGAATTCCGGAAATGCGGCATGAGCGGGGGGACAAGGTCCGGAAAAGGGCTGCGCGGGAGGGACTGCGAACGAGGATTCAAGCACGCCGTTTGTCGGCCGGGCAAGCTGCGCCGGACCGGGTGCGCGGTTTGTTTTCCGCGGACTTATCCCGCAAAATTCGCGCCGGCTTCCGGCATCGGCGGCCCTTTCTTTCCGGACGTTGTTTCCGGGCACCCTTTCCGGCCCTACGGACACCAGCATGGCCCTGTTTGCGACCGGTGTGAGTCATCGCACCGCGCCCGTCGAGTTGCGCGAGCAACTGGCGGTGCCCGCGGAGCGCCTGCCGGAGCTGCTGGCTGCCATGCGCGCGGAACTGGCACTGGGCGAGGTGGCCGTGCTGTCCACCTGCAACCGCACCGAAATCTACTGCACGGTGGCCGGGCGCACGCAGCACGATGCGGCGGCCGATGACGAACTGGCGGCACGCCTGTTCGCGTGGCTGGCGGCGCGGCAGAAGGTGCCGGCCGAGCGCCTGCAGCAGGCGCGCTACCGGCACGACGGCGAAGCCGCGGTGCGCCACATGATGCGTGTGGCCAGCGGTCTCGATTCGCTGGTGCTGGGCGAGCCGCAGGTGCTGGGCCAGATGAAGGACGCCTATGCCGTGGCGCACCAGGCCGGCACGGTCGGCAAGGAACTCGAGCGCTGCTTCCAGCAGGTGTTCGCGGTGGCCAAGCGCGTGCGTACCGATACCGCCATCGGCGCCAACCCGGTGTCGATGGCGTTTGCGGCGGTGTCGCTGGCACGACACCTGTTCAGCAACATCCGTGACACCCGCGCATTGCTGATCGGCGCCGGTGAAATGATCGAACTGGTTGCCCGGCATCTGGACGAGCAGGGCGTGCGCGGCATCACCGTGGCCAACCGCACGCTGGAGCGGGCGCATGCGCTGGCCGACCGTCACGGCGGGCGCGCGGTCACCATGGAGGAAATCCCGTACGCACTGGAGTCGGCGGACATGGTGATCTCCTGCACCGCCGCCACCGTGCCGGTGCTGGGCAAGGGCGCGGTCGAGCGTGCACTGAAGAAGCGCCGGCACCGCCCGCTGTTCCTGGTCGATCTGGCGGTGCCGCGTGACATCGAACCGGAAGTGGCGCAACTGGACGACGTGTACCTGTACACGGTCGACGACCTGCAGGGCGTGATCGAGCAGAACGTGAAGGCGCGCGAGGATGCCGCGCGCGATGCCGAGCAGCTGGTCGAGCAGGGCAGCCGGCAATACCTTGCGCAACAGCGCGAATCGGGTGCGGCCGATACCCTGCGGCGTGTGCGCAGCCGGGTTGAGGCCCTGCGCGATGCCGAACTGGACAAGGCGCTGGCCGATATCGCCCGCGGTGCCGACCCGGCGGAAACGCTGCAGCGCATGGGGCGCAACCTCACCAACAAGCTGCTGCACGATCCCAGCCTGGCGATGAAGCAGGCGGCCGCGGACGGCCGCGAGGATCTGCTGGCGTTTGCCCGTTCGCTGTTCGCCATCGACGATGACGGGCACGACCGTTCGCCGGGAGGCGATGCGTGAAGGAGTCCATTGCCCGCCGGCTGGAAAAGCTGGTCGAGCGGCACGAGGAGCTGTCGGCGCTGCTGGCAGCGCCGGAAATTGCTTCGGACGGCGAGAAGTTCCGGCGCTACTCCGTGGAATACGCCGGGCTGGAGCCGGTGGTCGCCAGCTACCGGGAATGGCGTGCGGCACGCGACGAACTGGCCGCGGCCGAGCAGATGGCCGACGAGGGCGATGCCGATCTGCGGGCGCTGGCGCGCGAGGAAATGACCCTGCTGCGTGCCAGGCTGCCGGAACTGGAAACGGATCTGCAGCGGCTGCTGGTGCCGAAGGATCCGCTGGACGGTGCCAACGTGTTCCTGGAAGTCCGTGCCGCTGCCGGCGGCGACGAGGCGGCCATCTTCGCCGGCGACCTGTTCCGCATGTATTCGCGTTACGCGGCGAACCGCGGCTGGCAGGTGGAAGTGATCAACAGCAGTGCAGGCGAGCACGGCGGTTTTCGCGAAATCGTCGCCCGCATTGCCGGTGCCGATGTGTATTCGCGGCTGAAATTCGAATCGGGCACGCACCGCGTGCAGCGGGTGCCGGCCACGGAGGCGCAGGGTCGGGTGCATACGTCCACCTGCACGGTGGCGGTGCTGGCCGAGCCGCCGGAAGTGGAAGCGGTGGACATCCGCAAGGAAGATCTCAAGGTCGACACCTTCCGCTCTTCCGGTGCCGGCGGGCAGCACGTGAACGTGACCGAGAGCGCCATCCGCATCACCCACCTGCCGACCGGCATCGTGGTCGAGTGCCAGGACGAGCGCAGCCAGCACAAGAACCGGGCACGGGCCATGGCGCTGCTGGCCGCGAAGCTGCTGTCCAGTGCGCAGGAGGCGCAGGTGCGGGACACCGCACAGCAGCGTCGTCTCCAGGTGGGCACCGGCGACCGGTCCGAGCGCATCCGGACCTACAATTTTCCGCAGGGGCGGGTGTCCGATCACCGCATCGAACTGACCCTGTACCGCATCGACGAGATCATGGCCGGCGAAATCGATGCACTGATCGATCCGTTGCTGGCCGAACACCAGGCAGATCAGCTGGCGCTGCTGGCGGAGAGCGCATGAGCACGGTGGCGGAGCTGCTGGTGTCGGCAGCGAAACGGCTGGCACGTTCCCCGTCGCCGAAACTCGATGCCGAGTTGCTGCTGATGCGTCTGCTGGGCCAGGGCCGGGCCTGGCTGTACGCACATCCGGAGGCGGTGCTGCCGGCACCGGTGATGGCGGCCTTTGAAACCCTGGTGGATGCACGCGAGCGCGGCATGCCGGTCGCCTACCTGACCGGTGAGCGGGAATTCTTTGCGCGCGTGTTCCGGGTCACGCCCGACACGCTGATCCCGCGCCCCGACACGGAGCGGCTGATCGATGCGGCGCTGCAGCTGAAACTGCCGGCACACGCCCGCGTGCTCGACCTGGGCACCGGCAGCGGCGCCATCGCGGTGACGCTGGCGCTGGAGTGCCCGGACTGGGACGTGACCGCCACCGACCTGGATCCGGACACGCTGGCCGTGGCGCGCGACAACGCGGCACGGCTGGGTGCCTGCGTGCGTTTCTGTGCCGGCGACTGGTTTGCCGCGTTGCCGGCGGAAGACCGCTTCGATCTGGTGATCAGCAATCCGCCCTACATTGCCGCCGACGATCCGCACCTGCTGCAGGGTGACGTGCGTTTCGAACCGCGCGGCGCGCTGGTGGCAGCGGAACAGGGGCTGGCCGACCTGTCGTTGCTGATGCGCGACGCACGCACATGGCTGAAGGCCGGCGGCTGGCTGCTGCTGGAACACGGCTGGCAGCAGGGTGAGGCGGCGCGCACGCTGGCGCAGGAAGCCGGTTATGCGCCGGTGAAGACGCTGCTGGACCTGTCCGGCAATCCGCGTGCGCTGCTGGCCGGCTGGCAGCAGCCGGACAATCCCGACGATGCCCACCATGGCTGACCGCGACGCGACCGACAGCGAATTCGGTGACGACGATCTGCTGCGCTACAGCCGGCAGATCCTGTTGCCCGGTTTCGAACTGGCCGGGCAGCAGGCGCTGACGCGCGCGCGGGTGCTGGTGATCGGTGCCGGCGGGCTCGGTTGCCCGGCCGTGCTGTATCTGGCGGCGGCCGGTGTGGGTCACATTGCGGTGGCGGATGCCGACACGATCGAGCTGTCCAACCTGCAGCGGCAGATCGCGCATCGCACGGAAGACATCGGCCGTGCCAAGGCAGAACGACTGACAGAAGCCTCGGCGGCGCTGAATCCGCGGGTGAACCTGCGGCCGCTGGCGGTGCGCGTCGACGATGCCTGGCTGGCCGGCAACCTGACCGGTGGCGGTGTGCCGTCCTTCGATCTCGTGCTCGACTGCAGCGACAATTTCGCCACCCGCCACGCCGTCAATCGTGCCTGCCATGCCGCGCGCATTCCGCTGGTGTCCGGTGCCGCGATACGTGTCGAGGGCCAGCTGGCCGTGTTCGATTTTGCGCGCGCGCAGACGCCCTGCTATGCCTGTCTGTACGGTGAGCACGGAACCGACGACGAAAGCTGTGTGCGCAACGGTGTGCTGGCGCCGGTGACCGGCGTGATCGGCGCGCTGCAGGCACTGGCGGCCTTGCGGTTGCTGGCCGGGTATGGGGAGCGCGCGCACGGCCGGCTCGACGTGTTCGACGGCCTGCACGGGGAGTGGCGCCGGCTGCGCATCGCCGCCGACCCGGCCTGCCCTGTCTGTTCCGGGCAAAAGCCCGGCGGCAAGGGCGGCGCCTGATTCAGCGCAGCGAGGCGAGCTTCACGAAGTTGTCGCTGATTTCCCGCAGGTAGCGGTACACCAGCCGCGGCCGGTTCTCGGCCGGCTTGGCCAGGGTCGACTGCACGAATTTCCAGCGTGCCTCGATGCGGTCGAAGGCGACGCGCTGCATCGGATCATCGCGGTTGATTTCCGCGCGGGCCTTGTCGAGCACGGCGGTGAACTTGCTGCTGGCGGCTGCCAGCGATGCCTTGCCGGTTTCCCGCGATTCGTCGAAATAGCCGGTGGCGAGGCGCGCGTAGTGGGAAGCCAGGGTTTCGGCATCGATGGCCCCTTCCATGAACAGCGCATTGCGGTCGCCGCTGCCGGCGGCACGCACGGCAACGTCGAATGCGGCCTCCAGTTTCGCCATCTGGTTGTGCACGTCGGTGGCGCGCTGGAACGCGTTGAAGACGCCGTTGTTGATGTATTTCTTCTGCTCGCTGGCGATGACGCGCTGGATGTCCTTGCCGACCAGTGCCTCGATGGGCGCGGAGGCTTCCTGGATGGCGGCCGCCTGCTGCGCACGGGCGCGATCGCCGGACGCGGCCGTGTTGGTGGCGTCGCGGGCCTTGTTGTAGGCGCTGACCTGTGCCGGCAGGGAATCCAGGTACTCCCGTTCGGCATCCTCGTGCGTGGTCATGTAGAAGTTGCCGGTCAGCCGGTACAGGGCCAGTTGCTGGTCGTGCAGGGCATCGAGCCAGGCATTGGCGGCAGCGGCGGGCAGCGACAGGGCGAGCAGGGCAAGAGCGAGCACGGGTCGCAGGGACATGACCAACCTCCGTGAGCGGGCAACAACGCGTTGCCAGTCCTTAGGCCGCGGATGTTGCTTGAGCGTTACCGGAGCCGCAATGACCTGAAAGGGTGAGGGGCCGGCATGGCGGCCAACAGCGCACGGCCGGGCTCAACGCACCGACAGGTCCACCACCTGCTTGTTCAGTCGCATGATGTGCCTGGCCATGTCCACCAGCAGCGAGTGGATCATGGTCGGGTTGGAGCGGATCAGCAGCGCGAACTGGTCGCGCGGTACCTTCACCACCGCGCAGCGTTGTTTTGCGCGCACGGTTGCCGATCGCGGTTGCTCGGTCAGCACGGCCAGGGCGCCGATGATCTCGCCTT
This sequence comes from Pseudomonadota bacterium, assembly GCA_049324475.1. GTDB lineage: Bacteria > Pseudomonadota > Gammaproteobacteria > Pseudomonadales > JADFDG01 > JADFDG01. Next base: position 189,398 of record JBMOOO010000021.1, on the reverse strand, counting down.
CGCTGATCTGCCCGACCACAACGTTGTCGACCAGTACTTCGGCGGCGCCTTCGAACAGGCTGAAGACATAGTCGGCGCGATCGCCCTGCTGGATGATCACTTCGCCCGGATTGAAATACTGGAAGCCCGGCGTGGCCTGGGTCTCGCGGTCGGTGGCGGCGGCAATGCACCGTATCAGCAGCGCCTGCTGCGACAGCAGCAGCTTGGTCCAGGCACGGCCGGCCTCGCGGTCGCCCAGCACTGCCTGCATGAACTGCAGCGTGTCGAAGCCGGTCAGCTCCACCACGCCTTCGGCTTCGTAGTTGAGCACGGCGCTGGCGGCCGAAGCCTGCAGGCCGGCATCCGGCAGCACCAGTTCACCCGCTTCCAGGGTGAACAGCGGCTTGCGGTCGTAGACCACGGTGAGCGTGCCGCTGTCGACGCGGTAGATGCGGTTCGGGTTGAGGCCACCGGCAATGGCATCGCGGGTGTTGTTCAGGATCAGGGGCTGGCCGTCGGCTTTCGTTTTCGCGATGACTTCGTCGGCCTGCTTGCGGTACTGGCGCGACAGCGCCGCGAAACTGGCATCCACTTCCACCTGCGGCAACATCGCTCAGCCTCCGAGTTTGCGCAGCAGCAGTTCGTTGACCTGCTGCGGGTTCGCCTTGCCCTGGGATTCCTTCATGATCTGGCCGACGAAGAAGCCCAGCATCTTCTTGCGTTTGCCCTCGTCGGCCGCCCGGTATCCTTCCACCTGCGCACCGTTGGCCGCCAGCACCTTGTCGACGATCGCCTCGATCGCACCGACATCCGATACCTGCTTCAGGCCGCGCGCCTCGATGATGGCATCGGCATCGGGGCCTTCGCCGTTCCACAGGGCGTCGAACACGGTCTTGGCGAGTTTCGAGCTGAGCGTACCGTCGGCCACGCGGGCGACGAGGCCCCCAATCTGCACGGCCGACACCGGCGATGCCGTGATGTCCTTCTCATCCGCGTTCAGCCGGCCCAGCAGTTCGGTGATGGTCCAGTTGGCCACCGGCTTGGCGTGGGCGGCGCCGGCGACTGCCACGGCCTGCTCGAAGAAGGCCGCCAGGTCGCGGTCTTCCACCAGCCGTACCGCGTCGTAGGCGCCCAGCCCGAAGCCGCTCATGAAGCGCTCGCGCTTGGCGGCCGGCAGCTCGGGAAGCGCGGCGCGCTGCGCGGCGATGAACTCGTCGGTGAGTACCACCGGCAACAGGTCGGGGTCCGGGAAATAGCGGTAATCGTTGGCGTCTTCCTTGCTGCGCATGGCGCTGGTCTTGTTGGCGACCGGGTCGTACAGCACCGTCGCCTGGGTGATGCTGCGGCCGGCTTCCAGTTCGTCGATCTGCCACTCGATCTCGGTGTTGATCGCCTTCTCGATGAAGCGGAACGAGTTGACGTTCTTGATCTCGCGGCGGGTGCCGAATTTCTCCGCGCCCGGCCTGCGTACCGACACGTTGCAGTCGCAGCGCATCGAGCCTTCGTTCATGTTGCCGTCGGAAATGCCCAGGTAGCGGATCAGGGCGTGGATGGCGCGGGCATAGGCCACGGCTTCCTTCGCGCTGCGCATGTCCGGCTCCGACACGATCTCCAGCAGCGGCGTACCGGCCCGGTTCAGGTCGATGCCGGACATGCCCTGGAAATCCTCGTGCAGCGACTTGCCGGCGTCTTCTTCCAGGTGCGCGCGGGTGATGGCGATGCGTTTGCTGCTGCCGTCTTCCAGCGTGATGTCGAGGTGGCCCTTGCCCACGATCGGCAGTTCATACTGCGAGATCTGGTAGCCCTTGGGCAGGTCCGGATAGAAGTAGTTCTTGCGCGCGAACACGCTGCGCCGGCCCAGCTCGGCATCGACGCCCAGGCCGAACAGCACGGCCATGCGCACGGCCTCCGCGTTCAGCACCGGCAGCACGCCGGGCATGCCCAGGTCGATGAGCGAGGCCTGGGTGTTCGGTTCGGCGCCGAAACGGTTCGCGCTGCCGGAAAAGATCTTCGATTGCGTGGCCAGCTGGACGTGGATTTCCAGCCCGATGACCGCTTCCCAGTTGCTCATCGGAAGGCCTCCGGGATGCGTGTGTGCCAGTCGGTGGCCTGCTGGTACTGGTGGGCGATGTTGAGCAGCCTCGCCTCGCTGAAATAGTTGCCGATCAGCTGCAGGCCTACGGGCAAATTGCCGTCGAAACCGCAGGGGATCGACATGCCCGGCACGCCGGCCAGGTTCACGGCGATGGTGTAGATATCGGCCAGGTACATGGCGACCGGATCGTCCTTCTTCTCGCCGAGGCGGAAGGCCGTGGACGGCGAGGTCGGGCCGAGAATGACGTCGACATCGGCAAAAGCGCGCACGAAATCGTCCTTGATCAGCCGGCGTACCTGCTGCGCCTTCAGGTAATACGCATCGAAGTAGCCGGCCGACAGTGCATAGGTGCCGACCAGGATGCGGCGTTTGACTTCCGCACCGAAACCTTCCGAGCGCGAGCGTTCGTACAGGTCGTGCAGGTCCTTCGGGTCCGCGCAGCGGTAGCCGAAGCGCACGCCGTCGAAGCGCGACAGGTTGGACGAGCACTCGGCCGGTGCAATCACGTAGTAGGCCGGCACCGAGAGGTCGACGTTGGGCAGATCGATCTCGCGCACGGTGGCGCCCAGTTTCCCGAACCGGGCGATTGCCTCGCGCACGCATTTCTCCGTGCCGGCGTCGAGGCCGCCGCCGAAGAACTGCCTGGGCAGGCCGATGCGCAGACCGCGCAGATCGTCGCCCAGTGTTTTCGTGTAGTCCGGCACGGCCTGCGCCAGCGACGTGGAGTCCTTCGCGTCATGGCCGCACATGGCGTTCATCAGCAGCGCGGCGTCTTCCGCGGTCTGCGTCATGGGGCCGGCCTGGTCCAGCGACGAGGCGAACGCGATCATGCCCCAGCGCGACACCAGCCCGTAGGTCGGTTTCAGGCCGGTGAGGTTGCACAGCGCGGCCGGCTGGCGGATCGAGCCGCCGGTGTCGGTGCCGGTGGCGCAGGGCGCGAGGCGCGCTGCCACGGAGGCAGCCGAGCCGCCGGAGGAGCCGCCCGGCACGCGCGTGGTGTCCCAGGGGTTTTTCACCGGGCCGTAGAAACTCGTTTCGTTGGACGAGCCCATGGCGAACTCGTCCATGTTGGTCTTGCCGAGCATGACCATGCCTGCCGCGGCGAGGCGGGCCGTCACTTCCGAGTCGTAGGGGCTGACGAAGTTGTCGAGCATTTTCGAGGCGCAGCTGGTGCGCACACCCTGCGTGCAGAAGATGTCCTTGTGGGCGATCGGCAGGCCCAGCAGGGGGTTGGCGTCGCCGGCGGCACGGCGACGGTCGGCGTCGGCCGCCGCCGCCAGGGCGGCCTCGGCCGTCACCGTGATGAAGCTGTTGAGGCCCGGATCGTGGCGGGCGATGCGGTCCAGGAAGTGGCGGGTGAGTTCGACGCTGGACCACCGGCGCCCGGCCAGACCCCGGGACAGGTCGGCGAGGCTGAAGGTGTGCAGGGGGCTGGACATGGTGCAGGGGCTCGCTGGCTTATTCGATGACCCGCGGCACCAGGTACAGGCCGCTGTCGGTGGCGGGGGCAATGCGCTGGTACTGCTCGCGCCGGTCGGTCTCGGTCACCCGGTCCGCACGCAGCGGCTGGACCGCGTCCAGCGGATGGGCCATCGGTGCGACGCCGGCGGTGGCGGCCGCCTGCAGGCGATCCACCATGCCGAGGATGCTGCCCAGCCGGGCCGTGACCTCGGCGCGCTCGCCGGCACCCATGCGCAGGCGGGCCAGCCGGGCGATCTTCTCCACGTCGCTTTCTGTCAGCGCCATGCGTTGCTCCGGGATACGGAAATAAACGGGGGAACCGGCTACGGAAAATGTGCGAGATGTCCGGAAATTCGCGGGAATTCCGTCGGTTCCATCCTTGCCCCGGCGAGCCCGCCGTTGCTAGAGTTGCCGACTTTCAATCCGGGGGCGGGCTCGCCGCTCCCAGCCCCGTCCGGAGGACCCCGGACCGGACCAGTTCAGGTTTGCCACGCCGACATGAAATTTCTGAAAAATCTCCGGAAGGCCTTCAAGACCGATCTGTCGATCGACCTCGGTACGGCCAACACGCTCATCTACGTCCGGGACCGGGGGATTGTATTGGATGAACCCTCGGTTGTCGCCATACGCCACAACGGCAACCAGAAGAACGTGATCGAAGTCGGTACCGCCGCCAAGCGCATGCTGGGCCGGACCCCCGGCAACATCACGGCAGTGCGTCCGCTCAAGGACGGCGTGATCGCCGACTTTGAAGTCACCGAGGACATGCTGAAGTTCTTCATCAAGAAGGTGCTCGACCGCGGCATGGCGGAATTCCTGTCGGCGCCGCGCGTGATCGTGTCCGTTCCGTACAAGTCGACGCTGGTCGAGCAGCGCGCGATCCGTGACGCCGCCGAAGGCGCCGGCGCCAGTCAGGTGGAACTGATCTACGAACCGATGGCGGCTGCGGTCGGTGCCGGCCTGCCGGTGGCGGAAGCCAGCGGCTCGATGGTGGTCGACATCGGCGGTGGCACCACCGAGATCGCCATCATCGCGCTCAACGGCATCGTGCATGGCGACTCGGTGAAGATCGGCGGCGACAAGTTTGACGAGGCGATCGTCGCTTTCGTGCGTCGCCAGTACGGCTCGCTGATCGGTGAAGCCACGGCCGAGCGCATCAAGCAGGAAATCGGCAGCGCGTTCCCGTCGGACGAGCTGCGCGAGATCGACGTGCGCGGCCGCAACCTCGCCGAAGGGGTGCCGCGTTCGTTCACGCTCAACAGCGAAGAGATTCTCGAGGCGCTGCAGGAACCGCTGTCCGGCATCGTCAATGCGGTGAAGAACGTGCTGGAGGCGTGCCCGCCGGAACTGGCGTCGGACATCGCGCTGCGCGGTATCGTGCTCACCGGCGGTGGTGCGTTGCTGCGCGATCTCGACAAGCTGCTCTCGGAAGAAACCGGTCTGCCGGTGGTGGTGGCCGAGGATCCGCTGACCTGCGTTGCGCGTGGCGGCGGCAAGGCGCTCGAGCTGCTTGATACGCCGGGCTTCGAACTGATCGTGATCTGACGATCCCCGTCCGGGCGGAGCAGAGCCGGTGGCCAGAACACTGTTCGCGGATTCGCCCGATTCCATCTACCGGCTGCTGGCAGTCGTGGTGGTGTCGCTGGCGTTGCTGATGGCCGATACCCGCGTCCCCGGCTGGACTTCCTGGCTGCGCAGCGGATTGTCGCCGGTCACCGAAACCATGGTGGTGCTGGTGGATCTGCCGCGTCGTGCCGTGGTCTGGGTGGACGAGGCGATTACCTCGCGCGACACGCTGGCCGGCGAGAATGCGCGCCTGCAGCAGGAGAACCTGGTGCTGCAGCGGCACGTGCAGCGGCTGGCGGCCCTGACCGCCGAGAACGCCCGCCTGCGCGAACTGCTGAACTCCTCCGCCCTGCTCGATTCCAGCGTACTGGTGGCGGAGATCATCGCGTTCGATCCCGATCCGTCGCGCGTGGAAGTGATCATCAACAAGGGCGCCGATGCCGGCCTGTATGACGGTCAGCCGGTGCTGGATGCCAGCGGCATCATGGGTCAGCTGATTGCGGTCGGCCCGCACCAGAGCCGGGTGATCCTGATCACCGACGCGCGTCACGGCCTGCCGGTCGAGGTCAGCCGCAACGGCGTGCGCAGCATTGCCGTCGGTACCGGCCGTCCCGGCCTGCTGTCGCTGCAGTACCTGCCGATCACGGCCGACGTGCGTGAAGGCGACCTGCTGGTGAGCTCCGGCCTGGGCGGCATCTTTCCGCGCGGTTATCCGGTGGGCCGGGTCTCGCGGGTGGTGCGCGAACAGGGTGAAACCTTCACCCTGGTCGAGGCGCGCCCGACCGCCGCCATCGAGCGCAGCCGGCATGTGCTGCTGGTGTTCGCCCAGCAGAAGCTGCAGGGCGCCCTGATGCAGAACGCCGATGCGGCGGCCCCGGTTCCGGCGGCCGGTGCGGTGCCGGCTGCGGAGGCGGTGCCATGAGGACTGCACGCAAGGGCACGTTCACCGTGGTGTGCTGCTTCCTGGCGTCGGCGCTGCTGGCCATCCTGCCGCTGCCGGACTGGCTGGACCTGTTCCGGCCCTCGTTCCCGCTGCTGGTGGTGCTGTTCTGGGCGGTGGCATTGCCGGACCGCTACGGCTCCTGGTCCGGCTGGCTGCTGGGCCTGCTGCTGGACGTGCTCCGCGGCACGCCGCTGGGCATGCATGCGCTGGCGCTGGCGCTGGCCGGCTTTGCCGCCAGCCGCCTGAGCGCACGCATGAAAATCTATCCGTTGCCGCAGCAGATGCTGGCGGTGGGCGTGCTGGCCGGCATGAGCGTGATGGTGGCGCGCATGATCGGCAACATGACGGATACCACCACCGCCGGCCTGTTCACGGCCCTGCTGCCGGTGGTGACCACGGCCATGCTCTGGCCCTGGGCTTCGGCGTTCCAGGATCGCCTGCGCCGCACGGCCAACGTCAGCTGAGCCGTGTCCGTCCCTGATCTCGTCCTGGCCTCGGCGTCACCGCGCCGTCGCGAACTGCTGTCGCAGATCGGCGTGCGCCACGTGGTGCGGGTGGCCGACATCGACGAATCCGTCCGGGCCGGCGAGACGCCGGCCGATTACGTGCGGCGGCTGGCTGAGGCCAAGGCCCGGGCCGTGCTGGCGCGCCTGCCGGCGGGCGAGGCACACCTGCCGGTACTGGGTGCCGACACCACGGTGGTGATCGGCAACGAACTGCTGGGCAAGCCGGCCGGCGCCGCCGATGCCGCCCGCATGCTGGCACTGCTGTCCGGGCGCGAGCACCGGGTGCTGACCGCGGTGGCACTGGCACGGCGCGATGCGCTCTGGGACGAGCGCTGCCTGGTGAAGCTGTCGGATACCGCCGTGCGCTTCCGTACCCTCGATGCCGGCACCATCGCCCGCTATGTGGCCACCGGCGAGCCGCTGGACAAGGCGGGCGGCTACGGCATCCAGGGCGCCGGGGGTGCCCTGGTACAGACGATTACCGGCAGTTACACGGGTGTCGTGGGATTGCCGCTGGGCGAGACGGTAGACTTGCTCGATGCGTTTGCCGTGCCGTACTGGCGCGATGTCCCGTGACTGAATCCCGCTTCCGACTCCTGTCCCGCGTGCCGTGGCCGACCCTCGCCTGGGTGGCCGGGTCGGCCGTGGTCGTCCTGACGGCCCTGTACGTGGTGGTGGCCGGCCAGTTGCTGGCACTGCTCGAGGAGCGGCGCGCGGACGTGGCCGCCTGGGTCGGCAACCAGGTCGGCATGGACGCGGAAATCGACGCGATCGAAACCGACATGCGCCTGCTGACACCGGTGGTGCATCTGCGCGGTGTGCGCCTGTTCGTGCGCCATGACGTGCCGGCCGACACCGCCGGGCACACGCCGGCACTGGCGGCACCGGCGATCGACCTGGAACTGGACACGCTGGCGACATTGATGGCGCGCCGGCCGGTACTGGGCCTGTTGCGGCTGGAAGGTATCGAGCTGGTGCTGGAAGAGCGCGAGGACGGCCGCTTCCACATCCGGGGCATGCCGTTCACGGTCAATGATCCGCAGGCCGAGGAAAAACTGCGGCTGGCCTTGCAGGCGATCTATCGCCAGACCGACATCCTGATCGAGCATTCGCGGCTGACCGTGGAATCGGCACGGCTGCCGGTGAGCGCGCTGGAAAACCTGCGCCTGCACATGCACAACGACGGCAGCAGCCATGCCGTCGCCGGCTCTGCACACGTGGACGGTCCCGGACGCCTGTCGGCGTCGTTCGTGCTGCGTTTCGAAGGCGAGCCGCTGGTGCCGCGCGATCTGGCCGCGGACCTGTACGTGCGCGTGCTGCCGGCATCGCTGGAAGGCTGGATGCCGCGCCGCGACGCCGGCGACCTGTGGGTGGACTCGCTGTCGGGCGGCGGTGAAGCCTGGCTGCGGCTGGAGCAGGGGCGGTTGTTGTCCGTGTCCGGCATCGCCCGCATCGACAGCCTGGCGGCCAGCCTGGCCGATGGCCGCAAGCTGGAAGGCCTGCTCGGTCTGTCGACGCATTACCGCTGGCAGGCGCAGCCGGATGGCTGGGATCTCGCCTTCGGCGGGCTCACGTTCCGCCGGCAGGGTCTGGCCTGGCCGGAGGCGGACGGCGCTGTCCGCGTGCGCCGGATCGATCCCGCCGGCAGCCATGCCGATCCGGACAACCTGCAGGTGCAGGCGGTGCTCACGCGCGGCAGCGTGCAGATGCTGGCGGCACTGGCCGACGCCTTGCCGGAATCGCAGACCGCGTTGCGCGATCGCCTGAAAGCCATGGCGCCGGTCGGGCAGTTGTCCGGGCTGCGGATCGTGCGCGACCCGGCCGCGGCGGCCGGCGAGCGCTGGCGACTGAGCACCGGCTTTGCCGGGCTTGGTTTGCGCAGCGACGGCGTGCATCCGGGCGTGGAGGGATGGTCTGGCCGGATCGAACTGCAACCGGACGCCGGTTATGTCCTGCTCGATACCGGACGTTCACGCCTCACCCTGCCGACCCTGCTCGATGCGCCGCTCACGCTGGACCAGGTGCGCCTGCGCGCCGTCTGGCGCCGCGGCGACAATGCCGGCGTCCGGGGCTGGCATGTGCTCACCGATCGTTTCAGCCTGAAGAATGCCGATGCCCGTGCCAGCGGGCTGGCCACGCTGTGGTTGCCGGACGACGGCAGTTCGCCGCGGCTGTCGCTGGCCGGCCTGATCGAGGATGGCCGCGGCAAGGCCGCCGTGCGCTATCTGCCGCGCAATACCGGCGAAGGGTTGCGCAAATGGATGGGCGAGGCATTGCTGGACGGCCATCTGAAGCGCGGTTCGTTCCTGTTCGAAGGGCCGGTGCGGCGCGAACCGGCACTGCTGCGCGAGCGTACCTTCCAGATGCGTTACGAGGCGGACGGCCTGACGCTGGCCTACCTGCCGGGCTGGCCGTCGCTGCGTGGCGCCGATGCCGACATCCACATCAGCAACGGCGTGGTCGATGCGCGCGGCCGGGCCGGCCGTGTGCTCGGCAGCGCACTCTCCGACATCCGCGTCAGCGGCGTGCCGTATTTCCCGGCCGGCAGCACGACGTCGGCCGGCTCGACCCTGACCGTCACGGCGCGTCTGAACGGCGATGTGGCCGACACCTTCACGCTGTTCCGGGATACGCCGCTGGCGGAGGCGGTGCCGGCAGAGCTGCTGCGCTGGAACGGCAGCGGACGGCTGGGCGCGGACGTGCGCGTATCCCTGCCGCTGGGGCAGGCGGCCGGCGCGCTGCGCGTGACCGTGGATGGCACCGTCTCCGGCGCCACTCTGGATTCGACCCAGCGCCAGCTGGAAGTGAGCGATGCTTCCGGCGTACTGCGCTACGACACCGTCGACGGTTTTTCCGCACGCGACCTGCGCGGCCGTGCCCTGGACAGTGATTTCACCGGCAGCGCCCGCACCACCGGCAGCGACAGCCGCCAGCAGACGCTGGTGGACCTGAAAGGCCGTCTGCGCATGGCACCGCTGACCGGCTGGCTGAAGCTGCCGGCACTGGACTTGCTGCGCGGCGATGCCGACGCAGCGCTGCAACTGCGTTTCTCGCGTGACAGCAGTGTGCTGGAAGTGCGCAGCGACCTGCGCGGCATTGCTTCCAGCGCGCCGTCGTTGCTGGCGAAGAGTGCCGAGAGTGCGGTCGATACCCGATTCACCTACACGCTGGGCACCAGCACACCGCGGCTGACGTTGGTGTACGGCCGGAACTTCGCCGCGGACGTACGGCTGCGCGACGGTTCGCTGGCTTCCGGTTCGGTGGCGCTCGGCAGCACCCGGCTGCCCGATACCGATCCGGCCGCGCGCGGGCTGGCGGTGGAAGGCACGCTGCCGACCCTGGTGGTGACGGACTGGCTGGCGTTTTCGCGGCGGCTGGCCGGCCTGCCGCCGCCATCGCCGAAGGAGCCCTTCACCGTGTCGCGTGCGGTGGCCGGCATCGTGGCGCTGGGCAATACGCTGCAGCGGGTCGATGTGGCGACCGGGCGGCTCGATGCCGGCGTGCTGTCGCTGGAGCATGCCCAGCTGCGCATGGGGCGTGCGGAAGCCGGCTGGCTGATGCGGGTGGACAGCCCGGCCCTGCGCGGGCAACTGGTGCTGCCCGACGGATACGAAGAGCGTGGCGACAAACCGCTGGTGGTGCAGCTGGACTCGCTGGCGCTGCCAGCAGCAACCGCGGCACGCATCGGTGCCGGCGGCGAGCCGTCGCCGGCCGTGGTGCCCCGGCTGGCGCTGGCGCTGAACAACCTGAACATCGGCGGCACGGACTACGGCAGCTGGTCACTGGAAACGATTCCGGACGACAGCGGTGTGCAGCTGCAGGACGTGCACGGCAGCTGGCGTGCGCTCGACATCCGTGGACAGGGGCGCTGGGCACCGGTGCCGGAAGGCGGCCATCGCACGCAGTTCAGCGGCACGGCACGTGCCGACGATCTGGCGCGGGTCAGCACCGCGTTCGGCTTTGCACCCAACCTCAGCTCCGCACAGGCGAACGTGAAATTCGATCTCGGCTGGCCAGGCTCGCCGCTGCGCGCCGATCCGCTGGCCGCACGCGGTACGCTGGCGCTGGATGTGCGTGACGGCCGATTCGTCACCCAGTCGGCAAAGACACAGGCATTGCGCGCGTTCGGTGTCTTCAACATCAGCACCTGGCAACGCCGCATGAAGCTGGACTTCACCGACCTGTACAAGAAAGGTGTGGCCTTCGACCAGCTGACCGGCGATCTGGCACTGGATGACGGCCGCATTTCCACCACCAACCTGGTGGTGAAGGGGCCGTCGGCCCTGTTCGAGGTATCCGGCAACACCGACCTGGCCAGCCACGCCATCGAGAGCCGGTTGCGGGTCACGCTGCCGGTCAACAGCAACCTCTATGTGGGTTGTCTGGCCGGACTGCCGGCCTGTGCCGGCATCGTGGCGTTCGAACAGCTGTGGGGTGACCGGCTGGAAAAAATGACCACGCTGGGCTACGACGTCAGTGGTGTGTGGGAAGATCCGAAGATCACGCAGCTGGATGCCGCCGGCGACGCTCCGGCATCGGGCGGCGGCGCGCAAGACGGTACGGCGGGCAGCGATCCGGCCCGCAACGGCAAAGGCAGGGAGTGACAACCATGCAGAACGTGAAGGCAGCGGTGGTGCAGATGGTCAGTGGCCGGGATCCGGCGCTGAATCTGGAATCGGCCGCACAACTGGTGGCGGAAGCCGCGCAGCAGGGCGCACAGCTGGTGGTGCTGCCGGAGAATTTCGCCGTCTACAACCCGGTCGATCTGCCGTCGCTGGCGGAAATCGCCGGCGACACTTCGGCACCGTTCCAGTCCTTCCTGTCCCGGCAGGCAAAACAGCACGGCATCTGGCTGGTCGGCGGCAGCATTCCGATCCGGCCGTCGCGCACCGACAACGACCCGCGCGTGTTCTCCAGCTGTCTGGTCTATCGCCCGGACGGCGAGCTGGCCGCGCGCTACGACAAGCTGCACCTGTTCGATGTCGACATCACCGACGCCCAGGGCCGTTACCGTGAATCCGAGCGCTTCCGCTACGGCGACAGCGTGGTGGTGGTGGACACGCCGTTCGGCCGCATCGGCATTGCCGTGTGCTACGACCTGCGGTTCCCCGAGCTGTTCCGTGCGCTGACCGAACGCGGTGCGGAGATCATCGTGCTGCCCAGCGCGTTCACCCGCCTGACCGGGCAGGCGCACTGGGAGATCCTGGTGCGTGCGCGTGCCATCGAGAACACCTGCTTCATGCTCGCCGCCGGTCAGGGCGGCCGTCACGATTCGCGGCGCGAAACCTTCGGCCACAGCATGATCGTCGACCCCTGGGGCGTGGTGCTGGCCGGGCTCGGTGAGGGCGAGGCGGTGGCGGTGGCCAATCTCGATGCCCGTTCGCTGGTGAACGTGCGCGAGCGCGTACCGTCGATCGAGCACCGCCGCCTGCGGGTGGAAACCAGCGTGCAGCGCCCCCAGAAGGTGGAGATGGGCGCAGGCCCGTCCGGCGTTCCCGACAACGAGTGAGCCCGTCATGACGTCAACCGGCAACAACGCGCTGGCCATTGCCGGCCGCGAGATCCTGGCTCCGGCCGGTCTTTCCGACAACGCACTGGTGCGCGTGCTGGACGGCATGCTCGGCCACGAGGTGGATGCGGCCGATCTGTATTTCCAGTGGAGCCGGCACGAGTCCTGGCTGCTGGAGGACGGCATCGTCAAGGAAGGTTCGCACGGTATCGAGCAGGGTGTGGGCGTGCGCGCCATCAGCGGCGAGAAGACCGGTTTCGCGTTTTCCGACGACATGATGCTGCCGGCACTGGCACAGGCCGCCGGCGCCGCGAAAAGCATTGCCCGCGCCGGGCAGCAGAAAAACGTGCCGATGCTGCGCCACAGCGCACCGTCGCCGCTGTACAGCCCGGACAATCCGCTGGACGTGCTGGCGGGGCCGGACAAGATCGCGTTGCTCAAGCGGCTGGACGAGGCGGCGCGTGCACTCGATCCGCGCATTACCCAGGTGCAGGTGTCGCTGGCCGGCGAACACGACATCGTCATGGTGATGGCCAGCGACGGCACCCTGGCAGCCGATGTGCGGCCGCTGGTGCGTCTGAACGTGAGCGTGCTGGCCGAGCAGAACGGCCGGCGCGAGCGCGGTTCGTCCGGCGGTGGCGGACGCATCGATTACCGGTATTTCCTGGCAGGCGACCGCGCCATGCATTACGTGCGCGAAGCGGTGCGTCTGGCGCTGGTCAACCTCGAAGCGGTGCCGGCACCGGCCGGCCGCATGCCGGTGGTGCTGGGCCCGGGCTGGCCCGGTGTGCTGTTGCACGAAGCGGTCGGCCACGGACTGGAAGGCGATTTCAACCGCAAGGGCACCTCGATGTACGCCGGCCGCATGGGCCAGCAGGTGGCCAGCAAGCTGTGCACCATCGTCGACGACGGCACCATCGCCGATCGTCGCGGCTCGCTCACGGTCGACGACGAAGGCACGCCGACACAGCGCACCGTGCTGATCGAGAACGGCATCCTCACCGGTTATCTGCAGGACAGGATGAATGCGCGCCTGATGGGTGTGGCCCCCACCGGCAACGGCCGCCGCGAGTCCTATGCGCACCTGCCGATGCCGCGCATGACCAATACCTACATGCTGGCCGGTGAATCCGATCCGGCCGACATCGTGAAGTCGGTGAAGCGCGGCATTTTTGCCGCCAACTTCGCCGGCGGCCAGGTCGACATCACCAGCGGCAAGTTCGTGTTCTCCACCAGCGAGGCCTACCTGATCGAGGACGGGAAGATCACCCGGCCGGTAAAGGGCGCGACGCTGATCGGCAACGGCCCGGACGTGATGAACCGCGTGTCCATGGTCGGCAACGACCTGGCACTGGACGGCGGTGTCGGCACCTGTGGCAAGGATGGCCAGAGCGTGCCGGTGGGCGTCGGCCAGCCGACGCTGCTGATCGACGAGATCGTGGTCGGCGGAACGGCCCGGGAGTAAGTACTGCATGCGCATCCTGCGATCCGCCCTGCTTGCCGTGCTGGCTGTGTTGCCGGCCGGCTGCGCCACGCTGAAGACACCGGAAAGCCCGATACCGGTGCAATCCCGTCTGGATGCCGACGACACGTTCACCGTCGGCATTGCGGCCGAGCCCGGTGTGGTGATCACGCAGGAAGAACTGGTGCGCTGCGCGAAAACGCTCGCCGAACGCATCGCGAACACCACTGCGCGCACCCGTCCGGATGGCCGCGCGCGCGCGTGGCGGGTGACGGTTCTGGTCTCCCGCTACGATCATGGCAATCCCCGCCAGCGGCGGCTGCAGGCCGGCATGGGCGGCATGTACATCGATGCGCAGGTTGTGCTGCTGGCTGCGGATGGCAGCACCGCCGGCGAATTCGCCGCCAACCGCCGTTACGAATGGGGCGGTGAGCTGGGCGGGCAGGCCACCATCGATGATCTGGAAGTGATGCTGGGCGATTACATCGGCAGCGTGCTGGCCAGCCGCGACACGGTACCGGTGGAGAAGTCGCTGCGGATGGCGCCGGCCACCGTCAGGGTGCCGGTAGCGGTACCGGCCGGCGATGCGGCAGGAGACACGACCGCGCCGGCGGCTGCCGTTACGGAAAACGGCAGCGCCGCGACGGAAAGCGGCACCGCGACGGCGGAAAACAGCGGGGCGGTGACTGCCGTGCCGGAGCCGGCATCGAAACCGGCGTGGCGCATCTCGCCTGCCCGGAACGGCGCACAGCAGAACGCGCCGGTACGGTAAGCCGAAGCCCTGCCCGGCGCTGCGGGGCGCGGTGCCGGTTGCACGTTCCTACGGTTTTTTCGGCGCGGGTTTCTTGCGCGCGGGTTTGCCCGATGCGGGTTTCTCCGGCGTGTCGTCCGGAGCGCACTCCAGCCGGTTGCGGCCGTTTTTCTTCGCGAGATACAGCGCGGCATCGGCCGCGGCCAGCAACTGTTTGCCGTAGGCATCCTCGATCAGGCGCGGAACCCGTGCGGCCAGCCCGAAACTGGCGGTGATGTGCAGGGTGTGCTCGCCGGTGTTCACATCCAGTTTCTCGATGCTGTCACGCAGGCGCTCGCCGAGCTCCATGGCCACGGCCAGGTCGGTGTCCGGCAGCACCACCACGAACTCCTCGCCGCCGTAGCGTGCCACCAGATCGCTGCGGCGGCTGACGATGCCGTGCAGGGTCGCGCCGACCTGGCGCAGGCATTCGTCGCCGGCCTGGTGTCCCCAGGTGTCGTTGAGCTGCTTGAAGTGGTCGATGTCCACCATCAGCACGGCCAGCGGCAACCGCTGGCGCGCTGCCATCTGCACCAGTTCGTCGAAGCGTTCGTCGAAATGGCGGCGGTTGTACAGGCCGGTGAGTGCGTCATGCCGGCTCATTTCCGCCAGTGCACGGTTGGCCTGTTCGAGATCGCGCATGGTGGCGCTGAGCGCGGCGGTCTGCCGGTCCACTTCCCGCTCCAGTTCATAGGTGAGTTGCCACTCGGCCGCGAGCAGGGTGCGCTGCGCGGCCAGCGTGCGTTCCTGCGCCTGGCGTTGCTGGGTGGTTTCCTCGCGGATGCGTGCCGCGAACAGGTAGCCCAGCAGCAGTACCTGCAGCAGGATCGCGCCCAGACTCAGCTGGTGCGCGGTCTCGATGGAGGGCACCAGGCCGGCACGCTCCAGCGCCGCCGACAGCGTGCCGACACAGAACAGCAGCATGGTGGCGGCATAGGAGCCGGCCTGCGGCACCCGGCGATACAGGCTGTACAGGCCGAACAGCACGCCGGCCAGGCCGAACACCGCGGCTGACACGGCCAGCAACGGGAACACGGCCGGCCCCGCCATGAGCAGGGTGGCCGGCAGCACCAGCAGGAAATACACCAGCAGGGCGCGGGCGACCGGGATGACGCGCGGCATGTGCCGGCGCAGGCCCAGCCAGTTCATGGTCAGCGCGGTGGTGATGGCCAGCACCACCATGGCGGTCAGCGCCGTGTTGTAGCGATTCCACCAGGGCCAGTCGATGCGCAGGTATTGCCCGGTGAAGCCGTCCACCGTGGCCTGGAAGAACGTCAGCGAGAACACGAACAGCACGTAATGGCCGAAGCGGCGTTCGCGTGTGTGCGCCGCGGCGAACAGGAACACCATGAGCGCGCTCAGGATGGTGCCGTAGATGAAGCTGTAGGCCAGCAGCGCGCGCTGCTCGTGGAAAGTAAAGGCATCCAGCTCCCACATGCGTACCGGCAGATACACCGAGCCGCCGCTGTGCACGCGCAGGAAGACCGTCACGGTACGGTCCGCCGGCAGGTCCAGCGGCACCATGAAGTTGCGGAAGAAGAACGGGCGGTGGTCGTGCGGGCGTGTGTCGCCCAGCAGCCAGGTGCGCACCGGTTCACCGCCGGCGAGTACATGTATATCGAGTTCGTCCAGCAACGGCTGTGCGATTTCCAGTCGCATGCGGATGGGGCCGTCCGCTGTCCGCCGCACCTTGAAACGCAGCCAGACGGTTTTGTCGGTGAAGCCGAGCCGCGGCATGGCGGTGACCGGCTGCCAGTCCCCGGCGGTGCGCACCGCAGCAAGATCGCGGCGGCCATCATCGATCAGCATGGCCATGTCGGGTACCACGCTGCCCACGCCCGGCTGCAGGATCTGCGCACTGCTGCGCACCGGATGAACGGCGGCCTGCGCAAGGCCGGCTGCCAGCAGCAGGCACAGGCCCAGGCAGCGGACGGCGGCGCTCATGCGTAGGCCTCGATACGGTTGCGTCCGTTGTGCTTGGCCAGGTAAAGCGCCTTGTCGGCCTCGCCGATCATGATGTCGGCCGCTTCGCCGGCAACGGGTATGCGCGCCGACAGCCCGATGCTGGCGGTGACACGCAGTTCGGTCCGGTCGATGACGATGCTTTTCCCGGCGATTGCCTCACGGATGTTTTCGGCAACGGTGAGCGCTTCCTCGCGATCGGTGTCCGGCAGCAGCACGGCAAACTCCTCGCCACCGTAGCGCGCGACCACATCGCCGCTGCGCGTGACCGATGTCTGCAGCAGTGCGGCCACTCGGCGCAGCGCTTCGTCGCCCACGGCGTGGCCGTGGGTGTCGTTCAGTGTCTTGAAGTGGTCGATGTCGATCAGCAGTACCGCCAGTGGTTGTCCGCGCCGCGAGGCCAGCTGCATCAGGACCGGGCAGCGCTCATCGAAATGCCGCCGGTTGTGTACCCCGGTCAGACCGTCGCGCCGGCTCAGCTCGCCCAGTTTGCTGTGTGTGGCTTCCAGCGTGCGCATGGCGGCCCACAGTTCCGCGGACCGCTCGTCGATCCGTGCCTTGAGCGCTTCCTTGACTTCGCGCTGGCGGTCGACGGCGGCTTCCTGGGTGGAGATGGCTTCCGCCTGTGCCTGCAGGCGTTGCTGCTTGGCGTGTTGCAGGTGCATGGCCAGCGCCAGCGCATACAGCATGGCCTGGATCAGGATGGCGGCGAGCATGACGTTGGAACGCAGCATTTCGTTGTCGACCAGCCCGAGCTGGTTGAGCGTGGAAGCCAGCAGGCCGGTCAGGAAAGTGGCCATGGCCAGCGTGAACACATGCGCCAGTGGCAACCGTCGGTAAACGGCCAGCGCGCCGATGGCCAGCATCAGCGCGGCACCGGCCAGCGCCAGCACGAGCAGCACCGGATAGGTGCTGCCGGCCGGCAGCATCAGCGTGCCCGACAGCAGCAGCAGGAATACGATCGCGGCGGTGTACAGCCAGGGATCGAGTGCCGGCATGGTGCGCGCCGTGTCGAGGAACGATGCGGTCGAGGCGATGCCGCTGGCCATCACCAGGCAGACCGCGATGGCCAGCACATGCTGGTTCCACCAGACGTTGTCGGTCCAGATGTACTGCGCGGCCAGGCCGTCGCTGCCGGCCTGGAAGACCAGCTGGCACAGCATGAACGTCAGGCTCAGGCCGAAACCGTGATGGCGCGTGGTGAGATTGGCGAGCAGCAGTGTCGCCAGCACGGTGAAAATAGCACCCAGCACCAGGCCGCGCGTGCCGAGGGCAACCTGTTCGTGTTCGGTGAACGTGGCCGGTTCGCGGATACGCATCGGCACCTGCAGCGTGCCGTCGGTGCGGATGCGCAGGTACAGCGTGATGACGCGGGTGTCGGCGAACTCCAGCGGCACCAGGAAGTGCCGGTGGAACAGCGGACGGTTGCCGTGCGGCCGGGCATCGCCGAGGTGCAGCGTGCGTGCCAGCGCCTTGCCGTGCAGTACGTACACGTCGACTTCGTCCAGCATCGGGTCGGCGATCTGCGCCAGTACCCGCAGCGGTGGCCGGTCGGCATCTGCCTGCAGGGTCAGGCGCAGCCAGAGCGTATCGGTACGGAATCCGAAATTGAGCGGCCCTGGCGGCGCGGCCTGCCAGGGCGCGTCGGTCATGGCCTGCAGGGTGTCGAAGTCGAGACCGTTGCCGGGATCGAACAGCAGTTCGACATCGGTGCCGGGATCGACGGTGTCGAAACCTTCGGCCAGCGTCACGATGCCGGCATCGGCAGGGCCGGCAGCAACAGCAGACAGCAGGCAGGCGGCAGACAGCGCCTGCCGGAGTCGGTGGAGCAGCTGCACCCGCATGCGACAGATCCCTGTGCCGGCGACGACGGTGGCGGAAGGTGTGGCGGGGGAGGGAGAGCCCCTAGTTTCCGGTAAGGTCGCGCAGATACTGGAACAGTTTCTGATAGTTGGTGCTTTTCGGGATGTTGCCGGGCGGCACGCCGGCCTCCTGGGCCCGGGCCAGTTCCTCGCGCTCCCGCCGGGCATTGCGGATCAGTTGCCGCAGGTGCTGCACGTCCGCGTCCGGGTGCTCGGCCACCAGCACCTGCAGGGCAGTATCCTCGGCAAGCAGGCGGTCGCGCAGGCGCTCCAGCCGGATCATGCGGCCGGGATCGGTCAGCACGGCGTGGGCCTCGCGCACTTCCTCGCCGTTGCCCTCACGCAGCAGGCGGCCGAGATACTGCAGATGGCGCCGCTTTGCTTCCCAGCTTTTCATCTTTTTCCAGTCGGCCACGGCCTGCGCGGTCCGCTCGTCGAGCGGCAGTTTCGCCAGCGTGGCCGCCGGCAGTTCCAGCAGTGTCTCGCCGAAGTCCTGCAGGTCGTGCATCTGCTGCTTGCGCCGGGTCTTGCTGAGAGGACCATCGGGCAATGGCGGGATTTCGTTGCTCATCGGATCGGGGGCCGGGCGGGTGTTAACATCGCGGCATCTTAGCAGACCCTCCCCATGACCCCGGAGTCTTCGTGGCCAGACTGTCCGACCACAGCGGTGCGGCCGACGCGGCCGGTGCACGTGCCGACATCCTTGAAGAAAAGCCCCGGCTGGAAGCACTGGTCCAGCAGATTCTCGACGAGGCCCGGCAGCAGGGCGCAACGGCGGCCGAAGTCGGCGTCAGCGCCGAGCGCGGGCTGTCGCTGAACGTACGCCTGGGCGAGGTCGAGACCATCGAGTTCACCCGCAGCGGCGGTTTCGGTATCACGGTGTATGCCGGTCTGCGCAAGGGCCACGCCAGTACTTCCGACACGCGTCCGCAGGCCATCCGCGATGCCGTGTCGGCCGCGCTGGACATTGCCCGCCACACCTCGGAAGACCCGCATGCCGGGCTGGCCGATCCGGCGCAGCTGGCGCGCGACCTGCCGGATCTGGCACTGCACCATCCCTGGCATCTGCCGCCGGATGCCGCCATCGAACTGGCGCAGCGCTGCGAGCAGGCCGGGCGCGAGGTCGACGCCCGCATCGACAATTCCGACGGTGCATCCGTGAACACCCACGAGGTGTACCGCGTGTATGCCAACTCGAACGGATTCTTCGCCGGCTATCCGGGCACCCGGCACTCGCTCTCCTGCGCGCTGCTGGCGCGTGAAGGCGAGGACATGCAGCGCGATTACTGGTACGACGCCGTGCGCAATCCGGCACAACTGCCTTCTGCGGAAGAGATCGGGCGCCGTGCCGGCGAGCGTGTGGTGCGCCGCCTCGGGGCACGGCCGATCGCCACCGGAAAAATGCCGGTGCTGTTCGTGCCGGAGCTGGCACCGTCGCTGATCGGGCATTTCCTGTCCGCCATCGCCGGCGGTGCCCTGTATCGCCGCTCTTCGTTCCTGCTGGACCGGCTGGGTGAGCAGATATTTCCGTACTGGCTGCATATCGACGAGAAACCGCGTCTGGGCGGAGCGCTGGGCAGTGCCGCGTTTGACAGCGATGGCCTGGCCACCTACGAAAAACCTTTCGTGCGCGACGGCGTGCTCAGCAACTACGCGCTGGGTCTGTATTCCGCACGCCGGCTGGGCATGGCGCCAACCGCCAACGGCGGCGGCACCCACAACATTTTCGTGAACGGCACCGGCGAATCGTTCGAGGCGCTGTTGCAGAAAATGGGCAACGGCATCGTGGTTACCGAGCTGATGGGCAACGGCGTCAATCCGGTGACCGGCGATTACTCGCGCGGTGCTGCCGGCTTCCGTGTCGAGCAGGGCCGGATCACACATCCGGTATCGGGCATCACCATCGCCGGCAGTCTGCCGGAAATGTACCGGCAACTGGTCGCCGTGGGCGGCGATGCCGATCGTCGCGGTCATGTGCACTGCGGATCGGTGCTGGTGGAATCGATGACCGTGGCGGCCGAGGGTTGATGCATGGGCAACGCGGAACCGGCGATTGCATTCGGGCTGGTGCAGCAGCTGCCGTATCCGGCGGCGCGCGTGTGGCCGGTCATCGGTAATTTTTCCCGTCTCCCCGACTGGTTCCCGGGCATCGGTGAATTCCGCGCCGACGGCCATCTTGCCGGTGCGCGCCGGGTGATCGTGATCCCGCCGTTTCCACCGGTGACGCACGAGCTCGATGTGCAGGACGACACCGCCATGTTCACGCAGTATCGCGTGGTGGACGGCCCGGGGTTGAGTGCGGCAACCGGTTTCGTGGTCACCATCCGGGTGACGGCCGGCAGCGGCGACCACTGCACGCTGGACTGGCAGGCCCGGCTTGCCGAACGGCCGGCGCTGGTGCCGGCCGGCGGCGAGGCGGCTTTCGCCACCCGTACGGAACAGAATTACCGGCGTGCGGTCGACCATTTCCTGGCACGCCTGTCCGCCGGCGAAGTTTGATTTCCATCACGAATCGGCAGGTTGCCGGGAACCCGCGTGCAGGAACGGCGTCTGACGGGTTACGCTCAGCACCCGTTTTTCCTTTCGTGTCTTTTCATCCGAGGTGGATTCCATGAACAGCACTTTCCGTACGTTCGGTCCGGGTATTGCCGGCGCGCTCCTGCTGACCGGCTGCATGACCTATGACCCGTACACCGGCGAGCAGAAGGTGAGCAATACCACCAAGGGTGCCGCCATCGGCGCCGGCATCGCGGCCATCGGTGCCTACATCGACAACCGCGATGTCGATCGTCGTGCCCGCACCGAGCGCATCCTGAAGTCGGCCGGTGTCGGCGCCATTGCCGGCGGCGCGGTTGGCAACTACATGGACCGCCAGGAAGCGAAGCTGCGTCACCAGCTGGAAGGCAGCGGCGTGCGTGTGGTCCGCGAGGGCGACAACATCACGCTGGTCATGCCCGGCAACATCACTTTCGATACCGGCCGCGTCGACATCAAGCCGAACTTCACCAATGTGCTGGATTCGGTGGCCCTGGTGGTCAACGAGTTCAACCAGACCATTCTTGAGGTGGCAGGCCACACCGACAATGTCGGTACCGACAGTTCCAACCTGACCCTGTCGGAAGGTCGTGCCAACAGCGTGGCCAATTACCTGCGCGGCAAGAACGTGAAGGCCGAGCGTCTGACCACCATCGGTTACGGCGAGACCCGCCCTGCCGCCAGCAACGACACCGACGCCGGTCGCGAGCAGAATCGCCGCGTCGAGCTGACCCTGCTGCCGCTGAAATAAGCCGCGACCGTCATGAAAAGGGCCGCTGTTGCGGCCCTTTTCCTTGGCCGGCGCCGTGTTCAGGCCGGGGCGGGGAAGTAGGGAATGCGATCGACGATTCCGGTCACGAAGCCCTGCCCGGACGGTTGCGGAGCGCAATCGGTGAAGCGCCACTGCAGTTCGCCGACGGCCCAGCCGGCATGGCTGCCGTTGCGGCGCGGGCCCAGCCGCATTTTCACCACGATGCCCCAGGGGTAGTGTTTCAGTGCCGGCCAGTGCCGGTAACCGAGCCCGAAGCAGAAATCGCCCAGCGACCAGGCCACGGGTTTGCTGCCCTGTGCCGTCGGCACGGCGCTGACCGGCTGCGGTGTGTGGCTGTGATGGCCAATGATGGCGTCGAAATGTTCCAGCCAGTGCCGGGCCTGTGCATGCAGGCCGGCGCGCGGATAGCACAGCATCTCGTGCCCCCAGTGCGGGAACAGGATGTTCACGGCGCCCGGGCGCACATGCCGTTCCGGATTTTCCAGCCAGGCAAGGTGGTCGCCGCCGCGATTGGACCACTGCGTGCCGGTGACCACGCGCAGTTGCGGTGCAGGATCGGCGTATGGCGTTTCCGCCATCCCGAACAGATGAAAGCCGCGGTCGGCGAACATCGCCATGGAATCGCGACAGGCTGTTGCGCCGAAATCACCGCAATGGTTGTTGGCCACCGACAGCAGCATGCGCTCCGGTGCAGCCAGCGTGGCGAGCGCGTCGATGATGTCCGGCGTGTGCTTCTGGTCCGGCCCGCGCTTGGGCAGATCCGTGATCACGCCTTCCAGGTTTGCCAGCACATGGTCGCAGTCCGCGAAGAAATGCCGCAGCCCGGCGCCGAAGGCCAGTTTGCGGTTGAACATCATCATGATGTCGCCGGCAAAACCGACGGTGATTGCCGGTTCGATGTCGTTGAACACGGCCTGCTGCGGCAGGAAGGCCTGCCCGGCCGGATTGGCGCGCGACGGACCCGCCAGGTTGCGCCAGAGCAGGCCGACGGTCTCGCGTGCGCTGTAAGGGGAAGGCGTATGGCTCATCCGTGAACCTGCGGGCAGGGGTCAGCCGTAGAAGATCGCGGCCAGACCCAGGAAGGAGAAGAAACCCACCACATCGGTGATGGTGGTGAGGATCACGCTGCCGGCCAGTGCCGGGTCGATTTTCATGCGCTTGAGGATCAGCGGCAGGGTTGCGCCCGACAGTGCAGCTGCCACCAGGTTGATGATCAGTGCAGCGCCGATCACCAGCCCGAGCTTGTCGTCGCCGAACCAGAGCATGGCGACCACACCGACCACCAGACACCACAGCAGTCCGTTCAGGAAGCCGACGCCCAGCTCCTTGTTGATCAGGTAGCGGGTGTTGGACTCGCCGACCTGGCCCAGTGCCTGCGCACGTATCACCAGCGTCAGCGTCTGCGAGCCGGCGATGCCGCCCATGCTGGCCACCACCGGCATCAGCACGGCCAGCGCCACGACCTGTTCGATGGTGTGGGCGAACAGGCCGACCACCGCCGAGGCAATGAAGGCGGTGAGCAGGTTCACTCCCAGCCAGACGGCGCGCCGTCGCGCCGTCGGTATTACCGGCGCGAAGGTGTCCTCGAATTCGTTCAGGCCGGACATCGCCATCAGCGAGTGGTCGGCATCGCCGCGGATCACATCCACCACGTCGTCGATGGTGACCCGTCCGACCAGCGTGTGCTGCTCGTCCACCACCGGTGCGGAAATCAGGTTGCGGCGTTCGAACAGGTTGGCAACGTCACGGATCGGCGTGTTCACGGCGATCGGTTCGATGTCCGTGCTCATGGCCTCGCGCACGGTCATTTCCGGGTCCGAGACCAGCACGCGTGACAGCGGCAGCACGCCGACGAATTCGTCCTGCCGGTTGACCACGAACAGCGAGTCCATGGCCTTGGGCAGTTCGCCATGCGCGCGCAGGTAGCGCAGCACCACGTCCAGGGTGATGTCCGGGCGCACCGTGATGCTGTCGGTGTTCATGATGCCGCCAGCCGTGTCGTCCGGGTAATGCCGGGTCTGCTCGATGCGAGCCCGGTCCTGGGCGTCGAGGCGCGCCAGGACCTCGCGGGTGACGTGCTCCGGCAGCTCGTCCAGCAGGTCGGCAAGGTCATCGGGGTCGATGTCCTCGAGGACTTCCACCGCCTTGGCGATGTCCATCTGCGAGATGAATTCGCCGGCGATGTCCTCGTTCAGCTCGGCCAGTACTTCGCCGTCGATTTCCGGGTCGACCAGTTTCCACAGCAGGCCGCGCTCGCGCGGCGGCGAGGATTCCAGCAGGTGGGCGATTTCCGCGGCCGGCATGGCGTTGAGCAGGCGCCGCACCTGGTTCATGGTGCCGCGTTCCAGCGCACGGGTGAGGGCGCGGCGCTGCACGCCGGCGGCTTCCGCCGTCATTCGCCCTCACCGAAGAAGTCGGTCACCAGGGCACACACGGCGTCGGCAGCTTCCTGTTCGTCGCTGCCATCGCACTCCAGCACCAGCACCGTACCCTTGTTGGCGGCCAGCATCAGCATGGCCATGATGCTTTTCGCATCGACCGGTTTCTGTCCCGTGCGTCCGAGCGTGATGGTGGCACTGAAGCGGCCGGTGAGCGCGACCAGCTTCGAGGCAGCACGGGCATGCAGACCCAGCTTGTTGACGATCTCGATGTCGCGGCGGATCACGGTGCCTGCTCCTTCTTGCCGCTGCTGTCGGCCAGTTCGCGGTGACGTATCTGCACGTGCGCGGCCACGCCCTCGAGTTTCCTGGCCAGCTGCTCCACGACATAGACCGAGCGGTGGTAGCCACCGGTGCAGCCCACGGCCACGGTCATGTACTGACGATCGTTCTGTTCGAAACGCGGCAGCCATTTATCCAGCATCGCCGACAGGTCGGAGATCATGTCCTGCACTTCCGCGTGACCGTCCAGGAATTCGATCACCGGTTGCTCAAGGCCGGTGTGCTGGCGCAGGTGCGCGATCCAGTAGGGATTCGGCAGGCAGCGTACGTCGAATACGATGTCGGCATCGGGCGGCACGCCGTGCTTGAATCCGAACGATTCGAACAGCAGGCCCATGCCCTTGTGCGACTTGCCGACCACGCGTTCGCGTACCAGATCACGCAGGCCGTGCACGGTCAGCTGGCTGGTGTCGATGACGAGGTCGGCCAGGGTGGCGATCGGCTCCAGCAGCGTTCGTTCGTTTTCCATCGCTTCGGCCAGCGATACGGTGCCGCTGGACAGCGGGTGCTTGCGCCGGGTGGCGGCGAAACGCTTGAGCAGGGTGTCGTCGTTGGCGTCGAGGTACATCACCTCGCATTCGCCGCCCTCGGCGAGGGTCATCTCGGTGGCGATGTCGCGCAGGATCTGCGGGAAGCGTTCCAGCTGGCCGGGCACGTTGCGGGCATCGATGCCGACCGCGACCCGGGCCAGCCGGGCGCTGTCGTCACGGCCGATTTCGGCGGCGAGCTGCGGCAGCAGGGCGACCGGCAGGTTGTCCACGCAATAGAAACCCGTGTCCTCCAGGACCTGGAGGGCAGTGGTCTTGCCTGAGCCGGAGCGGCCGCTGACGACGATCAGACGCATGGCGCGGGTTCCGCAGGGGTTGTTCGTGCGCCGCCCAAGCTAACCGCTGGCGGCATCGCGTTCAAATGCCTGGACGCGTTCGTACAGTTCGCTGCCGGAATCGGCTGACCGGAGGGCGGCACGGGCCGTGCCGTCATTGAACATGCCGGCCACCCGGCCGAGCAGCTGCAGGTGTTCGTCGGTGGCTTCCTGGGGGACGACCAGCACGAACAGCAGGTCAACCGGCTTGTTGTCCGGTGCGTCGAAATCGATCCCTTCGGCCAGCTTCAGCAGCAGCCCGATGGTCTGCCGGCAGTCGGGCAGACGGCAGTGCGGCACGGCCACACCCTCGCCCAGGGCCGTGCTGCCCAGCCGCTCGCGGGCCAGCAGGGCGTCGAAGACCTTGCCCGCCAGTTCGTTGCCGCCGATGGCTTTTTCCACGGCCCGGGCGGCATGTTCCAGGGCGCGCTTCTTGCTGCCGACGGCCACGCCGGTCTGGACGCGGTCGGGGCTGAGGATGTCGAGTATCTGCATGGGCAAAAAACAATGAGGTTCAAAACGCAACCGGCGCCGCGGGATTCTGCCCGGGGCGCCGGCGTTTCATGTCGACGGGATTACTTGTGGTGGTCCTTGAGTTTTTCCTTGTGACGGAGGATCTGCCGGTCGAGCTTGTCGATCAGCAGGTCAATGGCGGCGTACATGTCGCCCTCGGTACAGTCGGCGAAGATTTCGCCGCCGGAAAAACGGATGGTCGCTTCGGCGCGCTGTCGGTTCTTTTCCACCGACAACGTGACCTGGGTACTGGTGATGTGATCGAAGTGTCGCGAGAGCTTGGTGAACTTGTCGTTGACGTAGGTTTTCAGCGGCTCGGTGAGATCGACATGATGGCCGTGGAGATTGATCTGCATCGTCAGGCTCCTTGCGGTTCGGAAGGGAGTGCCTTCCGGGGTGGTGTCCCGGCCTTTCAGACCAGGCGCTTGCGCTCGCTGGAGGACAGGATATTGAGCGATTCGCGATATTTGGCGATGGTGCGTCGGGCGACGTTGATGCCCTGCTCCACCAGCATATCGGCGATCTGGTTGTCGCTCAGCGGTTTGCGCGGGTTTTCTGCGGCGACCAGTTTCCGGATGATGGCACGGATGGCAGTCGAAGAACACTCCCCGCCGGCTGCCGTACCCACGTGGCTGGAGAAGAAATACTTCAGCTCGAAGATGCCGCGCGGCGTGAGCATGTACTTCTCGGTGGTGACGCGGGAGATGGTCGATTCGTGCATGCCGACCGCCTCGGCGATGTCGGCCAGTACCAGCGGTTTCATGGCCTCCGGACCCAGCTCCAGAAAACCTTGTTGCACTTCCACGATGCGGCTGGCCACCTTGAGCAGGGTTTCGTTGCGGGCCCGCAGGCTTTTCAGCAGCCAGCGGGCTTCCTGCAGGTGGTTGCGCAGATATTCGGCATCGCGGCGGGCCCCGGCCTCGCGGGCCATCGCGGCGTAGCCGGCATTGATCCTCAGGCGTGGCGTGACTTCCGGATTCAGCTCCACCTTCCAGCGCCGGCCCTCGCGGCGGACGATCACGTCCGGTACCACGTAGGCGGTGTCCCCGGAGGAGACCGAGCCGCCCGGGCGGGGGTTCAGGCTGCGGATCAGGCGGATCACCAGCGCCAGCTGCTCTTCCTGCAGGCCCAGCCGGCGGCCGAGCAGGGCGAAATCGCGTCCGGCCAGCAGGTCCAGGTGGTCGCTGACCAGTCGCAGGGCTTCGGTCCGCCAGGGCGTATCCGACGGCAACTGGCGCAGCTGGATCAGCAGGCATTCACGCAGGTCGCGGGCGGCAACGCCGGGCGGTTCGAAACCCTGCACCAGGTGCAGCACGGCTTCGATGTCCGCCAGATCCAGTTGTTCTTCCCCGTCCTCGACCGGACGGGCAGCCACCCGGGCCTGAACGTCCTGGTCGCTGAGCACGGCATCGCGGATGTCGGTCAGCGGCACGGTCAGGTAACCGTCGCTGTCCAGGCACTCGATGATGGCGAAGGCCACGGCACGGTCGACATCGCCCATGGGGGTCAGGTTGAGCTGCCACAGCAGGCGGTCGGCCAGCGATTCCCGGGTGCCGCCGGTTTCGAAGTCGCCGTCCTCGTCGCCGCCGCCGGCGCTGCCGGCCGGTGCCGCCGACCAGCTGTCGAAGACGTCCTCCCAGGCACTGTCCACCGGCAGTTCATCCGGCAGGGCCGTGGTGGCATCGAGATCGACGGCCTGGTTGTCCGGGGTCGGCTCTTCGGCACCCTGGGCCTGCAGCTGTTCCAGCATCCGGATCGGGTCCGGACCCTCGTCGGTCTCGCTGCCGGCCGGCTCCGGACCGCCGTCACCGTCCTCGTCCATCTCCAGCAGGGGGTTGGACTCCAGCGCGCTCTGGATCTCCTGCTGGAGGTCCAGCGTCGACAGCTGCAGCAGGCGTATCGCCTGCTGCAGCTGCGGCGTCATGGTCAGCGACTGGGAGATGTTGAGGTGCAGGGCCTGCTTCATGTCCCGGAGAATAGCAGCCTGCAAGATGCGTGCCCAAGGCTTGACGGGCCGGCCGGATGCGTGGGACGGATACGGGGCCGGTGCGGCACCGGCCCGTGCCGGGGGCTGCTACAGGCGGAACTCGTCGCCCAGATAGACCTTGCGCACCTGCTGGTCGGCCAGCACCTCGGCCGGGGTGCCGGCAGCGATGATGTGGCCGCCGCCGACGATGTAGGCGCGTTCGCAGATGTCGAGCGTCTCGCGCACGTTGTGATCGGTGATCAGCACACCGATGCCACGGTCGCGCAGGTGCCGGATGATCTGCTTGATGTCGGAAACCGAGATCGGGTCGACGCCGGCAAAGGGTTCGTCCAGCAGCACGAAGGCCGGCCGCGAGGCGAGTGCGCGGGCGATCTCCGCCCGCCGGCGCTCACCGCCGGACAGCGCCTGCCCGAGGCTGTCGCGCAGGTGGCTGATGTGGAATTCCTCGAGCAGGGCATCGAGTTCCCGCTTGCGGCCGGCCTTGTCCAGGTCGTGGCGCAGTTCGAGGATGGCGAGGATGTTTTCCGCCACGGTCAGGCGCCGGAAGATCGAGGCTTCCTGCGGCAGGTAGCCGATGCCGCGCCGCGCGCGGCCGTGCATGGGCAGTGCGGCGATGTCGTTGCCGTCGATGCTGATGCGGCCGCCGTCCTGCGGCACCAGTCCGACGATCATGTAGAAGCAGGTGGTCTTGCCGGCGCCGTTGGGGCCGAGCAGGCCGACGATTTCGCCGGTGCTGACCGCCAGCGACACGTCCTCGACGACGCGACGGCCCTTGTAGGCTTTCTGGAGTTGTTCCGCGCGCAGGGTGCTCATCACGGCCTCAGGGTTTCTTCCCGGTGTCGTCCGGGGCGGCGGCACCGCCGTTCTCGCCGGCGGGCTGGGCGGGCGTGGGCGGCAGCACCAGCAGCACGCGGGAACTGCCGCCGCCGCTGGCATTCACCCGCCGTTGCGCCACGTTGTAGTCGATGTGTGCGCCCTGGAACAGGCGCTCACCCTGCTGCAGCGATGCCTGGTCGTCCAGCAGCATGCGGTCTTCCTCGATCAGGAAAGTGATGCGCCGCGCTTCGGCGTGGATCGCTTCCTCGGTGGCCGTGGGCGCCTGGTCGAGCAGCACCGGCTTGCCGGCAGCGATCGCCTTCACGGCCTTGCCATCCTTGATGAACACGGTGAGTTCGGTCGACTGCAGTTTCATCTGCCCCTGTTTCAGCAGCACGCGTCCGCGGTACACCGCACTGCCGGTTGGCTCGTCGATGACGGCAGAATCCGCTTCGATCTGGATCGGTGCATTGCGGTCCAGGGTCAGCGCCGCATGCGCGAGGCCGGCAACCAGCAGCAGCGCGGCCGGCAACGCGAGGCACCGCGTGGCACGCAGCAGGGCAGCGCGCAGCGGGGCGGCAATGGGAAATCCGTCAGCGCGGAACATAGTGGCCCTTCACCTGCGACAACAAATGCATCTGGCCCTTCTTGAGATCGATCTGCATGCCGACGCCGGTGAGTTCGGCGCGGTCGCTGGAGAGTCGCACCGGGCTGTCGGTGGTGGCGACTTCCTGGCGGCCGAAGACGGTAAGCCGTTCCGATTCCAGTGTCATGCGTATGGCATCGGCCTGCACGGTATCGCCGGTGCCGGCCGACACCCGGGCCACCTTCACGCCGCCTTCCAGATCCAGTCGTTCGCCGCCGTCGGCGATGCGTCCGCGCCGGGCCGTCAGCTGCCAGGGGTCGGGCGGCAATTGCGCGGCGACGTTGGCGTCTTCAGGGTGGCCGTTGCGATAGAACACCATTTCCGGCGCGGTCAGGTCCGCCCGTTCCGGATTCGGGTAATGCACCAGATGGGTGGCGGTCAGCTCGTAGCGCAGCCGGCCGGTCTCGTCGAGGTCGATGGCGTGGAAATCGGTGATGCGGTAGTCCGGTTCCTGGCTGGCGGGCGCGGCCAGGTCGGTCGGCAGCAGCGGCAAGCGCTGCGGCCAGTAGCGCAGGCTGTAGAAGACGGCGATCGCCAGCAGGGCCATGCCGAGCGTGTTGAGCACGCCGCGCCGTACGCTCACGTGGCCGCTCCGCCGTTGTGCACGAGGTAATGCGCCAGGGCCGGCTGCAGCGTGCCCTGGGACTGCATGATCAGGTCGGTGATTTCCCGCACCGCGCCTTCCCCGCCACGCAGCGTGGTGACCCAGTCGGCCTGTTCGCGGACTACGTAGTGGGCATTGGCCGGCGCCACACCGAAGCCGACGGCCCGGATGGCCGGGAGGTCCGGCAGGTCGTCGCCGCAGTAGGCAACGGCGGACAGCGGGAGGCCGAGCTTTGCCAGCAGTTCCTGCAGTGCCACCAGCTTGTCCTCGCGCCCCTGCAACAGCAGGCCGTCGATGCCGAGTTCGCGCGCACGGCGCTTCACGATCTCGCTCCTGCGGCCGGTGATCAGCGCCACTTCCACACCGCTGGCGCGCAGCAGCTTGATGCCGAGACCGTCCAGGATGCTGAACGCCTTCAGCTCCTCACCGTCGTTGCCGTAGTAAAGACGGCCGTCGGTGAGCACGCCGTCGCAATCGAGGGCGAGCAGGCGCACGGAGCGGGCTTTTTCCAGGATCGAATTCACGGCGCCGGCCTCAGAACACGCCGGCACGCAGCAGGGTCAGCATGTTGAGCACGCCGACCGGCCGGTTGTCGTCGTCGACCACGATCAGGCCGTTGATCTTCCGCTCTTCCATGATGCGCAGGCACTCGGCGGCGAGGATGCCCGGTTTCACCGTCGTGCAGTTTGCATTCATCACGTCGCGGATCGGCGTCTTCTTGAGATCGACATCGTGGTCCAGCGTGCGGCGCAGGTCGCCGTCGGTGAACACGCCCAGCAGCTTGCCGGCACTGTCGACCACGGTGGTCATGCCCCGGCCCTTGCGGGTGATCTCGAACAGCGCATCGAACAGCATGGCGTCCGGTGCCACGCGGGGCACGTCGTCGCCCTTGTGCATCACGTCTTCCACCATCAGCAGCAGCCGGCGGCCGAGGCTGCCGCCGGGATGGCTCAGTGCGAAATCCTCGGCGGTGAATCCGCGCGCTTCCAGCAGCGCGACGGCCAGGGCATCGCCCATGGCCAGGGCGGCGGTGGTGGAGGAGGTGGGCGCGAGGTTGAGCGGACAGGCTTCCTGCGCCACACCGACATCGAGACTGGCATCCGCCATGCGCGCCAGGGTCGATCCGGCCTTGCCGGTCATGCTGATCAGCGGCACTTTCATGCGCTTGATCAGCGGCAGGATGGTCAGCACCTCGCCGGTCTCGCCGGAATTCGACAGTGCGATCACGGCATCCTGCGGCGTGATCATGCCGAGGTCGCCATGGCTGGCTTCGCCCGGATGCACGAAGAACGCCGGTGTGCCGGTGGAGGCCAGGGTGGCGGCGATCTTGTTGCCGATGTGGCCGCTCTTGCCCATGCCGGTCACCACGACACGGCCGCGGCAGGCCAGCAGGATGCTGCAGGCCTTCGAGAAATCGTCGCCGATGCGTTGTTCGAGTGCGGCGACGGCTTCCGCCTCCATGCGCAGGACGCGCCGGGCCGAGGTCGCGGGATCGTGGGTTTTGTGCATGCCGCCGGTGCCGCAGGTGGGGTAGTCGAAGGGCGCCTAGGATACCAGAGCGGGCCGCGGACAGCGGGGGGCGGCCGGTCACCGATTCGCTACGAAGACGGGCGAAGGCCGGTGCTATAGTGCGGCGTCTTTTCGTGGACGGGTTCCGGGTGGGTCATGTCTGAGCGCGGCAGCGACGCCGGCCATCATGTGGAAATTCGCGGTCTGGTGTTTCGCCGGGGCGAGCGCGCCATTTTCGACGGTGTGGACATCGACATCGCGCGCGGGCGCATCACCGCCATCATGGGGCCGTCCGGCACCGGCAAGACCACGCTGCTGCGCCTGATCGGCGGCCAGCTCCGGCCGGATGCCGGCACCGTCAGGGTCGAGGGCCGGGACCTGGCCACACTCAGCCGGGACGGTCTGTACGACGTACGCAGCCGCATGGGCATGCTGTTCCAGAGCGGGGCGCTGTTCACCGACCTGTCTGTGTACGAGAACGTGGCTTTCCCGCTGCGGGCCCACACCGACCTGCCGGAATCCATGATCCGCGACCTGGTGCTGATGAAGCTGAATGCCGTCGGCCTGCGCGGTGCCCGGGACCTGATGCCGCAGGAACTGTCGGGCGGCATGGCCCGGCGCGCGGCGCTGGCGCGGGCCATCGCCCTGGATCCGGATCTGGTGATGTTCGACGAGCCCTTCGCCGGCCAGGACCCGATCGCCATGGGCGTGCTGGTGAAGCTGATCCGGTCGCTGAACCGGTCGGTGGGCGTCACCAGCGTGATCGTGTCACACGACGTGCCGGAAACCGCCAGCATTGCCGACTACATCTACATCGTGTCCAACGGCCGGGTGGTCGGCCACGGCACACCGGATGAAGTGATGAATTCGTCATCACCGGAAGTCCGCCAGTTCATGCGCGGTGAGCCGGACGGCCCGGTGCCGTTCCATTTTCCGGCGCCGTCCTACGCCGAGGATCTGCTCAATGGCTGAACGGGGGCTGGCCGCGCGTGTGCAGGCACTCGGCGCATCCGCGCTGGGCGCGGTCGAGGGCATCGGCCGGGCCGGCATCATGCTGTTCCACAGCATTGCCACCGTGCCGGATCCGCGCACGGCGCTGCCGCTGCTGGTGAAACAGATCTATGCCATCGGTGTGCTGTCGCTGGTGATCATCGTGGTTGCCGGCCTGTTCATCGGCATGGTGCTGGGCCTGCAGCTGTACAGCGTGCTGGTCGATTTCGGTTCCGAGGCGGCACTGGGCCAGATTGTCGCACTCACACTCAATCGCGAGCTGGGGCCGGTGGTGACCGCACTGCTGTTCGCCGGTCGTGCCGGCTCGGCAGTGACCGCGGAAATCGGCCTGATGAAATCCACCGAGCAGCTGTCGAGCATGGAAATGATCGGGGTCGATCCGCTGCGTCGCATCGTGGCGCCGCGCTTCTGGGCCGGCGTCATCTCCATGCCGCTGCTGGCGATCATCTTCACCTCGGTGGCCATCCTCGGCGGCTGGCTGGTCGGCGTGGAATGGCTGGGCGTCTACGACGGCTCCTACTGGGCCTCGATGCAGAATTCCGTGCAGTTCGGCGAGGACGTGGTCAACGGCATCATCAAGGCCGTGGTGTTCGCCGCCGTGTGCACCTGGATCGCGGTGCACCAGGGTTACGACTGCGAGCCGACCTCGGAAGGCATTTCGCGCGCCACCACCCGCACGGTGGTGTATTCGTCACTGGCGGTGCTGGGCATGGATTTCCTGCTCACGGCCGTCATGTTCAAAGGTTTCTGAGCAGGGGTTTTCTCCGATGAAGACACGCACCCTCGAGCTTTCGGTCGGCGCCTTCCTGGTGGCCGGCTTTCTCGCCTTCGCCTTCCTGGCGATCAAGGTCAGCGGGCTGTCGTTCAGCGCGCCGGCCGACAGCTACCGCGTGTATGCGAAATTCGAGAACGTGTCCGGCCTGACCGTGCGGGCGAAGGTGACCATGGGCGGCGTGCTGATCGGCCGTGTCACCGCCATCCGGCTGGATCCGGAGGATTACTCCGCGCTGGTCGAGATGGCGATCGACGGCCCGGTGAGCAAGCTGAGCACCGACAGCTCGGCCGCCATCCTGACGGCCGGCCTGCTGGGCGAGAAATACATCGGTATCACCACCGGTGCCGACGAGACCTTCCTGAAGGAGGGTGACACCATCCGCGACACCCAGTCGTCGCTGGTGCTGGAGAACCTTATCGGCAAGTTCCTGTCCAACAAGCTGGACCAATGACCCGACGGGAGACGTCGTCCATGACCGCAAGCCTGAACCTGTCTTCCCTCCTGCGCCGCGCCCTGCCGGCACTGACGCTGGCCGCCGTGCTGCCGGCAACGGCGCTTGCCACGGCCACACCGGCAGCCTTGCCGCCGCCGCACCAGGTGGTGGAGAAAGCCACGCGTGACGTATTGCAGCGCATCGTGAAGGACCGGCCGCAATTCCAGAAAAACCCGGATCACCTCTACACCATCATCGAGGAGAACCTGGTGCCGTACGTGGACTTCGACCGCATTGCCAAGCGGGTGATGGCGAAGTACTACGCGCAGGCCCTGCCGGAGCAGCGCGCGAAATTCCAGCAGGCGTTCAAGACCAGCCTGATCCGCGCCTACGGCACGGCACTGGCCAACTACAACGACCAGAAGTTCGAGGTGGTGCCGCCCGGCAAGGCCGATGTCGAACCGGCCCGCGCCACGGTGAACATGAACATCACCATGAAGGACGGCTCGGTGTACCGCGTTCAGTACGCCATGTTCACGGACGCCGCCGGCGCCTGGAAGCTGGAGAACCTGGTGCTGGAAGGCATCAACCTGGGGCTTACCTACCGCAACAATTTTGCCGAGATGTACCAGCAGTACGGCGGTGACATGGACAAGGTGATCAACAACTGGTCGTCGCGGGTCAACGCGCAGAAAAAGGCCGACGACCGGAAGGGCGGATGATGGCCACGACGGCAACGGTACGCCTGGACGAGCGGGGCCGCATCGCGGTGACCGGCGACCTGCTGTTCGCCGGAGCGGTGGCCGCCTGCGACGCCGGCCGTGCCCTGGTGGCGGCCGCGCCCGGCAGCACGGTCGAGGTGTCCCTGGCCGGCCTGGGCCGGATCAACAGCGTGACGGCGGTCGTGCTGGTGGAGTGGCAGCGGGCGGCAAGGGCCGCCGGCAAGCGCCTTGCCGTGGCGGATGTCCCGCCCCGGCTGGCCGGCATCCTGGAACTGTCCGGTCTGGGTGACGTGCTGGTGACCGCGGGTTCCTGAAGCCCCGGGCGCGCTTTCCCCGTATCATTCGCGTTCCGGCCGGCCTGCCCGGCTTTTTTCGTTGACCCCGTTTCCGCCGAAGCCCGGTTTGAATCCCATGTCTCCCCAGGAAATCCAGGCCCTGATCTCGCAGGGCATCGATGGCGCCACCGTCATGGTCGAAGGTGCCGACGGCCGTCATTTCTCCGCCACGGTGATCAGCGACCGCTTTTCCGGCCTGACCCCGGTGAAAAAGCAGCAGCTGGTCTACGCCACCATCGGCGAGCAGGTCACCAGCGGTGCAATCCATGCGATCACCCTGCAGACCTTCACGGTTGCCGAGTGGGAGAAAAAACAGAAGTCCGGCTTCTGAAACCGTTTTTGCCCGGCCGGCACCCGGCCGTTCCCGTATTCCGATGACAGGTTCCCGATGGACAAGTTGATCATTACCGGCGGCCGCCCGCTGGATGGCGAAATCCGGATCTCCGGTTCCAAGAACTCCTCGCTGCCGATTCTTGCCGCGACGCTGCTGGCGGAAACGCCGGTAATCATCGGCAACGTGCCGCACCTGCAGGACGTGACCTCGCTGATCGAGCTGCTTGGCCGCATGGGCGTGGAAGTGGTGATCGGCGATCGCATGCGCGTGGAAATCAACAGCAGCACCATCAAGGACTTCACGGCACCCTACGAGCTGGTGAAGAAAATGCGGGCCTCGATCCTGGTGCTCGGCCCGCTGGTGGCGCGCTTCGGCCAGGCGGTGGTGTCCCTGCCCGGCGGCTGTGCCATCGGCTCGCGCCCGGTCGACCTGCACTTGCGCGGCCTGCAGGCCATGGGTGCCGACATCGAGGTGAAGAACGGCTACATCCACGCCACCACGCACGGAAAACGCCTGAAGGGCGCGCGCTTCGTGTTCGATACCGTGACGGTGACCGGTACCGAGAACCTGCTGATGGCGGCGACGCTGGCCGAAGGCACCACCATCCTGGAAAACGCCGCGCGCGAGCCGGAGATCGTCGATCTGGCCGAGTGTCTGGTGAAGATGGGCGCGGACATCGAGGGCGCCGGCAGCGACAAGATCACCATCCGCGGTGTGAAGGAGCTGCACGGCTGCGTACACGACGTGATCGCCGACCGCATCGAGACCGGCACTTACCTGGTGGCTGCTGCCGCCACCGGTGGCCGTATCCGGCTGCGCGAGACGCGCCCGGATTCGCTGGATGCCGTGCTCGACAAGCTGGCGGAAACCGGTGCTGCCATCCGCACCGACGGTGACCTGATCGAGCTCGACATGAAAGGCAACCGGCCGAAGGCGGTGAGCATCCGTACGGCGCCGTACCCGGCGTTCCCCACGGACATGCAGGCGCAGTTCTGCGCGCTGAACGCCGTCGCGGAAGGTACCAGCACCATCATCGAGACCATCTTCGAGAACCGCTTCATGCACATTCTCGAAATGCAGCGCATGGGCGCCGACTTCAAGATCGAAGGCCACACCGTG
The DNA here is from genome assembly GCA_049324475.1 of Pseudomonadota bacterium. GTDB lineage: Bacteria > Pseudomonadota > Gammaproteobacteria > Pseudomonadales > JADFDG01 > JADFDG01. Next base: position 153,570 of record JBMOOO010000021.1, on the reverse strand, counting down.
ATCTGCAAGGGTGTGCCGAAGCTGTCGGGCGCGCCGGTGATGGCCACCGACCTGCGGGCATCCGCCAGCCTGGTGATTGCCGCACTGGTTGCCGAGGGCGACACGATCATCGATCGCATCTACCACATCGATCGCGGTTACGAGTGCATCGAGGAAAAATTCCTGGCCCTGGGCGCACAGATCCGCCGGGTCGGATAACCAGACAGACGTGAACGGGTGAAGCCATGAGTGCGCCGGTGATTCTTGCCCTGTCCAAGGGCCGCATCCTCGACGATACGCTGCCGCTGCTGGCGCGTTGCGGCATCCGCCTGACCGACGATCCGGCGAAAAGCCGCAAGCTGGTGTTCGACACCACCGAGCCGGGCCTGCGCGTGATCGTCATCCGCGCCACCGACGTGCCGGTGTTCGTGGAGAATGGTGCTGCCGATATCGGCGTGGCCGGCAAGGACGTGCTGATGGAGCACGGTGCGGCCGGCGTCTACGAGCCGCTGGACCTGGGCATTGCGCGCTGCAGGTTGATGGTGGCTGCGAAGAAAGATGCGTCGCCGGTCCACGGCCGCCTGCGTGTGGCCACCAAGTTCGTGAACCTCACCCGCAATTACTACGCGGAGAAGGGCGAGCAGGTGGACGTGATCAAGCTGTACGGCTCCATGGAGCTGGCACCGATCCTCGGCATGGCCGACCGCATCGTCGACATCGTCGACACCGGCAAGACCCTGCGCGAGAACGGTCTGGAGCCGACCGAGCTGATTGCGGCGGTGAGTGCGCGCCTGATCGTCAACAAAGGCAGCTTCAAGATGAAGCACGCCGCGGTGACGGCGCTGGTGGAGCGGCTGCGCACGGCCTGCGCGGGGCAGGGGGCGGCATGAGCGCGCTGACGATCCGCCGTCTCGATACCCGCGATGCCGGCTTCGCCGCCGCACTGGCAACTGCGACGTCCTGGAGCGAGGAGCGGGATGCTGCGGTCGAACAGACCGTGGCCGGTATCCTGGCCGACGTGCGTGCCCGTGGCGATGCGGCCGTTCTCGAGTACACCCACCGTTTCGACCGGCGCAGCGCCGCGTCGGTGGCGTCGCTGGAAATTTCCTGCGAGGCACTGGCGGCAGCAACCGCGCGCGTGCCGGCACCGGCACTGGCAGCCCTGAAGGAGGCGGCCACCCGCATCCGTGCCTTCCACGAGAAGCAACGCGTCGGCGACTGGGAATTCACCGATGCTGCCGGCAATCGCCTCGGCCAGCGCGTGACGCCGCTGGACCGCGTTGGCCTGTACGTGCCCGGTGGCAAGGCATCGTATCCGTCATCGGTGCTGATGAACGCGATTCCGGCCAAGGTCGCCGGCGTGCCGGAAGTGATCATGGTGGTGCCGGCGCCGGGTGGCGAACTGAACGACCTGGTGCTGGCCGCCGCGCAGGAAGCCGGTGTCGACCGTGTGTTCACCGTTGGTGGTGCGCAGGCGGTGGCCGCGCTGGCCTTCGGCACGGAAACGATTCCCGCGGTCGACAAGATCGTCGGCCCCGGCAACATCTACGTGGCCACTGCCAAGAAGCAGGTATTCGGCAAGGTCGGCATCGACATGATCGCCGGGCCGTCGGAGATTCTGGTGATTTGCGACGGGAAAACCGATCCGGACTGGATTGCCCTGGACCTGTTCTCGCAGGCCGAGCATGACGAGAACGCGCAGTCGATCCTGGTGACGGCGGATGCGCGTTTTCTCGATGAGGTGCAGGCCAGCATGGAAAGACTGTTGCCGTCTCTGCCGCGCGCCGACGTGATCCGTGCCTCTGTCGAGGGGCGCGGTCTGTTCGTACTGGCGCGTGATACGGCGGATTGCTGCGACGTGGCCAACCGCGTGGCGCCGGAGCACCTGGAGCTGTCGGTGGCGCATCCGGAGACCTTGCTGCCCCTGATCCGCCACGCCGGTGCAATCTTCATGGGCCGGCATACGCCGGAGGCCATCGGCGACTATTGCGCCGGACCCAACCACGTGCTGCCCACCAGCGGCACGGCGCGCTTTTCCTCGCCGCTGGGCGTGTACGACTTCCAGAAGCGCAGCTCGCTCATCTTCTGTTCGCCGGGCGGTGCCCGTGTGCTGGGGCGCATCGCCGACACGCTGGCGCAGTGTGAGGGACTGGATGCGCACGCCCGCTCGGCCGCTGCCCGGGTGAGCGCTTCCGATGCCAGGGATCCCACGTAGGAGCGCCGGCAGGCGCGATGCCGATATGACGGACAACGGATCAAAATACTGGAGTGCCTTCGTGCACGGGCTCACGCCCTACGTGCCGGGTGAGCAGCCGAAGATCGCCAATCTGGTGAAGCTCAATACCAACGAGAACCCGTACGCGCCGTCGCCGAAGGCGATTGCAGCGATGAAGGCGGAGCTCGGCGACGACCTGCGCCGCTATCCAGACCCGGCTTCCGGTGCCCTGGTGGATGCCGTGGCTGCGTATTTCCAGGTGCCGCGCGAATATGTGTTCGTCGGCAACGGTTCCGATGAAGTGCTGGCGCATGTTTTTCTCGGTCTGCTGAAGCATGACGCACCGGTGCTGTTCCCGGACATCACCTACAGTTTCTATCCGGTGTATTGCGGGCTGTACGGCATCGGATTCCGTGCGCTGCCACTGGATGAAAACTTCCGGGTCCGGATTGCCGATTACCGTATTGCCAACGGCGGCATCGTGCTGCCCAACCCGAATGCGCCCACCGGCATCGCCCTGTCGCTGGCGGAAATCGGGCAGCTGGTGGCCGGCAATCCCGATTCGGTCGTGGTGATCGACGAGGCCTATGTCGATTTCGGTGCCGACAGTGCCGTGGCCCTGGTACAGAAGTATCCCAACCTGCTGGTCACGCAGACCCTCTCCAAGTCACGTTCGCTGGCCGGTCTGCGCGTGGGTTATGCCATCGGCCACCCGGCGCTGATCGAGGCGCTGGTACGGGTCAAGGACAGTTTCAATTCCTACCCGCTGGATCGCCTCGCCATCGCCGGTGGTGCAGCCGCGATGGCCGACCGCGATCACTTCGACTGCACGCGCAACGCGGTGATCGAAAGCCGCACGGCGCTGACGGCGGAACTGCAGGCGCTGGGCTTCGAGGTGCTGCCGTCGGCAGCCAACTTCGTGTTCGCACGCCATGCCTCGCGCGATGGCGCGGATCTGGCGCAGCAACTGCGCGAGCGGGCGGTGCTGGTGCGGCATTTCCGCAGGCCGGAGCGGATTGCGGCGTTCCTGCGCATCACCATCGGCCTGCCGGAAGAGAACGCGGCGCTGGTCGCCGCGCTGAGGGAGATCCTGCGCTGAGGTTTCAGTCGCGGGTCGGCGAACCCTGTGCCGGACGTTCCGCGACCACGGCTTCCACCGTGAGTGTCCGGTCCTTGCGGGCAATGGTCAGCGTCACGGCCGTGCCCGGTTTGAGTGCCGCTACACGTTCAATCAGATCCCGCGGCATCGTCACCGGCCGGTCACCGAGTTTCGTCACCACGTCGCCGGGCAGCACGCCGGCCTGGTGCGCCGGACCGTTGCGCAGCAGGCCGCTCACCACCACACCACGCGTGGTGGGCAGGTTCAGGGCCTGGGCCAGTTGCGGTGTGAGCAACTGCGGTTCAATGCCGAGCCAGCCGCGGATGACCCGGCCGTGCGAGAGGATGTCGTTCAGCACCTGCTCGGCAATGCGGGTCGGAATGGCGAAGCCGATGCCCTGGTAACCGCCGCTCTGGGAAAAGATCGCGCTGTTCACTCCGACCAGTGCACCGTGCGCGTCCACCAGCGCACCACCGGAATTGCCCGGATTGATGGCGGCGTCGGTCTGGATGAAATCCTCGAAGGTGTTGATGCCCAGCTGGCTGCGGCCGGTGGCACTGACGATGCCCATGGTGACGGTCTGGCCGACGCCGAACGGGTTGCCGATGGCGAGCACCACATCGCCTATCTGCAGGCCGTCGGAGTTGCGCAGCGTGATCACCGGCAGTTGCCCGAGCGTGATTTTCAGTACCGCGAGATCGGTGTCGGGGTCGCTGCCGGCAACCACGGCACGTGCCTCCCGCCCGTCGCGCAGCGCGACCACGATTTCATCGGCATCGGCCACCACGTGGTGGTTGGTGAGCACATAGCCCCGGTCGCTGACGATCACGCCGGAGCCCAGGCTGGATTCCATGCGCTTGCGGGTCGGCACGCGGTCGCTGCCGAGAAAGCGGCGGAAGCGGGGGTCGGCGAACAGGGGGTTGAGTGGTGTCTCGACGGTCTTGCTGGTGTAGATGTTCACCACCGCCGGCGCGGCGCGCAGCACGGCATCGGCATACGAGGCCGGCCCGGACGCGGGTACCGGCGCCGGCTGCTCCGCTGCCGGTACTGCCGGTGGCATCACCACGGCAGGCGCGGGCGCCGGTACGGCGGCCGGCTCCGGCGTCATGAAGCGGATGATCACCAGCGCGGTCACCAGACCCGCCATGACCGGCCAGAACAGGAAACGCAGGACTCGCATCATGGTGGCAACCCGAACCCCGGATGACAGGGAAAAATACGGCAGGGGCGACATCCCGGACGGCGCACAGGGTAACGTATCCGTCCGGCTGTCTCTGTGCTGAATCTGTCATCGCCCGGAATTGACCATGACTACCGTTGCCCGCTCCGTTCTGGTCGGTGCGCTGGATGCACTGCTCTCGCCGCACCTGTTCAACGATTACTGCCCGAACGGCCTGCAGGTGGAAGGCCGGCCGGAGGTCCGTCGTCTGGTCACGGGCGTGACCGCCAGTCAGGCCCTGCTGGATGCCGCGGTGGAGGCCGGTGCCGACGCCGTGCTGGTGCATCACGGCTGGTTCTGGAAAAGCGAGGATGCGCGCGTGACCGGCATGAAGAAGCGCCGGCTGGCCACGGTGCTGAAGAACGACATCAACCTGCTGGCCTATCACCTGCCATTGGATGCGCACCCGGAGCTGGGCAACAACGTGCAGCTGGCCAAGCGTCTGGGTCTGGTGGTGACCGGTCCGCTCTCGCCCCTGGACAAGCGCGTGGTGGGCAACACCGGCGAGCTGGCAGTGCCGGAAACGGCCGGCCGTTTCGCCGCACGGGTGCGCGGTGTGCTGGGCCGGGAAGTGCTGCACATCGGCAACCCGGATGTGCCGGTGCGTACGGTCGGCTGGTGCACGGGCGCGGCGCAGGGTTACATCGAACAGGCAGTGGCCGCCGGTGTCGATCTCTACCTGACCGGCGAAGTGTCGGAGCAGACGGTGCATGTGGCCCGCGAGACCGGCATCCAGTTCCTGTCCTGTGGTCACCATGCCACCGAGCGTTATGGTGTGCAGGCGGTGGGTGACTGGCTGGCGGCGCAGTTCGGCATCGAGCACCGGCATATCGACATACCCAACCCGGTCTGAGACGGCCAGAAAAAAAGCCGCGCAGTGCGCGGCTTTTTTGTGCGTGCGGCAGGCGGGATGCGCCTGCGGGGGAGCACTACTGGGTGGAAACGATGCGTATCTGTGCGGCGAACACATAGCCGTGGGTGCGGGCCGAACGCAGCACGGATTCTTCACTGTCACCCTTGAGTTTCTTGCGCAGACGGCTCAGGGCAGCTTCCAGGCGACGTTCGTCGAATTGCAGGAAATCGTGGCCGAGGGCTTCCACCAGTGCGCGCCGGCTGGCGATTTCCGGCGAGGCTTCTGCCAGTTGCAGCAGCAGACGGTATTCGGTGTGTGTCAGGGTGGTGACCGATCCGGCGGGCGAGATCACTTCCCGCCGGGTGGTGTCGAGTTTCCAGATATCGCCGGCGCTGCCGTCGCGCGACGGCAGCCTGCGGCTGACGCTGGCTACCACGGCGACGAGCTCCCGCATGTCGACCGGTTTCACCAGATAGGCATCGGCGCCGGCGTGCAGACCGTGCAGCTTGTCCTCGATCAGGCCGCGCGCGGTCAGTATCACGATGCCGATGTCAGGGTGGCTGCGACGCAGGCGGGCGGCGATGCTGAAGCCGTCCTCCCCGGGCAGACCGATATCCAGCAACACGACTTCCGGCGATCGCAGGGAAAAGGTGTGGTCCAGGCCGGTGCTGTCGGGAACCCCGACGGCTTCATGACCGGCGTGACGCAGGTGGAACACAACCTCCTCGCGCAGGTCGGTGTTGTCCTCGACGACGGTTACGTGGCTCACGACAACGCTCGCGGCAGTCCGGTGCAGGCGGCAAGGGTAACCAAGGGGAACCTCAGAGGTGGCTGACAAACCCTGATGCCGATATTCATCTGCCGGACGGGTGTTCGTCCACTGGCAGCCAGCATTCAAAGCGCGCGCCGGTCGCCGATTCCACACAGTTCAGCGTCCCGTTGCTCTGCTCGACCACGCGCCGGGCGATGTACAGGCCCAGACCGAGCCCGGCCGTGGTGCCCTCCTCGCCGGCCCGGAAGTACTTCTCGAAGATCCGTATACGGCTGGCGGCCGGTACGCCCGGACCGCGGTCGCTGATGGCCCACAGGAAGCCGGCCCGGCCATGCCGGTCCTCGGCGTGTACCTCGATGTCGACCGGCGATCCCGGAGGCGAATACTTGCAGGCATTGTCCAGCAGGTTGATGAAGACGAAGCGCAGCAGGTCCGGATTGGCGCAGACCATGGCCTGGTCCATGGCCATCCAGACATTGAGCTGCTGGCCGCCCTGCGGCTCCATCTGGTCGACCACGTCATAGGTCAGTTCGATCAGGTCGCAGCTGCGTCGTCGCGTGGTGTCCTGCTGGTTGCGTCGCACCCGGTTCAGCGCCAGTTCCAGCAGGAGGTTCAGCCGGCGCACGGAGCGGGCAATGCGGTCGTAGCGGCTGCGCCGTTCCGGCGGCGGCTGCTCATCCACCAGTTGCAATGATTGTGTGGCGGCATCGATGACGGCGATCGGTGTACGGATCTCGTGCGTGATCATCGACAGCATCTGGTCCTGTTCGTCGCGCTGTTGCCGCTCGTGCTCGATGTCCATGCGTGCCAGTTCGGCCTGCTTGGCCAGCTGCTCCCGTTCGTGTTCGCTCTCGCGGGTACGGATCATGATCGCTGCGTGCAGCAGGAACAGATGCGCCAGATTGCCGATCTGCGAGCTGAACATGGTGAAGCGGTTGGAAGGCACGAGCCCGACGAAGGCCAGTGCACTGATCATGACCATGATGCTGTAGGCAAGGACGGCGAGTCCGGTAAGTTGCCGGGTCGGCGTGCCGCGCAGAATGCGCTGCAGCACCAGCGGCAGTGAGGCGATGGCGGTCAGCAGGATGGCCGAATGCAGATACGGAATGATGTCGATATACCGGTTGCCCAGGGCGCAGGCCGCTGTCACCAGTGCCAGCATTGCGGTGGCCACGTAAAGCAGGCGCAGCCAGCGTGGCCCTTCGGAGAGATCGAGCATGCGCGCGAAGAAGGCCAGCCCGGTGGCGATGTTCAGGCTGATGCCGATGCCGACCAAGGCATCGGCCATGGCGGGGTTGCCCGGCAGCAGGTACTGGCCCGCGAGTCCGCTCGAGGCGACGCCGTAAAGCAGGATGGCACCGATGTAAGCGAGGTAAAACAGATAGATCGGGTCGCGCAGCAACAGCCAGGTGATGATGCCGAACAGGAAGACGGCGCCGATCAGGCCGAGATACAGGCCGTACAGCAGATACTGGCCGTTGGCGAAAGCCATCATCTCCGTGCTGCGCCAGATCGTTGGCACGGCGATCATCGAGCTGGAGGTTTCAATGCGCAGGAAGGCGGTGTTTTCGCCGGGCAGCGCATCCAGCCGGAACAGCAACGTGCGGGCATCGATGTCGCGGGAGACGCGAGAGAAGTGGTCGCCGGTCTGCTTCGACACCACGCTGCCGTCCGGCCGGACCAGATGCAACTGCACGTTGTCCAGAAACGGCGGCAGCAGTTCCAGCCACCAGCGGTAGTCGTCCGGGATACGCGTGAAAGTGAAGCGCAGCCAGCGGACTTCGCGCGTGTAGCCCTCGCCGAGGTTGCCGGCGAGAGGCGTGAACTGCCCGGCCGCCGATGCCGCCTGTACCTGCGCCAGGGTGAGGTTGCCGTCCGGGTCGGACAGTACGGAGAGGTGGCCGTCCAGCGGGATTTCGCGGGCATCGCCACCCACGCTCACCGGCGCGGGTGTGCCGGCGTCTGCTGCCGTTGCCGGCGGCAGGAAAGACAGCGTCAGGAAAAGAACGAGCCCCGTGCGCAGGCGGGGCAGGAGACCGGCCGTTGCCGCCGTCACTCAGCCTGGTCCGGGATGACGGCTGCGCAGGCCGTAGCCTTCCGCCAGGGTGCCTTCGTCATCCGGGGTTTCCCGTTCGTAGTAGTCGCGAGGCATCGGCACGGCGGAGAAATCCATTTCTGTCTGTGTGCCGTCGGCGTCATCGCCGGCGCGACGTTGCAATCCGAAGCCTTCGGCCAGCGTGCCGCGCTGGCGGCGATCGGCAAGGTAGTAGTCGCGCGGCGCCGGCGGATGTTCGTGACCGTCGTCGATGCGCGGGGCCGAGGTCGCCTTGCGGCGCTCGCGGGCCACGGCATAGGCACGGCGCAGTTGCCGGCGGCGTTCGAAACCCGGGCGCAGGGCCAGGCCGCAGGCGATCCCGGCAATGAAGGCAATAAGCGCAGTGATGAGGGTCATGCCGGATATTCCGTCGTGCAGATGCTGGAGGAGCCGGTCGGCGGGAGCGTATCCTGCGGCCCGCCGTGCCCGATCATCCTGACGCGGGACATGGACATTGTATGCAGGTAGTCGCCGCAGTGGTCACCCGTGGGGAAGCCGGACAGATGATCGATGGCAGAGGGACGATGGATGGCCCGGCGGGTTTGCTGGAAACGCTGGTTGAGCAACCGCACGGTGCCGATCGTGGCGCGGATCTGGTGATCTGCCATCCGCATCCCCTGCACGGCGGCACGCTCGACAACAAGGTGGTGCATACACTGGCGCGCGCCGCGCGGGACGAGGGGCTGCGTGCCGTGCGTTTCAATTTCCGCGGCACCGGGCGCAGCACCGGCATTCATGATCACGGTCGTGGCGAAACGGACGACCTGCTGGCGGTGGTGGCGGCAGCGCGGGGTGATCGGCCGGGCTCCCGTCTGCTGCTCGCCGGATTCTCTTTCGGCGCCTTCGTGACGGCATCCTCGCTGACCCGGCTGGCATCGGCCGGAGATCTGCCATTGGCGGCATTGCTGGTGGCGCCGCCGGTTCATTACGCCGGTTTCGACGACCTGCCGCCGTTTCCCCTGCCGGTGACGGTCTTCCAGGGTGACGACGACGAGGTGGTGGAGCCGGAGGCGGTGGCCGCCTGGTGCGCCGCCCGCCGCCCGCCGCTGGTGCCGGCCATGTTTGCTGCCGGGCACTTCTTCCACGGGGCCCTGCCGGAGCTGAAGGAGCGGACCGCAGCCTGGATTCGGCAGTCCCTGCTTTCGGGGGGCGGCCGGGAGCGGTAAATTGCCGCCCCCATGAGCAGTCCCGCCACCCAGACCCTCACCCCCCGTCTCCGCTACCAGCGGGACCTCGGGCGTCCCGGCTTCCAGGCCGATCCGGCCCAGGCGCTGGCGGTGGAGAAACTGCAGGCCCTGTATGACACCCTGGTCGAGCGCTGGCACGCCGACCGGCGTGTAACCGCGCGCATTTCCCGCAGCCTCGGCGGCCGTGCCCCGGTCACCGGCCTCTATTTCTGGGGCGGTGTCGGTCGCGGCAAGACCTGGCTCATGGATATCTTCTTCGAGAGCCTGCCGTTCCGGCGCAAGATGCGCAGCCATTTCCACCGATTCATGCAGCGGGTGCATGCAGAGCTGCGCACCCTGAGCGGTGAGAAGAATCCGCTGGACATTGTGGCCGACCGTTTTGCGCGTGAGGCGCTGGTGATCTGCTTCGACGAGTTCTTCGTCTCCGATATCACCGACGCCATGATCCTGGGATCGCTGTTCGAGAAGCTGTTCGAGCGCGGCGTGACCCTGGTGGCGACGTCCAACATCGTGCCGGATGACCTCTACAAGGACGGCCTGCAGCGCGAGCGTTTCCTGCCGGCCATCGCCGTCCTGAAAAAACATGTCGAAGTGGTGAACGTCGACAGCGGCATCGACTACCGGCTGCGTGTGCTGGAGAAGGCGGAAATCTTCCACCATCCGCTGGGTGAGGCCGCCGAGCGGAGCCTGGAGCAGAGTTTCCGCGAGCTGGCACGCGGCATGAGCGAGCGTGCCGATGAAGGCTATATCGAGATCAATGATCGCCAGGTGCTGGTGCGGCACATTGCCGATGACATTGTCTGGTTCGATTTCGACGAGATGTGTGTGCGGCCACGTTCGGCATCCGATTACATCGAGATCGCCCGCCAGTTCCATGCCGTTCTGCTGAGTGGCGTGCCGCAGATGGACGCCGCCAGCGACGACGCTGCCCGCCGCTTCATCAACATGGTCGATGAATTCTACGACCGCAACGTCAAGCTCATCGTGTCGGCGGCCGAGGCGGTTGAGTCCCTGTATGCCGGCGGCCGCCTGGCGTTCGAATTTGCCCGTACCCGCAGCCGGTTGCTGGAGATGCAGTCGCACGAGTACCTTGCCCGCCCGCACAAGCCCTGATTACCGGAAGACCCACGAGGAAAAGAGCCATGATCCCGCGCACCCTGTACAACTCCGACCATGAAATGTTCCGTGATGCCCTGCGCAAGTTCCTGGAGAAGGAAGCTGTGCCGCATCATGCGAAGTGGGAAGACGAAGGCCTGGTGCCGCGCGAGGTGTGGCTGAAGGCCGGCGAGCAGGGCTTCCTGTGCCCCTGCGTGTCGCCGGAATACGGTGGCGCCGGTGCCGACTACTATTACAGCGCCATTGTGATGGAAGAGGTTTCGCGCATGGGGCTGACCGGCATCGGCTGGGGCCTGCATACCGATATCGTCGCGCCGTACATCGAACATCATGGCAGCGAGCATCTGAAGCAGAAATTCCTGCCGAAAATGATCACCGGCGAGTGCATCGGCGCCATCGCCATGACCGAGCCGGGAGCCGGCTCCGACCTCCAGGGTGTGAAGACCACCGCCGTCGACAAGGGCGACCACTATCTGCTGAACGGCTCCAAGACCTTCATTACCAACGGCCAGAACGCGGACGTGGTGATCGTGGTTGCCAAGACCGATCCCGCAGCCGGTTCCAAGGGCATCTCACTGCTGCTGGTCGAGCGCGGCATGGCCGGTTTCGAGCGTGGACGCAACCTGCACAAGGTCGGCATGAAGGCGCAGGACACATCCGAGCTGTTCTTCAATGACGTGAAAGTGCCGAAGGAAAACCTGCTCGGCAAGGAAGGCATGGGCTTCATCTACCTGATGACCGAACTGCCGCAGGAGCGCCTCGGCATTGCACTGAACGCCATTGCCATGATCGAGGGCGCCTTCCAGCTGACGCTGGACTACGTGAAGGACCGCAAGGCCTTCGGCAAGCGCATTGCCGATTTCCAGAACACCCAGTTCAAGCTGGCCGAACTGCACACGAAGATCGAGATGGGCCGTGCCTATGTCGATCGTTGCCTGGAGCTGCACTACAACAAGAAGCTCGATGCGGCGACGGCGTCTGCGGCCAAGTACATCTGCACCGACCTGCAATGCGAAGTGCTGGACGAGTGCGTGCAGCTGTTCGGCGGCTACGGCTACATGTGGGAGTACCCGGTGGCCCGCATGTGGGCGGATGCGCGCGTGCAGCGGATCTACGGTGGCACCAACGAGGTCATGAAACTGGTGGTGTCGCGCGCCCTGCTGTCCTGAACGGGGGCTGCTGCCGGAAGGGCCGCGCACTGCGCGGCCTTTTCGTTTCCGGCTTCCGACGGCCGGCCTCCGGCCCTCCCTGCCTTTATTGGTACCATGGTACCAATTTAATCCGGACAATCGGGAGCAAGGCATGGGCACGGCAGGCAGGGACGGCAATCAGGCAGCGCTGGTCACCGGCGCGTCCAGCGGTATCGGCCGCGACATCGCACGGGAACTGGCGGCCCGGGGTCATCACCTGGTGCTGGTGGCGCGCCGCCGTGAACGGCTGGCGGAGCTGGCGGCCGAACTGCAGCAGGCGCACGGCATCCGCTGCGAGGTACTGGCTGCGGATCTGGCGGACCGTGCGCAGCTCAATGGCCTGATGGCGCGGGCCACCGCCTGGACGTCGGCGCAGGGGCTGACCCTGACCCTGCTGGTGAACAACGCCGGCACCGGCCTGTGGGAGTGGTTCGAGAAGCAGCCGCGCGATGTCATGCAGCGCGACATCGATCTGAACGTCACCGCACTCACCACGCTCACCCATGACTTCGTGGCACTGGCGAAGGCGCACGGCAAACCGGCGCGGATCATGAATGTGGCCTCGCTGGTGGCTTTCCTGCCGGCGCCGCGTTACACGGTGTACGGTGGCACCAAGGCCTATGTGCGCCAGTTCTCCGACGTGCTGCGCTACGAGCTGCGCAAGACGAACATCACGGTCACCTGTGTGTGCCCCGGTGGCGTGAAGACCGAATTTGTCGAACTGGCCGGTCAGGAGCTGAAAGGCGATACCGGCATGATGGAGTCGCCGGAAGTGGCGAAACTCGCCATTGACGCGACGCTGCGTGGCGACATGTTCTACATCCCGGGGTTCTTCAACCGGCTGTCCGCGCTCGTGCGGTTCCTGCCGCGCGCGTTGCGCTTGCCCATCGTCGAGAAAAGCATGCTGGTCACGGTGCAGGAAAAGTGAGCCCGCGCGAACTTTTCGCTACGGTGCGGCGCCCGGAGATATTTTTCTGGGCCTTGTTGCTGGCAGCGCTGGCGCTGCATCTGGTGCCGGGTACACGGCAGTTCTACGCGCTGGAGATCGCCGGTGCCGGTGCCGATCCGCGCCTGACGCCGGAGCTTTCCTGGCACAGTATTCTCTGGCATCACGCCGCCACGTTCGTCGTGTTCCTGCTGCCGTTGCTGTTGATGAGGCGCGCGGGCATCCATGCGGGCGGTCTTTCGCTGTTTTCGCCCGGTGACTGGCGCTGGGGTCTGAAGTGGACGCTGCTTGGCTGCGCCGTCGCCACAGGCCCCGCGTGGCTGCAGGCCGGCGATCCGGCCTGGCTGGCGGAATACCCGCTGAGCATGCCTGCGTTCGACAGTGCCGGCATGCTGGCCATCTTCCTGTTCAGCTATCTGCTGTACTACATCGGCTGGGAAGCGTTCTTCCGCGGCTACATCGGTTTCGGCATGACCGGGCTTGGCTACACACCGTTTCTCGCGCTGATGACGCAGGTGGTGATTTCCGTGCTGGTGCACATCGGCAAGCCTCACGCGGAACTGCTGGGTGCAATCCCGTTCGGCATCCTCATGGGTATTGTTGCCTGGCGGTCGCGCTCCTTGCTGTGGCCGCTGCTGATCCACTTTTACCTGGGCGCGATCAATACCGTGTTCTGCGGGCTGCGTTCGGTGTGACGGCCCGCTGTTGCCTCATGGCGACGGATTCGGCTGGGCGGTGTGGATGTCCTCGATCCCTTTCAGCACTTCGTCGTTCAGTTTCACGTGCGCGCTGTCGATGTTGGTCTTCAGCTGGGCGATGGAAGTGGCACCGATGATGTTGCTGGTGACGAAGGGGCGGGTGGTGACGTACTGCAGCGCCATCTGCACCGGATCAAGACCATGCTGCTGCGCCAGCTCGATATATTTCGCCGTGGCGATTTCGGCCTGCGGGTTGGTGTAGCGCGAGAAACGCTTGAACAGCGTGATGCGTGCGCCCTCCGGGCGGGCACCGCCCAGGTACTTGCCCGACAGCACGCCGAAGGCCAGCGGCGAATAGGCCAGCAGGCCGACCTGTTCGCGATGGACAACTTCGGCCAGGCCGACCTCGAAGGAACGGTTGAGCAGGTTGTAGGGGTTCTGGATGCTGACCACCCGTGGCGTGCCACGCGTTTCGGCGTCGAACAGGAAACGCATGGTGCCCCAGGGCGTTTCGTTGGACAGGCCGATGTGGCGGACCTTGCCGCTTTTCACGATGTCCGCGAGCACATCCAGCGTTTCGGCGATCGGCGTCGAGGTTTCGTTCCCGTCGTGGCGGTAGCCGAGCTTGCCGAAGTAGTTGGTGTTCCGGTCCGGCCAGTGCAGCTGGTACAGGTCCAGCCGGTCGGTCTGCAGGCGCTTCAGGCTGCCCTCGATGGCCTGGGTGATGTGCTGACGGTTCAGGCGCGGCTTGCCGTCGCGGATGTGCGGCAACCAGTCCCCCTGGCCGCAGACCTTGCTGGCCAGCACGATGCGGTCGCGCATGCCCGGGCGGGCCCGGAACCAGTTGCCGATGATGGTTTCGGTGGTCCCGTAGGTCTTCGCCGTGGGCGGGACCGCGTACATTTCGGCGGTATCGAAGAAGTTGATGCCACGCTCGACCGCCAGGTCCATCTGGGCGAAGCCCTCGTCCTGTGTGTTCTGCTCTCCCCAGGTCATGGTGCCCAGGCACAGGGCGCTGACCTGGATGCCGGTGTTGCCGAGGGGGCGCAGTTCCATGGGGAGCTCCTTGGGGATGGGCCGGGCCGGCGCATGTGCCTGATCCGGCGGGGAATTCGGGGTCGTTGGACCCCCGGGACAGGGGCGGGATGGTAGCAGGGGCCGGGGCCCTGCGGCCCGGGGTCCGCGGCGTTGCCAAGGGGTGGGTGCTTGAGTAGAATGCGCCCTCCTTTTTGGGGCCCTACGCAGGCTCCGGGGCCCGCCACAGCGCGGGTTACACGCGGTTTTTTCGCGATTTTCCGGCGAATCCTGGTCTTGTATCCGGTTCGCCCCGAAGTTTCGAGGCAGCAAGCACCATGAAGACGTTCAGCGCCAAGGCGCATGAAGTGAAGCGCGACTGGTTCGTCATCGACGCCGACGGCAAGACCCTCGGCCGCATGGCGACCGAGATCGCCCATCGCCTGCGCGGCAAGCACAAGCCGGAATACACCCCGCACGTTGATACCGGCGACTACATCGTCGTGATCAACGCCGGCAAGATCCGCGTCACCGGCGCCAAGGCCACCGACAAGGTCTACTACCGGCACACCGAATACCCGGGCGGTATCCGCGAGGAGACCTTCGAGAAGCTGGTTGCCCGCAAGCCGGAGCGTGTCATCGAGATTGCCGTCAAGGGCATGCTGCCGCACAACCCGCTGGGCCGCGCCATGCTGCGCAAGCTCAAGGTATACGCCGGCGCAGAGCATCCGCACACGGCCCAGCAACCCCGCGAACTGAATGTAGGCTGATCGATCCGTGGAAAAGAACATCGGCACCGGTCGCCGCAAGACCGCCACCGCACGCGTCATCGTCCGCAAGGGCAAGGGCAACATCACCATCAACGGCAAGTCGCTGGACCAGTACTTCGGCCGCGAGACCAGCCGCATGGTGGTTCGCCAGCCGCTGCAACTGATCGAAGCCGGTGACAAGTTCGACATCGTGGTCCGTGTGGCCGGCGGTGGCCCGACCGGTCAGGCCGGCGCCATCCGTCACGGTATCACCCGTGCCCTGATCCGCTACGACGAGACCCTGCGCTCGCCGCTGCGCAAGGCCGGCTTCGTGACCCGCGATGCCCGCGAGGTCGAGCGCAAGAAGATCGGTCTGCGCAAGGCCCGTCGTCGTCCGCAATACTCGAAGCGCTGATCGCGTTTCGACGTGTATCCGGAAACGCCCGGTTCGCAAGAACCGGGCGTTTTTTCATGTACTGACCGGGGTCATTCGCCGGCGCTTAATCCACGCTTCGCGTGTTGGCAATACCAGCCCTTTTCTTTACCATTTGAGCCCCTTTTTACGGGGTTCCGCCGGCACTGTGGCGGCGGGTTGCGGAGACCTCTCGATGAGCACTGACTCGATGAGCAATGGTGGTGTAGACAACAGCAGACGCACCTTTCTGGTCGGCCTCGCCGCCGGTACCGGTGCAGTCGGCGCGGCGGTTGCCGCAGTTCCGTTCGTGATGTCATGGATGCCCAGCGCGAAGGCCAAGGCCGCCGGTGCGCCGATCACGATCGATATCAGCAAGGTTGAAGACGGTGGCTTTGTCGTCAACGAATGGCGCGGCAAGCCGGTGTGGATCCTCCGCCGGACCCCGGAAATGATCGCCAACCTGGCGAAACAGGATGACAGTCTCCGCGATCCTGCTTCCGAAGAGGAGCAGCAGCCGGTCTACGCGAAGAACGCGACCCGCTCGATCAAACCGGAGATTCTCGTGCTGCTCGGCGTCTGCACCCACCTGGGCTGCTCGCCGCGTTACGAGAAACTGCCGACGGTCGACCTCCAGTACGGCGGTTTCTTCTGTGCCTGCCACGGTTCCAAGTACGACTATGCCGGCCGTGTGTTCAAGGGCGTGCCGGCACCGCTGAACCTGCAGGTGCCGCCGCATTACTACGAGTCGGAGAAAGTGATCGTGGTCGGTGAAGAGAAGGGGGCCGCGGCATGAAGAACTGGATCGTTGCCAAGGCTACGGACCTGATGGGCTGGGTAGACGAGCGCTTCCCGGTTACTGCTCAGTACAAGGCCCACATGTCGGAGTACTATGCTCCGAAGAACTTCAACTTCTGGTACTTCTTCGGCGTCCTGTCGATGATCGTACTGGTCAACCAGCTGCTGACCGGCATCTGGCTGACCATGTTCTACACGCCGACCGCCGAAGGCGCGTTTGCGTCGATCGAATACATCATGCGCGACGTCGAGTACGGCTGGCTGATCCGCTACATGCATGCGGTCGGCGCCTCGGCTTTCTTCCTTGTCGTCTATCTGCACATGTTCCGTGGCCTGCTGTACGGTTCGTACAAGGCGCCGCGCGAACTCGTGTGGATCTTCGGCATGCTTATCTACCTTGCGCTGATGGCCGAGGGCTTCATGGGTTATGTGCTGCCCTGGGGCAACATGTCCTACTGGGGTGCGCAGGTCATCATTTCGCTGTTCGGTGCACTGCCCTATATCGGTGAAGACCTCACGGTATGGATACGCGGCGACTACCTGCTGTCCGGTGCATCGCTGACGCGCTTCTTCGCGCTGCACGTGGTGGCCATCCCGATCGTCCTGCTGGCGCTGGTGGTGGTGCACATCCTGGCCCTGCACGAAGTCGGCTCGAACAACCCGGACGGTGTCGAGATCAAGAAGAAGAAAAATGCCCAGGGCATCCCGCTGGACGGCATTCCGTTCCACCCGTACTACACGGTGAAGGATTCGGTCGGCGTCGTCGTCTTCCTGATCATTTTTGCCCTGTTCATCTTCTATCTGCCGACCGGTGGCGGTTACCTGATCGAAGGCCCGAACTTCGAGCCGGCCGACGCGCTGAAGACGCCCGAACACATCGCCCCGGTGTGGTACTACGGCGCCTACTACGCGATGCTGCGCGCGATTCCGCACAAGCTGACCGGTGTGATCGTGATGTTTGCTGCCATCGCCATCCTGTTCCTGCTGCCGTGGCTGGACCGCAACCCGATCAAGTCGATCCGCTACAAGGGTCTGGCCACCAAGGTGGCAACCATGCTGTTCGCCTTCTTCTTCGTGGTCCTGACCTGGCTGGGTACCCAGCCGGCCGGCGTGCCGATCTTCAACCTGTGGACTGACAGTGAAGGCCATCAAGTGGCGTTCACCTACACCACGCTGGCCCAGATCGGTACTGCCTACTACTTCCTGTTCTTCGGTTCGCTGCTGTTCCTGCACAAGATCGACGAGAAGTTGATCGCACGTGGCTGGGACAAGGCCAAGACCGTTCCTGATCGTGTGACCGGCTGAGGAGATCGATCATGAAGAAGTTTCTTCTCGCCGCCCTGCTGGTCGTGATGCCCGGCCTCGTGGCCGCTGCCGGCGGTGGCCACAATGAGCACATTGTCGACGCGCCCATCTCGCTGAGCGACAAGGCCCAGCTGCAGCGTGGTGCGCAGTTGTTCGTGAACTATTGCTACGGCTGCCACTCGATGAAGTACCTGCGCTACGAGCGCATGGCCACCGACCTGGACATCCCGCTGGAGCTGCTGGCCGGCAACCTGATGTTCAATACCGACAAGACGGGCGAGCCGATGCGCAACGCCCTGGATCCGGTACAGGCCAAGAAATGGTTCGGTGTGGTTCCGCCGGATCTGACCCTGGAGGCCAAGCTGCGTGGTCCTGACTGGGTCTATTCCTACCTGATCAGCTTCTACGAAGATCCGTCCCGCCCCTGGGGCGTGAACAACCACGTGTTTCCGAACGTGGGCATGCCGCACGTCATGGCCGACATGCAGCGGACGCTGCCGGACGATGAGTTCAAGGCCCGGATGGCGGATCTCACTGCGTTCCTGGAATACGCAGCGGAGCCGATCCAGACCACCCGTCAGTTCATGGGTGTATTCGTGATCGGCTTCCTGTTGATCCTTCTGGTCTTCTCCTGGTTGATGAAGCGGGAGTACTGGAAGGACATCCACTGACCGGTCGTCAGTCCGTATCAACTTTCCGGAAGGGGTAGCTGAGCGATCAGTTACCCTTTTCGCGTCTCTCAGGTGAGGGGTCCGATGAGCATGGGTGTCGTCTCCAAGCGGTCGTCGATGGTCTTCTTCTCGGACGGCCTCGACCACTACAGCCACCGTGTGCGCATCGTGCTGGCCGAGAAGGGCGTGGCGGTCGAAGTGGTCGATGTCGATCCGGCCGACCTGCCGGACGAGGTGACCGACCTCAACCCCTACAACGAAGTACCCCTGCTGGTCGACCGCGATCTGGTGCTGCATGAGCCGGACGTGATGATGGAGTACCTCGACGAACGGTTCCCGCACCCGCCTTTGCTGCCGGTCTACCCGGTGGCACGGGCGCAGAGCCGGCAATTGCTGTGCCGCATCCACCGCGACTGGTGCACCAGCATCGATGCCATCCTGGCCGGCAACGAGAAGGAAGCCCAGGTCACGAAACTGCGCAAGGAACTGCGCGACAGCCTGCTGGCACTGTCGCCGATCTTCGAGCAGAAGCCCTTTTTCATGAGCGATGAGTTCACCATCGTCGACTGTGCGATGGCGCCCATCCTCTGGCGCCTCCCCCTGCTGGGCATCGAGCTGCCCCCCAAGCAGGCCCGTGGTCTGCTCAAGTACTGCGAACGGCTGTTCCGGCGTGACGGCTTCCAGGCCAGCTTGTCCGACCGGGAACGCGAGATCCGCCAACCCTACTGAGTAAACTTGGTCCGGCAGCGGCAACACTGCCGCCCCGGAGTGTTCATGACCCCCACCCGTCCCTACCTCGTACGCGCTTTCTACGACTGGATTCTCGACAACGGCATGACGCCCTACATGCTGGTCGATGCAACGGTCGACGGCACCTTCGTGCCCGCGTCGTACGTGCGTGACGGCCGTATCGTGCTCAACGTGGCACCGGCAGCGGTCACCGAGCTGCACCTGGGTGTAACCCATGTGAGCTTCAGCGCGCGCTTCGGTGGTGTCGCCCAGCTCATCCGCCTGCCGGTGGCGTCGATCATGGCGATCTATGCCCGCGAAAACGGTCAGGGCATGTTCTTCGGCAACGAAGACGAGGAAGTGGTCGACGAACCCGGCCAGCGTCCTGCCGAGCCCGTACGCGGTCGCCCGGCCCTGCGCGTCGTCAAATAAACGCCCGGATGCCGGCGCGACTGCGCCGGCAATACAGCGGCCGAATCAGCGCCGGGCGTTGGCCGGCTCGATGTATTCCACAATCTTGACGATCTTCTGGACGCCGTAGACGCCGCGTGCGGCGGTGACCGCCAGTTCGGTTTCCTCGCGGGTCAGCAGGCCCATCAGGTAGACCACGCCGTTTTCCGTCACCACCTTCACGCGCCGGCCCGGCACGTCAGGGCCGAACAGCAGCCGTGTTTTCACGCGTGTGGTGATCCAGCCGTCACTGAAACGCACGAGCCCGGAAACCGGGTTGCCGATTTCCAGCTCGTTGTGCACATGCAGGACGTGGCGTACGGCGCCGGCAATCCGTTCCAGTTGCTGTTTGTCGGCTTCGCTGGCGACCTGCCCGGTCAGCAGGACCTGACCGTTCCAGCTGACCACGACCAGGCGGGCATCGCGAGCCGCTGGCAGCATGCGCATGGCATTCGTGTATACCTTGCGCTCAATGGCCTGGTCCTCGATTTTCGCGCCCAGTGTGCGTGTTCCGTGATACTGGTCCACGGGATGAGCCGACATCGTGGCTGTCCAGCTGACGCAGCCGGCCAGCAACGGCAGCAGAAGGATCGGAAGGACACGGCGCAGGACGGTTTTCACAGGCTGTCTCCAAACAGTTCGCGTTCGAGCAGGTCGCACAGGACGTTGACCAGCAACAAGTGGATTTCCTCGGCGCGGACGGCCGACGAGGCCGGAACCCGGATTTCAGTATCGTCGGTTCCGAGCACGCGCGCGATGTCGCCACCGTCGTGGCCGGTGAGCGCGATGACCGACATGCCGCGATCGTGTGCAGCGATGGCTGCCTGCACGGTATTGGCCGACATGCCGGTGGCAGACAGCGCCACCAGTACATCACCGGACTGGCCGAGTGCACGCAATTGCCGTGCGAATACATCGGCCGCGCCGTAGTTGCCGGCCAGGGCGGTGACCAGGGATGCATTTTCGGAAAGACAGAACACCGGCAATCCGGGGCGCTCCCGCTCCAGGCGTCCCAGCAGCTTGACGGCAAAATGCTGGGCATTGGCTGCCGAGCCGCCGTTGCCGCACACGAAGATGCGGCCTTCATCCAGCAGGCAGCGCACGATGCGTGCTGCACCTGCCGTCAGCATCGGGGTCTGGGTTTCCAGAACAGCGGCAGCGGCGTCGATATGACCGCTGATCATGTCGCGTACGGCGGTTTCCTGGTCCATGCGGCGGCAATGTCCTGTCGTTTTACCAGGCGGTTGTCGTGAAGGCGTCCCGCAGCCAGCGGATATCGTCGCCGTCGATCGCGACGACGTCAAAGCGTGCCGGCATCACGGCCTGCTGCGGGTGGCGTCCCAGCCAGGCGGCTGCGGCCCGGGCAAAACGCCGCTGCTTGTGCGGGTCCACGCTCATCAGGGCATCGATGGTGCTGCCGGCACGGCGCCAGCGTACTTCGACGAAGGCCAGCGTGGTGTGGTCGGTCATCACCAGATCGAGCTCTCCGAGGCGGCAACGCCAGCCGGCATCCAGGCAATGCAGTCCCTGCTGCTCAAGCCAGAGCCGTGCACGGTGTTCTGCCGCCGCGCCGCGTTCATGGCGGCCGTTGTCATGGTGGCGGGGCATCGAGCGGTTCGGCGTTGCCGTTACGGTAGATCTGCCACTCCAGCCGCCGGTGTATCTGCCGGCCTTCGCCCATGGACAGCGCGCCGGTGGCACCACTGATTTCACTGCCGGCAGCCGGCAACTGCATTGCGAGACGCCAGGTGTCGACGCCCAGTGCGTACAGGCGCAGGTAGCGCTCGTCGATGTCCTTCCAGGCGGCGCCGATGCGCTGGCGCAGCGGTTGTGCGGCATCGACAATCCACGGCATCTCCACGAAACGGATACCGGCCAGGTCCCGGATCGCGCCGGGTGTGATCTGACCGTTGATGTGGGACGTTGCATACAGCGGCAGATCGCCGGCGTGGTGATACTGCACGACCGGTACCAGCTGCGTGCCCTGCAGGGTGTTGCCGACGATGAACAGGCAATCGATGTCCTGGCGACGTTGCGGCTCGAAGCCGAGCTTGAGGCCGCTGGCACGCTCGACGCGGTCGTGGCGTATCTCGCTGTTGGCCAGCTCCATCAGGTTGCGCACGACATTGCTGTAATCGCCGTTGCCCTGGAACACACCGGTGGCACGCAGTTCGCCGCCGCCGCCGGCCATGGTGCGGGCCAGTTGCGCCGCCATCCGTTCGCCCCATTCCCCGGCCGGTACCAGCGCGGCAGCACGCCGCTTGCCGGCCACCAGCGCAGCCTTTGCGATCTGGTCGGCCTCGTCTTCGCCGGCCAGACCGAAATAATTCAGCGCCGCCGGGCCGCCGGGCGCATCGGGATAGTTCAGTGCAATGGTGGTGACCGGCAGTCGTCCGAGCGACTGCAGCGCCTTCAGGTGTTCTTTCTCCAGCGGGCCGATCACCAGCTGTGCGCCATCACGCACGGCAGTTTCGTACAGGGTGCTGAAATCGCTGACGCTGGAATCGTAGAAACGCAACAACGGTACCCGCACGCCGGCTTCGCCGGCCTGGAACCAGGCGGCCAGCAGCCCGCGTTCCACGGCGGTGCCGGCATCGGCCAGCTTGCCGTGCTGCGGCAGCAACACGGCGATCTGCACCGGTCCGTCGCCGGTTTTCACCGACATGGCCTGACGTACCGCCACCGGAGGACGTTCCGCGGCAGGGTGATCCGGGTGTTCCAGCATCCAGGTATTGATGCGCGATGCCAGCAGCGACGGGCTGTCCCCGCTTTCGCGAACCAGTCTGGCCAGCACGGCCCAGGCCTGCAGCGCCGGGTCGGCATCGTTCTCCAGCTGGCGCAGAGGCTCCCGTGCCAGCCGCATCAGTGCGGCCCAGAGTGCTTCGTCGTTGGCCTGCTGCTGTGTGGCGGGCAGGGCACGGGCTGCCGCGCGTTCACGAATGGCGGCTACAGGCTGGTTCCTGCGTTCAAACAGATCGGCGCGCCGCATGGCAAGTTGCGAGGCTTCGCCCGGTTCGAGGGCGGAGACAAAGGCATAACGGCCACCGGGTGCACTTGCCTGCAATGCGCCGTCCAGATCTCCCAGTCCGACTGAAGCATCCATGATGGCATTCAGGAAATCATGGCGCTGGTTGGCGGGCAGTGCGGCGATATCGATGCGGTTGAGGGCATCCCGGGCCTTCGCGTAGGCTTGCCCGGCGTTGTAGAAGCGGGCTGCGGTCAGCAGGCGCTGGCCGGCAGTCGGGCCGGCGGCGTCCAGGAGCAGGGCATCGGCGCGCCGGATTTTCTCCTCCGCCGGCATGCTGTCCGGAACGCTGAGCCCGGACTGGCATCCGCTGCTGAGCAACAGCAGACTGCAGCAGAGTGTCAGCAACTGCAGTTTCATCAATCGTTGTCCGCGGGCAGGCATGTGCATATGTCAGGCGATACCAGGTTGGGGGCCGGCGTGCTTCATGTGGTGGCAACGCCGATCGGCAATCTCGACGACATCTCGGCACGCGCAACAGCGGTCCTGCGTGCGGCCGACATTATAGCGGCCGAGGATACACGCCACAGTTCCCGCCTGCTTGCCCATCTCGGTATCGATGCCGGGCGTCTGCAGTCGCTGCATGACCACAATGAAGCGGGCAGGGTTGCAGGCCTGCTGGCCGCGCTGCAGGCCGGGCAGAGTGTCGCGCTGGTTTCCGACGCCGGCACTCCCCTGATCAGTGATCCGGGCTTCCGTCTGGTGGCGGCCGCGCATGCGGCGGGCATACGTGTCAGTCCGGTGCCCGGCGCCTGTGCGGCCATCGCCGCACTGTCGGCGGCAGGTCTGCCCAGCGACCGCTTCCTGTTCGAAGGTTTTCTGCCGGCCGCGGCGTCGGCACGACGGAGCAGGCTGGCGGCGCTGGCGGCGCAGCAGGCGACGCTGGTGTTTTACGAGGCACCGCACCGTCTGCGTGAAACGCTGGATGATCTGGTGCAGGAGCTGGGGGGCGAGCGACCTGCCGCGCTGGCACGCGAACTGACCAAGACCTACGAAACCGTGCGGCAATCGACGCTGGCCGGACTGGCCGGATTCGTTGCGGCGGACAGTCACCAGGAGCGCGGCGAGATTGTCCTGCTGGTGGCCGGCGTGAAAGAGGCCGTACCGGTTGCTTCACTGGACGAGGTGGCCCTGTTGCGTGCACTGGCAGGCGAGCTGTCTGCCACCCGGGCGGCAAAAGTGGCGGCCAAACTGCTGGGGCGCCCGCGTCGCGAGCTCTATCAGCGGTTGCTGGATCTGGGCGCGGCCGACGAATGACCGGTCCGGTTGGGCTAGAATGCGCGCCGTGTGGGTCGGCCAGACAGTCGCCGCCACTGCGCTCGTTCGCGGTGGGGGAGGAAAGTCCGGGCTCCGCAGGGCAGGGTGCCAGGTAACGCCTGGGAGGTGCGCCGGAAACAGCGCATCGACGGAAAGTGCCACAGAGAACAAACCGCCGATGGCCCGCAAGGGATCAGGCAAGGGTGAAAAGGTGCGGTAAGAGCGCACCGCGCGGCCGGCAACGGCAGCGGCACGGAAAACCCCACCCGGAGCAAGACCAAATAGGGGTCCCATGGCGCGGCCCGCGCCGGACCCGGGTAGGTTGCTTGAGGTCTGGGGTGACCCAGACCCTAGAGGAATGACTGTCCACGACAGAACCCGGCTTATCGGCCGACCCACACACTTCTTAAAACTGGACTTTCTTATTCCAAGAAATTCTAGAACCTAAAGTGCTTTGTGAGGATGCCGTTCCAGGCATCTGAACATGCACCGTTTCGGGGATCGGCATCTGACCCCCGACCCGACAAAACCAGTCCAACTTATTGATTTTAAAGGCGTCTTGCCCGGCGCCTGCGGGCTGCGTTTGCTTGACGCTGCCGACGAACGGTTCCTATAGTGCCCCGGTGGGAAAAAGTGGGAAAAAGTGGGTTTTTCGGGAAGAAACGGGCCGGGACGGCTCCTCCACACCAGCGGGTAGCAGCGCGTGTTCCAGGGAATCACCTCCGTCACTGTCGATACCAAGGGGCGCCTCGCCATTCCGGGCCGCTTCCGGGATGGTATTGCCGATCGTGGCGGCAATGCGGTGATAGTAACTGCTCACCAGTATGACGGCTGCCTGGTCCTGTATCCGCTCGCCGACTGGGAAGAGATCGCGCGCAAGGTATCCGCCCTGCCGGATGCCAGTGCCGACGTGCGCAACATCAAGCGCCGCTTCATCGGTCAGGCCACGGATCTCGAAATCGACAATGCCGGCCGGATCCTGCTGCCGCAGATGCTGCGCGGTTTCGCCCGCATCGAGAAAGGCGCCGTGATGCTCGGCCAGGGCCACAAGCTGGAGCTGTGGTCGGAAGAGCAGTGGACTGCCAACGAAAAGATCAACGCCACGCTGGATGACGCTTCGGCACTGCCGGAAGCGGTCCAGCAGCTTTCGTTCTGACGCGCGTGACGCTTGAACACCGGACCGTCCTCCTGCGTGAGGCGGTTGATGCATTGCAGGTGCGGCCGGACGGCATTTATGTCGACGGCACCTTCGGCCGTGGCGGCCACAGCAGGGAAATCCTGCGCCGCCTGGGGGTACAGGGGCACCTGCTCGGGATCGACCGTGATCCGCAGGCGATTGCCGCCGGCGAGGCGTTGGCACGGGAAGACGCGCGGTTTGCGGTTGCACACGGGGATTTTGTCGCGCTGTCGGCACTGGTCGATGCGCGGGGCTGGCGGGGCCGGGTGAACGGCCTGCTGCTGGACCTGGGGGTTTCGTCACCGCAGCTGGATGATCCGGCGCGCGGTTTCAGTTTTTTGCGGGATGGCCCGCTCGACATGCGGATGAATCCGCAGGCGGGCGAAAGTGCGGCGGATTTCCTCGCGCAGGCGAGTGTGGAGGAGCTGGAGACGGTGTTCCGTGAGCTGGGGGAAGAGCGGTTTTCTCGCCGTATCGCGCAGGCTGTCGTCCGCGCGCGGGCAGAGCGTCCCCTGCAGACAACCACGGAACTTGCTGCGCTGGTGGCTGCTTCGGTTCCGACCCGTGAGGCCGGCAAGAATCCGGCCACGCGTGTTTTCCAGGCGCTGCGCATACACGTCAACCACGAGCTCGACCAGGTGGCTGACGTGTTGCCGCAGGCGCTTGATGTGCTGGCGCCGGGCGGGCGGCTGGCGGTGATCAGCTTCCATTCGCTGGAAGACCGCATTGTCAAACGCTTCATCCGCTTCCATGAGCGCGGTCCGGAAGTGCCCCGCGGCATGCCATTGCCGGCCGATGCCTTTGTGCCGCGGTTGCGCGCCGTAGGCAAGGCGATCATGCCGGGCGCGGACGAGATTGCCGGCAATCCGCGTGCCCGCAGTGCCGTGTTGCGTATTGCAGAGGTGCCTCATGGTTGAGACGCCGGCACCGCGCGATGTGCTTCTGCTGGCAGCCGCCGCAACGCTGGCCCTGTTGTCCGCGCTTGCGGTTGTCTACAGCGTGCACGTATCCCGGCAGCTGGTGAACGAGCTGCAGGCACTGCAGCGCGACAGCGAACGCATGCAGGTTCAATGGGGTCAGCTGCTGCTGGAGAAGAGCACCTGGGGCTCGTATGCGCATGTTGAGCAGACTGCCCGTACGCGCCTGAACATGTACCTGCCGACCGTGCAGGAAATCGTGGTGACCGGCCAATGACTGCCCCGGCCCGCTCCGAAGTGCGCGGTGCGCGCCGTGGCCCGGCGCTGTTGCTGCCGGGCCGCCTCCTGCTGGTGACGGTGTTGCTGGCCGGTGCGGCGCTGGCGCTGGTGGCGCGCGCTGCGCAGTTGCAGATCGGGCAATCGGATTTCCTGCGAGCGCAGGGCGATGCCCGCAATCTGCGGGTAGAGCCGCTGGCGGCCACGCGCGGCCTGATCCTCGATCGCAACGGGCAGGCACTGGCGGTCAGCACACCGGTGGTCTCGATCTGGGCCAATCCACCGCAGTTGCTGGCCGCGCGTGAAAAATGGAAGGCGCTGGCCCGCAAGGCCGGTGTCGACTACGAGGACATGAAGGACCGCATCCTGCGGGCCCAGTCGCGCGAATTCCTTTATGTGCGCAGGCATCTGGCGCCGGATCAGGCGCAGGCCATTCTTGCACTGAATGTGCCGGGTGTTTACGGCATGACCGAATACCGGCGTTTCTATCCGGCCGGTGAGGTCGCGGCGCATGTGGTCGGCTTCACCAACATCGACGACGCCGGCCAGGAAGGCATGGAACTGGCGTGGGAGTCGCGTCTGGGCGCACACGTCGGCAAGCGCAAGGTCATCAAGGATCTGAATGGCCGTGTGGTTGACGATGTCGAGATCGTCGAAGACGCACGCCCCGGCGGCGATCTGGCACTGAGCATCGATCTGCGTATCCAGTATCTGGCGTACCGGGAGCTGGCGGCTGCCGTGCGCCAGCAACGCGCGTCCGGCGGCAGCGTGGTGGTGCTGGATGTCGAGACCGGTGAAGTGCTGGCGATGGCCAACCAGCCTTCCTACAACCCGAACAACCGCGCCGATACGCGTACTTCGTGGCTGCGCAACCGGGCGGTGACCGACATGTTCGAGCCGGGCTCGACCATGAAGACCTTTACGGTGGCGGCGGCGCTGGAAAGCGGGAAATTCCGCCCGGGTTCGCTGATCGAGACCTCGCCGGGAAAACTTCGCGTAGGCGACAAAGTAATCAGCGATCACCACGATTATGGATTGATCGATATCACCACCGTCCTGACCAAGTCCAGCAACATCGGCTCCACGAAGCTGGCGCTGGCGATGGAACCGCAGCAGCTGGTGTCGATGTTCCACCGCGTGGGTTTTGGCGTCGCTACACATACCGGTTTTCCGGGTGAAAGCACCGGCAGTCTGGTCGAGCGGAAAAAATACCGGCCGATCGAGCTGGCCACACTGTCGTATGGCTACGGCGTATCGGTGACGGCCCTGCAGCTGGCCCAGAGTTACGCCGTGATTGCCTCCGGTGGCATGTTCCGGCCGGTCACACTGCTGCGCCGCGCGGATGGTGAGACGGTGCCGGGTGAGCGCGTGATGAGCGCACAGCTGGCGCGCACGGTGACCGGCATGTTGTCCACGGTGACCACTGACAGTGGCACTGCGGCCCGTGCCCGTATCAACGGCTACAGTGTGGCCGGCAAGACCGGGACGGTGCACAAGCTCACCGGCTCCGGCTATGCGGAGAACGAATACCTGTCATTGTTTGCCGGCATGGCACCGGCATCGGCTCCGCGCGTGGTGACGGTGGTGGTGATCGACAATCCCGGCGGTACCGATTATTTCGGTGGCCTGGTTGCCGCGCCGGTGTTTTCGGCGATCACGGCGGGCGCGCTGCGCACGCTCAATGTCAGTCCGGATGCGGTGACCGCCGTGGCGGCGGCTCCGGCCGCGGGAGGTGTGCTGTGAGCCGGCATGCCCCTGTGCAGCTGCGCGAATTGCTGGTGTCTTCCGGAATAGCCTGCGATCCGGCCGCCGCCGCCGGCATTGTCGTCAGCGGCATCTGCGATGACAGTCGCGCCGTACAGCGCGGCGATCTCTATCTGGCCCTGCGTGGTACACAGCAGGACGGGCGCACCTATATTGCCCAGGCCATCGAGCGTGGAGCCGCTGCCGTACTGGCGGAATCGGATGACAGCGTCGCCATCGACAGCACGGTCGCCTCGGTGCCGGTGATTGCCGTACGCCATCTGCGGGCGCAGGCCGGCGTGATTGCCGCGCATTTCTTCGGCGAACCGTCGCAGCGCATGTCGGTCCTGGCCGTGACCGGAACCAACGGCAAGACCACCACCAGCTGGCTGATGGCGCAGGCGCTGGAACTGCTCGGGACGCGCACGGCGGTGCTGGGCACGCTTGGTGCAGGTCCGGCGCGGGCCGATGCCGCGCGCGAGCCGCTGCGTAATACCACGCCGGGTGCCGTCGAGCTGCAGGGTCTGCTGGCAGGCTTTGATGCTGCGGGCTTTGCCGCGGTGGCCATGGAGGCGTCTTCGATCGGCATCGAGCAACACCGGTTGGCCGGTACCCGTATACGCATTGCGATGTTCACCAATCTCAGCCGTGACCATCTCGACTATCACGGCACCATGGACAACTACGCAGCAGCCAAGGCCCAGCTGTTTTCCTGGCCGGGGCTGGGTGGTGCCGTGATCAACGGCGACGACTCATATGCGCTGCGCTGGCTGGCCGAGGGGCGGGTGCAGGCGGCACGCGTGCTTACCTACGGCATGGCCGGCCGCGGTCACGACATCGAGCTGCTGGGCATGACCGCCAGCGGTACCGGTTCGCGCCTGACGCTGCGGGTCGAGGGCCGGGAGATGACGGCCGATACGCGCCTGATCGGCGGTTTCAACGCCGGCAACATCATGGCGGTGATCGGTGCGCTGCGTATCCTGGGCTACGAACTGGCACAGATCGCGGGTGTGTTGTCCGTCCTGGAGGCACCGGCCGGTCGCATGGAAGCCCTGGGCGGGCGCAATGCGCCACTGTGTGTGGTCGATTACGCTCATACACCGGATGCGCTGGAAAAAGTCCTGTCGGTACTGCGCGAGCGTACCGATGGCATGCTCTGGTGCGTGTTCGGCTGCGGTGGTGACCGTGACCGCGGCAAGCGTGCGCAAATGGGTGCCGTGGTAGCGAGGCTGGCCGACATGGCCGTTGTCACCAGCGACAATCCGCGCAGCGAATCGCCGCAAACCATCGCTGACGACATCCTTGCCGGCATGCCGGGTGTGCCCGCATCGCGCCTGCGCGTGTTGCTGGACCGTGCAGAAGCGATCCAGCGCGTGGTGCAGCAGGCCGGACATAAAGACACCGTGCTGGTTGCCGGCAAGGGTCACGAGGACTATCAGGAAATCGCAGGCACCCGTTTGCCGTTTTCCGATCGGGATGTGGTGCGCGCGGCGTTGGCGGCCCGGGCTGTTGCTGCCGGAGGTGCCGCATGATCGTGATGCGTCTCGGTGAGGCAGCCAGGGCCATGCGCGGATGGCTGCGGGGCAGTGAACAGGCCACGCAGCAGGAATTCCGCGATGTCAGCACCGATACCCGCAAGGCGGTGGCAGGCACATTGTTCTTCGCGCTCAAGGGCGCCAACCATGACGGGCACGATCACGCCGCTGCCGCCCGCGCCGCCGGTGCGGTGGCCACGGTGGTCGCGCGTGACGACGCTGTTTTCGGTGAGCCGCGCATCGTGGTCGACGATACGCTGTTCGCGCTTGGCCGGCTCGCTGCCACGCGGCGTGCCGCGTCCGCAGCCACCGTGGTGGCCATCACCGGCAATTCCGGCAAGACCACCACCCGGGAATTCACGGCTGCGGTATTGCGCCGCGCCGGTACGACACTCGCCACCCAGGGCAACCTCAACAACGAGATCGGCGTTCCGCTCACGTTGCTGTCCCTGGACGAAAACGATAGCTACGCGGTGGTGGAACTCGGGCAGGGACGCCCGGGGGACATCGCTTACCTGATCGATATCGTGCAGCCGGACATCGCGCTGGTGACCAATGTCACCGGCGCGCATCTGGCCGGCTTCGGAACACTGGAAGCGATTGCCGCCGGCAAGGGTGAGGTCTATGCGGCCCTGAAACCGGATGGTGTCGCCATCATCAACTGCGACGACAGCTTTGCCGAGTACTGGCGTGCCCGCCTGCCGGCTTGCCGCGTGATTGGCTATTCCGCGCAGGAACACGCGAAGCAGGGGCTGACCGCCAGCGTGCGCGCCGAGGCGGTGACGACGGGCAGTGATGGCTGCGCCCGTTTCACGCTGGTGATCGAAGGCAGGCGCGTGACGGTATCGCTGGCGGTACCGGGTCTGCACAACGTCTCCAATGCGCTGGCCGCGGCCAGCGTCGGCCTCGCCTGTGGCGTTGCTCCGGAAGCCATTGCGGCGGCGCTGGCGGAAGTGCAATCGGTGTCGGGTCGCCTGACGGTGCGCATGCTTCCGGACGGCGTACGTCTGATCGATGACACCTACAACGCCAACCCGGGATCGGTGAAGGCAGCAGTACGCACACTTTGCAGTTATCCGGGGCGTCGCCTGCTGGTCCTGGGTCATATGGCGGAGCTGGGCCCGACGGCTGCTTCGCTGCATCGGGAGGTCGGTGCATTTGCCAGTGCTGCCGGTGTCGATGCCCTGTTTGTGACCGGTGACTTTTCAGGGGAAACCGCCGCCGGTTTCGGTGCCGGTGCCCGGGCTTTCGCCGATGTGGATGCGCTGGTGACGGTGCTGCGCACTCAGTTGGCAGAAGCAAGACAACAAGAGCCGGCCCGGGAAGTCACGGTGCTGGTCAAGGGTTCACGCAGCGCGCGCATGGAGCGTGTGGTCGCTGCGCTGACGGGAGAGAAAAATGCTGCTCTGGCTCACTGAATACCTGACGCAGTACCACTCCGGTTTCGCGGTATTCCAGTACCTGACGCTGCGGGCGATCCTGGGCGTGATGACAGCGCTGGCGATTGCCCTGCTGCTGGGCCCCTGGATGATCGAGCGCCTGCGGGTGATGAAGTTCGGTCAGGCCATCCGCAGCGATGGTCCGCAGTCGCACCTGTCCAAGGCCGGCACGCCGACGATGGGTGGCGCATTGATTCTGGTCGCGATCCTGGCATCCACGCTGCTGTGGGCTGACCTGGAAAACCGCTACGTGTGGATCGTGCTGGCCGTCACCATGATCTTTGGCGCGGTCGGCTGGGTCGATGACTACCGCAAGGTGGTGGAGAAGAATTCGCGCGGCCTCCCTGGCCGCTGGAAATATTTCTGGCAGTCGGTGGCTGGCCTTGGTGCGGCAATCTTCCTGTACGTGACCGTGGCGGGCACGCAGGCGGAAGCTACCCAGACCACCCTGTACCTGCCCTTTTTCAAGAATCTGTCTTTCGATCTTTCGCCCGAGTGGTTCAGCTTCGCGCTGGGCGGGTACACGCTGGAAGCCGGCGCAATCCTGTTCATCGTGTTTACTTATTTCGTCATTGTCGGTACCAGCAACGCAGTCAACCTGACCGATGGACTGGACGGCCTGGCAATCATGCCGACCGTGATGGTCGGAGCCGCGCTGGGCGTATTTGCCTACCTTTCCGGAAACGCGAAATTCGCCCAGTACCTGCTGATCCCGCAAGTGCAGGGTGCCGGTGAGCTGGTGGTCATCATCGGCTCGCTGGTCGGGGCCGGACTCGGCTTCCTCTGGTTCAACAGCTATCCGGCCCAGGTGTTCATGGGTGATGTCGGCGCATTGGCGCTGGGCGCACTGCTTGGCGTGGTGGCGGTGATTGTTCGCCAGGAAATCGTGCTGTTCATCATGGGCGGAATTTTCGTACTGGAAACCGTTTCGGTGATGATGCAGGTCGCTTCCTTCAAGCTGACCGGAAAGCGGATTTTTCGTATGGCACCGATCCATCACCACTTCGAGCTGAAGGGCTGGCCGGAGCCGAAGGTCATCGTGCGTTTCTGGATCATCACTTTCGTGCTGGTGATGATCGGTCTGGCTTCGCTGAAGATCCGCTGAGCAGGGAGAACGGGAAAACGTCATGTACGTGATCGTGGGTCTGGGCAAAACGGGCGTCTCCTGCCTGCGCTGGCTGCGCGGGCGGGGTGAGGCCGTGCGTGCCCTCGATACCCGCGAACAGCCGCCCGGCCTCGATGCGCTGCGTGCCGGGTTTCCCGATGTCGAGATCCATACCGGCAGCCTGCGTGCCGACTGGCTGCTGTCGGCCGGTGTGCTGGTGGTAAGTCCGGGTGTGGCCGTGGCCGAGCCGGAAATCGTCGCCGCTGCCGCCGCCGGCGTTCCGGTGATCGGCGACATCGAGCTGTTTGCGCGTCACGTGCATGCGCCGGTGATCGGCATCACCGGCAGCAATGGCAAGAGCACGGTGACGGCGCTGCTCGGCGAAATGGCGCAGGCGGCCGGCCTGAACGTGGCGGTGGGCGGCAACTTCGGCACGCCGGCGCTGGATCTGCTGGCCGATGATGTGCAGCTGTACGTGCTGGAGCTGTCCAGCTTCCAGCTGGAAACCACATACACGCTGGCACTGACCGGTGCCACGATCCTGAACCTGTCCGAAGACCACATGGACCGTTATGCGTCTCTGGCCGATTACGGCATGGCCAAGCAGCGCATCTTCGCCCGCTGTACGACGGCCGTGGTCAATCGCGACGACAGCTGGTCGGCACCGCGCACCGGTTTTGCCGGCGACACCATCGACTTCGGCACCGGCAGCCGGTCCCGTGGCTTCGGCATTGCCGACGCCGGCGGTGTCCGAGTTATCACCCGGGACGGTAAACCGTTGATTGCCGTCGACGACATGCGCATCAAGGGCACCCACAACCAGCTCAACGCCATGGCCGCGCTCGGGCTCGGCCTGGCGGCAGGCTTGCCGATGCCGGCCATGCTGAAAGCCCTGCGCGAATTCCCTGGCCTGCCGCACCGCTGCCGTTTCGTGGCCGAACAGGGTGGCGTTGCCTGGTACAACGATTCCAAGGGCACCAACATCGGCGCCACGGCCGCGGCACTGGCCGGTCTTGGCGAGAACATTCGCGGCAAGGTCGTGTTGATTGCCGGTGGCCTTGGCAAGGACCAGGACTTCCATCTGCTCGATCCGCATGTGCGCGCCTGGGTGCGCAAGCTGATGCTGATCGGGCGCGATGCACCGCTGATCCGTGCCGCCATCAGCGAGCAGGACAAGATCGTCGACTGCGTCTCCATGGAAGATGCCGTGCGTGCCAGCGCCGGCGTTGCCTTGCCGGGCGACGCGGTGTTGCTGTCGCCGGCCTGTGCCAGCTTCGACATGTACAGCGGCTACGACGCGCGTGGCCGGCATTTCGAGCAGCTGGTGCTGGCGCATACGGGGAGGGCGGCATGAACCTGTCCGTGCTGTCCGCCCGCCAGCAACTGGTGCTGAGCGCCGGCCTGTTGCTGATTACCGGTTTCCTGCTGGTGACCTCGGCATCGATCCACTATGCCGATACCAAGCTGCACGCGCCGTTCTATTTCGGCCTGCGCCACGGTGTGTACGTGCTGGTCGGCCTGATCGGGGCGCTGGTGGTGTCGCGCCTGCCGGTGGAGTTGTGGCAACGCTTCAGCCCGTTGCTGCTGGTCGCCGGTGTGCTGGGGCTGGTGGCTGTGCTGATTCCGGGGCTGGGCCGGGAAGTGAACGGCAGCCAGCGCTGGATTCCGCTGGTGGGCTTCAATGTACAGCCGAGCGAATTTGCCAAGCTGGCACTGCTGGCCTTCCTGGCCGACTACCTGGCACGCCGGCGTGAATCCCTGCATGAGCCGCTGGTCATTGCCAAACCGCTGGGCGTCCTGGCCTGCATGCTGGGTCTTCTGCTGCTGGAGCCGGATCTCGGTACCTCCGTGGTGATGGTGGCGATGGTGTTCACCCTGCTTTTCCTGGCCGGCATTCCGTTGCGCTACGTGATCGGACTTGCCGTGGCGGGCATTGCCGCCATCACCGTGCTGATCCTGACCCAGCCGTACCGCATGGCGCGCATGACCAGCTTCATGGATCCCTGGCAGCACCAGTTCGATTCCGGTTACCAGCTGGTGCAGAGCCTGATCGCGTTCGGGCGTGGCGAGGTTGCCGGTGTGGGGCTGGGCAACAGCGTGCAGAAACTTTTCTATCTGCCGGAAGCGCATACCGATTTTGTCTTTGCGGTAGCGGCCGAGGAGTTCGGCCTGTTCGGCGTCATGGCGATCGTGCTGTTGTTCGTGTTGCTGGTGTCGGCAGTGTTGCGCATTGCCCGCGACCGGGCGCTGGCCGGCGATGCTTTTGGTGCCTACTTTGCGTGGGGTGCTGCTGTCCTGATCGGCGTGCAGGCCTTTATCAACATGGGCGTCAACATGGGGCTGATGCCCACCAAGGGATTGACGCTGCCTCTGGTCAGCTATGGCGGCTCCAGCCTGCTGGCGAGTTGCCTGATGCTGGGCGCTGTTTGGCGTCTGGCGGCACCCGCCACCGGTGCCACGCGCACGACGTCGCG
Source organism: Pseudomonadota bacterium (assembly GCA_049324475.1). Classification (GTDB taxonomy): domain Bacteria; phylum Pseudomonadota; class Gammaproteobacteria; order Pseudomonadales; family JADFDG01; genus JADFDG01. The sequence continues at coordinate 119,125 of JBMOOO010000021.1, read as the reverse complement.
TCAGGGACGCGAGGCGGTGACGGCATGAGTATTCGCGCACTGATCATGGCCGGCGGTACCGGCGGCCACGTGTTCCCGGCCATCGCCGTTGCCGAACAGCTGGTGCAGGACGGCGGCCGCGTGCACTGGCTGGGTTCGCAGGGTGGCATGGAAGTGGAGCTGGTCGGCAAGCACGGCTACGCCATCAGCACGCTGCCGGTATCCGGGTTGCGCGGCGGCGGTATTGCCAGATTGTTGTCTGCACCCTTCAAGCTGGCGCGCTCGCTGCTGGGTGCATTGGCAGTCATTCGCCGGGAAAAACCGCAGGTGGTGATCGGTTTCGGTGGTTTTGCCTCAGGCCCGGGTGGCGTGGCCGCGCGTCTGGCCGGTGTACCGCTGGTGGTGCATGAGCAGAACGCCATTGCCGGCCTGACCAATCGCCTGCTGGCAAGGATTGCCACACGTGTCCTGGTAGCATTCCCGGAGGCCGTGCAGCAGTTGCCCGGCGCCACGGTGCTTGGCAATCCGGTGCGCGCGGCCATCCGTGCCATCCCGGAACCGGCTGTACGCTATGCCGGCCGCAGCGGCGAGCTGCGCGTGCTGGTGATCGGCGGCAGTCTCGGTGCCCAGGCGCTGAACACGCATGTGCCGGATGCGCTGGCGGAAATTGCGCGCGACATGCCGGTTGCGGTACGTCACCAGACCGGGCGCAAGGACGTCGATTCGACCCGTGCCAACTATGCGCGGTCCGGTCTGGATGCTGACGTGCTCGCCTTCATTGATGACATGGCGGCCGCCTACGCCTGGGCCGATCTGGTGGTGTGCCGTGCGGGCGCGCTGACGGTGAGTGAGCTGGCCGCTGCCGGCGTGCCGGCGATCTTCGTGCCGTTTCCGCATGCGGTGGACGACCACCAGACGAAAAATGCCGGTTATCTGGTACAGGCCGGCGCGGCGCGTCTGCTGCCGCAGACGCAATTGAACGGCGCACGGCTGGCGAGCGAGATCCGCACCATGGCCGGCCGCGACACCCTGTTGGGCATGGCGACTGCAGCCCGTCGCGCGTCGTTCGGCGACGCTGCCGGTGCGATCGCCCGCATCTGTCACGAGGTCACTGCATGAAAGCCAGCAGCCAGGACACCGCATCCCGGTTCCCTATCCCGGAGATGCGCCGCATCCGCCGCATCCACTTCGTGGGTATCGGCGGGTCGGGCATGTGCGGTATTGCCGAAGTGTTGCTCAATCAGGGCTATCACATCAGTGGTTCCGATCTGAAAGAGAGTGCGGTAACCCGCCGTCTGAAGAGCATGGGCGCGATGGTGTTCATCGGTCATGCCGGCAGCAACGTGGAAGGCGCTGACGTGATTGTGGTCAGCACGGCGGTCAACGAGCAGAACCCTGAAGTGCTGGCCGCACGCGAGGCACGCGTGCCGGTAGTGCCGCGCGCGGAAATGCTGGCCGAGCTGATGCGGTACCGGCATGGCATTGCCGTGGCAGGCACGCACGGCAAGACCACGACCACCAGCCTGGTTGCCTCGATCCTGGCGGAAGCCGGCCTTGATCCGACTTTTGTGATCGGCGGCCGGTTGAACAGTGCCGGTTCCAATGCCCAGCTGGGCGGCAGCCGCTATTTCGTGGCGGAAGCCGACGAGAGCGATGCGTCGTTCCTGCACCTGCAGCCCATGGTGTCGATCGTCACCAATATCGATGCCGATCACATGTCGACCTACAACGGCGATTTCGCGCAGCTGGAGCATACTTTTATCGAGTTCCTGCACAACCTGCCGTTCTACGGTGTGGCGGTCATGTGCGTGGATGATCCGGTGGTTCGCCGGGTTCTGCCGCGCGTCACCCGTACCGTGATCACGTATGGCATCGAGCAGGAAGATGCCGACTTCCGCGCCGTCGATGTCCGCTATGACGGCATGCGCACGCACTTCACTGCTGCGCGTCCGGCACCACATGCGCCGCTGAATGTCACCGTGTCGATTCCTGGCCGGCACAACGTGCTGAACGCACTGGCCGCCATCGCGGTCGCCACCGATGAACGCGTGGCGGACAAGGCCATCGTCGATGCGCTCGCGAAATTCCAGGGTGTGGGGCGCCGCTTCCAGGTATACGGCACGTTCGAAACCCTGAATGGAACGGTCACCCTGGTCGACGATTACGGCCATCACCCGCGTGAGGTGCAGGCCACGGTGGCTGCGCTGCGCAAGGTCTGGCCGGATCGCCGTGCCGTGATGTTGTATCAGCCGCACCGCTATACGCGTACCAAGGAGTTGTACGAGGACTTCGTCGGCGCACTGTCGGAAGTCGACGTGCTGTTGCTGATGGAGGTTTATGCCGCCGGTGAAGCGTCGATCGCAGGTGCCGATGGCCGCAGCCTGTGCGGCAGCATCCGTGCCCGCGGCCGCATCGACCCGGTGTTCGTGGAGACGGCTGCCGATGTGCAGAAAGTCCTGCGCAGTGTCCTGCGTGACGGCGATGTGCTGCTGACCCAGGGCGCGGGCGACATCGGTGCCATCTCGGCGAGGCTGGCAGACAGCAACATGAAACTGGATTGACCGGAGAGCAGGCAGAGAGACGACCATGAAGATCGCAGTACTGTTTGGCGGCACGGCCGCGGAGCGCGAGGTTTCCCTGAAGAGCGGCAATGCCGTTCTGGAAGCCCTGCGCGCGCGCGGTGTGAACGCCACGGGGATCGACACGCGGGACCTCGACATTGCCGCGCTGAAGCAATTCGATGCCGCTTTTATTGCCGTGCATGGTCGGGGTGGTGAGGACGGTTCGCTGCAGGGGCTGCTGGAGACCATCGGCCTGCCCTACACCGGCAGCAGTGTGATGGCCTCGGCCATCGGCATGGACAAGATCCGCACCAAGCTGCTGTGGCAGGCCTGCGGCCGGCCGACGCCGGGTTTCCGGGCGCATCGCGATGCTGCTGTATGGGTCGACCAGCTGGTGCCTGGCCGCTTCCCGTTGATGGTCAAGCCGGCCCGTGAAGGCTCCAGCATCGGCATGGGCAAGGCCAACGATGCGGCGCAACTGGCTGAAGCCCTGGCGAAAGCACAGCAGTACGACCGGGACGTCGTTGTCGAGGAATGGATCGATGGTCCGGAATTCACCGTGGCGATTCTCGGCAATCGCGCACTGCCGCCGATCCGCCTGAAGACCACGGCGGAGTTCTATGACTACGAAGCGAAATACATCCGCAACGACACCCAGTATCTGTGCCCCTGTGGCCTGGAAGCGGCACGCGAGGAAGAGCTGAAGAAGCTGGCGCTGGATGCGTTCGCCGCAGTGGGTTGCCGTGGCTGGGGCCGGGTCGACGTGATGATGGACAGTGCCGGCAGGTTCCGTCTGCTGGAAGTGAATACCGTGCCGGGCATGACCGACCACTCGCTGGTACCGATGGCGGCCCGGGCAGCCGGGCTCGATTTCGGTGAACTCGTTGCCAATATCCTGAAGGAGTCGGGAATCCAGCCATGACAGCGGCACTGCGCGACAACCTGGTTCGCGAAGGCACGGCACGCCGCCGGCGTGCCATGCAGTTCGCGCGCCGTGTGCTTGCGCCGGCAACCGTGGTGGTTGCTGTTACGGCTGTCGTGTTGCTGGCGATGATGGTGGTGAGCTGGGCCGAGGACGCCACCCGTATCGAGCGCGTGCGGGTGGAAGGCTCCTTCGGGGCCAATACCCAGGGCGAGATCGAACGTTCGCTGGCAACGCTGGTCGACGGGCATTCGCTGCTGGATGTGCCGATGGCGGAGATCGCCCGCGAGCTGGGCAACCTGTCCTGGGTCAGTGCCGTCGATGTCTACCGGGTCTGGCCGCATGGACTGATCGTGCGGGTGACGGAAAAAGTGCCGGTGGCGCACTGGAATGGCGATGGCTACATCAGTCACGTCGGAGAAGTCTTCCAGCCGGAAAACGCCGGTGCAGCTGGTCACTTGCCGTCGTTGTACGGTCCGCAGGACAAATCGGTACAGGTGATGGAGTTCTACAGTGCGGTCAACGCCATGCTGATGCCGCTCGGTCTTTCCGTGCGCGAGCTGACCCTGAACAATCAGCTGTCCTGGGAAATCGTGACCGATACCGGCATGAAGCTGCGTGTGGACCAGGATGAGGCCCTGAGCCGTATCCGTCGTTTCCTGCGTGTATATGAAAGCCGGCTGGCGGAAATCGCCGACCGGATCGACAGCGTGGATTTGCGCTACATCGGCGGCTTTGCCGTCCACTGGGCGCCGCCGGTGGCGGCTGCGACAGCATCAACGGGAGCGCCTGCTCCGGAAGGGAACCATGGCACGTACACCCGGTAATGACATGATCGTGGGCCTGGACATCGGCACGTCGAAAGTCGTGGCGATCGTTGGCCAGGTGCTGCCGGATGGCGGCATCAAGGTGGTGGGCTTCGGCATCAACCATCCGACCCGTGGCATGAAGAAAGGCGTGGTGGTCGACATCGATTCCACGGTGCAGTCGATCCAGCGCGCAGTTGAGGAAGCCGAGCTGATGGCCGGCTGCCAGATCCATTCGGTGTATGCCAGCATTTCCGGCAGTCATCTGCGCAGCATGAATTCGCATGGCATCGTCGCCATCCGCGATACGGAAGTGACCCGTGCCGATGTCGACCGCGTGATCGACGCGGCGGCTGCGGTCCCGATTCCGGCCGATCAGCGCGTGCTGCATGTGATTCCACAGGAATACGTGATCGACGACCAGGATGGCGTGCGTGAGCCGCTGGGCATGTCGGGGGTCCGGCTGGAGGCCAAGGTGCACATGGTCACCTGCGCGGAAAACGCCGCACAGAACGTCGAGAAGTGCATCCGCCGCTGTGGTCTGGAAGTGGACGAGCTGGTGCTGGAGCAACTGGCCAGCGCCCATGCGGTGCTGACCGACGATGAAAAGGAACTGGGTGTCTGCCTGGTCGATGTCGGTGGCGGCACCACCGGCATGGCCATTTTCAACAACGGTGCAATCCGCCATACCGCGGTGATCCCCATTGCCGGCGACCAGGTCACCAACGACATCGCCATGGCACTGCGTACGCCGACGCCGTCGGCAGAAGAGATCAAGATGAAGTACGCCTGTGCGCTGGCACAGCTGGCGCGCCCCGGCGAAACCATCAAGGTACCCAGTGTCGGTGACCGTGCGCCCAAGGATCTGTCGCGGCAGGCGCTCGCGGAAGTGATCGAGCCACGCTACGACGAACTTTTCACGCTGGTTCAGGCCGAGCTGCGCCGCAGCGGTTTTGAGGAAATGATCCCGTCCGGCATCGTGCTCACCGGCGGTTCCGTGAAGATGGAAGGCGCCATCGAGCTGGCGGAAGAGGTGTTCCACATGCCGGTGCGGCTGGGTTATCCGCAGGGCGTGGTGGGTGTGACCGACGAGATTGCCGGCAATCCGATTTTCGCCACCAGCGTCGGGTTGCTGCATTACGCCCGCCGCATGCGCGACGACGAGAAGCGGGATCGCAAGGGCAAGGGGGTAACCGGTTCCGATTCGCCCATCGACCGGTTCATGAAGTGGTTCAAGGGCAGCTTTTGATGTTGTGTGTTTGCGGGTGATTTTCGCTGTGCGGGAAAACAAGAAAGATCTTTTTTCAGGAAGCGGGAGTTTTGGGAGGAAGTAGTCATGCCGAAGTTTGAGATGATCGACAACGCACCGCAGAACGCGGTGATCAAGGTGGTGGGTGTGGGCGGTGGCGGCGGCAACGCAGTCGAGCACATGGTCGCCAATCATGTGGAAGGCGTGGAATTCATCTGCGCCAATACCGATGCGCAGGCGCTCAAGCGTCACTCTGCGCGCACGCTGCTGCAGCTCGGCAGCCAGGTGACCAAGGGTCTCGGCGCGGGCGCCAACCCGGAGATCGGTCGCCAGGCGGCGCTGGAAGACCGCGATCGCATCGAGGAGCTGCTGCAGGGTGCCGACATGGTGTTCATCACCGCCGGCATGGGCGGTGGTACCGGTACCGGTGGCGCACCCGTGGTGGCGGAAGTGGCCCGCAGCATGGGCATCCTCACCGTGGCGGTGGTCACCAAACCGTTCCCGTTCGAGGGGCCGCGGCGCATGAAGTCGGCGGAGCAGGGCATCGCGGCACTGGCCGAGCATGTCGATTCGCTGATCACCATCCCCAACGAAAAGCTGCTCAGCGTGCTGGGTCCGCGTACGTCGATGCTGGAGGCCTTCAAGGCAGCCAATGATGTGCTGCTCGGCGCGGTCAAGGGGATTGCCGATCTGATCATCCATCCCGGCATGATCAACGTCGACTTCGCCGATGTGCGCACGGTCATGAGCGAGATGGGCATGGCGATGATGGGCACGGGCACGGCCCGCGGCGAAGGCGGCCCGCGTGAAGCCGCCGAGCGCGCGCTGCACAGCCCGCTGCTGGAAGACGTGAACCTGCAGGGCGCCAAAGGCATCCTGGTGAACATCACTGCCGGCATGGATTTCGCGATCGGCGATTTTGATGAGGTCGGTCGTGCGGTGGCGGAGTTCGCGGCACCGGATGCGCAGATCATCATCGGTACCGCCTTCGACCCGACCATGGAGAACGAAGTGCGTGTCACGGTGGTGGCCACCGGCATTGGCCGTGCCCAGCATGGCCTGCGGGTGGTGGAGACGGTCGCCGCCACGCCCCGGGCCTCGGTCCAGGCACAGGGGGCGACCCGGGTGGTGACTTCGCCGTCCGAGCCGGCCCGTCCGGACTACCGGGATTTCGACCGGCCGCCGGCCCTGCGCCAGCGCGGGCAGACCGGTACCGGGTCCGCCCCGCCGGCCAAGCCGGCCGGGGACATGGACTTCCTGGACATCCCGGCGTTCCTCCGGCGCCAGGCTGACTGACCGGTCATTTTCTGGCGAACTTCTTCCTTTATTGCGCTAGCATCGCGGCCCCGGGTTCCCGCCCCGGGCCGCGACTTCCCTCCGGCCGGGCGTTTCCCGCCGCCCGGCCGGCTTTCCCCGCCCGCCCTTCGGCAAGACGCAGGACCCCCGGTTTGGGGATTCTGAAAAACTTTGTTACTCTTTCCCTCGGCTTGGCCAGACCCTGCCCTGTGGGGTCAACCGCTTGCCAGACAACAAGTTACGAAAGGCCGTGAGGCAATGATCCAGCAACGCACCATCAAGAATGTCATCCGCGCGACCGGCATCGGCCTGCACACCGGGGACAAGATCTATCTCACCGTGCGTCCTGCCCCGATCGATTCCGGCATCGTGTTCCGCCGCGTCGACCTGCAGCCTGTGCCTGCCATCCGTGCGGCCGCCCATGCCGTGGGTGAGACCACCCTCTCGACCACGCTGGTTGACGGTGATGTGAAAGTCTCCACCATCGAGCACCTGATGAGCGCCTTTGCCGGCCTGGGCATCGACAACGCCATCGTGGAAATCTCCGGTCCCGAAGTGCCGATCATGGACGGCAGCGCGGGGCCTTTCGTGTTCCTGCTGCAGTCGGCCGGCATCGCCGAGCAGAAGGCCGCCAAGAAATTCATCCGGGTGAAGAAGGAAGTCACCGTCAGCGACGGCGACAAGTCCGCCACCTTCGTACCGTTTGACGGCTTCAAGGTCAGCTTCACCATTCATTTCGATCATCCGGTGTTCCGCAACCGCAACCAGACGGCAACCGTGGACTTCTCCACCACTTCATTCGTGAAGGAAGTCAGCCGGGCGCGCACCTTCGGCTTCATGCGCGATATCGAATACCTCCGCTCCAAGAACCTCGCCTTGGGTGGCAGCGTGGAAAACGCCATCGTGGTGGATGAATTCCGCATCCTCAACGAAGACGGCCTGCGCTACGAGGACGAGTTCGTGAAGCACAAGATCCTGGATGCGATCGGCGACCTGTACCTGCTCGGACACAGCCTGATCGGCGAATACATCGGCCACAAATCGGGCCATGCGCTCAACAACCGTCTCCTGCGCGAGCTGCTGGCCCGCCCGGACGCCTACGAGCTGGTGAGCTTCGAGGACGAAGCCTCCTCGCCGATTTCCTACGCCCAGCCGGTGCTTGCCGCCGGCTGAGCGCTACCCCCGATCCCCGCTTTTTTCATGGCCGCCCGGCCGCGACTGCTCGGCAGCGGCGGCCAGTGCTTCCAGCGCCGCACGCAGGCGAGGGTGCGATTCGTCCCTGGCCAGTTCCCGGATCGCGCCGGCCGGTGCCTCGCCGATCCGGGAGCGGTGTGGCCGGCCACGGCCGGCCGCTGCGGGTACGGCCAGCACCAGCCGGATGTCGGTCAGGCCGCGGAAGGCCGGCAGTCTGGCCAGATGGCGCCGTACGGCCGGCTCCTGGAAGCGCCAGTGCGTGGCCAGCGTGGGGCGTGACAGGCGGATACGCAGGACGCCGTTTGCCCACCCCGTCACATCGATGGCCGCGGCCAGCCGTTCATCGACTGCCGAACGCACGCAGTCCGTCAGGACTGTGAACTCGGCCAAGGATCGGTAAAGTCCGGCGAGCGTACTGTCCGGGCGAATGCTAGTTTCGGATCCCGGACCAGTCATTTTCAGCCGGCTGCTGGCCGGCATCAGCGGGGCAGGCCCGTTCGAGGCCATGGAATCCGGATTGTCGCGGTTCATCCGCACCCACTCGTCACAGCACTGAAGGTTGGCATGAAGGTCATCTTACTGGACCCCAAACGGGGTATCAGCCGCACCCTCCGCCTTCCCGAGCCCTGGTATCTCTGGCTCGGTGCGCTGCTGTTGGTGCTGCCAACCCTGGGCGCTGTCGGTGGATACGTTTTCTATGCCAGTCAGGCCGGTGATCCGGTGGTCAGCGGCGAGGTTGGCCGCACCACTGCAGTGGCCTGGCGCGATCGGCTCAACCTGCAGAAGGAAGCCGTACTCCATGCCCGCGAGCAGGCCGAGGACAAACTGAAGGCGCTGACGGTCCGGGTGGCCGAGATGCAGGCCAAGCTGCTGCGCCTGGATGCACTGGGCGAGCGGCTGGCCCGGGTGACCACCAAGGGCAAGGAAGAGTTCGATTTCTCCCGCGTGCCCCCCATGGGTGGCCCGGAAGAGAGTGTCAGCGTCGCATTCCGGCAGCCGGATTTCGTGGCGGCACTGGATGAGCTGGCCACCCGCATCGACGATCGCGAGACCGAACTCAAGGTGCTGGAGAACCTGCTGACCGGTGGCCGGCTCCGGGAGGAGAGCTTTCTGGCCGGCAACCCGATCAAGATCGGCTATCTCACCTCCAGCTTCGGTTACCGCATCGACCCTTTCCATGGCAACGTGGCCTTCCACCGCGGCATCGATTTCGCCGGCCCGTCCGGGTCGGACGTGGTGGCCACCGGCGACGGCATCGTGACATTTGCCGGTGCCCACGCCGGATACGGCAACATGGTCGAGATCAGTCACGGCGACGGCATTTCCACCGTCTATGCGCACGCCAGCCGGGTGCTGGTGCGTGTCGGCGACATCGTGCGGGAGGGGCAGCCGGTCGCCAAGCTGGGCAGCACCGGCCGGTCTACCGGCCCGCACGTGCACTACGAAGTACGCCGCCAGGGTGTGGCGATCAACCCGTCCACCTATGTTGCGCGGGCCACGCCGGCCCCCGGTTCCGTGACGGCCCTGCAATAGCGGCTGCTCTCCTGCGTCATCTCCCCGCCCTTACGGTAGAATTCCCGCGCCTTTGACGGCCCCGGGCTCCCGGGACCGTTCCACATCCGGCGCGGCGGTACTCTCTGCCTCCGCGCCGCCGCGACGAGTGAGTCTCAAGCATGCTGGCAGGTCTGATCCGGACGGTTTTCGGCACCAAGAACGCGCGCGAAATGAAACGCATCGGTCGCTACGTCGAGGCGGTCAATGCACTGGAGTCCGGCCTGCAGTCGCTGAGCGACGAACAACTGCGGGCCAGGACAGCGGATTTCCGCGCCCGGCTGGCAGGTGGCGCCACGCTGGAAAGCCTCATGCCGGAAGCGTTTGCTGCGGTACGCGAGGCCGCCCGTCGTACGATCGGCCTGCGCCATCACGATGTGCAGCTGATCGGCGGGGTGGTGCTGCATGAAGGCCGCATTGCCGAAATGCGCACCGGCGAGGGCAAGACGCTGGTGGCGACCCTGCCGGCCTACCTGAATGCCCTGCCTGGCAAGGGCGTGCATGTGGTGACCGTGAACGATTATCTCGCGCAGCGCGACGCCAACTGGATGCGGCCGGTCTACGAGTTCCTCGGCCTGACTGTGGGCGTGGTGCTGTCCCAGCAGGACCAGGCATCCAAGCGCGCGGCCTACGCGGCCGACATCACCTACGGCACCAACAACGAGTACGGTTTTGATTACCTGCGCGACAACATGGCCCTGTCCATGGAGGATCGCGTACAGCGCGATCTGAACTTCGCGATTGTCGACGAGGTGGACTCGATTCTGGTGGATGAGGCGCGCACGCCGCTGATCATCTCCGGCCCCAGCTCCGACAGTTCGGTGATGTACCGCCGCATCAACGAGCTGATGCCGCTGCTGCGCAAGCAGGAAGACAAGGATTCAGAGGTCAAGGGCGAGTTCCTGATCGACGAAAAAGGCCGGCAGGTCGAGCTGACCGAGGAAGGTCACCGCCTGGTCGAGGACATGCTGGTGAAGAACGGGCTGCTCAAGGAAGGCGACAGCCTGTACGCCGCGCACAACCTGCATCTGCTGCACCATGTGCATGTTGCGCTCAAGGCGCACCACCTGTTCCAGCGCGATGTCGAATACATCGTGCAGGACAACCAGGTGATCATTGTCGACGAACACACCGGCCGTACCATGCCGGGCCGACGCTGGTCCGACGGCATCCACCAGGCGGTGGAGGCAAAGGAAGGCGTACAGGTCCGCTCGGAAAACCAGACGCTGGCCTCGACCACGTTCCAGAACTATTTCCGCCTGTACGGAAAACTTTCCGGCATGACCGGCACGGCCGATACCGAGGCTGCCGAATTCCGTCAGATCTATGGTCTGGATGTGGTGGTCATCCCCACGCACAAGCCCATGATCCGTGAAGACCTGAACGATCTGGTCTACCTGAGCGTGCAGGAGAAATACGAAGCCATTGTCGGTGTGATCCGCGAGGTCAATGCCAAGGGCGCCCCCATACTGGTCGGCACGGCCAGCATCGAGACGTCGGAATTGCTGTCGGCCTTCCTGAAGAAGGAGAAGATCGGCCACGCCGTACTGAACGCGAAATACCACGCGCAGGAAGCGGAGATCATTGCCCAGGCTGGCCGCCCGGGCGCGGTCACCATTGCCACCAACATGGCCGGTCGCGGTACCGATATCGTGCTGGGCGGCAGCTGGCAGGCGGATGTGGCGAAGCTGGACAACCCGTCGCAGCGCCAGATCGACCAGATCAAGGCCGAGTGGCAGGCGCGCCATGATCAGGTGCTCAAGGCCGGCGGTCTGCACATCATCGGCTCCGAGCGCCACGAATCGCGCCGGATCGACAACCAGCTGCGTGGACGTTCCGGTCGTCAGGGTGATCCGGGCATGACCCGTTTCTACCTGTCCCTGGAAGACACGCTGATGCGTCGCTTTGCCGGCGACACGGTGCGCAACATGATGCAGCGCCTGGGCATGCAGAAAGGCGAGGCGATCGAGCACCGCTGGGTGACGCGTGCCATCGAGAATGCACAGCGCAAGGTCGAGGCGCACAACTTCGACATCCGCAAGCAGCTGCTGGAATACGACGACATCGCCAACGACCAGCGCCGCGTGGTTTACCTCCAGCGTCGTGAGCTGCTGGAGTCCGAAGACGTGCGGGAAAGCGTGGAAGCCATGCGCGCCGACGTGCTGGCCGAGATCATGGCCCAGTTCATTCCGCCGGAAAGTGTCGAGGAAATGTGGGATGTGCCGGGTCTGGAAAAGGCGCTGGAAGTCGAACTGCACATGAAGGCGCCGGTCGGTCAGTGGCTCACTGCCGAAGACCAGCTCAACGAGGAAAGCCTGCGGGAGCGTCTGCTTGCCCAGCTGACTGACGCCTATCGTGCCAAGGAGGCCAATGTCGGTCCCGAGGTCATGCGCCAGATCGAGAAGCAGCTGATGCTGCAGGTGCTGGACAAGGCCTGGAAGGAGCATCTGGGTGCCATGGACTATCTGCGGCAGGGCATACACCTGCGCGGCTATGCCCAGCGCAATCCCAAGCAGGAATACAAGCGTGAGGCCTTCGAGCTGTTCCAGCAGATGCTGGATCAGGTGCGCCACGAACTGATTCGCGTGCTGGCCACCATCGAGCTGCGCCGCAAGGACGAAGCCGAAGAGCTGGAGCGCCAGCGTCGGGAAGAAGCCGAGCGTCAGAAAATGCAGTTCCATCATGCGGACCCGGACGCGATCCCGCGCACGGTCGAGGACGAGAAGGCCCAGCCGCGGTCCCGCGAGCTCGCCAAGATCGGTCGCAATGATCCCTGCCCTTGCGGCTCCGGCAAGAAATACAAGCAATGTCACGGGAAGATTGCCTGAGCCATGGCCGTAGGTCCTGAAACCGTTTCGCCGGTTGTCCATCCTGTTGCCGGTGTACGCATCGGTGTTGCCGAGGCGGGTATCCGCAAGAAAAACCGCCGCGATCTGGTGGTGTTCGAGCTGGCTGCCGGCAGCACCGTCGCTGCCACGTTCACCAGGAACCAGTTCTGTGCCGCGCCCGTGCTGCTGGCGAAGGAGCACCTGGCCGCCACGGTGCCCCGCTATCTGCTGATCAACACCGGTTGTGCCAATGCCGGCACCGGTGCGCCCGGTCTGGCCGATGCGCGTGCCAGCTGCGCTGCCCTGGCGCGACAGGCGGGGGTCGACGAGCGGGCCGTGCTGCCGTTTTCCACCGGCGTCATCGGCGAGCGCCTGCCGCTTGACCGTCTGGTGGCGGGTTTGCCATCCGCCCTGGCCGCCCTGCGCGCCGACGCATGGGTCGATGCGGCGCACGGCATCATGACCACCGACACGCGTCCGAAGCTGTATTCGCAGCGCATCACCATCGCCGGCAAGCCGGTGACGGTTACCGGTATCTCGAAAGGCGCCGGCATGATCTGCCCGAACATGGCCACCATGCTGGCTTTCGTGACGACGGACGCTGCCGTGGCGTCACCGGACCTGCAGCGCTGGTTGTCGGCGTCGACGGACCAGTCGTTCAACCGCATCACCATCGACGGCGACACGTCCACCAACGATGCCTGCGTGCTGGCAGCGACCGGTGCCGCAGGCGTCACGATTCCGTCTTCGGGCCCGGATGCAGACGTGTTCCGCAAGGCACTGGGCGAAGTGATGCGTGCGCTGGCGCAAGCCGTCGTACGTGACGGTGAAGGCGCCACCAAGTTCATTTCCGTGGTGGTGGAGGGTGGTCGTGATACAGGCGAATGTCTTGCCGTTGCCTACACGATTGCGCATTCGCCGCTGGTGAAGACGGCGCTGTTCGCGTCCGATCCGAACTGGGGCCGGATCCTGGCCTGCGTCGGTCGTGCCGGGCTGGCCGATCTGGACGTTTCGCGTGTCGACATCCATCTTGATGATGTATGCATCGTGAGGGGCGGGGGCGTGGCACCGGATTACACCGAAGCACGGGGTGCCGCCGTGATGCAGCGCGAGGACATCACTATCCGGGTCGTACTGGCGCGTGGCGCTGCGTCGGACTGCGTCTGGACGACGGATCTGTCGTTCGACTACGTGAAGATCAACGCCGAATACCGGACCTGACGGGCCAGGCCCCATGAGCGGGAAAATCGTGCACGTCGCCGTTGCCGTCATCCGCGACGGTGCCGGCCGTGTGCTGTGCACGCAGCGTCTTCCCCACCAGCATCTGGCCGGCCTGTGGGAATTTCCCGGCGGCAAGCTGGAACCGGGTGAGACGCTGGCTGAAGGTCTGCGCCGGGAAATCCGTGAAGAACTCGGGCTGGAAGTCGGCGCCATTGTGCCCCTGCTGCAGGTGGAGCACCGCTATCCGGAAAAGACCGTGCTGCTCGATATCTGGCGGGTACTGGACTGGTCCGGCGAGCCGCACGGTCGAGAAGGCCAGCCGATGCGCTGGCAACACCCGGATGACATGCAGGCCGGGGAGTTTCCGCCGGCCGACGTGCCGATCATTGCCGCGCTGCGTCTGCCGTCGCGCTATGTCATCACCCCGGATCTTCTCACCATGTCCGGTTGCGAGGCTTTTGTGGCGCGCGCCCGTGCGGCGGAGGCGCGTCTGGTCCAGGTACGCCTGAAGCAGCACCCGGAGCTTGCACTGCCGTTGCTGCAGGCACTGCGTCAGGCTGTGCCGGCCGCCAGCGTGCTGGTCAACAGCGACACGCTGGCGGCAGCAGGGCAACATCACGTGTCGTCATTCGACGGCGTACACCTGACGGCCGCTGCCTTGATGGCATGCGGGGAGAAGCCGGCTGCAGTCTGCGGGGCGTCCTGTCACGATGCGCGCGAGCTGGCACGAGCGCGTGCACTTGCACTGGACTTCGTCACGCTTTCACCGGTGCTGACGGCCGGCAGCCATCCGGAAGTGCCCGCGCTGGGCTGGCAACGTTTTTCGGGGCTGGCGATACAGGCAGGGTTGCCGGTCTACGCGCTGGGTGGCATGCGCGGCGATCTCCTGGCGGAGTCCATACAGCACGGCGCGGCCGGCATTGCCGGTATCGGACAGATACTCGACTAGCCTGTGGCGGGTCAGCGCCCGTCTTCCGGATGCGGCTCGTCTGCCGTGCCATCCGGCGGAGTCTGCTCGGGGATCCGGTAGCGTTCGTTGGCCCAGCCGGTGAAGTCCTTCACGCGGCAACGTTCGGAGCAGAAAGGGCGAAACGGTGAGTGCGGGTCGTACGGCAACTCCGTGCCGCATCCCGGACATCGCACTTTCGGGGTGCTCATGCCGCTGCCTTTGCCAGGTATTGCCGGTGCAGTACGGCAAGGTGTTCTTGCAGGTCAGCCAGCGATCCGTCGTTGACGACGATGTCGTCAGCGCGGCTGCGCCGCTCTTCGCGCGACATCTGTGCGGCCATGATGGCCTTCACTTGGGATTCATCGACCCCGTCACGTTGCGCTGTGCGCGACAGTTGCAGGTGCTCCGGTACGTCGATCAGCAGGGTGCGGGCAACGAACGTACGCTGGCTGGTTTCGAACAGCAGCGGAGACACCAGCATGGCGTAGGGCGAAGTGGCGGCAGCCAGCTGGCGCACGATTTCCATGCCGATCAGGGGATGCAGCAATTGCTCCAGCCAGCGGCGCTGGTCCGGCTGTCCGAACACGATGCGTCGCAATGCGGCACGATCGAGGCGGCCGTCGGCCTGCAGCACGGCATCACCGAAGTGCCGGTGGATTTCCGCGAGTGCCGGCGTACCGGGCTCGACCACCTCGCGGGAGACGACATCGGCATCGACGATGGTGACGCCCTGTGCCCTGAACCAGTCCGAAGCGGCAGTCTTGCCACTGCCGATGCCGCCGGTCAGGCCGACGATGAAACGGGCCATGCCTCAGCCCATCCGGAACATGGACAGCGGTCCGTTCAGCAAGGTGTTGCCGAAGAGGAAGGCCAGCAGGCCGGCGACGGCCAGGAAAGGGCCAAAGGGAATCGGTTTGGCGCGATCGCGGCCGGCGATGGCAATGAGTGCAATGCCGATCAGGGCCCCCACGCCGGATGAAAGCACGATGACCAGCGCCAGTTTCTGCCAGCCGACCCAGGCGCCGATGGCAGCGAGCAGTTTGAAATCGCCGAATCCCATGCCTTCCTTGCCGGTAGCCAGCCGGAAGCCCTGGTAGACCGTCCACAGGGTCATGTAGCCGGCGGCTGCACCGATCACGGCGTCCTTCACCGACAGGCCGCCGGCCGGAATCGCCACCAGCAGGCCAAGCCACAGCAGCGGCAGCGTGATGTCATCCGGCAGCAGCTGGGTGTCGTAGTCGATCAGCGTGAGGGCAATCAGCGCCCAGGCGAAGAACAGTGCGGCAACGGCATACCAGCCGGCACCCAGCCACCAGACCACCAGCAGTGAAATCAGGCCGGTCGTTGCTTCCACCAGCGGATAGCGCTTGCTGATGGCGCCCTGACAGGCGCTGCAGCGCCCGCGCAGCCTGAGCCAGCCGAAGACAGGAATGTTTTCGTGCCAGCGGATGCGATGACCGCAATGCGGGCAGGTGGACGCCGGCCGTGCCAGGTCGAAAGGTTCCCGCGCGGGCGGGGGCTCATCCGGATGGTCAAGTGCCCGGCAATCGTCACGCCAGCGCTGCTCCAGCATCTTCGGCAGCCGGTGCACGACAACGTTGATGAAGCTGCCGACACAGAGGCCGGCAGCCAGTGCCAGCACCAGCGCGAAGGTTTCGGGGGACATGCTGCGGAATCAGCCGCTGACGACCTTGCCCATCTGGAAGATCGGCATGTACATCGCCACCATCAGGCCGCCGACCACGATGCCGAGGAAGGCCATGATCATCGGCTCCATCATCGAGGTCAGGCCGTCGACGGCGTTGTCCACTTCGGCCTCGAAGTAGGTGGCAACCTTGTCGAGCATGGCGTCCAGCGAGCCGGCCTCTTCGCCGATCGACGTCATCTGGATGGCCATGGGCGGGAAAATACCGGTCTGGCGCATGGAGAACGTGAGCTGCTGGCCGGTGGAAACATCCTCGCGGATTCTCATGATGGCCGTGTAGTAGACGTTGTTGCCGGCAGCGTCCGCGCAGGACTTGAGTGCCTCGATCAGCGGCACACCGGCGGCGAAGGTGGTGGCCAGCGTGCGGGAATAACGTGCCACGGTGGCCTTGAGCACGATGTCGCCCACGATCGGCAGTTTCAGATAGAGGGCATCCAGCCTGTCGCGCAACGCCTTGGAACGCTTTTTGGCTTCGCCGAAGGCAAAGCCGGCGCCGCCGAGGATGATCAGCACCAGCAGGCCCCAGGCCTGCAGCCATTCCGAGATGCCGATGACGACCTGGGTAGGCTTCGGCAGTTCGGCACCGAAGCTGCCGAACAGTTCGGCGAAGGTCGGCACCACCTTCACGAGCAGGATGACGGTCACGATCGCGGCGATGGACAGTACCGTGATCGGGTACTTCATGGCCTTCTTGATCTTGAGCTTCAGGGCCTCGGATTTCTCCTTGTAGGTCGCCACGCGGTCCAGCATGGTCTCCAGGGAGCCGGATTGTTCGCCGGCGTGCACAAGGCTGACGAACAGGTCATCGAACAGGTCCGGATAATTGCGCAGCGCGTCCGCGAAGGCGTTGCCGCCTTCGACGTGGGTTTTCAGGCCCAGCACCACTTCCTTCATCTTGGCGTTGGTCAGACCGTCGGCAACGATATCGAAGGACTGCAGCAGCGGTACGCCGGCGCGCATCATGGTCGACATCTGGCGGGTGAAGATGGCGACATCCATCGGCTTGACCTTGCCGCCCTTGCCGAGCAGCGCACCGCGCTTTTTCCTGAGCGTCGGATTGGTGATGCCCTGCTTGCGCAGCTGGGCCTTGGCCGAGGCTTCGTTCTTGCCGCTGACCTCGCCCTTGACCTTGCCGCCCTTCTTGTCGACACCTTCGTAGACGAAGGTGATGGTCTGTTCTGCCGCTGCCATGTTGATGTTCCGCTGTTGCCGGAATCCGCTCCGGCGTGGTTGTCGGTTACGACGTGATCCGGTCGACTTCGGCCAGACTGGTAAGCCCCATCTTCACCTTGTTCAGTCCCGAGCGCCGCAGGTCGTTGAAACCCTCCTTGCGGCACTGGTCGGCGATCTGGATGGAGTTGCCTTCCTCCATGACGATGCGCTGGATCGCATCGGTCATGCGCACGACCTCGTAAACGCCGACCCGGCCCTTGTAGCCGGCCTTGCAGCGTTCGCAGCCGACCGGACCGTACACCGTGAAAGTGCCGATCTCGTCGTCGGCGAAGCCGAATTTCTTCAGGGTTTCCGGCGGCACGTCCTGCGGCTTCTTGCAGTTCTCGCACAGCCGGCGGCCCAGACGCTGGGCGATGATCAGGTTGATCGAGGTGGCGATGTTGAAGGATGGCACGCCCATGTTGCGCAGGCGCGTCAGGGTTTCCGGCGCCGAGTTGGTGTGCAGGGTGGAAAGCACCATGTGGCCGGTCTGCGCGGCCTTCACCGCAATCGACGCGGTCTCCAGGTCGCGGATCTCGCCGACCAGGATCACGTCCGGGTCCTGCCGCAGGAACGCCTTGAGCGCGGCAGAGAAGTCCATGCCCTGCTTCGGATTGACGTTGACCTGGTTGACACCCTCGAAGTTGATTTCCACCGGATCTTCCGCGGTGGAAATGTTGCGGTGCACTTCGTTGAGGATGTTGACACCGGTATAGAGCGTCACCGTCTTGCCGGAACCGGTCGGGCCCGTCACCAGCAGCATGCCCTGCGGCTTGTCGAGCGCGGTCATGTAGAGCTCTTTCTGGTGTGGCTCGAAACCCAGCATCTCGATGCCGATCTTCGCGCTGTCCGGATCGAGGATCCGCAACACGATTTTCTCGCCCCACAGTGTCGGGCAGGTGTTGACCCGGAAATCGATCGCCTTGCTCTTGGAGATCCGCATCTTGATGCGGCCGTCCTGCGGTACGCGGCGCTCGGAGATGTCGAGGTTGGCCATGACCTTGAGACGGGCGGCGATCTTCGCGGATTGCGATACCGGCGGGCGCACCACTTCGTGCAGCATGCCGTCGGTCCGGAAACGGACACGGTACGACTTCTCGTAGGGTTCGAAGTGCAGGTCGGACGAGCCGCCCTTCACGGCATCGAGCAGCAGCTTGTTGACGAAGCGCACGATCGGGGCATCGTCGGAACCGCTGGTATCGTTGCTGCCGCCCGGCTCGTCGTCGCCGGCAATCGTTTCCAGGTTTTCCAGGTCGTCGTCGAGGCCTTCGAAGGCTTTCGATTCGCTCTGGGTGAGGAATTTCTCGATGGCCTGTGCGAGCTTGTCTTCCTCAACGACGATCGCCTCGGTGTTGAGGCCGGTGTTGAAACGGATGTCGTCCAGGGCCTGCAGGTTGGTCGGGTCGGAGACGGCAATGAACAACCGGCTGCCGCGCTTCATCAGCGGCAGCACGCGGTGCTTGGTGATCAGCGGTTCGCCGACCAGTTCCTTGGGGATGGATGTGAGATCGATGGCGGTCAGGTCAAGCAGCGGATCGCCGAACTCCTCCGCTGCCGCCACGGCCACATCGCGGGCCTTGGCCAGCTTGTTTTCCACCAGATAGCGCGCCAGCGGAATCTTCTGCTGCTGGGTCGCCTTCACGGCGTCGCGTGCGGCGTTTTCGTCCAGCAGGCCATCCAGCACCAGGCGCCGGGGCAGGCCGCTCAGCATGACATTCGGTGGGTTCGACATCCGGTACTCCCCGAGAGCCAAAATCCGTTCCGTGTGAACGGGTTGGGTGCGACTGTTGATTGCGGTTCGCAGCGGGAAACCTTATCAGGAAAGCGGTCGGCTCGGCCAGCTGGCGGTGACTGTGGCCGGGTTGGCCGGACGGCGTCGCGAGCGGGACCGGATCCGTCAGGGGTGCAGGGCAGGGCCTGACAAAAAGTGTCAGTTGCTGCCGTGCTGCGTAATGCGCGCTGGTTCTCCTGCTGCCCGGACCGGGATCACGTTCTTGCAAAATCAGGGGGTTGTGGCTAGGGTCCGCGTTGGCCTGCTTCGTGCATCTGTTCAGGCCAGTCAAGGTCGGATCCGGCCCGTGACTTACACCATACCCTTGGGGAGAGACGTCTCATGAAACTGCAGAAAGGCTTTACGCTGATCGAACTGATGATCGTGGTCGCGATCATCGGCATCCTGGCCGCGGTCGCCATTCCGGCCTACCAGGACTACATCCGCACCGCCAACATGGCGAAAGTGTCGGCCCACTATGAAGAAGCGTGCCGCACCATCCGCAACGAGTTCTCGAAAATCTCCAGCCGTCTCGGCATGGGCGCCAGCGTCCAGGAAAACGCTGACCAGTTCGCCGATGCGGATGCACTGATCGATAACGTCCTGAACAAGGAAGGCCGCAATGCTCCGGGCGGCGACAACGCCTACCTGGCAGCCGTCAACGATGCCAACGGCAACGTCGGTATCGAAGTAACCCCGCCGGCTTCCTCGATCGACTGGGCAGCCGCAACGGTAACGGTAACCCGTCCGGCCTATGCCGACCTGGTTGCTGACACCTGCGTGGTTGGCTTCACCGAAGGCTGATGGGGACTGCAACCGGTCTGCTCCAGACCGGTTGCGGAGATAACCCGGGAGGGGGCCTCGGCCCCCTCTTTTCATATCAGGCCATGCATTCCGAATGATTCCGGATGGGCAGGAGAGGGACACCATGACACCGGTGCATCCACAACGCGGCTTTACCCTGATCGAGCTGATGATCGTGGTTGCGATCATCGGGATCCTGGCCGCGGTCGCCATTCCCGCCTATCAGGACTACATCCGCACCGCCAACATGACCAAGGTCAATGCCCACTTTCGCATGGGCTGCCAGGTCATCCAGGAAGAGCTGTCGCTGGTCAACACCCGCCTGGGCATGGGCGTCAGTGTCGATCGCCAGTTCACCAATTTCTCCACGCCGGATGCACTCATCGACAGTACGCTCAACCGGGACGGCATGCTGGCCCCGGGTGGCGGCAATGCCTTTGCGGCAGCGTCAAGTGACAGCAACGGCGTCATCGGCGTGGAAATCATCGTGCCGCCGGCCTCGTCCACCAGCTGGTCCGGTACCGAGGTCATGCTGACCTTGCCGGCCTACGGCGATCTGGTCGCAGCGACCTGCAGCCTGGTCATCACCGACGTGTGAGACGCGCGGCTTCGTGCTAGTTTTCCCGCTGGCCCCGTTCCGGGGCGGGATGACGGGAGGCGCCATGCGCAGTCGCAATGCCGGTTTTACCCTGGTCGAGATGATGGTCACGGCCGTCGTCCTGTTCCTGCTGGGCGCCATCGCCATTCCCATGTATGCCGACTACATCGACAACGGTCGCCGTCAGGCTGTGGTTGGCGTGGTGGACGGCTACAAGCTGTTTGCCAGCAATTACCGGGTCGAGAACAACACCTACGTCACCGGCAGCTACGACCCGCACGGCGCGAACACCCTGGAGGCCACGACCGGCTACCGCAAGGATGGCAGCGAAGGCGAGGTCAGCTTCACGGTGGATGTCGGCAGTTGCGGTGACATCATCAACTGCTACGCGGTCACGGCTACCGACGGTCACGTGACCGGGACCTGGGACAGTGCCACCGACAAGTGGACCTGGACCGACTGAGCGTCCCTGCACGTCCCGGTCCTGCACGGCGCACTCTTGCACGGCATGGTGCAGTCCGGTACTTTGCGCGCCCTGTGCCGGAATAGCTCAGTCGGTA
Source organism: Pseudomonadota bacterium (assembly GCA_049324475.1). Classification (GTDB taxonomy): domain Bacteria; phylum Pseudomonadota; class Gammaproteobacteria; order Pseudomonadales; family JADFDG01; genus JADFDG01. The sequence goes on along the minus strand of JBMOOO010000021.1, from coordinate 97,919 downwards.
GAGCAGCGCATTCGTAATGCGAAGGTCGGAGGTTCGATTCCTCTTTCCGGCACCATCCCTTCCGGTGTTCCCCTCTCTAGAAGGCCAGCCCGGGGCGCACCACCCCGGGGTTCGCGATGGCGGCCTCGATCCTTGCGCGCTGGTCTGCGGCCAGCGGCTGGTCGGCAGCAAGCCGGGCGTACTCGGCCGTGGCTTCTTCCGTGCGCCCCAGAAACGCCAGGTTCTTGATCAGCGATTCGCGGGCATCGGCCTGACCCGATGCCGCCGCCGCCCGGGACAGGGCCAATCCCCGTTCCGGGTCGCCATACACCTTGACCAGAAAGAAACCGCCGTAGCGGCTGATCTGTGTGCGGGTCTTCCTGGCCTGGCGCGGGTTGGCGAGCATCAGGTCGATGACGCGCGCCAGACGTGCACGATCGACCGGGCAGGCCGGGCTCAATGTGCAGGTGGTCAGCCAGCCGATGGCATTGATGGCCGTGTTGTCGAGTGCAGCATGGGCTGCCGACTCTTCCAGCATGTCCCACTCGCGATCGCGGGCATCGGCAGCCGAAGGGCGGGCCACCAGATTGGCCAGCGGCAGGAAATTCTGGCGCGAGTGCTGTGCCGCCAGCAGGAAATGCTCGTCAACCCGCTTCGTGAGCAGGCGGGCGAGCATGGGGTCTGCTGCATGCAGCGTGGCCTGCTTGCTGGCATAACGGGCAATGTCGATGTGGGATGCCGCGGATTTCTCCCAGCGCGGCTGGTCGAGCAGGGCGACATAGGTTTCTTCCGTGCCCCAGGCGACGGCCCGCTCCTTCAGGTTCCAGGCGCAGAGCAGGCCGGCGCAGACCAGCAACACGGGTGCACTGATGCGTGGCTTCGGCAATGCGGCGATACAGGCACACAGCGCCAGCAGGATGCCGGGCGAGGGCAGGTAATTGCGATGCTCGTAGGCGAGGATCAGCCCGTACAGGCCTGACTCCAGCAGATGCCCGGCGAAGAAAAACAGGATGCCGAATCCGGCCAGCGACGGGCCACGCAGCAGGGCGGCAGCGCCGGCGAACAGCAGTGCAAGGCACAGTGCCGTCGAGCCGAGTGTCGACAGCGGATTCGTCAGCGAGGTCGACAGGTCAAAGACATCCAGATGCAGCGACATCCGCTCCTGCAGCGGGAAAACGATTTCGCTGAGGTAATAGACGAGGATGCGGGTTTCGGTCAGCAGCCGTTCCGGGGGCGTGAATTCGCGGCCGGTATAGCTGTTGGCAATGAAACCCGGCGGCCAGGCTGCCAGTGCGGCCATCAGCAGGGCGAACGCGGCGACCAGCCCCGCGGCCAGCAGTACCGGCCGACGGATGCGGGCGCGCTGTGCCGGCGTGAGCAGCAGCAATTCGAGCAGCACGATGAAGGCCGGCACCAGCAGGGCTGACTCCTTGAACGCCAGGCCGGTGAAGGTGGCCAGCACGGCAACGGCCAGCCAGCCGAGCCGCCGGCCCCGGTGCGTGGCGGCTTCGCGCGCTTTCAGCCAGGCATACAGCGCGACCAGCACGCAGAGTGTGGCAACGATCGTCATCCGCTGTACGGCATACAGCGTGCTGGATACATGCAACGGATGCAGCAGCCACAGCGCGGTGACGGCCAGCGGCAGCCAGTCCGGCGCGGCGATGCCGGCCCGCGCGCGGCCGATGCGCAGCAGGGCGGCCAGGAAGGCATAAAGCGCAACGGCCGTCAGCAGATGCAGCAGGACGTTCGGCACTTTCTGGCAGGCCGGCGAGGGACCGCACAGGGCGTGGGCCGCCGCGTACGACATCATGGCCAGCGGCCGTTCCGGATACGACGCGGCACTGCGTGCCAGTGTTGCGGCGTCCAGATGCTCGACGGTGACGGCCGGATTGAGCGTGATCCGGCCGTAGTCATCGTGCAGCCAGGGGCCGTTCACGCCCGGCAGATAGAGCAGGCCGGCCAGCAACAACAGCAGCAGCAACCATATGCCTTTCGGCATCGGGCGATCGCTTGTGGCGAGCATCAGGACTCCAGGCGCATCGAAAGATCGATGGCGCGTACGTGTTTGGTCAGGGCGCCGATCGAGATGAAGTCAACGCCGGTCTCCGCCAGCATGACCAGCGATTGTTCGTTCACGCCCCCGGAAACCTCCAGCTTCGCGCGCCCGGCGGCCCGTGCCACCGCTGTGCGGATGTCGTCGATCGCGAAGTCATCCAGCATGACGATGTCGGCACCGGCTGCCAGGGCCTGGTCCAGCTCCGCCAGACTTTCGACTTCCACCTCCACCGGCTTGCCGGGCGCCGTGCGGCGCGCCGTGGCGACGGCGTCGGCAATCGAGCCGCAGGCGGCGATGTGGTTCTCCTTGATGAGGAAGGCATCCCACAGGCCCAGCCGGTGGTTGTGGCAGCCGCCGACCGTCACCGCGTATTTCTGGGCGATGCGCAGGCCCGGCAGGGTCTTGCGGGTGTCGAGCAGTTGCACGCGCGTATGCACGACCAGATCGGCATGGCGTCGCGCCGTGGTGGCCGTACCGGACAGGGTCTGCAGCAGGTTCAGTGCAGTCCGTTCGCCGGACAGGATGGCCCGTGACGGCCCTTCAATGCGGAACAGCACACTGCCTGCCCGCACCCGGTCGCCTTCACGTTGATGCCAGGTGATCCGCACATCGCGGTCCAGCTGGCGAAACACCTCGTCAACCCACGCCGTGCCCGCCAGCACGCAGTCTTCCCGGGTGATGACCCGGCCGCGCGACTGCTGGCCGGCCGGTACCAGCTGTGCCGTGATGTCCCCGCCGTCGATGTCCTCGGCCAGGGCGGACCGGACGTCCTCGACGATGGCGCGGCGCAGGCGCGGTGCGTCGATCATGGCAGGCAGCTCCGGCACGTGGCCCGGGCGGCAGCGTGGCGCGGCTGCCCCGTGCCGGTCGAGCGGCACCCCTGGCCGGGCCGGAGGTTGATCGCAAGCGGTATGTCGGCCAACGACATGGCGTTTCCCCCGGACAAGATGCCGCCGGCAAGGCAGGCGAGGGCGACACTGTATCGGCAGGGGCTTTGCGTGATCAATCTGTGAACGCGGTCACTGCGCCGGTGTGCGTTGCGCGGGCGTTGCGGTAGGCTAGTGGCGATTTCGTACCCGGCCCGGAACAAATGCCCGCCCTCTCCGAAAATCTCGCCAGCGTGCGCAGGGAAGCGGCCGACACCCTCCGGACCCATCTGAACACCCTGTGTTCGGAAGCCGACGACAAGTTTTTCGACCTGTCGCAGAACGCACCGTCCGAAGAGCAGAGCCTCTATTTCGACGCCATGAAGGAACTGCGCGTGCAGCGCGCGGCACTGGTCGAAGGTGTGCTGTCGGGGCTCGAGGGTGATTTTTCCGTGCTGGCGGCAGCGCCGGCAGCGGCGAAAAAGGGCATGTCCATTTCCATGGACAGCCTGTCCCTGCTGGGGGATGACGAACTCGATGTGTCGGTGGCCATGCAGGGCATGATCGCCCAGGCGCGTGATGCCGTCGGTGCCGGGCTGGAGCATCTCCAGCAGCGGTTCGCGAAAGCGCTGGGTCGTGAACTCGACATCGAGCGCCTGCCGTTGCATCCGGCGCGCATCTGCGAGCACTTCCGGGTGGCGGCAGAAAAAATCACCCTGCCGTTGAAAGCCCGGCTGATCCTGTTCAAGTTTTTCGAGCGTACGGTGCTGGAAGGGCTGCACGATCTGGTGGCCCAGGCCAACCAGACGCTGGCGCGTGCCGGCGTGCTGCCGGAGATCAAGTCGGCCAAACCCCGTGCGGTGCCGTCGGCCGATACCGGCCGTGGCCGTTCTTCCCCGGCGAACCGGAAAAAACTGGTTCGCCACGACGATGACGATGAAGGCGGCGATGCCGTCGGCGCCGCCATGAGCGAACTGCTGGCCTTTGCCCGCCGGATGGCGGGTGGCGGCGGCATGGCGCTGCCCGGGCCGGGCATGGCCGGTGGCGGTGTTCCCGCCGGTGATCTGCCGGTGATTCCCCTGTCGCAGTTGCCGGCCGGGCAACTGCCGGTCATGCACGGCGGGCAGATGATGGCCGGTGGCGCACTGGTGCGCAGCGATGTGCCGGTCCAGGTCATTGCCCCGGCCGAGCTGACCGATCTGCTGACCCGTCTGCAGCAGCTGCAGCCGGTGGCGCCCGGACGCATCATCGAGCATGCCGATCCGGTCGACGTGAAGAGTGGCCTGTCGGAGCTGATGCAGGGCGAGGGCGGCGGAGAAGCCGTGCAGCCGCGTGCCCTCAACGGCGCCGACGACGACGTGATCAGTCTGGTGTCGATGCTGTTCGATTTCATCCTCGACGACGGTGAGTTGCCGTCGGAGATGAAGGCACTGATCGGTCGCCTGCAGATCCCCTTGCTGAAAGTGGCGCTGATCGACAAGGAATTCTTTGCCGACGATGCCCATCCGGCCCGTGCGCTGGTCAACAGTCTGGCAAGGGCCGGTGTCGGCTGGACCCGGGACAGCGATGACGGCCTGTACGCGAAGATCGAGGAAGTGGTGTTCGCGGTCCTGAGCGATTTCCTCGACGACCTGGCCTTGTTCGAGCGGCTTGGCGATTCCTTTGCGGCCTTCGTGGCCGAGCGCGAGAAGCGCATGGCGCTGATCGAGGCGCGGCTGCGCGACCGTGAAGAGGGGCAGGCGAAGAATGACGAGGCCCAGCGTGAAGTGCGCCAGGTGATCGCCACCCGTCTGACCGGCCGGGCATTGCCGCCGGAGGCGATTGCCGTGGTGCAGGACGGTTGGCAGCGCGTGCTCTACATGACGGCCATCCGGGAGGGTACCGACAGCGATACCTGGAAGCAGCGGGTGAAGGTGCTGGACGTGCTGGTGTGGTGTGTGCAGAAACACGACACCGAAGAGGCGCAGCGCCGGCAGCGTGAGCTGTCGCCGCGTCTGGTGGTAAGCCTGCGCAACGGCCTGGCGGCGGCCGGCTTCGATACCGTACGTGGCGAAGCGTTGCTGTCGTCGCTGCAGGCCGTGCTGCAGAAGCTGCTGGCCGGCAGCGAGGCTGCGACCCTGAAGGTGCGGGCGGAAGTGGTGCCGCCGGAAACGAAAGCAGCCGGTGCCGTCACCGAGGCGGTCCAGGTACTGCGCCGTACCGACAGCGAAGTGGTGATTGCGGCCGCGCCGGCGCCAGTTGCGCAGGAAGCCGTCCATGCCGATCCGCGCTGGCGGGACATGGCGGACAATCTTGCGCCGGGCGCCTGGATCGAATTCTCCGATGCCGACTTCAAGGTGCGTGGCAAGATCGCGGCCCGCATCAAGGCCCAGAACAAGTACATCTTCGTGAACGGGCGTGGCGTGAAGATTTCCGAGAAGACCGTCGATCAGCTCGCCCTGGATTTCGAATCGGGCGTGGCGCGGCTGGTCAGTGATGCCGCGCTGTTCGACCGTGCGCTGGAAACCATGATCTCGCGCCTGAGAGACGGCAGCGCCGCATGAACGCTTCCGTTGCCGATGACGGCTGGCTGTCCGGGGCGCGGCAGTTGCCGTCACCCAACCACAACGCCAGGCCGGACGGCGAGCGCGTTTCCCTGCTGGTCATACACAACATCAGCCTGCCGCCCGGGCAATTCGGTGGCCGCTGGATCGACGACCTGTTCCTGAACCGGCTCGATCACTCCGCGCATCCGTACTTCGAGACCCTGCGCGGGCTGGAAGTTTCTGCGCACTTTCTCCTCCGCCGTGATGGCAGCCTGACCCAGTACGTGCCGCTGCACCGGCGCGCCTGGCATGCCGGCCGCTCGGTGTTTGCCGGCCGGGAGAACTGCAATGATTTCTCCGTCGGCATCGAGCTGGAAGGCACCGACGAGCGCCCGTTCACGGCGCGCCAGTACCGGCGGCTGGTGCCGCTCACGAAAGCGATCCTGAAGGCATTCCCGGATATCACCCCGGAGCGCATTGTCGGCCACAGCGATATCGCGCCCGGCCGCAAGACCGATCCCGGCCCGGCCTTCGACTGGCAACGCTACCGTGCAGCACTGGCGGGAGCCGCGCGATGAAACTGCTGGCCATGTTGCTGCTGCTGGTGCTGCGCCGCATTGAATGGCGGCGTGACCCCGCGACCTGGCGCGATACGCTGGACGGCATCCTGTTGCTGCCCTGGCCGCTGGCCGCCTTGCTGGCACGCACGGCGGCCGGGCGTCTGCTGGTGCTGGTCCTGCTGTGGGCGGCGGCCGGATTCGTGGTCCGTTTCGGTCTGGCGGATGTGCTGCTGTCGCTGCCGCTGCTGGCCCTGTATGTGGCGCTTTTGTGGACGCTGATCGGCCGTGATCGTCTGGGTCACGACATCAACGAATACCTGCGGCTGTGGTATCTGCATGATCCGGTGATATTGCGGCGTTTCGTGAGGACACGCTTCGGTGTGGCCGTCGACGGCATGACGGATGCCGGCCTGCACCGGGCCGTGCTCGGCGCCATCTTCGTGCGTGCCTTCCGCGAGAATTTCGTCTGGATCATCGTGTTTGCCTTCACCGGACTGCCCGGCCTGCTGGCACTGGCGGTGATCGCGGCCGCCCACAAGGCCGGCGACCGGGATGCGCTGTTGCCGCAGGTGGCGGCGGAAACCCGCGAACGGCTGGACTGGCTGGCGGCCCGGCTGCTGGGCGTCACCCTGCTGCTGACCGGCAATTCCGCGCGCGCCTGGCCGATCCTCGACAACCGTCTGCTGGACGACGAGGACCCGTCGGCGGAGCTGCTGGCCGATGTCTGCGTAGCGGCTGCCGGTGTGGCACCGCAGCCGTCCGGGGAACCGGATGTGGGTCTGGACATGGCCGATGCCCGCGGATTGTTGCTGCGTACCCAGGTGATCTGGATCCTGTTGATGTCGGTTTCGGTGATCATCGGGTTCTGACCGGTTTGGTTACATCCGGGGATGAAACCGGTCAGGGAGAGTGGACCCGGGTTTTGTTATAGTCGCGACCGCACGGTCACGGCGCCACAAGCGCCTCCCCCGGTCCGCCTACAGAAGGAAGCCATAACATGGCCGATACAAGCCGGCTTGTTGACGATGTTGATCCGCAGGAAACCCGCGAATGGCTTGATGCCTTCGCCTCGGCGCTGCGGCAGGAGGGACCGGAACGGGCCCGTTTCCTGATCGAGCGCCTCTACGAGTACGCCCGCAGCAAGGGCATACAGCTCGCCAGTCTCAATACCCCCTACATCAATACCATTCCCGTTCGTGAAGAACCCGGGTATCCCGGCGACAACTTCATGGAGCGGCGTATCCGGGCCATCATCCGCTGGAACGCGATGGCGATGGTGCAGCGCGCCAACATGAATGACGACGAGCTCGGTGGCCACATCTCGACGTTCGCGTCGGCCGCCACGCTGTATGACGTCGGCTTCAACCATTTTTTCCGCGCGCCGGACGAGAACTTCGGCGGCGACCTGATCTACTACCAGGGTCATTCCGCACCGGGTATCTATGCGCGTGCCTTCCTCGAAGGGCGCCTGAGCGAGCAGGATCTCGACGGCTTCCGCCGCGAGGTTGACGGCAACGGCCTGTCTTCCTATCCGCACCCCTGGCTGATGCCGGAATTCTGGCAGTTCCCCACCGTGTCGATGGGGCTGGCCTCGATGCAGTCGATCTATCAGGCCCACTTCATGAAGTACCTGATCAATCGCGGCATGATTCCGGACGAGGACCGCAAGGTCTGGTGCTTCCTCGGCGACGGGGAAATGGACGAGCCGGAATCGCTCGGTTCGATCGCGCTGGCCGGTCGCGAGAAACTCGACAACCTGATCTTCGTGGTGAACTGCAACCTGCAGCGCCTCGACGGCCCGGTGCGCGGCAACGGGAAAATCATCCAGGAACTGGAAGGTATTTTCCGTGGTGCCGGCTGGAACGTGATCAAGGTGGTCTGGGGCCGGCACTGGGACCCGCTCCTGGCACGCGACGATGCCGGTCTGCTGCAGAAGCGCATGAACGAGTGCGTGGACGGCGAATACCAGGCTTTCAAGATGCACGGCGGCCAGTACACCCGTGAGCATTTCTTCGGCAAGTATCCGGAGACGGCCGCCATGGTGGCCGACATGAGCGACGAGGCGGTCTACAACCTGAACCGTGGCGGCCATGATCCCTACAAGGTGTACGCGGCCTATCACCGCGCGGTCCATCACAAGGGCCAGCCGACCGTCATCCTCGCCAAGACGGTGAAGGGCTACGGCACCGGTGCCGGCGAGGCGCAGAACAAGACACACCAGATCAAGAAACTCGATATCGACAGCCTGCGCGAGTTCCGCGACCGCTTCGACATCCCGGTATCGGATGCCGACCTGCCGAAAGTGCCGTACTACAAGCCGGCCGACGACAGCCCGGAAATGAAATACCTGCTTGAGCGCCGGGCCGCGCTGAAGGGGCATTTGCCGCAGCGGCGCGTCGAGTCGACGGACAAGGTTTCGGTGCCGCCGCTGGATACCTTTGCGTCGATGCTGGAGGGATCCGAGCGGCCGCTGTCGACCACGATGGCGTTCGTGCGCATGCTGACCACGCTGATGAAGCTGCCGGATATCGGCGAGCGCTGCGTGCCGATCGTGCCGGACGAGGCGCGTACCTTCGGCATGGAAGCGATGTTCCGCCAGTACGGCATCTATTCGGCGGTCGGCCAGCTGTACAAGCCGGAAGATGCCGGTCAGGTGATGTACTACCGCGAGGACAAGCAGGGCCGGATGCTGGAGGAAGGCATCAACGAGGCCGGCGCGTTCTCGGCGTGGATGGCGGCGGGCACGTCGTATTCGGTGAACAACAAGCCGATGATCCCGTTCTACGTCTATTACTCGATGTTCGGCTTCCAGCGCATCGGCGACTTTGCCTGGGCGGCCGGCGATTCGCAGGCGCGCGGCTTCCTGATTGGTGCCACGGCGGGCCGTACCACGCTGAACGGCGAAGGCCTGCAGCACCAGGACGGTCACAGCCATCTGCTGGCGTCCACGGTGCCGAACTGCGTTTCCTACGACCCGACCTACAGCTACGAGATGGCGGTGATCCTGCGGGAAGGCCTGCGCCGCATGCACGAGGAGCAGGAAAGCGTTTTCTACTACCTCACCGCGATGAACGAGAACTACCCGCACCCGCCGATGCCGAAGGGCGCGGAGGAAGGGATCATCCGCGGCATGTACAGGCTCAAGGCAGCACCGAAGCTGGCGGCGAAGGCGTCCGAGAAGAGCCGTGGCCAGATTGTGCAGTTGCTGGGTTGCGGCACCATCCTGCGCGAAGTCGAGGCGGCGGCGGAAATGCTGTCGAACGATTTCGGCGTGCGTGCCGACATCTGGAGCGTCACCAGTTTCAACGAGCTGCGCCGCGACGGCCTGGAAGTCCAGCGCTGGAACCTGCTCAACCCGCTGGAAAAGAAAACGCGGAAATCCTGGGTCGAACAGTGCCTGGACGAGGTCGATGGCCCGGTTGTTGCCGCCACCGATTACATGAAGCTGTTCGCCGACCAGATCCGGCCGTTCGTGCGCGGCACCTACCGGGTGCTGGGTACCGACGGTTTCGGCCGCAGCGACTCGCGGCAGAAACTGCGCGAGTTCTTCGAGGTCGACCGCCGCTTCGTGGTGGTTGCCGCGCTGTCGGCGCTGGCCGATGACGGCCGCATCGAGCGCAAGGTGGTGGCCGAGGCGATCAAGCGCTACGGCATCGATGCCGACAAACGCTATCCGCCCCGTTGCTGAGCCGGGACAAGGAGCAGAACGTGGCCATCATCGAAGTGAAGGTTCCGGACGTCGGCACGGACAAGCCGGTCGACGTCATCGAAGTGAACGTCAAGCCCGGCGACAGCATCGCGAAGGAGCAGACCATCATTGTGCTGGAGTCCGACAAGGCAACGGTGGAAGTACCGTCGCCGGAAGCCGGTACGGTGCAGTCGGTTGCCGTGAAGGTCGGCGACAAGCTGGTACAGGGTGCGTTGATCCTGAAGCTGGAGTCCGGTGCTGCGACGCCCGTGGCGGCAGCGCCTTCTGCGGCAGCGCCTTCTGCAGCAGCGCCTTCTGTGGCGGTGCCTGCCGCTGCGGCAGCGCCGGCGCGCGGCGAGTTCCCCGCGGTTGCGGTGCCGGCCCCGGCTGTTGCCGCGGCATCGCAGACGGTGGTGTTCACGGTGCCGGACATCGGCAGCGACAAGCCGGTTGATGTGATCGAGATCAGCGTGAAGCCGGGCGACAGCGTGGCGAAGGAACAGACACTGATCGTGCTCGAATCCGACAAGGCGACCATGGAAGTGCCGGCGGAAGCGGCGGGCAGGATCGTCGAGTTGTTGCTGAAGAAAGGGGACAAGGTCAGACAGGGCACGCCGATTGCCCGTGTCGAGGTCAGCGGCGGCGCATCGGCACCCGTTGCTGCTGCTCCGTCTCCGTCTCCGGCATCCGCGTCTGCGGCGGCCGCGCCGGCAGTCAAGGCGGCATCGCCTGCCGTGCCGGTGCCAGCGGCTCCGGCGGCGGTGGTCCCGAACGAGAATGTCCATGCCGGTCCGGCCGTGCGCAAGCTGGCGCGCGAGCTGGGCGTCAGGCTCGGCGAGGTTGCCGGCACCGGTCCGAAAGGTCGTGTGCTCAAGGATGACGTGCATGCGCACGTGAAGAAGCTGCTGACGTCGCCCGCCCGTGCAGCGGCACCGGCAACCGGTTCCGGCCTGCCGGAGCTGCCGAAGATCGACTTCACGAAGTGGGGCGCGGTCGAAGAGGTGGCGCTGTCGAAGCTGCGGCGTGTGGCGGCGCAGAACCTGCACCGCGCCTGGCTGCACATTCCGCACGTCACCCAGCACGACGAGGCCGACATCAGCGAGCTGGAAGCGTTCCGTGTCAGCGAGAACGAGCGGCTGAAGGCTGAAGGCATCAAGCTGACCATGCTGGGCTTCCTGGTGAAGGCCTGCGTGGTGACGCTGAAGCAGTATCCGAAGTTCAACAGTTCACTGGCGCTCGATGGCGAGAAACTGATCGTCAAGAACTACTGGCACATCGGTATCGCGGTGGACACGCCGGACGGCCTGGTGGTGCCGGTGATACGCGATGCCGACCGCAAGGGTGTGGTGGAGATTGCCCGCGAGATGGGCGAGCTGTCGAAGAAGGCACGGGACAAGAAACTCACGCCGGCAGACATGCAGGGCGCGACCTTCTCGATCTCGTCGCTGGGGGGCATCGGCGGCACGGCGTTCACGCCGATCGTGAACTGGCCGGAAGTGGCGATCCTGGGCGTGTCGAAGTCGCAGCTGAAACCGGTGTGGAATGGCAAGAAATTCGAGCCGAAGCTGTACCTGCCCCTGTCGCTGTCCTACGACCACCGGGTGATCGACGGCGCCGACGCGGCCCGTTTCATCACCTACCTGTCGGGATTGCTGGGTGACCTGCGGCGCCTGAGCCTGTAGAGCCGGGCAACAGGAAAACGGCGCCGATGGCGCCGTTTTTCGTTCAGTGCAGTTTCAGCCTGGGTCCGGTGCTGCGGCTGATGAAGTCCTTGAGCATGAACACGGCCGTGCGCAGCCAGCCGTGCAGCGCGGCCTGGTGCATGCGGTAGAGGCTGATGTACATGAGGCGGGCGACGCGACCCTCGATGTTCACGTTGCCGGTCAGATTGCCCATCAGCTGGCCCACGGCCGTTTCCTTCGACAGCGACACCAGCGAGCCGCGATCGTTGTAGGTGAACGGCTGCGTTGCGCGGCCGGCAATCAGGGACGGCAGGGCGTCGGCCAGCCACTGCGCCTGCTGGTAGGCCGACTGGGCGCGTGGCGGAATGCGCACGTCGCTGCCGTCCCGGCCCTGCAGCGTGCAGGCGGCACAATCGCCCAGCGCGAAGATGCGCGGGTCACGCGTGGTGCGCAGGAATCCGTCGACCACCAGTGTGTTGCCGCGGCCGGCTTCCAGCCCGGCAATGCCGTTCAGGAAATCCGGTGCCTTGATGCCGGCGGACCACACGCGCAATTGCGCCGGAATGCGCTTGCCGCTGGCCGTGTTGATTCCGTTGGTGTCGATGGATGTGACTTTTTCGCCGGTCAGCACGGTGACACCGATCTTCTCCAGCGAGGCATGCACGGCGCCGGCGACGCGCGGGGTCAGCGCCGGCAGGATGCGGTCGGCGGCCTCGACCACGGTGATGCGTACGTCGGTGGGGCGGATCTCGTCGAGGCCGTACTTCGCCAGGGCCCTGGCCGTGTGATGGATTTCCGCCGCCAGCTCGACACCGGTGGCGCCGGCGCCGACGATGGCGACGTCCAGCCCCTTGCCGCTCTCGCCGCGTGCCTTGGCGCGGTAGTAACAGTTGAGCAGGGCGCGGTGGAAGCGTTCTGCCTGGTCGCGGGTGTCCAGATAGATGCAGTTTTCGCGGGCGCCGGGTGTGCCGAAGTCGTTGGCCGTGCTGCCAATGGCGATCACCAGGTGATCGTAGGGAATCTCGCGCGTCTCCAGCACGGTGTTGCCGTGCTCGTCCTGCATTTCGTCCAGCGTGATGCAGCGGCGTTCACGGTCGATGGCGGTCATGCGGCCGGGCTGGAAGGAAAAGCCGTGGCGCTGTGCCTGCCCGAAATAATTGATCTCGTCCGCGTAGGGGTTGAGCGAGCCGGCTGCCACTTCGTGCAGCAGCGGTTTCCAGATGTGCGTGAGCTGGGCATCGACCAGCGTGATGCGCAGTTCGCCGCGCCGCCCGTAGCGATTACCCAGGCGGGTAGCGAGCACGAGGCCGCCGGCACCGCCGCCGACGATGACAATATGGGGCACGGGCGTGGTCTGGCTCATGACACCGGTCCGGGGCGGTTGGCGGGGCGCGCATTCTGGCCATTGTCGGCCCGGGGGGCCAGCGTGGCCAGCGACTCCCCGGTCGCGGCGTCAGGACGGCTTTTGCCAGACGACCTCGGCATCGCCGTTGCTGCGGACCAGCATGCGGGCCAGCACGAACAGTGCATCCGACAGGCGATTCAGGTAACGGGCCGTCGCGGTGTCGAGGGCGGCATCCGGTGTTTCCGCCAGCTGCCAGAGCGTACGTTCGGCGCGACGGCAGACGGTGCGTGCCAGATGCGCACGGGCCGAGGCTTCGTTGGCGCCGGGCAGTACGAACTCGGTGAGTGGCGGCAGTGCGGCATTCCACTGCGCAACGTCGCTTTCCAGCGCGGCAATCGCCTGCCGGTCCAGCAGTGTCGATCCCGGCAGCGACAGCTCGCCGCCGAGATCGAACAGGTCGTTCTGGATACGTCGCAGGCGGACGACCAGGCTTTCATCGACACCGGGTGCGACACAGAGCAGGCCGATGGCCGCATTCAGTTCGTCGACGTCGCCCATGGCCGCGATGCGTGGATGCGTCTTCGGCAAACGGCTGCCGTCGGCCAGACCGGTACTGCCGGTGTCGCCGGTACGGGTGACGATGCGGGTCAGCCGGTTCTCGCCCATGGGTGCCTGCTGCGCAGCCTCAACGCCGGTAGCGCGATGTGCCGCGCCACTCGATGCCGAGCAGGAATGCGCGGTCCGGCATAAGGTAGTCGCCGGCACTGCCGCTGGCCAGCGCATAGTCGATGTCGCCGGCGTTCTCCACCCGCGCATCCAGTACCAGTCCCGGTGTGGCAGTCCATTCCGCGCCCAGGTTGAACACCGCGAAACCGGGCAGGGTGACAGCATCGAAGGCGCTGTTGTCACGCGCATCCATGGCCAGCAGCCCGGCATGCAGTTCCACCGTGCCGATGCGGTGACGTGCCGTGGCCGACAGCTGCTGTTCCGGTCGGCGCGCCAGCCGCTGGCCGGTGCTGTCGTCGACGGCGTCCTGCAGGGTGGCGAACACTTCGATCCTGGACGCGTTGCCCTGCCAGGACCAGCCCAGTTCCGTGCCGGTGATACGCGCCTCGGCAATGTTGACGGCGCTGTAGGCCGGCGGCGGATAGTCGATCAGGTCCTCGATCGTCTGCACGAAACCGGTGGCAGTGACGACCTGCCGGCCGAAGCGCCAGCGCAGGCCGGCTTCTGCGCTTTCCGACTTTTCCGGTTCCAGGAACGGGTTGCCGCCGTAGGCAAAACGCTCGCTGGCATCCGGTGCACGGAATGCACGGCCCCAGGCCAGCCAGGCATAACCGGCCTCGCCGATGCGCAGGCCATAGCTGGCTTCGCCGGTGTTCTCGGATCCGAAAGAGTCGTATTCGGTGGCACGCAGGCCCAGCCCCAGCTGGTGTGCGCCCAGCATGAGATCGTTGCGCAGGAACAGTGCGTGATTCTTGCGGTTGTCGACGATCGGCGCCGCATAGATGACTGCATCCACATCCTCCCGCTCGGCATCGATGCCGATCACCAGCGTGTTGTGTTCGCTGCGCTGCTGCAGGTCGAGGCTGCCGGTGAAACGGGCCGTGCGGGCAAAGTCGGCCGACTCCTGCTGGTCGATCTCGTCGGCGGCATGGCCGATGCGCGCCCGCAGGGTGCTGTGGTCGCCCAGGGTGGTTTCGCTCCACAGCGAGGTCACGCTGTTGGTGAATGCCTGGTTCAGGGCGATGGTGTCGACACAGACAAACATGACGTAGACGCAGTCCACGTAACGTGTGCTGCCCTTGCCGGCCCAGCCATCCACGCCGTAGCGGGTGTTGCCTCGCCGCGTCGCTGCGCTGACGGTTCCGGACGTGTTCCGGTGCTCGCCCTCGATGGTGGTGCGGTCGGTGACCGGGTCGCCGTCGGTGCGGTAGGTGCCGATGGCCAGCGCAAGGTGATCGTCGCCGGCATCGTGGCTGGCCGATGCGCGGTATTCGCTGCTGCGGTCGCTGCCGCCGGATGCGCGCAGCTTCGCGGTGTCGACCGCCTGCGTGGCGTCATCGGCATTGCTGTTGTGACGGGTGGTGATGCTGATCACGCCGCCGATGGCTTCCGACCCGTACAGGGTTGAGCGCGGGCCGCGCACGATCTCGATGCGGGCGATGTCGGCGCCGCGCAGGTTCTGCAGGTTGGCGCCGCCGAAAGTACCGCCGTTGAACTTCACGCCGTCCACCAGCACCAGCACGCTGTCGCTGTTGCTGCCGCGCAGGAACACGCTGGTCTGCTGGCCGGGTCCGCCGCTGCGTGCGAGCGTGACGCCCGCGCCGGTGGCGAGGATGTCCTCGAGCGGCGAGCCGGCCCAGGCGGCGAGATCGCGACCTTCCAGCACGGTGACGCTGGCCGGTACGCCGGACAGCGGACGTTCGTAGCGCGTGGCGGTGACGGTCACCGGATCCAGCACCAGCCGTTCGGCATGTGCCGGTGCAGCGGGCAGCAGGGACAACGCGGACAGGGTACAGGCGGCGAGGAACAACGGCATCGCGCGCGGCGATGCGGCAACGGTGATGGACACGGGGCTCTCCTGCGTGCGCCCGCCGCGCACGAATTGACGGTTGACGCGCATCGGGCGATGCGCGCACCTCAAGGCCGGTATCCGGGCTGATGACGGCGTGCACGAAGCACGCAGCGGCGGCGCCTTCCCGGTGCGGCACCCACGGCAAGGCCGTGCATGTCCGTCACCAGTGGCCGGCGGAACGCATCCGCCTGCCGTCGCCCTGCGTCAATCACCGTTGCGGGGGCAGCGCAGGAATCCCGGCAGGCATGACATGCATGCGGCACCGGTCACCTGCTTCCCGTTCAACCCGCGCACCTGCGCGGGCACCTGGGGCGGGCGCATTCTGGGCAGGGGGCGCAGCAGGGTCAAGCGCCGGCAGGCGGTGTTTCCCGCTGCAGCACGGCCTCCAGCAAGGCGCGGTTGAGCGGCACATCGATGCCGTGTCGCTGCGCGCAGGCGACCACGTGGCCAGTGATGAAGCCGATCTCGGTGCGGCGCCCCTGTGCGAGGTCGCGATTCATCGAGGAGAAATTCCCGGCCGTGCTGCGCAGTACCGAGGTTGCCAGCGCCAGTGTGTCGAGCGCCACGCCTTCGGTGCGTGCGACGGCGTCGATTTCCGCGGCCAGCGGTGCCAGCAGGCTGCGCGTTTCCGGATGCGTTTCCAGCTCGCCGTTGCGGCAACCGTGCAGCGCGGTGAGCGGATTGATCACGGCGTTCACCGCCAGCTTGCGCCACAGCACCGGCAGGATGGGTTCATCGACGGTCAGCAGGCCGGCTGCGGCCAGCGCCAGCACGCCGTCATCCAGCACGGCATGGCCGGCGGTGTCGTGGCGGCCGGCACGGGTTTCGCCTTCGGCCACCACGTGCAGCACGTTGCCGGCATCGCGCCAGGCGCCGGCGGTGGTGACGGCATTCCACAGGCGCAGGTCCGGCCAGCGCGCCCGCAGGCGTTCCGCCATGCCCATGCCGTTCTGCAGCAGCATCGCAAGCTGCCCGGTACCGCTGCCGGTGATGTGCGGCAGCAGCGCGTCTTCGGTGTCCTGCACCTTGGTGCAGACCATCAGCAGGGCCGGCGGCGGCGTCCGCGTGCTGCCGCGCGGCAACGGCACGACGGGGAAACCGGTTGCGGCCAGACGCCGTGCGAACAGGCTGCCGATGCTGCCGGTGCCGAGGATGTGCCAGACGGGAACGTTCATCTTGCCAGCCTGCGGTATCAGGCCCCAAAGTCGCTTGCACGCCATTGTACGGGTATGCCGATCATGACCAGCAGCCGGCGCGTTGCCGATTCCGCCATCGACGGCCACGTCTACAAGCTGTTCCCCAACGACCTGAATGCCAACCACACGGTGTTCGGCGGCGTGATCATGGCGACCTGTGACCGGCTGGCGCTGGTGGTGGCCGAGCGGCACAGCGGGCGGGTCTGCGTCACGGCCTCCGCGGATCAGTTCAATTTCCTGGCGCCGGCGAAGGATGGCGACACACTGGTGTTCCGCGCGGAAATCAATCGTGCCTGGACCACGTCCATGGAGATCGGCGTCAAGGTGATGGCGGAGAACAGCTACACCGGCGAAGCGAAGCACATCGTGTCGGCCTATCTCACCTTCGTGGCACTGGACGACGCCAACCAGCCGGTGGCGGTGCCGGCAGTACAGACCGAAACCGCGGACCAGCAGCGGCGCTTCGCCGAAGCGGAAATCCGGCGGCAGGCACGGCTGACGGCGCGTGCCCATCTGAAGGCGTATCGGGAATCGCTGAAATAGCGCTCAGGCGCGTGCCGGCTGTTTCCACTGCTCGGCGATGATCAGCCCGGTCTCGCGGGCTTTCGGCAGCAGTTGCTCGGCACGGTTCATGATGGCTTCCGGTTCCGGGAAGCCGGTGCTTTCGTCGGCAGCCACCAGCGCGAAGGCGCAGCGCACGGACAGATAGCCGGTCTGCGTCTTGTATTCCTTGAGGTTGATGCCTTCCAGCAGGCGCTTGAAGCTGGTCGGTGTGCACTGGTCGATGTCGGGCTGGTGGGTGACCAGCGCGAACTGGTGCGGATTGACCCGTACCACGATGTCCAGCGGCCGCACCAGCTGGCGCAGGCGGCGTCCGATGCCGACGAGCAGCTGCGCGAACATCGGCCGCGGTGTGCGGCGCTCGATGTCGGCGTAGTTGTTGATGTCGATCAGCAGGTAGCAGGCAGCACCGCCGCGCACCTGCGCATGCTTGAGCGCGTCGGCAACACGCTTGACGGCATAGGCGCGATTGCCGAGACCGGTCAGCGGGTCCAGCGTCGACAGCGTTTTCAGCTTCCGGTTCTGTTCCAGCAGCTGCAGGTTTTCCGCCAGCAGGCGATTGTTCAGGCTGGTCAGCCGTTCGGCCGCCAGCACGCGCGGCAGCAGTTGCTGTTGCATGCCGGACTTGTTGACGAAATCGTCGACGCCTTCGTCGAAGGCCTTCGCCAGTGCTTCCACGCCTTCCTTCGCGGTCAGCAGGATCACGTAGGTGTAGCGGTTGGCGGCCTCGTCGAGCTGGCGGATGCGGCGGGTGAGCTCCAGGCCGTCCATGTCCGGCATCAGCCAGTCGGCCACCACGATGCTGGCCGGCCGTTCTTCCAGCGCCGCCAGTGCATCCGGCGCGCTGGAGACCGAACGTATGTCGGTGTAGCCGGCCACGGCCAGCGCACGGTTCACCACCGCGCTGGAAAACCTGGCGTCGTCGACGATCAGGATGGAGGTGCCGGTACGAGCCATCGGGGACCGTGGGAGCGGAAGGGGGCCGTTACTGCCCGATCATAGCACCCGCGGTCAGCGTTCCCAGCGGAAGGTGGCGGCGCTGGTCGCCATGAAGATGACTGTCATCGCCGCCAGCGCCAGCAGGTGCGGCCACAGGTCTGTCAGCGGGGTGCCGTCGATCATGACGGCACGGGCGGCGTCCACGAAATGGGTCAGCGGCAGCAGGTTGGCCAGGGTGTGCAGCCAGGGGTCGGCGCCTTCCAGCGAGAACCAGACGCCGGACAGCAGCATCATCGGCCAGGTGAGGAAATTCAGGACACCGCCGTTCACCTCGATGCTGGCGGTACGGGTCGCGGTCACCAGACCGATGGCGATCAGCGCCAGCGCGCCGAACACGGTGATCACCAGCAGGTCCAGCAACGAGCCTTCCACCCGGAAGCCGAGCAGCCACCAGCTGGGGAAGAAGATCAGCGACGTGATCGCCAGCGTGATCAGCAGACGCGAGGCCACCTGCGCGGCCAGGAAGGTGAAGGCGGAAACCGGCGTGGCCTGGAAGCGGCGCAGCACGCCGTTGCTGCGGTAACGCACGATCACGTAGCCGACGCCCCACAGGCAGCCGAACATCATGTTCATGCCGATCACGCCGGGAATCACCCAGTCGACATAGCGCACTTCCTGGCCGGCCAGTGTTTCGCGCACCAGCGTGCGCTGCGGTTCCGGATCGCCGGCGATCAGCAACTGCTCCAGCACGTAGCCTTTCTGCGAGTCGGCGTTGACCCAGTAGCGGCTGGGGCGATGGTCGTCGCCGGCCTCGATCAGCAGGTCGAGCTGGTGCCGTGCCACTTTCCGGCGGGCATCGTCCGGGTCCGCTTCCGGCACGAACTCCACGTGCCGCAGTGCCAGGAAATGCGCGAGGGCAGGATCGCCGGCCACGGCTTCGGCGGGCGTTCCGTGCAGCAGCCCGACCTTGTACAGCGTCTGGTTGCTGTCGCTGAAGGCGAAATACAGACCGATGATGACGAAGGCGGGAAATGCCAGCGACCAGCCGAGTGCGGAGCGGTCGCGCCAGAATTCGCGGTTGCGGGCGGCCAGCAGGGCCATGAACTGGCGCAGGGCGATCTTCATGCGTGCCTCACTCCCGCAGGGCCCGGCCGGTGAGTTTCAGGAACAGGTCTTCCAGACTGCGCGGCTTCACTTCCAGCGAGGCCAGGTCGATGCCGGCGGCCGTCAGTTGCGAGAGCGTGCGCGGCACGTCGTTGGTGGCCACGAACTGGTGTGCGCCATCGGCAAACACTTCGGTACCGGGGCAGGCTGCTGCCAGCGTTTTCGTGCTGCCGGCGGCGGCGTCCAGGCGGATCACGGTATCGCCGAAATGATCGCGCAGCAGGCTGCGCGGCGTACCGGTAGCGATGACCCGGCCGTGATCCATGATCGCCAGCTCGTCGCACAGGTATTCCGCTTCTTCCATGTAGTGCGTGGTCAGCACGATGGTCTTGCCTTCGGCTTTTATGTCCCGCACCAGATCCCAGAGGTTGCGCCGGGCCTGCGGATCGAGCCCGGTGGTGGGCTCATCGAGGAAAACGATTTCCGGATCGTTGACCAGCGACAGGGCCAGCAGCAGGCGCTGGCGCTGTCCGCCCGAGAGTTTCATGGCCTGCTGGTCGAGAAAAGGCCCCAGGTTGAGGCGCGCCACCAGCTCGTCGATGCTGCGTGAGGTCGGGTAGAACGCGGCGAACAGTTCGAGCATTTCCCGCGTGGTCTGGAAATCGATCAGTGCCGTCGACTGGAACTGCGTGCCGTGTCGCAGTTTGAAATCCTCGCCCAGCGGCCGGCCACGGTAGTGCACCTCGCCGGTATCGGGCGCACGCAGGCCCTGCAGCATCTCCAGCGTGGTGCTTTTGCCGGCCCCGTTGGGGCCGAGCAGGCCGAAGCAGGTGCCGGCGCGGATGTCCAGCGACAGGTCGGTCACGGCGACGATTTCGCCGTAACGCTTGCAGAGATTCCGGCAGACCATGGCGATGCCGTTGCCGGGTGTGTCTGTTGCGGGTGCTGCCGTCATGGTTTTTCCTGTGCCGCCGCCCGGCTGTCTTCACGGTTCCGGTCGCCGTGCCAAGGCGCCACCTTGAGCAGCAACAGCATGCCCGGTATGCCCAGCGCGGTGCACAGCCAGAAGAAATTGGTCCAGCCGAGATCGGCCACCAGAAAGCCGGCATAGGCATTGATCACGGTGCGGGGCACGGCCGCCAGGGCCGTCAGCAGTGCCAGCTGGGTGGCGGTATAGGCCGGATGCGTCGAGCGTGCGATGAAAGCGACGAAGGCGGCGGTGCCCAGGCCGATGCCGAACGCCTCGGCGCCGACCACGAGTGCGAGCGTCACCAGGTCGTGGCCGACCATCGACAGCCAGGCAAAACCGGGAATGACGATCAGCTGTGCGAAGCCGAAGACCCACAGTGCCTTGTTGATGCCCAGCCGCACCATCCACAGACCGCCGACCAGACCGCCGACGATCGAAGGCCACAGCGCCGCGTTCTTGGCGACGGCCGCGATCTCGGATTTCGAGAAGCCCATGTCCAGGTAGAACTTGGTGGCCAGCGAGGTGGCCAGCGAATCGCCGAGCTTGTAGAAGAAGATGAACGCCAGCACGGTCAGGGCCGAGCCGATGCCGTTGCGGCCGATGAACTCGCGGAACGGTTCCACCACGGCGGCCTGCAGTGTGCGTGGCGGCAGCGTTTTCAGTTCCGGTTCGCGCACCAGCAATGCCATGCCGAGGCCCGGCAGCATGAACAGCGCCGTGATGGCGAACACGGCCGGCCAGGGCAGATGGTCGGCCAGGAACAGCGACAGCGCCCCCGGTACCAGCCCGGCGATCTTGTAGGCGTTCACGTGGATGCTGTTGCCGAGACCCAGTTCGGCGTCCGGCAGGATCTCGCGACGGAAAGCGTCGATCACCACGTCGAGACTGGCCGAGAGGAAACTCAGCAGCAGGCCGAGCACCGGTATCAGTGCCAGTTGCGTGGCCGGGTCGAGCTGGCCGAGCAGCGCGATGGCAACGACCAGCGCCAGGTGCAGCACGATCAGCCAGCCGCGGCGCCGGCCCAGCGAGGCGATGGCGAAATGGTCCAGCACCGGCGCCCACAGGAATTTCGCCACGTAGGGCACCTGCAGCAGCGCCATCAGGCCGATGGCCTTGATGCTGATGTGTGCGTCGTCCAGCCAGGCCGGCAGCAGGTTGAGGAAAATGAACAGCGGCAGGCCGGAGCTGAAGCCGGTGAACACGCAGATCAGCATGCGCCGGTTGAACAGCGCTTCGCGGATCGTTTCGGGGCGGGACGGGGAACCGGCCGGTGAGGTCATTGCCGCGTCATTCCCACCAGGGGCCGCGCACGCGGTCGTTGACGATGTCCAGTCCTTCGGACTTCAGGCGCCGGCGCTGTTCGCGGCCGCCGCGCGAATCCGCTTCCATGGCGAAGCGGCCGTCGCTGCGGATCACCCGCCACCAGGGCGTCTTCGCCCGGTCCGGCAGTTCCCGCAGCACCCGGCAGACAAAGCGCTGGTAGCCGGGCAATCCGGCCCGGCGAGCGACCTCGCCGTAACTGGTCACGTGACCTTCGGGGATGGCATGCAGGGCGGCAATGACGGCGCTGCGTTTTTCGTCCATCGGGCGGGCTCGGCGTGCGTCGGCGGGGGAACCGGTGCATCAGGAGCCTCCGGGTCACCGTCATGCCCTCGCCGGCTTGAGGGCATGACGATTATTCAGAGGTTCCCTAGACTCGGCGCGGGTCCTGCACCTTACGATGACTGTCATGGAAAACAAACCCTCCCCGGAAGCGGCCATCGCCGCACTGGCTGCGGAACTGGCACCGGCTGCCGCCGCATTCCTGCGTCGTCGCCCGCAGGCAGTGCTGGCCACGCAATCGCTGGCGCAGCCCGGTTTTCCGTCCCTGTCTGCCGTGCCGTTCGCGCTGGCGCCCGAAGGCTGGCTGGTCGGCCTGTTCTCGCGCATCGCACCGCACCATCCGCAGCTGCTGGCGGACGGGCGCTGCGCGTTGCTGATCGCACAGGACAACGACGGCGACATCCTCACCGGCGAGCGCCTGGAACTGACCGCCACCGCACGCCTCCTGCACGGGCCGGACGAGACCGGGCCGGCACGCGACAGCTACATCCGCCTTTATCCGCGTGCGGACGCCTGGTTCCGGCAGCTCGATTTCGAATTCTTCCGCATCGACGTGCTGGCGGCCCGCTACAACGGCGGTTTCGGCAAGGCGGCACCACTGGCGCCGGCCGCGCTGCAACTGGCGTCGCCGCTGGACCGTACCGCCACGACACGCGTGCTGGACCACATGAACGAGGACCACGCCGATGCCTGTGCGCACTACTGGCAGGTGGCCTTCGGCGAAACGCCGGCCGGCCCGGTGCGGATGGTGTCGGTGGACGGGCTGGGCATGCATCTGCGCTGCGGGCAGGTCCTGCGCTGGGTGCCGTTCCCGGAGCCGCTGCAGGGCGCCGGCGACGCCCGCCGGGTACTGGTGGCCATGGCGCAGACGGGCGCCGGCAACCCATGACATATCTGGTGCTCGGGGGCGCCGGTTATATCGGCAGCCACATGGTGCGTTTCCTGCGCGAACGGGGTGAACGGGTCACGGTCTTCGACAGCCTGGTGACCGGACACGGCTTCCTGTGCGGCGATGCCGTGCTGGTGCAGGTCGATGTCTGTGACGTTGCAGCCCTGCAGGCGGCGTTCCGGCAGCACGGACCCTTTGCCGCGGTTTTCCATTTCGGCGCCCGTTCGCTGGTGGGCGAGTCGGTGCGCGAACCGGAACTCTATCGCCGGGTGAATGGGGGCGGTGCGCAGAACCTGCTGGCGGCCATGCAGGCTACCGGACACCGGCGGCTGGTGTTCTCGTCCACGGCGGCGGTCTACGGGTTGCCGCAAACGCCGTTGCTGGCCGAATCCCATCCGCTGCAACCGGTGAATCCCTACGGGGAAACCAAACTGGCGGTCGAGCAGTTGCTGCGCGGGCATGCGCTGACGCATGGCATCGACAGTGTCTCGCTGCGTTATTTCAATGCGGCCGGCGCACATCCCGACGGCAGCATCGGCGAGCTGCACGACCCGGAGACGCACCTGATCCCGAACGTGCTGCGTGCGGCTTTCACCGGCACGCCGCTGCAGCTGTTCGGCGACGACTACGACACCCCGGACGGCACCTGCATCCGGGACTATGTGCACGTGAACGATCTGGCGGACGCCCACTGGCGGGCCCTGGCCTGGCTGGACCGGCATCCGGGGGCGCACGTCTTCAACCTGGGCACCGGCCGTGGCCATTCGGTCCGCGAAGTGATCGCGGCCGTTGAGCGGGTGACCGGCCGCCCGGTACCGGTGACGGTGGCTGCCCGCCGCCCGGGCGATCCCCCGGCGCTGGTGGCCGACCCGTCCCGGGCAGCCCGGGACCTCGGCTGGCAACCGCAATGGCAGGACCTGGATGCCCTGGTGGCCTCGGCCCTGCCTTTTTTCCGGGCCCGGGTCCTGCCATCCGCCCCTTGAAACCCTGATCGCCGTCCCTATGATTGGCACTCCCGACGGGGGAGTGCCAATCACTCCTGCACCCTGAGTGCCAAGCCGTTGATTTTAAACACTGCATTGCTTGACCAGCCTTTTATTTGGGAGACGAGCGACATGAAGATCCGTCCTCTGCACGACCGCGTGGTCGTGAAGCGCGTGGAAGAAGAGACCAAAACCGCCGGCGGCATCCTGCTGCCGGGCAAGGCCGCCGAGAAGCCGAGCATCGGCGAAGTCGTCGCGGTCGGTCCGGGCAAGGCCCTGGACAACGGCACGGTGCGCGCCATGGGCGTGAAGGCCGGTGACAAGGTGCTGTTCGGCCAGTACGCCGGCGCCACCGTGAAGGTCGACGGTGACGAACTGCTGGTCCTGACCGAAACCGAGATCTTCGGCGTCATCGAGAAGTGATCCGCGCCCGGCGCTGATCCTTTTCCCCACAGAATTTGCAACGAGGTAGAGAGACATGGCAGCTAAAGACGTGAAGTTCGGCGATGCCGCCCGCAACAAGATGCTCAAGGGCGTGAACATCCTGGCCGACGCCGTGAAAGTGACGCTGGGCCCGAAAGGCCGCAACGTCGTGCTCGACAAATCCTTCGGCGCTCCGACCATCACCAAGGACGGCGTGTCCGTGGCGAAGGAAATCGAGCTGAAGGACAAGTTCGAGAACATGGGTGCGCAACTGGTCAAGGAAGTCGCTTCCAAGGCCAACGACGAGGCCGGTGACGGCACCACCACCGCCACGGTTCTGGCACAGGCGATCGTCAACGAAGGCCTGAAGGCCGTTGCCGCCGGTATGAACCCGATGGACCTGAAGCGCGGCATCGACAAGGCCACCACGGCCGTGGTCGAGGAAGTGAAGAAGTTGTCCAAACCGTGCACCGACACCAAGGCGATCGCCCAGGTCGGCACCATTTCCGCCAACTCCGACACCTCCATCGGCGAGATCATCGCCAAGGCGATGGACAAGGTCGGCAAGGAAGGCGTGATCACGGTCGAGGAAGGTTCGGGTCTCGAGAACGAACTCGACGTGGTTGAAGGCATGCAGTTCGACCGCGGCTACCTGTCGCCGTACTTCATCAACAACGCGGAAGCGATGGCTGCCGAACTGGACAGCCCGTTCATCCTGCTGGTCGACAAGAAGATCTCCAACATCCGGGAAATGCTGCCGGTGCTGGAAGCGGTTGCCAAATCCGGCAAGCCGCTGATGATCGTCGCCGAGGACGTGGAAGGCGAAGCGCTGGCCACGCTGGTGGTCAACACCATGCGCGGTATCGTCAAGGTCGTGGCCGTCAAGGCACCGGGCTTCGGCGACCGCCGCAAGGCCATGCTGCAGGACATCGCCATCCTGACCGGCGCCACCGTGATCTCCGAAGAAATCGGCCTGCAGCTGGAAGGTGCGTCCCTGGCCGACCTCGGCACCGCCAAGAAAGTACGCGTGACGAAAGAGAACAGCACCATCGTCGACGGCGCCGGCAAGCAGGACGACATCAAGGCCCGTGTCGAGCAGATCCGCGCCGAGAT
Source organism: Pseudomonadota bacterium (assembly GCA_049324475.1). Classification (GTDB taxonomy): domain Bacteria; phylum Pseudomonadota; class Gammaproteobacteria; order Pseudomonadales; family JADFDG01; genus JADFDG01. The sequence continues at coordinate 72,860 of JBMOOO010000021.1, read as the reverse complement.
CGAGCAGTCCACCAGCGATTACGACAAGGAAAAACTCCAGGAGCGTCTGGCGAAACTGGCCGGCGGCGTGGCTGTCATCAAGGTCGGTGCCGGCACTGAAGTCGAGATGAAAGAGAAGAAGGCCCGCGTGGAAGATGCGCTGCACGCGACCCGTGCCGCCGTCGAGGAAGGCGTGGTTCCGGGCGGCGGTGTCGCCCTGGTGCGTGCGCTGGCCACCGTGACCGGCAAGGTCAAGGGCGACAACGAAGAGCAGAACGCCGGCATTGCGCTGGCCCTGCGCGCCTTCGAAGCGCCGCTGCGCCAGATCGTGGCCAACGCCGGCGACGAGCCGAGCGTGGTGCTGAACAAGGTCAAGGAAGGCAAGGGCAACTTCGGCTACAACGCCGCCACCGGCGTGTACGGCGACATGATCGAGATGGGCATTCTCGATCCGGCCAAGGTCACCCGCAGCGCGCTGCAGGCGGCTGCCTCCATCGCCGGCCTGATGATCACCACGGAAGCCATGGTTGCGGACCTGCCGGAAGACAAGCCGGCTGCCCCGGACATGGGCGGCATGGGTGGCATGGGCGGCATGGGCGGCATGATGTAATTCCCGCCGCCCGCGCGGGCGGCAGGAATTTGGCTGTGCCGGGTCTTTGCCCGGAGCCGTATCACCTGCACCATCAGAAAGCCCCGCTCCGGCGGGGCTTTCTTTTTGGGGAGCGCGCTCGTCAGAATAGGGCGCGTCCGGCCGTGCGCGGCGCGGCCCGTCGCCGGTCACAACACCCGGCCACAACAACAAAGGCACCGCATGGCCAATTTTGCCCTGACCGGCGCCGCCGGCTACATCGCTCCCCGCCATCTGCAGGCCATCCGCGACACCGGCAACCGCCTGGTGGCGGCACTGGATCCGAGCGATTCGGTGGGCATCATGGACAGCTACTTTCCGGACGCCCACTTCTTCACCGAGTTCGAGCGGTTCGACCGCCACATCGACAAGCTGCGCCGGCGCAATGCGCCGGACCGCGTCCACTACGTGTCGATCTGCTCGCCGAACTACCTGCACGACGCGCATGTGCGTTTCGCCCTGCGCAACGATGCCGACGCCATCTGCGAAAAGCCGCTGGTCATCAATCCGTGGAACCTTGACGGGCTTGCCGATCTCGAGCGGGATTACGGCAAGCGTGTCTACACCATCCTGCAACTGCGCCTGCACCCGTCGCTGAAGAAACTGCGCGAGAAGATCCTGGCCAATCCCGGCACCCGCCACCGGGTGGAACTGACCTACATCACGCCGCGCGGACGCTGGTACCACGCGTCGTGGAAAGGCGACGAGGCCAAGAGCGGCGGTGTGGCCAGCAACATCGGCGTGCACTTCTTCGACATGCTGATCTGGCTGTTCGGCGATGTCGCCGGCAGCCGCACCGGCCTGCGCGAGCCGGCCCGTGCCGGCGGCACCATCGAGCTGGCCCGTGCCGACGTCACCTGGTACCTGTCGGTGGATGGCGGCGACCTGGCGAAGCTGGGCCGTCCGGCCGGCAAGCCGTTCCGGTCGATCACCATCGACGGCGAGGAAATCGAGTTCTCCGACGTGTTCCGCGACCTGCACACGGAGAGTTACGCGGAGATCCTTGCCGGCCGCGGCTTCGGCGTGGAGGACGTGCGCCCGTCGATCGAGCTGCTGTACCGGGTACGCCACGATCCCTGCACGCCGGCCGTGCTGGCCGGCCATCCGCTGGTGCGCCCATGACATCCACGCCGGTGTTCGTCCACCCGAGTGCGGTCGTCGATCCGGGCGCCGACATCGGTACCGGCACGAAGGTGTGGCACTTCACGCACGTGTCCGCCACGGCCCGCATCGGCCGGCAGTGCGTGCTCGGCCAGAACGTGTTCGTGGGTGACCGGGTGACCGTCGGCGACCGGGTGAAAATCCAGAACAATGTTTCCGTGTATGCCGGTGTGGTGATCGAGGACGACGTGTTCTGCGGTCCCAGCATGGTGTTCACCAATGTGATCAACCCGCGCGCCTTCGTCGAGCGCAAGGACGAATTCCGGACCACCCACGTGGGGCGTGGTGCATCGCTGGGCGCCAACTGCACGATCGTGTGCGGCGTCAGCATCGGCGAATACGCGCTGGTCGGCGCCGGCGCGGTGGTGACCCGCGATGTGCCGGCGTATGCCCTGGTGACGGGAATCCCCGCGCGGATTGCCGGCTGGGTAAGCCGCGAGGGTGAAACGCTCGAGCTTCCGGCCGAAGGCCGTGCGGAGGCGCGTTGCCCGCGCAGCGGCGACCTGTACCGGCTGGAAGGCCAACGCCTGCACCGGCTGGACTGAACATGGAATTCATCGACCTCCGGGCCCAGCAGGAACGCATCCGCACGCGCATCGATGCGCGTATCCGCGCCGTGCTCGACCACGGCCAGTACATCCTCGGGCCGGAAGTTGCCGAGCTGGAAGAAAGGCTGGCGGCCTTCACCGGCGCGAAATACTGCATCAGTTGCGCCAACGGCACCGACGCGCTGGTGATCGCCCTGATGGCGCTGGGCATCGGCCGGGGTGATGAAGTCATCGTGCCGGCGTTTTCCTTCTTCGCCTCGGCGGAAGCGGTGGCGCTGACCGGGGCCACGCCGGTGTTCGTCGACATCGATGCCGCTACCTTCAACATGGATCCGGCGGCTGCCGCGGCAGCCGTCACCGCGCGTACCCGTGCAGTCATGCCGGTGTCGCTGTTCGGGCAATGCACCGACATGGAGACGATCAACGCCCTGGCAGCGCGTCACGGGCTGGCGGTGATCGAGGACGCGGCCCAGTCGTTCGGCGCACGCCGGCACGGTGTGCGTTCCTGCAACCTGTCGACCCTGGGCTGCACCAGTTTCTTTCCGGCCAAGCCGCTGGGTTGCTACGGCGACGGCGGTGCGGTGTTCACCAGCGATGACACGCTGGCGAAAGCCGTACGCATGATCGCGCGGCACGGCCAGTCGCAGCGCTACCGGCACGAGCGGATCGGCCTGAACAGCCGGCTGGACACGCTGCAGGCAGCGATCCTGCTGGAAAAGCTGGCGGTCTTTGACGACGAGGTCCGGCTGCGTGCACAGGTGGCGGCCGCCTGGGGCCGGGCGCTGCAGGGCACCGGTATCGCGCCGCCGCCGGTCGCTGCCGGCAACGACAGCGTCCATGCGCAGTACACCCTGCGTTTTGCCGACCGCGATGCCCGTGCCGCCCGGCTGAAAGAACAGGGCATACCGACCATGGTCTACTACCCGCTGCCGCTGCATCGCCAGCCGGCAACGGCGACCGCGCAATCGCTGCCCCGCGCGGAGGCCGCGTCGCGCGAAGCGCTCAGCCTGCCCATGCATCCGTATCTCTCCGGGGATGACATCACGCGCGTCGTGCGCGCGCTGGCGGGTTGACGCCGTGAGCGGCGGCGGTCCCCGGCGCCATGTCGCGAATGTGGTGAATCTTGCCGGCGGCTCGCTGGGTGCGGTGCTGCTGGCGGCCGCTTTCCTGCCGGTGATCGCGCGCATTTTTCCGGTCGAGGTGCTCGGCCATTTCCACACGTTGCTGGCGGCAGCGGCAATCGCCGGTGCGGTGCTCACGTTGCGCCTGGAAATGGCCATCGTGCTGGCACCGGCTGAGGATCGCCCTGCACTGGTGGCGGGCAGCCTGCTGTCTTCGGTTGCCCTGACCGGTGCCGGTGTCGTGCTCTGGCTGCTGTGGCTGGCGGTGGCGCCTGCGCATGCGCATGCGCATGCCTTGCCGCCGGGCTGGACACCGGAAATGGCCGTGCCGTTCGTGCTGGTGTCGTTCGCGACCGCGCTGGCACTGGTGGCAGCGCAGGTGCTGCTTGCGGCCGGGCGTTACGGCGTCATTTCCCGGATGCGGATCCTGCAGGTGCTGGCCGGCAACGGCCTGATGGTGGTGGCCGGCTGGTGGTGGCCGACGTTCGGGGTGCTGGCTGTTGCGCAACTGGTGGCGGCGCTGGTGCCGGTGTTCGTCGCGCGCGACCTGCTGCGGCAGGCGTCGTCGCGGCCCCGCGCGGCCATGGCACCCGTGCTGCACCGCTACCGCGACTTCATGACACTCAATTTCCCGGCCAATGTCATCAACACGGCCTCGCTGCAGCTGCCGACCGTGCTCATTGCGGCCTGGTACGGACCCGTGCCGGCGGTGTTCTTCGCGATGGCCAACCGTGTGCTGGACATCCCGTTCGGCACACTGTCGGGTGCGATGTCGCAGGTCTTCTACCGGGAATCGAGCGAGCACATGCGTGGCGGCGGGACGCCGCTCGGCCACATGCGCGTCACGCTGGCGGTATCGCTGGTGCTCGGGCTGGCGATTGCCGGCGTGTTTCTGGCGGCTTCCGGGCCGATCGTGCAGCTGGTGCTGGGCGATCGCTGGGGCACGGTTGCCGAGGTCATTCCGCTGGTGCTTGCCTGGCGTGTGATGCAGTTCGTGAACCAGCCGGTGAGCACGATCTATTCCGTGCTCAGACGCCAGGAAATTGCCCTGTTGCTGATCGCGTTGTTCTTCGTGCCACGGCTCTGGCTGCTGGCCACGGGCGGGGACTTCCTCGATGCGGTGGCGCGCTATACAGTCGGCAGTGCCGTTTTCTACTTTTGCTACACGCTGGTCGGTTACTGGCTGGCGACCCGGGAGCAGCGTCATGCGTGACTTGCGTGAAATGTGCCTCGGTCTGGCCGGCTGGCTGCTGCACCGGCTCCGGAATTTTGTCGACCGGGTCGACAACGTCTACTGGACGCGTCACTACCGTGCCCGTCTCGGTGCCGCGGGCCAGGGCCTGCGGCTCAACGGCCAGGGTTTCATCGATGGCGCCGGCAATATCCGGATCGGCGACAACGTGCACATCGGGCGCGGTTACTTCATCGTCGGTACCGGCGGGCTGGAGATCGGCGACAACACCCACGTGTCGCGCAACCTGTTGCTGTACACGGTCAACCACGACACGCGCGGGCGTTGCCTGCCGTACGACGACACGCAGGTGCCCCGCCCGGTGCGGGTCGGCCGCAATGTCTGGATCGGCATGAACGTGGTGATATTGCCGGGCACCGTCATCGGCGATGGCGCCATCATCGGCGCCGGCGCCGTGGTGCACGGCGAGGTGGCGCCACTGGCCATCGTCGGCGCAGCCGGCCAGCAGGTGATCGGTCAGCGTGACCGAGAACATTACGAGCGCCTCGAACGCGAGCGTCGTTACGGTGGCCGCAGCGGCCTGCCGCTGTCGCCCGGAGGTCACGACCGGTGAATCCGTTGCGACAGGCCTGGCGCCGCCTGCGCGGCATGCCGGAACCTGCATTCCGCGAGGATCTGCTCTGGCACGCACTGGCGGAACAACCGGATTTCAGCCCGGTGTTTTTCCTGTCGACGGGTCGTGCCGGCACGCTGTTCTTCACCGGGCTGCTGCAGGAAGACCCGTCACTGCTGGTTGAGCATGAGCCGGAGCCGGCACTGGTCGCGCAGTCGCGCGTGCTGTACGAAACCGTCGCGCCGGATGCGCACGACGAGGCATTGCTGAAGCTGGGCGGGCAGGTGTTCCTGGTGGCGCGCCAGCGGCTGCTGGCGCAGGGTCTGGCGCAGCGGCGCACCTACATCGAGACCAACAACCGCATCACCTTCTTTGCGCCGGCATTGCTGGCGCTGTTCCCGCGCGCACGTTTCGTGCATCTCCATCGCCATCCGGTGGCGTTCGTGCGTTCGGGCCTCGCCCGGCGGTGGTACACCGGCCGGCATCCCCACGATGTCGGCCGTATCGTGCCTCGGCCCGGCACGCCGGAAGCGGCGGCCTGGGCATCATGGACGGATATCGAGCGCATTGCCTGGCTGTGGGCGGAAACGGGAAATTACATCGAACGCTTTCTGGCGCAGGTGCCTGCCGCGCAGAAAATGTCGATGCATTTCGACCGGCCCGACGTCGATTCGGTGTCGCGCGTGCTGGCGTTCTGCGGTGCAAGGATTCCGCCCGACCTCGCGGCACGGGTCAGCGTGCCGCGCAACGCCCAGCGTCTGGACGGCGTGCCGGCCTGGGAGGCATGGGATGCCGCCGATCGTGCAGCCCTGCTGCGGCAGGCCGGCCCGGTTGCTGCGCGGCTCGGGCTTGCCCTCTGAGGGCATGACGCCATGCTGACCGTACGCCTGCCGCCCGGTGCGGATGCCGCCCGCCGTTACGCGATCGACGTGCTGCTCGGCGAATTCCTGGGCGTTGCCTTCCGCTACGGCGATGCCTGCGAGGCCGGTGCGTGGCGCATCGAAGCCGGAGACCGTGTGCTGGTGATGGCCGATGTTTTCCTGCCGGCTGCGGACGCAGCCTGGCTGGTGCCCGGTTCGTTGCCGGACACGTCGCCGCAGGAGTGGCGCTATACGGATGACCTGCCGGCCCTGCGCCTGTCCGGCGCGACCCTGCCGTGCCGGTTCGTGGCCGCCGGCGAACCGGCGCTGCTGGTTTTCAGCGAGAGCGGTGCGCACTGCCGGATCGATCTGCCCGGCACGGTGTTTTGCCTGCTCACGCGGTATGAAGAGGCGGTTTGTGCCACGCGGGACATGCACGGCCGCTTTCCGCTGTCTGCGCTCGGTGCTTTCCAGCGCGAGAACCTGCACCGGCCGCTGGCCGATGAATGTGCCGAGGTGCTGTTTGCCATCCTGCAGCGCCTGTGGCCGGGCATCGGGCGACGTCCGCGCGCGTTCCGCATGCTGGCCAGTCATGATGTCGACCGGCCGTTCGAGTACCTGTTCATGTCGCCGGTGCGCATGGCGCTGCGGGCCGGCGCCGATCTGCTGCAGCGACGCGACCCGTCACAGGCGATGGACACCTGGCGGAGCTGGCGGCGTGTGCGTGGCGGCGATCTGGCGGCCGATCCCTGCAATACCTTCGACTGGCTGATGACGGAGAGCGACCGGCGCGGGCTGCGCTCGGCGTTCTATTTCATCTGTGCCGGCACCGGTTCCGCCCTGGACGGCGATTACGATTTCGCGCATCCGGCGATCCGGGATCTGGTGCGCCGTATTGCGCAGCGCGGACACGAAGTCGGTATCCACGGCAGCTACCGCAGCGCGGAAGACGGCGCACAGCTGGCGCACGAGGCGGCGCTCCTGCGCGGGGCGCTGGCCGGGCTGCTGCCGGCGGACGGCACGCTGGGCGGTCGCCAGCATTTCCTGCGCTGGCGCACGCCGGGCAGCATGGCGGATCAGGATGTCGCCGGCCTGGCCTACGATGCCACGCTGGGTTTTGCCGAACGTCCGGGATTCCGCTGCGGTACCTGCCGTGAGCATCCGGCCTTCGACCTGCGCGGCCGGCGGCCACTGGCCGTGCGCGAGCGGCCGCTGGTGGCGATGGATGTCAGTGTCACCCATCCGGTGTACATGGGGCTTGGCCACGGCGATGCCGCGTTCGCCATCTTTGCCGGCCTCAAACAAACCTGCCGGCGTTATGACGGCGATTTCACGCTGCTCTGGCACAATTCCCGGCTGATGACGGAAGAACAACGTCGCTTCTATACCGGGGTGCTCGACGCATGAGGGTGTTGCTGGTCGCCTACGATTTTCCGCCGGTGGGCGGTGTCGGCGTGCAGCGTGCCGTGAAATACGCGCGTTACCTGCCGGAATTCGGCATCGAGCCGGTGGTGCTGACCACTGCGCACGGGCGTGGCTGGCTGCGTGACGACGAACTGCTCGCGCGCAATGGCCTGGACGGCCTGCGTGTGCTGCGGCTGGGTGGCGAGCGCTTGCTGCCGTACCACGATCGTCGCGACGGCGCGCCGTTTCCCTGGCGGCTGGCACCGTCGATGATGCTGTCGACACTGCGCCATGGCGATCTCTACGGCCTGTGGTACGAATCGTTGCGGCGCGATTACCCTGCGTTGCTGCAGCGCGAGGGCATCGACGCGGTGTGGACAACGATCCCGAAAACCAGCGCTTTCCGCTTCGGTCTCGATGCCCGGCGGCGCGGCCTGCCGTGGATTGCCGATGTCCGCGATTCCATGGTGGCCAATCCGGACATGATCGTGGCGCCGGGGCTCGGGCAGCTGCAGGGCCGGCGTCTGGCCGCGATCGAGCGACAGGTCGTCCGGCATGCCGACCGGGTCTGCACGGTGTCGCAGGCGATCGTCGACAACATGGTTGCCCGTTGCGGTGAGGCATTCCGGCGGCGCTTCGTGCTGCTGCCCAACGGTTTTGACCGTGCCGATTTTCCCGCCGATGCGCCGGTGCCCCGCAACGACAAGTGTTCGTTCATTTTCGCCGGCACCTTCACCGGCCGGCGCCGGCCGGACGTGCTGGTGGCCGGCGTCAACCGCGCGGTGGCCGGAGGCCTGGTCGACCCGGCCGCGTTGCGCTTCGATTTCTACGGGCGGTTCGAGCCGGACATCGATGCCGTGCTGGCGTCGCTCGATCCGCGCATCGAAAGCCGCCGGCACGGTTTTGTGCCGCAGTCGCAAGCCATCGCCGCGACCCGGCGTGCGGATGTCGTGCTGCTGGTCACCTCGGAGGGCAACCATCCCGCCGCACAGGAAATCATCACCGGCAAGGTGTTCGAATGCATGGGTCTGGGCAAGCGGGTGCTGGCGCTGACCGATGCGGCGCCGCTGCGCGCGTTGCTGGCCGAAGCGCGGATCGGCGATGCCTGCGCTGCAGGCGACCCGCAATCGGTGGCAGAATCCATCGCCGGTCTGGTGGCGCGATACCGCCGCGGGGAATCGCTGGCCGTCGAGCCGGATCCGGCGGTTGTTGCGCGCTACGAACGGCGTGCGCAGGCCGGTGTACTGGCCGGACTGTTCCGGGATCTGCAGGGCATGGCGCGCGTGCCGGTGCGAGGAGTCGAGTGATGCATCCATCCATCCGCCGTTTGGCCAATGCGGTGCTGGGCCCGGTGTTGCGCACGGTGGCCCGTGCCGGCGTGGCGGCCGACAGCAACGGCGCGGACCCGGTCGCCCGGCGCCTGCTGGGCGTTGTACGGCGCACCCTGCGCGGTGATTTCTCGGCGGAAGAGCAGGCGTGGTTTGTGCGGATCGAGGCGATGCGCACGGCGCTGTCGGCTTCGGACGAGGCCATTACGCTGGTCGACTACGGCGCCGGCGGCCCGAACGACACCCGCAGTGCGGAGGAAATGCGGCGCGGCACGCCGTTTGCCAGCACGGTCGGTGCGGTCTGCCGGCTGGCCAGCAAACCGCCGTTCTGGGCGCGGCTGCTGTTTGCCATCCTGCGGGAATACCGCCCGCGCCGGGGCGTCGAACTCGGCACCTGCCTCGCGGTGTCGGCGTCCTACCAGGGTGCGGCAATGCTGCTCAACGGCGACGGCGGCACACTGCACACGCTGGAAGGTGCCGACGCTCTGGCCGCGCGCTCCCGCCGCAACCTTGACGGCCTCGCGCTCGCCAACGTCACCGTCGTCGCCGGCCGTTTCGACCAGACGCTCGACGGCGTGCTGCGAGGCAGTGCACCGCTCGATTACGCCTTTATCGACGGTCATCACGACGAGCAGGCGACCATCGATTATTTCCGGCAACTGCTGCCCTTCCTCGCGCCGGGTGCGGTGCTGGTGTTCGACGACATTTCCTGGTCGCCCGGCATGAAGCGGGCCTGGCAGGCGATCAGCGCCGATGAGCGTGTGCAGGTTGCGGTCGACCTGCGTGCTGTCGGCATCTGCGTGCTGGGCAGCGGCGGGGTGCGTTCCCGCTACCGGTATTTCCTGCCGTGACCGGTACGGCTGCACCGCGTGTCCGCTCGGCGCTCGCGCGCGGCAACGGCGCAGCGATCGTGCACCGGCTGCTGGCAGCCAGCCAGCCCGACTACCGGCTGGAGGAACTCGATCCGGTGATCGCGGCGCTGCCGCCGTTGTACCGCCACGCCGTGCGCCCGGTGCTTGCGCAGGCAACCGTGGCGCACCTGGCTGCCGACTACGGGCCGGCACCGTTGCCGCGTGATTGCGCTCGTGTGGTTGCCTTCCACAATTTCTACATCGACGACGAGAACCTGTCCGCGTCGTCGTTCGCGCAGCGGCTGTATTACCGCACCGTCATGGCACCGGCCGTGCGGCGTGCCGTGGCCGATGCCGACCGCATCGTCGTGGTCAGCCGTTTCCTCGCAGGCCGTGTTGCGACGCTGGCGCCGCGGATGCCGGTCGAAGTGATCTACAACGGCATCGACACCGTGCGTTTCGCGCCGGCCGGTGATGCCGGGCGCGACCGGCCGCTGCGCGTGCTGTTCGTGGGCAACCCGTCACGTCGCAAGGGTTTCGATCTGCTGGCCGGCATCGCGGCGCGCCTGCCGGCCGGTGCCGAGCTGGCATTCACCGCCGGTCTGCGCGATGAGCGTGTGCAGGCCGGCAACCGCCGGCTGGTGCCGCTCGGGCGCGTTGCATACGAGGCCATGCACCGGCTGTATCAGGCCGCCGACGTGCTGTTCTTCCCGACGCGGCGCGAAGGTTTCGGCCTGTGCGTGGCGGAAGCCATGGCCTGCGGCCTGCCGGTGGTGTCGACGCGCTGCTCGGCGATTCCCGAGCTGGTCGACGAGGGCCGGGGTGGTTTCCTGCTGCCGCCCGGCGACATCGACGGCATGGTGCAGGCCATCAGCAGTCTGCTGGCCGATCCTGCACGGCGTGCGGCGATGGGCGCCCACAACCGCGAACGTGCACTGCGGGATTTCGACGTGCGACGCATGGCCGGCGATTACGCGGCGCTGTTCAGCGACGTCGTACGCTGATCGCCTGCGCATAGAGCGCACGGTGGCGGTCGCCGGTGGCCGGCCAGCCGAAGGCAGCGGCAACAGCGGCGGTATCGACGGCGGGCAGCCCGGTTTCCGCGGCCGACACGATGGCACGTGCCAGTGCCTCGATATTGCCGGCCGGCACGCGTATCAGTGCCGGCGAGACCGCGGCAATGTCGGCGGCGGCGGCGAAATCGCAGGCGATCACCGGCGTACCGGCAACGAGTGCCTCCACCGCCACCAGCCCGAGTCCCTCGCGGTCGCCGTCGGCAGCCGTTTTCGACGGCATCAGCAGGGCGAGGCTGCTGCGCATCAGGGCATCGACGGCATCGCGCCCCAGCCAGCCGGCGAAGGTCACTTCGCGGTCGATGCCGAGCTCGCGCGCGCGCGCTTCGAGCCTTGCCCGCAGCGGGCCGTCGCCGGCGATCACCAGACCCGGCAGCGGTGCGGACGACAGTGTGCGTGCGCGTGCCCAGGCGGCGAGCAGGTCGTCGACGCCTTTCTTTTCCACGAAGCGTCCGACGAAACAGAACGGTGCTTTTCCGGCCGCTGGCCCGGCACGGTTTGCCGCGGAATGCGCTTCCGGTGCCGGCAGGCGGATGCCCATCGGCGCAACCTGCACGGGGCGTCCGTCGCCGGCGCAGGCTGTCATGTCGCGCGCCAGCGCCCCGGACACGGCCAGGCGCAGGTCTGCCCGGCGCAGGGCGTATCTTTTCAGCAAGCGACCGGTGAAACCGCCGAAGGCGTAGACGTCGGCGCCATGCCCGGTGATGACCAGTGCCGGCCGGCGTGCCGCCGGCAACAGCGCGAGCGCCGCGGCGGCGCACACACCCTGCGGCACGATCCAGTGCGCGTGCACGATGTCGATGTCGCCGCGCCGGCAGCGGCGCAGGACCTGCAGGATCATGGCCAGCAGATACAGCGGCAATACCAGCCACAGCCAGGGATACGTGCGCACGTTCGCCAGCATGCCGCTGCCGTAGGCCAGTCTTTCCCAGCGACGCAGCGGTGCGTAGCGGAAACGACGCACGCTGACGCCGTCGATGGTTTCTTCCGCGGCCGCCGCCGGGTCGCCCGGCACCAGCGCTTCGACAGACGTGCCACCGGCTGCAAGTTCGCGCGCCAGGTCGAGGATGAACGTCGGCTGCGGATCGCCCGGCCGGCGCGGGAAGGTGGACGCCAGCAGCAGCACGCGCATCAGCGGCGATCCGCGTCCTTGTAGAACAGCTGGGTGATCTGCTCGGAGATCAGCCCCATCAGGAAAATGAGCAGCGAGGTGGTGTACAGCAGTGCGCTCATGTTGGTGAAGCGACCATCGGTGACGTAGGTGTAGCCGTAGTAGCCGCTGGCGACGGTGAACACGAACAGCGAGATCGGCAGGAACAGTTTCAACGGCGAATACAGCGACCCGATCTTGAAGATGATGAGCAGGAAGCGCACGCCGTCGCGGAACAGCCGGATGTGGCTCTTGCCGATGCGCTGCTGCACCGGGATCGGGTGATAGCCGACCCGGAATCCGGAGCGCAGGAACGCCATGGTCACCGTGGTCGGATACGAGAAACCGTTCGGAAACAGGTACAGGAAACGCATGAACAGCTCGCGGCGCGCGGCGCGCATGCCGGACGTGAGATCGGCGATCGGGTAGTTCGCCATCCAGCTGGCCAGCCAGTTGTACAGGGTGTTGGCGGCGAACCGGTGCATGCCGGCATGGCCGGCCTGGTTGCGTGCGCCCACCATCATGTCGCTGCGGCCTTCGAGTACGGGCTGCAGCAGCGGTGCGATGTCCTCCGGACGGTGCTGGCCATCGGCATCCATGGTCACCAGCACCTCGCCGGTGGCACGGCGTGCGCCGGACTTGATGGCGGCACCGTTGCCCATCGAATGCAGGTGACGCACCACGATGCTCGCGTATTGCCCGGCAATGGCGGCGGTTTCGTCATCGGAGCCGTCGTCGACCACGATCAGTTCGGCATCCGGGTACAGCCGGCGGATGGCCGGGAGCAGGCCGGCGAGGGCCGCCGCTTCGTTCTTGGCGGGAATGACGATGGAGAGCTGCATGGGTATCCTGCGCGCCGGGTTTTGCTCCCGGCGGTACCGGGGCTGGCCTATCATGGACAGGCGCCGGGTGGACCGGCGCAAAGGCACATTATGTCCGGGCGCCGGCATCGCGCCTATGCTGGTTGCGACGGACACGGGAGGTGGGCCGGATGAAACGCGGTTGGCAGGTATGTGCGGGTCTCGTCCTGCTCGCGGCGACGTGGCCGGTGCGGGCGGACTACAACGACGAGTGCCGCGGGCTGGCCCGGCAACTGGCCACCGATCCGGGTGCCCTCAAGGCCGGTGAACTGGATCTGCTCAAGAGCTGTCTGTCGGATCTGCAGCGCGGCGTCGCGCTGGGCAATCCGCCGGCGGCGAAAAGCGAACTGCCGCTGTGCGAAACTCCGGCACCGGCACCGCCTGCCGCGGTACCGGCCTGCCCGGTGTGTCCGGCCCAGGCGCCGCCGCCGGCCTGCCCGAAACTGCCGGCCGCACCGCGCGAGCGTGGCGAGGACCGCCGCCTGAAACCCTATTTGCCCACCTACTGACTGCTGCCGATGCTTGGTCTGTTCTCGCCGCGCTGGACCCGTTCGGAAATCCTGTTCAGTGCCGGCCTGGTGGCGCTGGTGCTGCTGCTGGGCGCCGGCGGCGACACGGCACGCGACTGGCTGCGCTTCGATCGCGAGCTGATTGCCGCCGGCGAATGGTGGCGCTCGATCACCGGCAATTTCGTGCACATGAATGCCAACCACCTGTGGCTGGATGTGCTGGGCCTGGTATTGCTGCTGCTGTTTTTCCGGGATGTGTTCTCGCCGCTGGACTGGCTGCTGGCGCTGTTCATCGGCAGCACCGCGGTCGGCGCCGGGCTGCTGGTGCTGGATCCCGGCCTGATGCGCTACGTCGGCATTTCCGGGGTGCTGCACACGCTGCTGTTCGCCGGACTGCTGCTGAGTTTCCGTCATTCGCCCTGGATCAACGGCATCGTGTTCGTGGCCATGGCGGCGCGCATCTGGACCGAGCAGCAGCCGGGCTACGACGTGAATTACCTGCGTGAAACCATCGGCGGCTCGGTGATGGTCAACGCCCATTTCTACGGTGCGCTGGCCGCACTGCCGGTGACGGCGCTGCTGTGGCAGCGCTCCCAGGCCCGTCAGCAGCGTTTCCGCGCGCACGACGCCGCGGCGGGGGGCTGACCGTGCAGGAAGCGTTGCGCCGGCAGTACCTGGCCCTGATGGGCGTTGATGTCTGGCTTCCGCGCGATGCCGCGGACGAGATGGTTGCTGCCGTGCCGGAGGCCCTGCCGGCGATGGCCGGGACCGGTGTGGCTGCGCCGCGGGCCCCGTTGCCGGACGACCTGCCCCGCCGCCTGGATGCCCTGCGCGAGGCGCCGCCGGCCACGGCGATCCCGGCCCTCGACGCGCCGGTTGCGAAAGCGCCTGCCGTCATCACGCCGGCCGTGCCTGCCGCGGCCGCCGGCGCGGCGGATCGTTTCGGCTGCAGTTTGCTGGCCTTGCCGGACGGCCTGCTGCTGGTGGCCGCCTATGTGATGCCGGACGCGCCGGGCCTGGCCGGGCCCGAGTACGCCCTGCTGGCCAGCATCGCGGCGGCGCTGGCGCCGGGCACGATCCTGCCGGCGGCAGAGGAATTCCGCTGGCCGCCGCCCGGTGCGTCGAAGCTGCCGGCCATGAGCCGGCCCGGCGCCGGTGTCGAGGCACTGACCGGTCTGCTGGCGGAACGTCGCCGCCGGGGCCTGCGCGATGTGCTGGTGCTGGGCGAGGCCATGACGGCACCGGTATCGGCGGCGGCCACCCGGCTCGGGCTGCAGGTGGTGCCGGCGCCGTCACTGGCCGCCATGCTGGCCGATCCCGCGCAGAAGCGCGCCTGCTGGGATGCCGCGCGGCCGTTGCGTCGCGGCGCACCCTGAGCCGCACGGTGGGCAGCACGTTGCACCTGTCGCTGCGTCCCATGGTCATGGCCGACCTGCCGGCCGTGCTGGCGGTGGAGCGTGCCAGCCAGCCGGTGCCCTGGACCGAAGGCATGCTGCGCGACTGCCTGCAGGCGGACTATTGCAACCGCGTGGCGGTGGACGGTGACGGCCGGATCGCCGCCTTCGCCATCCTGTCCTCCGGTGGCGGTGACGCGCATGTGCTGAACATTGCGGTCGACCCCGCGTTCCGGCGCCGCGGCATTGCCCGGCTGCTGCTGGCGGAGCTGGTGGACGCCGCACGCCTGCGCGAGGCCGACCAGCTGTTTCTCGAGGTGCGGGCCGGCAACGAGCCGGCGCTGACCCTGTACCGGGATCTCGGCTTTGCCGAAGTGGCACTGCGGCCCGGCTATTACCCGTTGCCCGGCGGCGGGCGCGAGGACGCGGTGATCATGGCCCGGGACATCACGGTGGCCGGATAAGCGCCGGCGACATGGCTACAATGGCCGCCCTTCCGTTCCTGCCTGTCCGGTTGCCATGAGCCAGTTCCTCGCCGAGATCGCCCGCCGGCGCACCTTCGCCATCATTTCGCACCCGGACGCGGGCAAGACGACGATCACCGAGAAGATCCTGCTGTTCGGCGGCGCCATCCAGATGGCCGGCACGGTGAAGGCGAAGAAATCCGACCGCCACGTCACCTCCGACTGGATGGCGATGGAGCGCGAGCGTGGTATTTCCGTGACCACGTCGGTGATGCAGTTCCCCTACGGCAACTGCACGGTGAACCTGCTGGACACGCCGGGTCACGAGGATTTCTCGGAAGACACCTATCGCACGCTCACCGCAGTGGATGCCGCGTTGATGGTGGTCGACGGTGCCAAGGGCGTCGAGGAACGCACCATCAAGCTGATGGAAGTGTGCCGCCTGCGCGACACGCCCATCCTCACCTTCGTCAACAAGATGGACCGCGACATCCGCGACCCCATCGACCTGCTCGACGAGATCGAGAGCGTGCTGAAGATCAAGTGCGCGCCGGTCACATGGCCGATCGGCATGAGCAAGTTCTTCAAGGGCGTCTACAACCTGCTCACCGACGAGACTGTGCTCTATACCCAGGGCATGGGTCACACCATCCAGGAAAAGCGTGTCATCAAGGGCCTGGGCAATCCCGAGCTCGATGCCGCTGTCGGCGAGCTGGCGAAGGAGCTGCGTGACCAGCTGGAGCTGGTGAAGGGCGCGAGCAACGCGTTCGACCGGCAGCAGTTCCTGGACGGAAAGCTGACGCCGGTGTTCTTCGGTACGGCGCTGGGCAATTTCGGCGTCGATCATTTCCTCGACGGTCTGGTGGCATGGGCACCACCACCGAAACACCGGGTGGCGAAAGAACGCGACGTGCAGGCCGGCGAGGAGAGATTCTCCGGCTTCGTGTTCAAGATCCAGGCCAACATGGACCCGAAGCACCGTGACCGCATCGCCTTCCTGCGTATCTGCTCCGGCCGTTACCAGAAGGGCATGAAGATGTTCCAGACCCGGCTCGGCAAGGAAGTGCGGGTTGCCGATGCGCTGACCTTCATGGCCGGCGAGCGGGCCCACCTCGACGAAGCCTGGGCCGGCGACATCATCGGCCTGCACAACCACGGCACGATACAGATCGGCGACACCTTCACCGACGGCGAGAAACTCAACTTCACCGGCATCCCGCACTTCGCGCCGGAGCTGTTCCGCCGCGTACGCCTGAAAGACCCGCTCAAGAGCAAGCAGCTGCAGCAGGGTCTGAAGGAGCTGTCGGAAGAGGGCGCGACGCAGGTGTTCATGCCGCTGCGCAACAACGATCTGATCGTGGGTGCGGTCGGCAACCTGCAGTTCGATGTGGTCGCTTTCCGCCTGAAGGAAGAATACAAGGTCGAGTGCGTATACGAGGCGGTCAACGTCGCCACCGCACGCTGGGTGTATTGCGACGACGAGAAGAAACTCGCGGAATTCCGCGACAAGGGCTACGAGAACCTGGCGATGGACGGCGGCGGCTATCTCACCTATCTGGCGCCGACCCGGGTCAACCTGTCGCTCACCGAAGAGCGCTGGCCGACGGTGCGTTTCCGCCCGACCCGCGAACACTGAACCGGGCCGGTCTGGTTTTCCCGTAATTATTTTTCCGTATCGTCCAGCCGTACCGGCAGTGCGAAGCCGGGCAGGCGGACTTCGCGATCCGTGACCTGCACGGCAGCGCCGTCGATCACGCCTTCCCCGAACCGGTAGCGCGGCGCGAACGTTCCCAGGCGCGCACGCTGCTCGTAGGCATCGGCCGCGCCGGCGATGGTTTCGTGCCGGCGCTGCCAGTCGGCCAGCTTTTGCCGGCCATGCTGTTCCAGCAGCAGGCGCTGCACGACATGTGGTGCCAGCAGGACGCCGGAAGCGTTGTTGCCGCCGAAGCCCTTGGAATTGATCAGGGCAACGTCCATGCCGTCGCGGCCGACGTCCTTGTGCTCCGGCCCCAGCCCCAGGTTGCTGCCGTTCACGTCGGAAGCGATGTGGTCGATGGTGGCAATGCCCGGCACGATGCCGTGTGCCCAGGTGCCGAGTGCTGCCGCGATCTGGTCGCCGGAAGCGGCACCCAGCGAATGCCCGACGTAGCACTTGATGGCGGCAACCGGCCAGCGGGCAATGCCGAACGCTTTTGCGGTTTCGTTCAGCACATGCGATTCGGTGGTGCGGTTCTGCGGCGTGCCGGTGCCGTGTGCGTGCACGAAGCTCTTTTCCCGCAGGGCGCGTTCGCCGGCGACGGCGCGCGCATGTGCCGCGGCCTTGGCCAGGGTGATGTAGTTGCCGGCGCCCGGCGCCGAAATGGATTTCTTCCAGCCGTCCGCGTTGATGAACACGTCGCTGGCGGCACCGTGGATGAAAGCACCGGTTTCCAGCGCCAGCTCATCATCCATCAGCACCAGGTATTGCGCGCTTTCGGCGATGGTGAAGCCGATGTTGGTGCTGAACGGTCGGCAGGCACGGCGCCAGTCCGGCTCGCTGCGGCCCGGGTCCAGCGCCAGCAGGTCGGCGTCTTCGCCCAGCGCACCCATGGCCCGGTAGCCTTCCATCACTTCCGGCAGGATCGGCGCTTCGCTGGCACCGATGATCGCGATCCGGCGGCGACCGCTTTCGATGTCGCGGATGCCTTTCTCGAGGTTGTACAGGAAGGTGGCGCAGGCACCGAGCATGCCGCCCGTGGTGCCGACATTGCCCAGCACGTAGGCGTTGATGAAATCCGCGGGCATTTCCGCGAAACCCAGCGGGCACTGCTTGCTGGAGGTGCGCTTGCCGTTGCTGCCGGCCTTCATCATGCCGCCGAAGCCGGCGTCGTCGAGCTGGCCCATGGCGTTGCTGGCGTACACGGCCATCGCGTCCGGCGGCAGCACATCGCGCAACGCATCCCAGTCCAGGCCGCTGGCGAACAGCGCATCGGAAGCGGCGAACACCGCCATCTGCAGTGCGCGCGGATGGTGATGCGAAGGGTAGTACGCACCCGGATCGAAACCGGACGGCAATTGTCCGGCGGCACGCACGCCGGCCTTGCGGGTGGCCGGCAACAGGATCTCGATGCCTTCGCGGATGGAAATTTCCACTTCGTCGCCGCCGTGGTCGGAACTGATCGACCAGTTGGACGGCAGCGGCTCGGGCAGGTCGCGCCGGCGCAGCACCACACGGATCGGTCCGCTGCCGGCCTTCAGCGCCACCCGGCGGTTGTAGTGGATCGCCTCGGTGTCGAAATGCGTGTCCTCGATGCGGCGTACGCAGGTGGACTGGTCCAGTGCCGCACGCCAGCGCGCGAGTTCCTGCAGCGACACTTCCGTGCCGGCGGCATCGACCAGGCGAGCACCGTCGCTGCGCAGGCGGCCGGTCAGGGTGGCCAGGCCAAGCAGTACCGGCAGGCGTTCGGTGTCGGGAAGTGCATCGAGCACCATGCG
Source organism: Pseudomonadota bacterium (assembly GCA_049324475.1). GTDB lineage: Bacteria > Pseudomonadota > Gammaproteobacteria > Pseudomonadales > JADFDG01 > JADFDG01. Next base: position 54,251 of record JBMOOO010000021.1, on the reverse strand, counting down.
GCGGTAGGCATGGTGAAACGAGGATCGTCCGGCGGCGTTGATGCCGCCGAAGCCGACGATGACAGGCAGTCTTGGCACGCGGTGATTTCCGGAGATTCCTATGACCACGCGGTCATGAAGCGGCCCATTCTAGTGAGGGCCTGTCGGGCCGGCGCCATACGGCCGACCTCAAACTGCAACAAGTTATGTAGGCGCATGCCGGGCGTGCCGTTGCAGCACGCCCGGTTACCGTGGTTCAGGCGCGCAGGGCCTTCTTGTCGAGCTTGCCCACCGGCGTCAGCGGCAGGGCATCGCGGAAGAAGACTTTCTTAGGCACCTTGTAGGGCGCCATGTTGTCGCGGCAGAACTTCAGGATCTCCGCTTCCAGCTCCTTCGGGTCGCGGGCTTTCCCTTCGGCAGTCAACTGCACGTACAGCGTGACGATGTCGTTGCCGGGGCGCTGTGGATCCTTCTCGCCGATCAGGGCCGGCAGTTCAATGAAGGGCAGCTCCTTCAGCTTGCCTTCCACTTCCACCGAGAACACCTTGTAGCCGCCCACGATCAGCATGTCCTTGCTGCGGTCGCAGATGGTCAGGTAACCGTCCTCGTCCATGAAAGCGACGTCGCCGGTGTACAGGTAGATGTGACCATCAAATTCACGCAGCGTTTTCGCGCTGGCTTCCGGCAGGTTCAGGTAGCCCTTCATGATCTGCGGGCCACGGGCAATGATCTCGCCCGGCTCGCCGATCGGCATTTCCTTCGTGCCGGTCTCCACATCGACGATACGCACGTCGGTGCCGACCACGGGAATGCCCACGCTGCCGGTTTTCAGCTTCTGCTGCGGGTTGGAGGTGAGCAGCGGCGACGATTCCGTCATGCCGTACACCTCGCACAGTTTCTTCTCGCCGATCACCGATTCCAGCTTGCGGATAGCCTCCAGCGGGAACGGCGCCGCACCGGACAGCGCCACGCGCAGGCGCGAGAAGTCGATCTTCCTGAACTCCGGTGAATCGGTCAGCATCATGTACAGCGTCGGCACATTGGCCAGCACCGTGGGCGGGAATTTCTGCATCTGCTTGCAGAAGAAATCGACGTTGCGGGGGTCCGGGATGATCAGGAAGCGCGATGCCGTCTGCATCGACATCAGCACCAGCGACAGGCCGGCCATGTGGAAGAACGGGAAGGCGGCACCGACCGTGTCGTCACCGGGCTGGTACGGATTGAACGCCTCGCCCTGGCGGGCGTTGGCGAACATGTTGCGCAAGGTCAGCTCGGCACCCTTGGGCTTGCCGGTGGTGCCGCCGGTGTACTGCACGTAGATGGTGTCGTTGAAGGCGATCGGCGTGTAGATGCGGTCGGCGGATGCGGCCTGGAACAGCGGCATGAAGGCATGCACCTGCGCGCCCTGCATCGGACCGATCTCGTGCTTCGCCACTTTTTTCAGCGTGTAGGCCAGCCAGCGTTTCCAGCCGGGCAGGAAGTCCAGCGGGCCGGCGACGATGACATGCGCCAGCTTCGGGGTGTCCTTGCCGATCGGCTGTACGGCCTTGTAGAGGGCGTCCAGCGTGATCAGCACCTTGATGCCGGCATCGTTCACCTGGTGGGTGATTTCCGGCGGTGTCATCAGGGGGGAAACACCGGACACGATCACGCCCAGTTTGGCGGCGCCCAGCAGCGCCACCACGTATTGCGGCGTGTTCGGCAGGTGGATGCCGAGCACGTCCCCTTTCTTCATGCCCAGCGACTTCAGCACGTTCGCGAAGCGGTTGCCCTGCGCGTCGAACTGCTTCCAGGTGATGGTGACGCCCAGGTATTCGAAGGCGGAGGCGTCCGGCCGGGTGCGGGCGTGCTCCTCGACGAAGTCGGCAAGGCTGCGCTCCGGGACCTTCGGGGCTTCCGGGGATACGCCGAGCTCACGGTAGATCCTGTGCCAGGGGCGTTCCGGGAGGGTGATCTGTTCCTGTGACGTCATGGCGTTGCCTCTGGCGGTGCCGGTGCGGGGGTTGAAAGGCGGGGGGAGCCGGGATTCTAGGAGGGTGACCCAAGGGTCACAAGTGCTGGCCGACGGTGCATTCGCAGCGAAAGCAAGTACTTACATTCGCCTGTGCTGCTGCCGTTTCGGGAAAGACGGGGCTGGTCATGCCCTGAATCGGATGATACAAAGATCAAACTTTGTCTCACTGTGTCTCACCTGACATGTTGCGGACCCTGACCCTGGATGTCCTGACCGACGATGCCGGCGCCGACGGCGGGGCGACCCGTGCCCGCATCCTCGATGCGGCACTGGCGCTGTTCCTCGACTTCGGCACCCGCCGTACCACCATCGAGGATGTGGCGCGCCGGGCCGGCATGGGCCGGGCCACGGTCTACCGCGCCTATGCCGACAAGGGTGCCCTGATCCAGGCCGTGGTCTGGCGCGAATGCGTGAAGTCCATCCGTGACATCGCCCGGCAGCTGGAGGCGGTGAGCGATCCCGAGCAGCGCTTTGTCGAGGCCTTTGCCCTGACCGTGCAGGGGGCGGCGAACCATCCGCTGGTCCGGCGTCTGTTCGACATCGAGGCCGAATGGCTGCTGCCGTACTTCACGGTGAATGGCAGCCCGGTGATGGAGCTGGCGCAGGCCTACGCGGCGGCGCAATTCCGTGCCGAACAGGCGGCAGGTCACTTCACCGGTGTGGATGCCGACGATGCGGCGGAACTGTGCATACGCCTGCTCCATTCCCTGGTGCTGACGCCGGGCCTGCGCGTGTCCGCGCGGGACGACGCCAGCCTGCACCGTTATGCCCGCGATTTCCTGCTGCCCCTGCTGCGCGGCCGCGCACCCTAGATGTCTCTGCATTTCATTCCTGTCTGTTATCGCTGGAGTTCCCGATGAATGCCCCGGTTTCCGAAGAACTGATCCGCAGCAATCCTCCGCAGTCGCAATGGCCGGCGCCGCTGACGGCCAGTGAATGGGACGAGCGCTTTCCCGGCATTCTCGACGGCATTGCCCTGATGGGCGGTGCCGCCAACACCATCCTGCAGCTGACGCGCATGCCGGTGGGCTACGGCGTGATGGAGAGCAAGGTGGACAGCGGCAACATCTTCAAGCGTCCGGCCAAGCGCACGCGCACCACGCTGACCTATCTGGCCGTGGCCATGCTGGGCACCACCGAGGAAAAAATGGCGTATCGCCGTGCGGCCAACACCTCGCATGCGCAGGTGCGTTCGGAGCCGGGTGCGAAGGTTGCCTACAACGCCTTTGATCCCGAGCTGCAGCTGTGGGTGGCGGCCTGCCTGTACTGGGGTTTCGCCGACATGAACGCGCGTCTGTGGGGGCCGATGAGTCCGGAGAAGGCAGCCGAGTTCTATCGCCTGGCCGAGCCGCTGGGCACCACGCTGCAGGTGCGGCCCGGCATGTGGCCGAAGGATCTCGATGCTTTCAACGCCTACTGGGAAGCGGGGCTGCAGCAACTGGAAATCGACGAGCCGCTGCGCCAGCACCTCACCATGCTCGCCGAGGCGCGTTTCCTGCCGCCGTGGAAACAGCGCCTGTTCGGGCCGGTGAACCGGTTTTTCACCATCGGTTTCCTGCCGCCACCGGTGCGCAAACTGATGCGGTTCGAGTGGACGCCGGCCCAGCAGAAAAGGTTCGATCACCTGATGGGGCTCATTGCCGCCGTCAATCGCCGTTTGCCCCGCCGGGTGAGGCAGCGTATTTTCCTGCGCCTGATGCAGGACATGCGCGTCCGTATGGACAAGGGCCTGCCGCTGGTCTGAACGTCTCCTGTGCTGCCGCCGCGGCGGCCCGGTGGCGACAAGGCGCCGGCCGCTGCAACAAACAAGAACAGGGAGGTGGCAAATGAAGGGAACATGGACATCGTGGCGCCCGTGGACGCTCGTGCTGGTGCTGGCGTGCCTGTGGCCGGTGCCGGCTTCGGCGGCGGAAGCCGGCTGGCATCTGGTCTCCGACAAGAACGGCATACAGGTCTACCGTCAGGAAGATGCTGCCCGCATCAAGACATTCCGCGGCGTGACGCGTTTCCCGATCGGCAATCCCGCGTCGATTGAAGCCCTGCTCAACGATTACCACGCCATCCCGCGCTGGATGCATTTCATCAGCGGTGGCGTGGAGCTGTCGCGCCGGAGTTACATGGAGCGCAAGCTGCGCTTCACCACGGAGCTGCCCTGGCCGCTGTCGGATCGCGATGTCGTGGCCGACTTCACCGTGCAGGCCGTGTCGCCGACCTTGTGGCGCATCGTTGCCGTGGATGACCCGAAGGCACCGGTCAACGAGGACTACGTCCGCATCCCCGACCTGAACGGACGGCTCGAATTCCGGTTCTTCCCGGAGACCCGGGAAGCGGAAGCCACCTATGAGATCGTCATGGATCCGGGTGGTTACATCCCCGGCTGGGCGGCCAACATCGTGCTCAAGGACACGCCGTATTTCACGCTGTTCAAGCTGCGCGGCATCCTGGCCGAGCCGCAGTACCAGAAATTCCACAGCCAGGTTTTCGCACAGCCCTGGTGAGTCCGGCCTGCAACAAAAAGCCCGGCCAGTGCCGGGCTTTTTTGCGGTGCGGACGGCAGTTCAGACCAGCTCGATCGCCACGGCCGTAGCCTCGCCACCGCCGATGCACAGCGCTGCAACGCCCTTTTTCTTCCCGGCCTGCTGCAGTGCATTGATCAGCGTGATGATGATGCGCGAGCCCGAGGAGCCGACCGGGTGGCCCAGCGCGCAGGCTCCGCCATATACGTTCACCTTCGCATGATCGATGCCGTACTTTCTCATAGGCAGCATGGTGACCATGGCAAAGGCTTCGTTGATTTCCCACAGGTCGACATCCGCGACTTTCCAGCCAGCCTTGTCCAGGACTTTCTGGATGGCGCCGACCGGGGCCAGTGTGAACTCGCCGGGATGGCGCGAGTTGGTGGCGTGCGCCACGATGCGCGCCTGCGGTTTCAGGCCGCGCGCCTTCGCCACCGATTCCCGCGTCAGCACGATGGCGGAAGCGCCGTCGGAGATCGACGAGGAATTGGCGGCCGTGACGGTGCCGTCTTTCTTGAAGGCCGGTTTCAGGGTCGGGATCTTTTCCGGTTTTGCGGACAGCGGCTGCTCATCGTCGAGCACCAGCGTCTCGCCGGATTTGCCCGCTACCGGCACGCCGACGATTTCCGGCTTGAAGGCACCGGATCTGATCGCGTTCTGTGCGCGCCGGAGTGATTCCAGTGCGAATGCGTCCATGTCCTCACGGGTGATGCCTTCCCGGTCGGCAACTTCCTGTGCGAAGGAGCCCATCAAACGGCCGGTTTCGGCGTCCTCGAGACCGTCGAGGAACATGTGGTCCTTCAGCTCGCCGTGGCCGAGCCGGTAGCCGCCGCGCGCCCTGGTCAGTACGTAGGGCGCCTGCGACATGCTTTCCATGCCGCCGGCCACCATGATGTCGTTGCTGCCGGCCTTGATGAGGTCGTGCGCGAGCATCGTCGCCTTCATGCCGGAGCCGCACAGCTTGTTGATCGTGGTGGCGCCGGAGCTGTCCGGGATGCCGGCCTTGAGCATCGCCTGCCGTGCCGGGCCCTGCTTAACGCCACCCGGCAGGACGCAACCCATGATCACTTCCTGCACGTCTGCCGGTGTCAGGCCGGCGCGGGCGATGGCTTCCCGGATGGCGATGGCGCCGAGTTCCGGTGCGGTGAGCGTTGCAAGCGAACCCTGCAGGCCGCCCATGGGAGTGCGGGCGCCGTTGACGATGACGATGTTGTCCTGGGACATGGGTGAGGAACTCCGGAGACCGTGGCCGGTCTGTGTCGGTAATGCGGGGCGGCGATTCTACCCCGGCCGACGTCCGCAGAGCGGTGTCGTTCCGGGTCTCTGGTTGCGCGTTGCGGAGCTCTGCTAAGGTTCCGGCCGTTGTCCCGTGTGTTCCGGTGTGCCCTGGATGCCGGGTTGTATCACCCCCTGTTCGGATACATGACATGACTGCTTCGCTGTTCCGGGTGCTGCTGGCACCGACTTTCCTGTTCTGCCTGTCCCTGCCGGCCGTCGCTCCGGCAGCCGAGCCGGCTGCCAAACCGGCACCGGCCGCCAAACCGGCGGGCAAGCCTGCCGCCAAACCGGCAGCGAAAGCCGCAAAGCCGGCCGAAAAACCGGACATGCTATCGCCGGACGTCCGCGGCGAGATGAGCAAGTTGGTGGAAGAGGCAGCCCAGGTCATATCGGCCGAACTGCAGAAAAAAGACGAATTCCTGCCCTATGGCGTGTTCCGGATGGCGGATGGCTCGATGCGCACGGTGCGCTGGAACCAGCCGAATCCGCCGGCAGCGATGGAGGTGTTCACCCGCATCGTGATCTCGATGCAGGTCGAGGCCCAGCGCAACCCCGAGGTGCTGGCGGCGGTGACGATCGCGCCCACCACGGTCACCACGACGGACGGGTTGCGGACCATCAACGGCCTGCGGGCCGAAGTGGATCACCGGCGCGGCACCCCGATGGTGGTGTTCATGCCGTACACGCGCGAAGACGGCAAACTGATTTTCGGCTCGTCGGTCTACACCGAAGGCCGCAATCCGATCTTCGACCACAATGTGGTGACGCCCGGCGCCGGCAAGGCAGCGCCGGCCAAGCCCGCTGCGGCGCCGGCCGCGAAGCCCTGAAGCATCCCGGACGATGATCGACGAAACCCGTCGCGACATCCGGCTCGGAGACATTTCTGCGCTGGACCCCTCGGCCACGGCCGCCGCCGGGCCGCAGGTCAGTTCCACCGCGGGTGTCGTGACGACCCGCCAGCCTGCGGTGACGGCCGAGGTGCCCCCGGGCAGTGCCGCGCGCGGCCGACCGGCATCCCCGCGCCTGCCGGTACCGGTCATCGCTCTGATTGTGGTGGTGCTGCTGCTGGCGGCGGCCGTGGTGCACCTCCTGCTGGAGCAGCGCCGGTTGCAGGCGTCGCTGGCCGTGCTGGAAGCACAGTCACGCGAATCGGTGGCATCGCTGGCCGATCGCATGGCCAGTACCAGTACGAACCTCAAGAGCGCAGACAGCGAGACCCTGAAGTCTCTCAACCTGCTGGCGTCCGACATCGCCAAACTGGATGCCGCTGCCGCGCGGCTTTCGAAAGCGCTCGAGCAGCAGGGGCGGCAGCACACGGCGGTTGCCGGCGAGCTGCGTGCCCTCGGCGCGGAAGTGCAGCGCAGCGATCAGGCCGCCGCCCAGGCCGATGCGCAGCGGGACGGCCGGGCCAGGACCCTGACCGAAGCACTGGATGCCCTGGCCGTGCGGCAGAAATCGCTCGCCGATACCGTGGCCCGGCTGGAGCGCAGCAGCGACGCCACCCAGTTGCGGGCCGAGGTTGCCGTGCTGGGTACCAGCCTGCGGGAACTGCAGGAGCAGTACGACCGGCGCCTCAAGGCCGGTGAACAGGCCGTGGCGTCCAACGATGCCTTCCGCCGCCAGGTCAATGCGACCATCGATCGTCTGAACCAGCAGATCAACGAGCTGTACCAGCGCCGCTGAGCGGCAGCCCCCTCGGCAGCCGTGATAAGGTCTCCAGTCGGCTGCCGGTTCCGGCCGGCCGTCTTCCCTGACCAGACCCGCGCCGCAGGATCGCCCGACGATGAGCTCGTCCGACGACAAACAGAACAGGCTGTCCACCCTGACCCAGGACGTGATTGCCGTTTCGAAGAAGCAGGCCACGCCTGCTGCGCCGTCGCGCGGCAACGAACGGGCACGGGTGCCGGAGAAGGAGAAGTTGCCCGAGCAGCGGGTGCCGCCGACCCAGGATGTTTTCCGGGTACCGGCACCGCCGCCGCCGGTACCGGTGCCGTCAGCCCGCCCGGCGGCCCGTGCTGCGGCCTCTGCCGGCCCGGTCTGGGCCGTGGCGGCCCTCGCGCTGGCAGCGGTTGTCGTTGCCGTGTTTGCGCTGCTGCGTACACCGGCGGCGCCGGCCGCGGATCCGCAGCTGGCGCTGCTGGCCGTCGAGTTGCAGGCGGCCAACGCGCGCGTACAGGCACTGGAGGCCAAGCTCGGCGCTGCGGCGGAAGAGACCCGCAACATGAATCCGTCCAGCCAGGCGGGCCTGCTGCAGATCAGCGCCGGCCTGCGCGATCTGCGCAACGATCTGGATCGCCTGTCGAATGAGCAATCGAAGCTGGCGGCGCAGCTGGGTGAATTGCGCACGCTGGCCGGCGGTGCTTCCCGGGACGCGAAAATGGCGCTGTCCCAGGTCGATCAGGTCGGCGCACGCGTGGCCACCATCAACGAGCAGGTCGGCAGCGCGCCGCGTGCCGGCGCCGTTGCTGCCGCCAGCGGCGATGTGGCCGCGCAGCTGAAATCGCTCAGCCAGAAGACCGACAAGATGGCGGCCGATATCCGGCAGCTCTATCGCCTGTCGGGCCAGTAGCGCTGGCGGCAACTGCTAGAATCCGCGTCCGCTGCGCCAGTGGTGAAACTGGTAGACACGCTGGATTTAGGTTCCAGTGGAGCAATCCGTGGGGGTTCAAGTCCCTCCTGGCGCACCAGCCCCGTCTCTCCCTTCAGCCGTCCCAGTTCTGCAGCAGCCGGCGGGCCCGCCCGTGATGCAGATCCCAGGCGGCTTCCGAGCGTACCAGCAGGTCGTCGGTGATTTCCCGGTACAGCTCGCCCGGCGCCAGGCTGTTCCAGGCCGGCATCACCACCAGGCCGAACCGGCTCAGGTCCAGCCGCTGGTGCCCGAGCGCACGCAGCAGTTCCACGGCGCCGAACGAGGGCGACTGGTCGGCGTGGTAACGCACGCCCAGCGAGCGCAGGGTCTGTGCCATCAGGTCCGGGTCGAAAATGTGCAGGCGCGGTGCCACCACGTCGTCCACCAGCCGTGTCAGCCGGTCCCACACCAGCTGCTTCTGTTCTTCGCTGTAGGCGTTCCAGTCGATGATTTCGTGGGCAAAACGCCGGCAGCCGCGACACACGTCGCCACCGTAGGTGGTCGAGCAGATGCCGATGCAGGGTGTGCGGATGCGCGGCGCGGTCATGGCGGGGCAAAGGCGGGCGGGGAAACGATTCTAGGCAAGCCCGGCACCGGCCGCCACGCGCGCTTCCCGGGCCGTGACGGCATGCCACGGTTGCGTGTGCGCCGCCGGCTCGCGCATAGTCGTCGCGGTAACTGACCCGCCGGTCATTTGCCTGCCTCCGGAATTGACGGATCCGCTCACCCGCCGTGACCGATTACCTGCCCCCTGCCGGCACGCCCGGATTCCAGCCGGCGCGTGTCGTCGAAGTGATCCGGGAAACGCCGTCCACCGTGACGGTCGTGTTTGCCACCGACACGCCGCTGGCCTATCGCCCGGGCCAGTTCGTGCGCATCGAATTCCTGTTCGGGCGGGGCCGCTACCGGCGCGCCTACTCGCTGTGCTCGGTACCGGGCGATCCGTATCCGGCCATCACCGTCAAGCAGGTGCCGGGCGGCAAGGTGAGCGAGCACATCGTCCGGCGCCTGGCCGTTGGCGACACGTTCCGGGTGTCGGCAGCCGAAGGCGCCTTCCTGTTGCCGGATTCGCGGGCCGGGCGCCGGTTCGTGCTGCTGGCCGGCGGTTCGGGCATCACGCCGGTCATGAGCCTGCTGCGCACGCTGCTGGCCATGCCGCAGCCGCCTTCGGTGACGTTGCTCTACTACTCGCACAGCAGCGACGACATCATTTTCCGGGCCGCCCTGCACGAACTGGCCGGCCGGCATCCGTCGTTCGACCTGCGCCTGTTCGTGACCGGCCCCCGGGAGAGCTGGGACGGCCCGGTGGAACCGTTCTCGGAGCGGCACCTGGCCGCGGCGGCACCCGATCCGGCATCGGCCCTGTATTACCTGTGCGGCCCGGAGGCCCTGCTGGCCACGGCCTGTTCCCTGCTGGCCGGACTGGGTGTGCCACCCGGGCAGGTGCTGGTGGAGCACTTTGCGACACCCCCCATCCATGAGCGGCCCGCCGAGGGGCATCTGCTGACCTTCCTGCACCGGGGCCTGCTGGTCAGCCGGCGTACCAAGGTGAAGGGGCGCCCGGGGGAGAGCCTGCTCGATGCGGCGGAACGGTCGGGCCTGAGGACCCGCAGCCGCTGCCGCAACGGCAGCTGCGGCAGCTGCCGGGCCGTGCTGGTGCGCGGCGATGTGGTGATGGACGAACCGAACAGCCTGACCGTGAACGACGCCCGGGCCGGACGCATCCTGACCTGCATTTCCTACGCGGTGACGCCGGCCATCATCGACCTGCGCAACTGACGGCCCGTCTGCGCGCGCCGGCCTTGGCAAGTCCCGGAAAAATCAGGATAGTTAGCCGTTCATCCCGCAGGGCCGGCCGATGGTCGGTCATGACGGACCGGAGCCCAAGAACAATGAAAACCGTCCTCCGCCCGCAGTCGTATGTCGCAGCGGCATTTGCCGTCGCGCTGGTTTCCGGCTGCAGCATGTTCCGCCCTGACACCGGTGCTGCTCCCGACGCCGGCGAGCCGCTGATCGAGGTGCCCAAGGCTGCCAAGCGGCTGGCACCGTCCACCCTGCCGCTGGTCACGACCCCGGGCACCTGGCTGCGTCCGCCCCGGGGGCCGCTGTTCGAGCCCATGGACACGCTCGATCCGCGCAACGCCATGATCTACGTCTACCGGCCGTCCACGTCCTGGGAAGACCAGGAGTTGCAGGCGCCGTCGTTCTTCGTGGACGGCACCAAGGTGTTCGGCGTGAAGAGCGGCAGCTACACCTGGCTGGAACTGCATGCCGGCACTTTCAAGTTCTACGCCAAGCGTCCGCTGTCGATCCTCTTCATCAAGAAGATCTTCGAACTGGAAATGCCGATCGAGGGTGGCCGCAACTACTACCTGCGCTACTCCGAGGACAATCCGTTCGACTACAAGGCCGAAGGCCTGAATCCGGACGATTTCCTGCACGCCGGCTTCCTGCAGGAAGTACCGGAAAGCGTGGCACTGGCTGAAATTGCCTCGCTCAAGCTGGATCACCAGGGCGTGTACCTGGAAGCAGGCCGGATCGCCAGCCAGCGCTGGGCGCCGTTCGAAACCTTCCCGGAAACCGGTGTTGATCCGGATGACGTGATCGCCACCGATGCCAGTGGCGAAATGCCGTCGGCTCCCGGGCAGCCGGGCTGGTGGTCGCGCACCCGCACCTTCTTCTCCGACCTGTTCTGACCGTTTCCGGGCGCAGCGGGAAAACAAAAAGGCCGATCATCCGATCGGCCTTTTTTGTGGGCGCGCCGCCTGCCATCAACTGAAGCGGGAAAAATCCGGCTTGCGTTTCTGCAGGAAGGCGCCGACAGCTTCCATGGCCTCCGGTGATTTCAGCCGTGCCATGAACGCCGCACCTTCGTTTGCCATGACGTCGCCGAGTTGCGGAAATGCTGCCCGCATCTGTTGCTTGGCCAGCCGTACCGATGCCGGCGGCTGGGCGGCCAGCTGCCCGGCTTTCTCCCAGGCCTTCTGCTGATAGTCGGCCTCGTCGAACACGGCGTTCACCAGCCCGTATTCGTGTGCCTCGCGTGCACCGAACAGGCTGCCCAGCATCAGAAGCTCGGCCGCCTTGCGATGGCCGACCAGCAGCGGCAACAGCAGGCTGGAGCCGCCCTCGGGGCACAGGCCCAGCGACACGAACGGCATCTGGAATTTCGCACCGGCACCGGCATAGACCAGATCGAAATGCAGCAGCATGGTAGTGCCGACGCCGACTGCCGGGCCGTTCACGGCCGCCACGATCGGCTTCTCCGCGGTGCGGATGGCGTTCAGGAAGCGGCTGACCGGCGATTCCGCCGATTGTGGCGGATTGTTCATGAAATCGGCCATGTCGTTGCCGCTGGTGAAGCAGTCGGCGGTGCCGGTCAGGAACAGCACGCGCAGCCCGGGTTCCCGCCCGAGCCGGTCAATGGCGTCGGAAAGTGCGGTGTACATGGCGTGTGTCAGGGCGTTTTTCTTGTCGGCCCGGTTGAGCGCGACGTGCAGGATGGTGCCCCGTTGCTCGACGACGACGTGCGGGCAGGCGGACGGCTCATGCGACATGGCGGTTTTCTCCGGCAGGGGCAGTGACAGAAGGGTTGCGCGTGGCGCCGGTGCTGTCGAAGGCAAGCGCGTAGTCGCGCTTGGATGCCAGCATCTCGCGCCAGCGCAGTGCGGGTTCCGGCAGCGGCGGCGGCGTGTCCCGGAAACCGGTCAGCTCCAGCATGCGTGCCATCGGGATGGACTTGCCGCGATGCAGGCTGGCCAGCCGTATGAAGGCGTGCGTGCACAGCCGGCCTTCGCTTTCGAAGCGTTGCTCGTAGTAGAAATATTTTTCGTCCCAGCCGACGATGCGCGCGGTGACCGTGAACGGCTGCCAGGTGCGCAGCTCGCGTATGTAGCTGATCTCGGTATTGGCAATCACCGAGTTCACGCCGGCGCGCAGCGAACGCCAGAGCAGACCGGTGGCAAGCAGATGCTCGAGCCGGGTCTGTTCCATGTACTTCAGGTATTTGACGTTGTTCAGGTGCAGGTTGAAATCGATGTCGGTCAGGCCGACACGGCGATCATGCCGTACGGTATCGAACAGGCCGTGGGTCGGCGTCCGGTTGCGGTGACGCAGCACCTTGATCATGGAAAACATGCGGGCCTCGTGATGCACGGATACGGGCATTGCGGCCGGCAGGCTCGCACGCAGCGAGGAGGGCGGACAATGACCGGAATGCCCAGTCGCTCCAGCGGGTTTGTCAGCGGTGCGGTGTTGCTCCCGGTGTGGTGTTGCTAGAGTGCCGCCATGCGCATCGACCCCGCCCTGCTGACGCCTGCCGTTCACATCGCCGCTGCCGTGCTGGCATTGCTGGCTCTGGCCGTTGCACTGCGTGCTGCACCGTGGCGGGCCCTGCACGCCGTGCCGGTGCGCCAGCACCTGCTGTTCCTGTGCGTACTGGCACTGGTTGTCCTGCACCTGATGGCGTTCAGGCCGGTGCCGGGCATTTCCCTGCACCTGCTGGGCATGACCGCCATCACGGCCTTGCTGGGCACCTCGCTGGCCACGCTGGCCGGCCTGCTGGCGATCACCGTGCTGGCGCTTGCCGGTCAGCAATCCTGGTCCGGCGTGCCGCTGTCATGGCTGCTCGGTGTCGTGGTGCCGGCGCTGGCCACCGGCGGTTTGCTGGCGTTGCTGGCACGCTCGCGCGTACGCAACCTGTTCGTGTTCCTGCTGGGTATCGGTTTCGGCGGCGGCATGGTGGCGGTGCTGGCGACGGCGCTGGCCGGCATGCTGGTGCTGCTGCTGGCAGGGCAGGGGGCGCTTGCGTCGGCAGGGTGGTCGCACATCGCCATGCTGCCCCTGTTCCTGTTTCCGGAAGGGTTCGTCAACGGTGCCGCGCTCAGCACCCTGACGGTCTATTTCCCGCATCTGGTCCGGGGGTTCGACGAGGAGCGTTTCCTCGAGCCACCCCCGGACCGGCCCTGAACGGGTGACCACTGCGTCACATTTGCCGATACCCGGCAGGGGCCGTGCTTCCCGGCCTGTCCGGGGCGGGCGTACAGTGGGTGCGGATATGCAGTGAAAACGACGAGGACAAACGCGAAAACGCCGGGAAGGGAGGTGAATGCCATGCCCGCAACACGAGGCGATGTCACCCTGCACAATGTGGACGGTGCTTCCGTGCACGGTCAGGTCGAGCAACTCAAGATCATGCTGCGCGAAATGATGCCGGACGACAGTGCGGAGGCGAACCATCTGCGCAATACCATCAAGCTGCTGTCCGATATCGAAAGGCAGCTCGCCCACAAGGGCGTTGCAACCCGCCACTGAGTGCACCGGCACCCGCAGCGAGTGCAACGCACTATCATTCCGGGGGCCGCGAGGCCCCTTTTTCGTTCCTGCAACGTTTCTCCGGATTGCCGCCCATGACCGGATCCAGCCCCCTGCTGCGTGCCCGCCACCGCCATGACAGTGGCCGGGTGGCCTTCGTCGAACTGTTTTTCGATCTGGTGTTCGTGTTTGCGGTCACCCAGCTTTCGCATTCGCTGATCGCGCACTTTTCCCTGCACGGCCTGCTGGAAACGACACTGATGCTGCTGGCGGTCTGGTGGGTGTGGATGTACACCACCTGGATCACCAACTGGCTGGACCCGGAAAAGATTCCGGTACGGTTCATGCTGCTGGTGCTGATGCTGGCCGGCATGGTGATGTCGTCCTCCATTCCCCATGCCTTCAACGGTGCCGGCCTGGCGTTTGCCGGCGCCTATGTGTTCATGCAGGCCGGGCGTACGGCCTTCATGTTGTGGGCTCTGCGCGGTGGCGGGCACGCGATACTGCACCGGAACTTCCTGCGCATCCTGCTCTGGTTCCTGTTGTCGGCACCGCTGTGGATTGCCGGCGGTCTGGCGGAGGGCGAGGCCCGTTTCCTGTTGTGGCTTGCGGCACTGGCCATCGACTACGCCGGACCCTGGGCGCGCTTTCATCTGCCGGTGCTGGGCCGCAGCGACGTCAGCGACTGGGATGTCGACGGCAAGCACATCGCCGAACGTTGTGCGCTTTTCATCATCATCGCGCTGGGCGAATCTGTCCTGGTGACCGGCGCCACGTTCAGTCACCTGCCATGGAATGCCGCGACCATTGCTGCGTTCACTGCGTCCTTCGTCGGCAGCCTGGCGATGTGGTGGCTGTACTTTGACACCAGCGCCGAAGCCGGCAGCCGTCGCATCACGCACGCCAGCGCGCCCGGTGCCATGGCCAGGCTGGTCTACACGTACATTCACCTGCTGCTGGTGGCCGGCATCGTGGTGCTGGCGGTGGCCGATGAATTCGCACTGGCTCACCCGGAAGGGCACAGCGATGGCAAGGTGACGCTGACCGTGCTGGGCGGCACGGCGCTGTACCTGGCCGGCAACGCGCTGTTCAAGTGGGGTGTGACCGGGTACCTGCCACGCTCCACCCTGCTGGCCATCGCGGTGCTGGCATTGCTGGCGCCGGTGGCACATTTCCTCGCGCCCTGGCTGCTGATGACGCTGTCGTCGTTGCTGCTGGTGGCGCTGGCCGCATGGGAACACCGGACTGCGCGCTGGTGCCCGGTCATCGCGGAACTGATGATGGAAGAACCCCGCGCGGAAGCGCGGAATCACGAGTGAGTGCCGGCCTGCCCCGTCCATGAGCCGTTCCCGCACACCACTGGCCGTCGTCTCCGCCGTCAACCTGCTGGCCAACCTGTTGTTCCCGGTGCTGGCGATCCGTGCGCTCGGTGCCGGCAGCGCAGCCGATGCCCTGTTCATGGTGTTCATCCTGCCCGGCGTGGTGATGGTGCTGCTGTCGAACAGCGTGCTGAACTGGATCACGCCGCGGCTGGTACGTCGCGCCGATGCCGGATCACGCCGCGCCCTGTGCTGGAGCCTGTTGTGGGTGTTGCTGGCGGGCATGGTGGTGCTGTGTATCGTGCTGGCTGTGCCGGCGCAGCTGGCCCTGCCGTATCTGGCGGCCGGCAGCGGCTACGCGCTGGCCGTGGCGATACTGCCGGCCGGATTTGTCGCGATGCTGGCCAGCGTGGTGACTGCCGTGGCGCAGTCGCTGTTCACCGCCGAACGCGCGGTGCTGGCCGGTGAGCTGCGTACACTGGCCGCCAACATGGCAGCAGCGATGGTCTGGCTGCTGGTGGATCCGTCGACGCTGACGGATTGTGCGTTGCTGTTTGCCCTGCGTGCCGTGCTGGGCTCTGCCTTCATGGCGACGCGGCTGGGCCGGCTGCGTGCGCCCGGTTTTTCCGACCGGGATCTGCGCGAGGTGTTGCGCGAATCCCGCGTGCTGCTGGTGGCGGCGACCTATTACAAGAGCGAGCCGTTCGTGGACCGGCTGTTGTTTGCCACGGTGTCCGGCGGAGCCGTGGCGGCCTTCCATCTGGCGCACCAGATCATGTCGGTGGTGACCCTGCTGATGAACCGGGTGGTGACCGCCACGCTGGTGGCACCGCTGGCCGAAGCGGTGCATGCCGGCAACGGCCATCGTGCGCGCCGCTTGCTGGCACGCTCACTGGCCGGCATGGTGCTGGCCGGTGTCGTGTTCTGGCTGTTGTTCCTGCTCGGCGGCGAGGCGTTGCTGACGCTGCTGTTTGCCGGTACCGACACCGGCAGTGCCCACATCACGCTGACGGTGACGATTTTCCTGTTGCTGGGTGGCTACATGCTGGGTGTGCTGCTCGGGCAGGTACTGGGCCAGATGTACTACACCACCGGTGACACCCGGACCATGATGGCCGTGGGCATCGCCGGCTACACGCTGGGTCTGGCGCTCAGGGCGGTTGCACTGTGGCAGTTCGGCGCGGCCGGGCTGGCGGCCGCGATCAGCCTGTCATGGCTGGTCAACCTGCTCATGTACTACGGTTTCCGCCCGGCTGTTTTCCGCTCAGAAGGTGAACAGCACGGACAGTGACGGCAGGAACACGATGTCCTTCTCCCCGGTGTCCGGGTGATCGATGCCGACCAGCGCCTTCACCGCAGCACTGACCACGACGTGTTGCGTGGGCGAGCGCTCGAAGCCGAAACCGCCGAGCACGGCCGGATCGGTGTCGTAGTCGGTGCCTTCCACGTCGACGGTGGTGAGGCCGAGTTGCCAGAACGAGCCGGCCTGGTAGCCCTGGGTATAGATCTTGTAGCTGATTTCCGGCATCGAGGATTTTTCACCCCAGGCATAGCCCAGTGTCCAGGCGGCTTCCGGTGTGAGATAGCCCTGATAGAAAAAGTTCAGCGTGCCGTCGTCCGGTTCGAACTGGCCGTTGTCGATCAGGCGGACCATGTCCATGCCGATGGCATGCCGGTCTTCCGCCTGCGCGAGCGGTGCGGCAAGGGCAAGGACGGCAAGCAGCGGCAGATGCGATTTCATGGTCTGGGCTCCGGGGTTCATGGTTTGTCTTCTTTCTTGCGACGGTAGACCCGGTTCCAGGGATTGTCCGGGTCGTTGTGTGCAGGTCGTTCGTGTTCCGGCTCCTGGTCGTCGAGGTAGTAGCCGTCGTCGTCCATGAGTTCGTCGTCGTATTCCGGATCGTCGAGCGTGTCGAAGAAGTCCTCCAGCACGTCCCGGGCATCGTCGAAATGCTCGTCCAGCACCCAGACGTCGACCACGCCGCCGGCCGGCAGCTCGCCGACCGCACCTTCCAGATGTTCGCCGGTGATGAAGGCCGGGATGCGCTGCTGCTCCAGCATGTGCTTGAGCAGATGTGCCTCGATCGAGTCATCGGCGGAGTGGAGCCGGACCATCGGCATGGGGGGACAACCGGGTGACGGGATGGATTGCCGAGCAGGCTAGGGGCAGGCCTGCCGGCGGTCAATGCGGTTGTCGTGGTTCTGTCACGTGGCCATCACGGCGGCGACATGCGCGCTGGCTAGTTTTCCTGCAACGAAACTGCAGGGAGTCCACCGCGCATGCTGGCCATGGCCACCGACCGTCTCAAAGCCTTCGCACCGCGCCTGGGTCATGCCCTGCGCGGCACCCGCTCGGCCTTGCGCGGTACCCGCGATGCCCTGCGGGAAACGCGCGACCGCCTGACACCGGGCAGCCTGCTGTTGCGCCGGCTGATTGCCGCGGAAAGCGTGCCGGGTGCGTTTCCGGCCGTGGCCGACAACGACAGCGGCCGGCTGGTGGCGGAAGTGACCACCTCGCGGCGCGACATCCTGGCGGCGCAGCGCCTGCGTTACCGCGTATTCACCGAGGAATACGGTGCACGTTTCGATGGCATCGCCGGCATCGACCGCGACCGTTTCGACAGGTACTGCCGCCATCTGGTGGTGAAGGACGTGCTGACCGGGCAGGTGGTCGGCTACACGCGCATCCTCACCGACGAGCGTGCCCGCAAGGCCGGCGGCTGGTATTCAGCCGGCGAGTTCAGTCTCGACATGGTGAACGGGCTCGAGGGCCGCGTGCTGGAAATCGGCCGTACCTGCGTGCATCCGGACTACCGCAACGGTGCCACCATCGGCGTGCTCTGGAGCAAGCTGGCGGAAATCCTGCTGGATGAAGGTTTCACCTGGCTGTTCGGCTGCGCCAGCATTCCGCTGGCCGATCCGGCCGCGCCGGCGCTGCTGGCCGACATGGCCAGGCGCACGGAAACCGATCCGCGTTTCCGGGTGACGCCGCAGGTCCTGCTGCCGGCCTTCGCGGCGGATGCGGCCGTGGCCACCGCCGGCAAGCTGCCGCCGCTGCTGCGCACCTACCTGGCGATGGGCGCGAAAGTGTGCGGCGCGCCCTGCTGGGATCCGGACTTCCACTGCGCCGACGTGTTCATCCTGGTGAACGTCGATACGATTCCCGCCCGCTACAAGCGCCACTTCATGGCACAGCGCGCCGCGCGCACCGAACTGGCGGCATGAGTTCGCACCAGGCAGGCGTGGCGGCCGGCGTGCCGCCGGCGGAAGACACTGCCGCCGCGGGTCGCGTGCTGCGCAGCCTGCGCGCCGCGCGTGTCTTGCTGCACATCGGCACCGGTTTCGCGCTGGCGCTGGCTGTGGGTGCATTCCTGCCGCAGCGCCTGGTGCCGAGGCACCGGCCCCTGGTGCGCCGCGCCGCGCGCTGGTGGCTGGCGCGCCTGACCCGTGTGCTGCGGGTGGAAGCGAGCGTGGTCGGCACGCCGGTGCGGCAGCCGGCCCTGTATGTGTCGAACCACGTTTCCTGGCTGGACATTCCCGTGCTGGGCGGCCTGACCGGCGTGCATTTCCTGTCCAAGGCGGAAGT
Organism: Pseudomonadota bacterium; assembly: GCA_049324475.1. Classification (GTDB taxonomy): domain Bacteria; phylum Pseudomonadota; class Gammaproteobacteria; order Pseudomonadales; family JADFDG01; genus JADFDG01. The sequence goes on along the minus strand of JBMOOO010000021.1, from coordinate 35,617 downwards.
GGGCGAATGGCCGCTGATCGGCCCGCTGGCCACGGCTGCGGGCACGCTCTACATCCGCCGCGGCCACGGCCAGGTGCGCGAGCGCGCACGCCAGATCGGCGAACACATCGCGTGCGGCCGGCCGGTGCTGGTGTTCCCGGAAGGCACCACCACCGACGGTCGTGACGTGCGCGGTTTCCATGCACCGCTGTTCTCCGCGGCCTGCGACGGCGGCCATCCCGTGCAGCCGGTGGCGATCCGCTACCTGGACGAACGGGGCGGCCTGCATCCGTGGGTGCCCTTCATCGGTGAAGACGAGTTCACCGGACACCTGTGGCGTCTGCTGGGCGCCGGCCCGATCCGGGTCGAGGTGCATTTCCTGCCGGCCATCGGGCTGCCGGTCCACGGGGCCGGCAGTGCCGATCACCGCGAGCTGGCGGCCCGGGCCCATGCGGCGGTCCGGCAGGTGATCGCGCCGGCTTGAACCCGGCCGGTATCCGGCCTGTATACTCCCGCCCGCTTCTGACCCGTCAGTCATTCAACGCAGGGGGAGTTCCCATGAATATCCAGGGCAAGGTTGCCGTCATCACCGGCGGTGCATCCGGCCTCGGCCTCGCCACCGCTGAAGCCATCGTGGCGAAGGGCGGCAAGGTCGCCATCCTCGACCGCGACGCCGAGCGGGGCCCGAAAGCCGCGGCCGAACTGGGCGCCAGCGCCATGTTCGTGCAGGGCGATGTCACCAGCGCGGATTCCATTGCCGCTGCCGTGAAGGCCGTGGTGGAAAAATTCGGCGCCATCCACATCTGCGTCAACTGCGCGGGCGTCGGCTCGGCGATGAAAACGGTTGGCCGCGAGAACGTACCGCACGACCTGGGCGTGTTCGAGACCGTGCTGAAGATCAACCTGATCGGCACCTTCAACGTGCTGCGTCTGTGTGCCGCCGAAATGGCGAAGAACGAGCCGGGTACCGACAACGAGCGTGGCGTGATCGTCAACACCGCCTCGGTGGCGGCGTTCGACGGCCAGATCGGCCAGGTTGCCTATTCCGCCTCCAAGGGCGGCGTGGTGGGCATGACGCTGCCGATCGCACGCGATCTCGGCCCGCTGGGCATCCGCTGCAACACCATCGCGCCGGGCATCTTCAATACCCCGTTGATGAATGCCGCGCCGGACAAGGTCAAGCAGCCGCTGATCGAGATGACGCAGTTCCCGAAGCGCCTGGGCAACCCGCCGGAATACGCCGCGCTGGTCGTGCACATGGTCGAGAACACGTTCTTCAACGGCGAGACGGTCCGTCTCGACGGCTCCATCCGCATGCAGCCGCGCTGACGGTCTGCTGCAAAAAACAGAAAAGGCGCCGTCAGGCGCCTTTTCTGTTTCCGGCGTTTGCCTCGCCAGTTGACCGGCGTGATCTGCGGATCGGAAGGTTACTGATCGCGCAGCAGCTGCCACAGCAGCAGGGCCATGAGCAGCGTGCCGGCAGCCAGCACGGCGAACAGCACGGCGAACAGCACGGCCAGCGGCAGCTTCAGCACCACCAGCACCACGATGGCCAGTACGCTGGAAAGCACCATGGCCAGTGCGTTGAGCAGGTTGGCCGCAGCAAAAGTGCGTGCGCGGCTGTCCGCCGGGCTTTTCACCTGCAGCGTGGTGTACAGCGGCACGATGTACAGCCCGGCTGCCACACTGACGAGCGTCAGTACCGTGGTCAGCCAGAGCGGATCCGGCGTGCCGGTCACGCACAGCCGCACCAGCTCGGCCGCAAACACGCTCATCGCCAGCGCACCGGTCACGGACAGCTTCGGCACTACGTTGCCGCGTGAGAGCCGGCCGCACAGCAGGGCGCCGACGCCGATGCCGATGGAAAACGCCAGCAGCATCTGCACATAGGTGTGTTCGTCACCGTGCGCGATGTCGCGTGCCAGCACCGGCAGTTGCGTGAGATAGGCGACGCCCACCAGCCAGAACCAGGCGATGCCGGCCAGCGAGGCGAGTGCCTCGCGATTGCCGCGCACGAAGGCGAGCGAGGATTTCAGCTCGCGCCAGGGATGGAACTCCATCTTTCGCGTGGGTGCCGCGGCCGGCAGCGCGGGAATCTGCCAGGCGCAGGCCAGGCCCAGCAAGGCCACCAGGCCCAGCCAGAGCGCCGGCTCCCAGGGCATGCCGGCGTGCATCACCACGTACACGCCGCCGACGTTGCCGAGCAGGATGGCCAGGAAGGTGCCGGCCGCGATCAGGGCATTGGCGGTGGTGAGTTCGCGCGCGGACACCAGCTCCGGCAGCACGCCGAATTTCACCGGGCCGAAGAAGGCGGAGTGCAGGCCCATCAGGGCCAGTGCCGTCAGCAGCACCGGTACGCTGGACAGCCAGAAACCGATGCCGGCCACCACCATGATGGCGACTTCGGCGATCTTCACCAGACGTGCTACCTGCGGCTTCGGAAAATGGTCGGCAAACTGCCCGGCCAGCGGCGAGAACAGGAAGAACGGCAGGATGAACAGGGCGGCAGCGACGTTGTTGATCATGCTGGCGTTCTCGCCGATGAGACGGAACGTCACCAGGGTCACGATCGCCTGTTTGAGCAGGTTGTCGTTGAAGGCTCCGAGAAACTGCGTACCGAACAGCGGCCCGAAGCGGCGTGCGAACAACAGGCCGAGGTAGCCGGCCGGGCCGGTGTTTTCCGGTGCGGCCATGCTCACTGGTCGATGATCCGGCCGCCGCCGTCATTGCCGGTGCGGCGTTCCATCTCCCGGCGCCAGGCCGCGATCAGCTCCACCTGCCGGGCCTTGTGCCAGGCGGTGGCCGCCGGCAGGAAATGCACCAGCCACAGGCCGAAGCCGGCGTTCATCGGCCAGTCCATCGGATTGTCGATCCACCCGAAGGCGATCAGCAGCCAGAACGCAGCACGGATGAAGTGGCCGTTGTAGATCTGGCCGAGCCCGGGGATGACAAAACTCAGTACGGCGGCAAGGCCGGGGCGGGACATGCGGTTTCTCCCAGTTCGAGGATGGACGTCATTCGTTGCCGCGCGACGGTCCGGCATGGCGCCGGCGGAACTCGCCGGGAGACATGCCGCTCCAGCGCTTGAAAGCCGGATAGAAATTGGCGGTTTCGGAAAAACCCAGCGAGGCCGCGATGCTCTCGATATCCATGCCGGGGTCCTTCAGGTACTTCTGCGCGTAGCGGAATCGTACCGCGTCCCGCAGCGCCGCGTAGGTGGTGTTTTCTTCTTTCAGTCGCCGTTGCAGCGTGCGCAGGGTCATGTCCAGATGCCGGGCGGCATCCTCCATGCCGACCACGCGCCGCCCGATCTGTTCTTCCAGGAAGCGCATGACGGCAGCCGAGGCGTTGTTGCCGTCGGGCAGCTCGGCCAGCCGGCGTGCTGCCAGTTGCTCGATCTGGCGGTGGTATTCCGGGAAGTGGCCCGGCAGCGGTTCGTCGAGCAGATCCCGCTCGAACGTGGCGATGTTTTCCTCGGCGCCGAACGCCAGGTCTTCCGTACCGAAGACACGTGCGACCTCGTCGCGGTAGGCGGACGCGTCGTGGGTGAAGGCCACCCGGTAGACGCGGATGTCGCGACGCAGCAATCCGCGGGCGATGCTGACAATGGCGGCCGCGTACATCTCCGCGTAGCGGAAGCGGCCGGACACGCCTTCGTCACTGCTTTCCCGGTAGATCAGGCTGGCGGTGAGGCCATCCTCGCGCAGGATCAGGTCGCCCACCGGGTGGATCAGGTTCTTGAAACGCACGAACTGCGCCAGCGCGTCACGCGGTGTCGGTGCCGTCACCACCAGCGAGCCGACGATCTGCAGCAGGTCGACGCGGATGAATTCGCCCAGATGCAGGGCGAAGGCCGGATCGTTGCGTTCGTCCTGCATGGCCAGGATGAGGGCATCCAGCTGGGCCACGGTCAGTACCGCCTGCGGATCGGTCAGCAGCTGCGGCAGCAGGCCGGCCCGGCGCGACACGGCATCCGGGCTGATGCCGTATTGGGAGCACAGGGCGATGAAGCCCGGCACCAGCGTGTTGGGGACGAAGCGATAGGAAGACATGGTCCGGCACCTTAGCCGGTCCGCCCGCACGTGCTCAACCGCGATGGTGCTCGTCCGTCGCATCGTGACCGCAACGCTCAGGGGCAGCACCCGCCGGGTCATGGCGTGCGGTGCCCGTACTGCGTACAAATTCCCGGCAGCACGGCATGCCGCCGTTGTTCCCGTTGTACAACCGCAGGCACGGTACACATGGCCATCAGCAGTCCCGCCGGGGTCGATCCCGGCATACGTATCGGCGAGCCGGTCCCGGTTGCCGACCGGGTGTACCGGTTGTCGTTGCCGATGCGGGCCAATCCGGGCCATGTGAACAGCTACCTGCTGGACGACGACGGCGGTCTGGTTATTGTCGACACCGGCCACCACAGCGACGAAACCCGTGCGCTCTGGGACGCCGTGCTGGCTGGCCCGCTGGCGGCGCGCGGTGCGCGCGCCATCCTGCTCACGCACGGCCACCCCGACCATGCCGGCAATGCGCAGTGGCTGGCGGAAAAGACCGGTGCGACCGTACAGCTGCCCGACGCCGAGCACGATGCCCTGCACCGTCTCTGGCGCGGTTCCATCAAGAATGCCGATGCCGTCACGGCGTTTTTCCGCAACCACGACATACCTGCCGACCAGTGCCTGAACATCCTCGGCATGCTGAAATTTTTCCGCTACGGCTGTCCGGCGCTGGAAAGTCCGACGCAGACGCTGGCCAATGACGCCGTGTTGACCATGGCGGGCCGGGACTGGCGAGTGGTGTATGGCTATGGCCACACGCCGGCCAACGCAGCCTTGTTGTCTGCCGATGGCCTGTTGCTGAGCGGAGACCACGTGCTGCCCACCATCTATCCCAACATCAGTGTGTGGTGGGGTGGCGAGGACAACCCGCTGCGCAGCTATCTGGATTCGGCCCGGGAGTTCCGCAGCCTGCCGGCACGGCTGGTGCTGCCCAGCCACGGGCCGGTGTTCACCGACCTGCCTGGCCGCATCGACGAGATCCGGCGTTTCCACCGGCGTCGCCTGCAGCGCACGCTGGCGTTCTGTGCGGATGCGCCGCGCAGCGCCTATGAAAGCATTGCCGCCGTGGTGAACAAGCCGTCGACCAGCCCGGTGATTGCACTGATTGCCGGCCAGGTGATCGCGACACTGGCCTGGCTGGAGCACGAGCAACTGGTGACGCGTGAAAGTGAGGCGCCCTTGCGTTTCCGCGCCGTTGCCGGTGCCGACCTGTCGCCGTGGTTTGCCGGTCTGGCGGATGCATCCGGCGCGGAAGAAGCGCTGGCAGACATGGCGGAGCCGGACGCGCACTGACGCGCCTGCGCGTCAACGGAACAGATCGGGTTGCAGGTCGTCGCCGGCTTCGCGCGGAACCAGTTTCACGCCGGCACCCAGCAGCCGCACCGGCGGCGGCCGTTCAGCGAACGCGGCCAGCAGCAGTTCGCGCAAGAGGGTTTCGTCGATGCCGGCATGCACGCGCTGGCGCGACACACTGCGGAAATCCGGGTACTTCACCTTGATGTCCAGGCCGGTGATCCGGTACTGGCCGGCTATGCGCGCATAGCGGTTGCGCAGCTCGCCGGCCAGCCGTTCCATGGCCGCAAGACAGGCCTGCGTATCGGGCAGGTCCTCTGCCCAGGTATTTTCCACCGACAGTGACTGCCGGCGGCGGTCGGTATGCACGCTGCGCTCGTCAATGCCGCGGGCCAGTCGCGCCAGCGTGGCGCCGTAACGCCCGAATTCCTGTACCAGTCTTTCGTGGCTCCAGGTCTGCACGTCCGCGCAGGTGTACAGACCCAGCCGATGCATGCGTGCCGCGGTGACGCGGCCCACACCGAACAGTTTTTCCACCGGCAGTGCCGCCACGAAATCCGCCACCTGATGCGGTTTCACCACGTACAGGCCGTCCGGCTTGTTGATGTCGCTGGCGATCTTGGCGAGGAACTTGTTGGGCGCGACGCCTGCCGACACGGTGATGCCGATTTCCGTGCGCACCGCATTGCGGATGCTTTCGGCGATGGCGGTGGCACTGCCGGCTTCCCGTGCCGCATCGGTCACATCGAGGTAGGCCTCGTCCAGGGAGAGCGGTTCCACCAGCGGGGTGTAGCGATGGAAGATGGCCTGTATTTCCCGGCTGACGGCCTTGTACTTCGCCATGTCCGGAAACAGGATCACCAGCTCCGGGCACAACGCCATGGCACGCCGCGAACTCATGGCCGACCGCACACCGGATTTTCGTGCGATGTAGTTGCAGGTGGCGATGACGCCGCGCCGGTCCGGTGAACCGCCGACGGCGACCGGCTTGTCGCGCAGGGCCGGGTTGTCGCGCATCTCAACCGACGCGTAGAAGCTGTCGCAGTCGCAATGGATGATGCGGCGGATCGTCATGGCAGTGTGCCGGCGCCGGAAACGAAACGGGGCGCCTGCGCGCCCCGTGGGAATCGTACGCTGCCGGTCTCAGCGGCGACGGCGCAGCGCCAGTGCGGCCAGCAGTGCCAGCGCCAGCCCGGGCAGGTTGCCGCCGCTTTCGCCGTCCTTGCTGAAGGGCGAGTCGCCGGTCGCGCGGCTGAGAGCGCCGGAAGCGGTGTTGTTGTCCGTGTTGTAGTCGTTGTCGTCGGCCACGACGGCGGTCAGCACGCGCGAGCCGCTGGCGGTGCTGTCGGTGGCTTCCAGGGTCAGGGTAACCGACTCACCGGCCGCGATCGTCGTCACCGTGCAACCGTATTCCAGGCTGCTGCAGCCGGACACCGAGTCGATGTCGCTGAGCACGAAATTGCTGGTGGTGAAGAACGAGACCACGACGTTGTTGGCGTCGGTGGGGGATTCATTGGTCAGCGTGACATCGAAGGTGCCGGCAATGTCGCTGCCCGAGGCCGCACGGGTGCCCGTCACGGTGACGGAAATGTCCGCGCTGGTCAGGACGCTGTCGATGTATTCGCGGTGATAACCGACGCTGGCATAGCCGCCGGGGAAGGAGCCGGTATCGCAGCCGACCGGCCCGAAGCTGGTAACGGCCACGACCGTGGTGCCGCTGAGGATGCCGGTACCGCTGTCACCGTTGCAGGAACTCTTGTCATCCAGGATGACCAGGGTCGGCAACTCGTCGGGATCCAGCTGGCCGGCGCAGACCACGTCGTCGCTGATGTTCCAGAAGCCGAGGCAGCTGGCGTTGGTAATGAACCCGAGGTCGACTTTCTGCATCAGCGGCCGCTGCAGGTAGGGCGAACTCAGCGAGTAGCCCCAGCCGACGGCAACGATCGGGTCGGCGTCGTTCATGGCGTCCACGAAGACGGCGTCCGCCAGCGTGGCCGCGGTGATGCCGGTATCGGTGTCCAGGTGCAGCAGGGCAATGTCGTTCTGCCCGCCGTCTCCGGTGTCGTCTTCAAGCTCCACGTAGTCGGGATGCACCACGATCAGGTCGACATTGAAACGGTCCGTGGTGTCCTGGGTCAGCGTGGTCTGGCCCGCGACGACTTTCAGGCTGTTCACGGAGTCGGTGGTGCCGCCGCTGACGACACAGTGTGCAGCAGTCAGTACCCAGTCGCCGGCGATCAGGGTGCCGCCGCAGAAGTGGCCGTCGAAGTTGGAACTGGAGCCGGCGCTGACCAGGGAAACGATGTACGGGAATTCCCCTTCGGTGGCTCCGGTGCCGCCGATGATGCGCGGCGTCCGGTCCGCATACGCGGACGGGATCAGGAGGGCGGCAATCAGCGCGAAGGCGAGGCTGCGGATGCTGGCTTGCATGGCGTGGGTCCGGTCGCAGGGTTGTTGTTCGATTCCGCCCGTCCGGGGAAGCCTTGTCCAGCAGGTGGCCGGCGGGTGATCAGGCCGGTTGCGGCCTGTGTGTGAAGACCTTTTTACTACGCTGATCAATAGGTTGCAAGCACAAGGTGCGGTACTTTCTCCGGTTTCGGGCACCTTGTGGCGGTATTACGGCGATGGCGCGTCGATTCAGGGCGACCGGCGGCGGCAGGCCGACAGCAGCAGGATGACCAGCAGACCGGCGCCCCCGGCCCCGCCCCCGCCGCCCCCGGAGTTGCCCGGGAGTGTGTAACGGCGGGCGTCATCGTCGTTGGCGGCCCAGTAATCGCCGCTGCCGGAGCCGGCCGTGCCGGTAATCGTGTGGGTGCCGGGTCCGGGCAGCTCCACATCGATATCGATGCTGGCGGCGGCACCGGGTGCAAGGTCGGGCAGGGTGCAGGCCAGGTTGCCGGTGCCGGTACAGCCGGCCCCGGACAGGATGACGGCGGTGGTGCGGGAGACCTCCAGGGTGTTGCCGGTGGCCGTGACGGCGGGTGAGTTGTTGCGCACGCTGAAGCGCAGGGACGCGTTCTGTCCCTCCCGCGACAGTTCGGAAACGGTGGTCGACAGGTCGGGTTTCGCCTGCACGTCGGCAATGAAGCCGGCGTAGTAGCCGACATCGGTGTACACGCCGGGCTGCTCGCTGTCGGCACAGGTGTTGCCGCCGAAACTGGTGATGCCGACCTGCTGCCATTGTCCCGAGACATCGCGCAGCAGCGGCCCGCCACTGTCGCCGGAGCAGGTGTCGACCGGGGTTTCCGGCACGAGGAAGGTGGCGCAGGTCATGCCGTCCACGAGATCGTTGTCGTAGTAGCCGGTGCAGTCGTCGAGTGGCAGGAAGCCCAGCACGACTTCCTGCAGGGTTGCGCTCAGGTTGGCGCTTTCCGTGGCGCCCCAGCCGATGGCGGTGAGGCCGGTGCCGGCGGGCAGTCCGGTCAGGGCATCCGCGCCGGCCAGGTTGACGCTGTCACCGGCGCTGACCGGCGTGGCCAGATAAAGCAGCGCCAGATCGTTTTCCAGATCCACCGTGTAGTCGGGATGACGGACGATGCCCGTCACGGTGACGCGCGTACCGCTGCCGCCGGCGGTGTCCAGTGTCGTGCTGCCGACAATCAGCGAGAACGATGTCGGGCTGTCGACGCTGCTGCCGGTCGAGATGCAGTGCCCGGCCGTGAGCACCCAGCGTGGCGCGATGATGGTGCCGCCGCAGAAGAACGTGTCGGCATCGGTGTCGAAGTCCGGATGCGCGCTGATCGGGTAGGCCAGCGTGACCATGAACGGATATTCGCCATTGCCGGCATCGTCGCCGCCGATGATGCGCGGTGTCGGCGCTGCGTGGGCCGTGGCGGCCAGCAGCGCCAGCGCCGACAGGATGGACGACATGTATGGATGCATCGGGATACCGGCAGACCGTCGTGGCAGGTCCGGGCATTTTAGCCGAGACTGGCCGCTCCGGCCGGTCAACGCGCGTGACGGAGTGCGCAGCATGGGCAACAGCGGGCAGGTCATCGACATCCAGGGCAGGTGTGCACCGCGTTTCGCGCGCGTACGGGATGCCTTCGCCGCCAATTTCCGCGAGGCCAACGAGCTGGGGGCCGCCCTGGCGGTATGCATCGACGGAGAACCGGTGCTGGACCTGTGGGCCGGCAGCACCGACAGCCGCCACACGGCGCCCTGGGCGGAGGACACGCTGGTGAACGTGTTTTCCACCACCAAGGGCCTGGTCAGCGCGCTGGCACTGCGGCTGGTCGCGGAGGGGCGTCTGTCATTCGAGCGGCCCGTGGCGGATTACTGGCCGGAGTTTGCGCAGCAGGGCAAGGCCGGCATGCCGGTGAAGTGGCTGCTGTCGCATCGCGCCGGCCTGCCGGCGATCCGTGATTTGCTGCCGGACGCCGCGTTGTACGACTGGCAGCAGATGACGTCGGCCCTGGCGGCGGAGAAACCCTGGTGGCCACCGGGCACGCAGCACGGATACCACCCGGTGACTTTCGGCTGGCTGATCGGTGAAGTGATACGGCGTGTTGCCGGCATGGGCGTCGGTGCGTACCTGCAGCAGGTCTTTGCCGGCCCGCTCGGCCTGGACATGCACATCAGTGTGCCGGAAGCGCAACAGGCGCGCATCGCGCGCATTTCCCAGTCGGCGCCGGATCCCGGCAACGTCGAGGCGATGGCCTTCATGCAGCGGATACTCGCCGAGCCGGCCGGCATCACCTCGCGCGCTTTTGCCAATCCGATGAGCATTGCCACCGGAACCAACACGAAAGAGTGGCGCAGTGCAGAAATTCCTGCGGCCAATGGTCATGCAACGGCGCGCGCCATTGCCCGTTTCTATGCGGTGCTGGCCGGCAACGGCACGCTGGACGGCATCGAGGTGTTGCCGTCTGACATCCTGAAGTACTGCATGGATGAGCAATCGTCGGGTGTCGATGCCGTGCTGGGCATCGGCACGCGTTTCAGTTACGGCTGGATGTTGTCGCAGAACCGGCCCGGCACGGCCTTCGGCCCGAGCCGGCGCAGTTTCGGGCATCCGGGAGCCGGCGGTTCATTCGGCATGGCTGATCCGGACCGGCGCGTTGCCATCGGCTACACCCTGAACCGCATGGGCGCATACATCCTGCTCGATCCGCGTGCCACGCGCCTGATCGACGCCGTCTACGATTGCCTGTAGCGCCCGGTCACAGCGACGGTGCGGTCACCACCGGCGGTGAGCTGGGGTGTTTCTGGGCGCGTTGCACGGAATTGCGCGCACGCGCGATCAGCTGGTCGACGGCGACCGGGTCTTCCGGCGTGATGATCATGCCGAATGTCAGGCGCACATCGATCTTCTGCGTCTGCGCCCAGCTGTCGAAGCGTTCCAGCAGCGCGCGCGCCAGTTTCTCGCTGCCGGCCAGCGGCGTGTCGAAGAGCATGAACACGAATTCGTCGTCGGACAGCCGCGCCACCACGTCGCTGCGCCGGGCCCGCTGGCGCACCACATGGCCGATCTGGCGCACGGCGGCGGCACGCGGTCTGGCTTCCAGCAGCTGGCCGCTGCGGGTGTCGAGGCTGGCCAGCATGATCACCAGCGGCAGCTGGGTGCGCAGGTGCAGCGGCAGCAGATAACTGGCGGCGTTGTCGAAACCGCGCCGGTTCAGCAACTGCGTTTCCTGATCCTGGTCGGCAAAACGTGCGGCCTGTTCTGCCAGCGTGTTGCGGCGGAATGCCTGCAGTGCAAAGTAGAGCAGGCAGGCCAGCAGGAACACGAGCAGGAAATCCAGGCCGTGTGCCGTGGTGTCGTTGCCGGCCGCATCGCGCAGCAGCAGGGCGCCGGTGACGATGCCGCCGGCCGCCAGGGCGGCACCGGCGAAGCCCAGCCAGCCATGACGCAGCCCGATGTTGAGCGTGGCGATCAGCACCAGCAGCAGTGAGGCCGGCATGTCGAACGGGTCCGACACCAGTGCACCGAACACGGCCAGACCATCGATGGCGGCCGCCAGGACGGGCACCCACGCAGCGGGCCGGCCGAACAGGGCACGGCCGAACAGGGCGCTCTGGGCCATCAGGTAGGCCACCAGCCCGGCCACGGTCAGCGACAGGTTCACGCGCCACAGGTCGACCGGCATGTCGACGAAGTACACGAAGGTGGCGATGGCGAACAGGACGCGCGCGGCGAATTCCAGCGCGAGTGTCGGTTGATCACGGACGGAAGGGGTCATGGGGTGCGGGTGCGGCGTGCGGAGACGGAGGGTGTGGGAAGGGCGTTTGCCGGTGGCACGGCAATCCGCGCAGGCGGCCTATGATAGGGGTCAGTCCGGCATCCGGCCCAGCCCCCGGGGAAATCCGCGCCATGAATTCCGGCTCCGCACACCGTCCCGCCGACGACCCGCACGCACCCCTGCGCGAGAACGTCCGCCTGCTGGGCGAAATGCTGGGTGAAACGCTGCGCGAGCATGGCGGCAGTGCGCTGTTCGAACGCATCGAGCGGCTGCGTCGCCTGTCCGTGGATGCCCGCGCCGGCCGGGCCGATGCCGCAGCCCTGATGCCGGAACTGGCCGGCCTGGACGGCGATGCCTTGCTGCACGTGGTGCGTGCCTTCAACCAGTTCCTGAACCTGGCCAATATCGCCGAGCAGCATCATCGCGTACGGATGCGCCGCGCCGCGGCGCTGACCTGCGGCTGGCCGCCGGAACCGGGCTCGCTGGCGGCGCTGGCGGCGGCCCTGGCGCATGCCGGCACTGGCCGCGAACGGATTGCCGATGCCGTGCGCAAGCTGTCCGTGGAACTGGTGCTGACCGCGCACCCCACGGAAGTCACGCGCCGTACGCTGATGCACAAGTACGACGAGATTGCACGGCGCCTGGCCGAGCTTGATCGTCCGGACCTGACGCCGGAGGAAAGCACGGCGGCCCGCGAGGCCCTGCTGCGCACGGTATCCGCGGCCTGGCACACCGACGAGATCCGCCGTACCCGCCCGTCGCCGGTGGATGAAGCCAAGTGGGGGTTTGCCACCGTTGAGCAGACGCTGTGGCAGGTGATGCCGCAGTTCCTGCGCGAGCTCGACCGCTGGCTGCGCAGCACCACCGGCGAGGCCTTGCCGCTGGACTGCGCACCGGTGTCCTTTGCCAGCTGGATGGGCGGCGACCGCGATGGCAATCCGTTCGTGACCCACAAGGTGACGCGCGACGTGATCCTGCTGGCGCGCTGGCAGGCCACGGAATTGTTCCTGCGCGATATCGAGGAGCTTCAGGGGTCGCTGTCGATGCACGAAGCCAGCCCGGCGCTGCGTGCCGTGGTTGGCGATACCGGTGAGCCGTATCGCGTGCTGATGAAGGACCTGCGCGACCGGCTGCGCAACACCCGCAGCTGGATCGAGGCGCGGCTGGCCGGCCAGAAAATCGATACCGGTCCGGTGATCGATTCCGATGAGGATCTGCGCGCGCCGTTGCTACTGGCCTACGATTCGCTGATGGCCTGCGGCATGGCGAGGATTGCCGACGGCCTGCTGACCGACACGATCCGTCGTGTGTCGGTGTTCGGTTGCTGTCTGCTGCGGCTGGATGTCCGCCAGGAATCGACGCAGCATGCCGATGCGCTGTCAGCGATCACACGCTGGCTGGAGCTGGGTGACTACCATGGCTGGAGTGAGCGGGAACGGCAGCAGTTCCTGCTCGCTGAATTGTCCGGCCGCCGGCCGCTGGCCGGTGCCGATTTCCGTGAATCCCCGTTGTGCACCGACGGGGTCCGCGAAGTGCTGGACACTTTCGATGCCATTGCCGCCTTGCCGCGCAACGCGTTCGGTGCCTATGTGATCTCGATGGCACACCAGCCCTCCGACGTGCTGGCGGTGGCGTTGCTGCAGAAGGCGGCCGGTGTGCGTGATCCGCTGCCGGTGGTGCCCCTGTTCGAGACGCTGGACGATCTGGATCGCGCGCCGGCCACGGTCGATGCCTTGCTGTCGTTGCCGGGATACCGCGCACGCATCGGTGATTACCAGCAGGTGATGATCGGCTATTCCGATTCTGCGAAAGATGCCGGTTACCTCGCTGCCAGCTGGGCACAGTACCGGGCACAGGAGGCCATCACCGGTGTCTGCGCACGTCACGGTGTGCAGCTGGAATTGTTCCATGGCCGCGGCGGTTCGGTGAGTCGTGGCGGTACGCCGACACGGCAGGCGCTGCTGTCGCAGCCGCCGGGCTCGGTGCAGGGCCGCATCCGCGTCACCGAACAGGGCGAAATGATCCGCTTCAAGTTTGGCCTGGCCGGCGTGGCGCTGGAAAACCTCGAGGTGTATGTCGCCTCGACCCTGGAAGCGACATTGTTGCCGCCACCGTCGCCGGAACCGGTATGGCGTGCCCTGATGGATGAACTCACCGCCGTGGCCGTCCGCGGTTACCGCGATGTGGTGCATGGCGAGCCCCGCTTTGTGGATTACCTGCGCACGGTGACGCCGGAGCAGGAGCTGGCGACGCTGGCGCTGGGTTCGCGTCCTGCCAAGCGTCGCGCGCAGGGCGGGCTGGAAACGCTGAGAGCGATTCCCTGGGTGTTTGCCTGGACGCAGATCCGCCTGATGCTGCCGGCCTGGCTGGGTACCGACAACGCGCTGGCCTGGCTGCGTGAACATCCGGAACAACGCGCGACGTTTGAGGACATGCTGGCGCGCTGGCCCTACTTCCAGGCCGTACTGGACATGCTGGAAATGGTGCTGGCGAAAGCCGACACGCGTATCGCCGGCCACTACGAGACGCGCCTCGCCGACGACAGCCTGAAGCCGCTGGGGCATGCGCTGCGCGTGCGTCTGGACAACACTGTGCGGGACCTGCTGGTGCTGACCGGGCAGCCGGCCCTGCTGGCGCAGAATCCGGTGATGCAGTGGTCGATCGCGGTGCGCAATCCCTACACCGATCCGCTGCACCTGCTGCAGGCCGAGCTGATCCGTCGCCACCGCGCCCGGATTGCGGCCGGGTCGGACATCGACCCGGCCATCGATCAGGCGCTGAAAGTGACGATCGCCGGCATCGCCGCCGGCATGCGGAACACCGGCTGATTCCTGCGGCACACGCGTGTTCGCGATGGCACCCTGATCAGGCGGCCGGCAGCCCGGCACGCAGCTGCCTCGCCGCCCGCACCATGTTTTCCAGTGCGTCCTTCGTTTCCGCCCATCCTCGCGTTTTCAGTCCGCAGTCCGGATTGATCCACAGCTGCTGCAGCGGAATGTGCTGCGCGGCCGTGTGCACGAGTGCCTGCATCGAGCCGGCATCCGGAACCCGCGGGCTGTGGATGTCGTAGACGCCGGGCCCGATGGCGTTCGGATAGCGGAAGCGCGCGAATGCCTGCAGCAGTTCCATGGCCGAACGTGCAGTCTCGATGGTGATCACGTCGGCATCGAGTGCAGCGATGTGCTCGATGCAGTCGTTGAACTCCGAATAACACATGTGGGTATGTATCTGGGTATCGTCACGCACGCCGGCGGTGGCGACCCGGAAAGCGTTGACGGCCCAGCGCCAGTAGGCCTCCTGTGCTGCCCGCCGCAGTGGCAGACCCTCGCGGAATGCCGGTTCGTCCACCTGGATCACGGCGATGCCGGCGGCTTCCAGATCGCGTACCTCGTCGCGCACGGCCAGCGCCAGTTGCAGGGCAACGTCGGCACGCGGCAGGTCGTCACGCACGAACGACCAGCACAGCAGCGTGACCGGGCCGGTCAGCATGCCCTTCACCGGTTTCTTCGTGAGCGATTGCGCATAGCGTGTCCAGTCCACGGTCATGGCGGCCGGGCGGGTGACGTCGCCGGCAATCACCGGCGGCTTCACGCAGCGGCTGCCATAGCTCTGCACCCAGCCGTTGCGGGTGACCAGAACACCGGCCAGCTGTTCGCCGAAATATTCCACCATGTCGTTGCGTTCGGCTTCGCCGTGCACCAGTACGTCGAGCCCGGCTTCCTCCTGGAAGCGGATGGCGCCGGCGATTTCCTGCTGCATGGCATCGTGGTAGCCGGCGCTGTCCAGTTTGCCGGTACGGTGTTCGGCGCGTGCGCGCCGGATGTCCGCTGTCTGCGGGAAAGAGCCGATGGTGGTGGTCGGCAGCAGGGGCAGCCCCAGCCGTTGCTGCTGTGCCGCTGCGCGTACCGGATAGCCGTGTTCCCGGCGGGCATCGGCATCGGTCAGTGCCGCCACGCGTGCACGCAGCAGGGTGTCCGGCGTACTGAAAATCCGCTGCCGGGTTTCGCGGGCGCGGGCCGATGCCTGCAGGGCATCGCGCACGGCAGTATCGTCCGGCTTCAGTACGGCATCGCGCAGCAGTGCCACTTCGCCCAGCTTCTGCCGGGCGAACGCCAGCACGAAGCGGTGCTCGGGGTCGAGCGTGGTTTCTGCGTCCAGGTCCACCGGCACGTGCAGCAGGGATGCCGAACTGCCGACCCACAGACGGTCGCCCAGCCGCGCGTGGGCTTCCCGCAGCAGCGCGGTGCTGCTGTCGAGGTGATTGCGCCAGATATTGCGGCTGTCGACCACGCCCAGCGACAGCACCTTGTAGGGTGCATGGCGATCGATCACGCGTTTCCATTCGTCGCCGCTGCGGGTGACGTCGATGTGCAGGCCGGCCACCGGCAGTTGCGAGGCGATCCAGAGGTTGTCGTCCAGCGGACCGAAATACGTGGCCAGCAGGATCTGCAGATCGCGCCGCTGCAGGCGGTGGTAGACGCGCTCGAAGGCGTTCTGCCAGTGGCGCGGCAGATCCAGCGACAGGATCGGCTCATCGATCTGCACCCAGGCCACGCCCAGCGCAGCCAGGCCATCCAGCAGCTGGCCGTACACGGGCAGCAGGCGGTCGAGCAGTGCGAGCTTGTCGACGTCCCCGCCGTGGTTTTTTGCCAGCCACAGCCAGGTCAGCGGGCCGGTCAGCACGGGCTTCGGCGAGTGGCCGAGTTGCTGCGCTTCCTTCACCTCGTCGAGCAGGCGCGTGCAGGAGAGCCGGAATTCCTGGCCGGCCTGCAGTTCCGGTACGAGGTAGTGGTAGTTGGTGTCGAACCACTTCGTCATCTCGCAGGCGATGGCGTCGTGGCCGCAGGGTGCGCGGCCGCGTGCCATCCGGAAACGCAGGTCCAGGCTGGCCTCGCCGGTCAGGCGGCCGAAGCGTTCCGGCACCACACCCAGCCGCGCGCTCTGGTCGAGCACGTGGTCGTAGAACGAGAAATCGCCAACCGCCACGAAGTCGAGGCCGGCGCCGGCCTGCAGTTGCCAGTGCCGGGCCCGCAGGTCGCGGCCGGTGGCTTCCAGGCCGGCCAGGTCCAGCCGGCCGGCCCAGTACTGTTCCAGGGCGGTCTTGAGTTCACGCTGGGCGCCGATGCGGGGGAAGCCGGCGATGTGGGCTTTCATGGGGGGTCTCCCGGACGAAATGGCAGGGTTGTGGGGCGGCCTGCAGTGTTCCGGGGTCCTTAATATGAGACAATCTCAATCAATTATTCAGGAACATGAGGATAATTCATGTTTCAGGACCTGCGGGGCCTGCGCACGCTGAAGGCCATCCGGGAAACCGGTTCCCTGGCCGATGCGGCTGCACGGCTGCACCTGACCCCCTCGGCGCTGTCGCACCAGTTGCGGGAGATCGAGACGGCCGTGGGCATGCCGGTCCTGGTCCGCAAGACCCGTCCACCCCAGTTCACCCGGGCCGGCGAGCGGTTGCTGATGCTGGCGGACCAGCTGTTTCCGGTCCTGCGCGAGGCGGAGCGTGATCTCGGCCGGCTGCGTTCGGGCGCTGCCGGGCGGCTGGTGCTGGCCATCGAGTGCCACAGCTGTTTCGACTGGCTGATGCCGGTGATCGGCGAGTTCCGGCCGCACTGGCCGGAAGTGGAGATCGATTTCCGCGGCGGTCTGCAGGAAGACGCCCAGCAGGCGCTGGCTGCCGGTGAACTGGATCTGGTGATCACGTCCGATCCGGAGCCGCGTCCGGGGCTGATCGCGCTGCCGCTGTTCGAGTACGAATCGCTGCTGCTGGTGGCACCGGAGCATGCACTGGCCGGTCGCGCCTTCGTCATGCCGGGCGATCTTGCCGGTGAAACGCTGATCACCTATCCGGTCGACGAGCGCCGTCTGGATGTGTTCCGCACCTTCCTGACGCCGGCCGGTGTACGGCCGGCACGCATACGTCATGCCGACGGCACACAGTTGCTGGTACAGCTGGTTGCCAGTGGACGCGGCGTGGCTGCGCTGCCGAACTGGGTGGCGCAGGAGTATCTGCTGCGTGGCTGGGTGCGGGCGGTACACCTGGGCGGCAGCGGTGCCTGGTGCACGCTGTACGCGGCGCTGCGCGAGAGTGATCTCGCGCTGGCCTGGGTTCAGGATTTCATCGGCACGGCGCGCGATGCCTGTCTGGCCTCGCTGCGCGGCGTGCGGCCGGTCGCTGCCCGGCAGGAGCGGCTGTAGAAAGCGCCTGCGGGAACGCCTCCGGGCGCGTCCGGATCGTCCTCAGGAACGAAACACCACGTTCTCGCCCAGCGGTGCGCGGCCGACCCGGGTCCGGTTGGCGGCAACCGTGGTGTCTTCGTAGCCGAAGGAAATGCCGAGCAGGATCGCCATGTCGTCGGACAGGCCGAATACCTCGCGCACGTCACCCGGGTAGTAGCGCATCGAGCCCTGCGCACAGGACCCGATGCCGTGTGCGGTCATGGTCAACATCAGCGTCTGCACGTACATGCCCACATCCAGCGCCACGGTGACGCCGAAGCTCTTGTGCATGCCGATGAACACCACGTGCGGCGCATCGAACAGTTCGAAGTTGCGCAGCGAGGCTTTCAGGCGACCGATCTTGTCGTCGCGGGCAATGCCCATGTTGTTGTACAGCTCGACGGCGCAATCCACCTGGCGCTTGCGGTACACGCCTTCGAAATTCGGCAGGTGCTCGTAGTCCGGCTGCACCGGCTTGCCCTGCATGGCGCTCTCCACCATGCGCTTGCGCAGTTCGTCGCGGGTGGCGCCGGACGCTACCCAGGAAAACCACGGCTGGATGTTGCAGTTGCTGGGCGCGTACTGGGCCAGCGAGAAAACCTTCTCGAGCACGTCGGCCGGTACGGGGTCCGGCAGGAAGCCGCGCACGGAACGGCGCGTGAGAATGGCTTCCTCCAGGCTGACATTGGCGGGCGAGGTGGTGGTGTGGATGGCCGGGCTGGTCATGGCGGTGTCCTGTCGGTGTTGCAGGCGGGGCACGCTGGTCGCTGTGCCGGAAAGCGCACTACAGTAGCGGCCCCCGACCCGGCAGTCATCCGCCGCGTTCCTGAACCCGCTGGAGGTATACATGGGCCCGCTTTCCGGTTTCCGCATCATCGAACTCTCGGGCATAGGCCCGGGACCCTTCTGCGGCATGATGCTGGGCGACATGGGCGCCGACGTGATCCGCATCGACCGGCCCGGCGGCAATCCGTCCAGCGAGGGCGGCCACGACATCCTGTTCCGCAACCGTCGCGCGGTGGCCGTGAACCTCAAGCACCCGGACGGCGTGAAGACGGTGCTGAAACTCTGCGAGAAAGCCGACGCGATTTTCGAGGGCTACCGTCCCGGTGTTGCCGAGCGCCTGGGCGTGGGCCCGGAGCCGTGCATGGCGGCGAACCCGAAACTGGTCTACGGCCGCATGACCGGCTGGGGCCAGACCGGCCCGATGGCGCAGGCCGCGGGTCATGACATCAACTACATCGCGCTCACCGGCGCATTGCATGCCATCGGCCGTCGCGGCGAAAAGCCGTTGCCGCCGCTCAATCTCGTTGGCGATTTCGGCGGTGGCGGCATGCTGATGGCCTTCGGCATCGTGTGCGCACTGCTGGAAGCACAGAAGAGCGGCAAGGGTCAGGTGGTGGATGCTGCCATGGTCGACGGCGCGGCGGCGCTGATGGCGATGTTCTACGGGCTCAAGGCCAACGGTCTGCACAATCCTGCACGTGGCACCAACATGCTGGATACCGGGGCACATTTCTACGACGTCTACGAGACGAAGGACGGCGGGTATGTGTCGATCGGGTCCATCGAGCCGCAGTTCTATGCGCTGCTCAAGCAGAAGGCAAACCTGCCGGCCGACCCCTTCGACGCCCAGTACAACGTGGCGCAGTGGCCGGTCATGAAGGAAAAGATCGCAGGGATCTTCCGTACGAAGACCCGCGACGAATGGTGCGCCCTGATGGAAGGCACCGATGTCTGTTTTGCGCCGGTACTGGATCTGGACGAAGCGCCGAAGCATGCGCACGCCGTGGCGCGCGGGGCTTTCCAGACCGTCGGCAAGGTTGTGCATCCGTCGCCGGCACCGCGTTTCTCCCGGACGGCCACACACAGCAATACGCTGCGGCCGATGACCCGTGTCGGTACCGATACCCGCGCCGTGCTGGCGGATTTCGGCGTAACGGCGGACGAGGTCGATGCGCTGCTGAAATCGGGCGCGGTTGCAGCCCTGTAGGCGCCGGGCGCTTGCCGGGAGTTGCCCGGCTATGCGCCCTCGACCATCACGTCCATGCAGATCACGCACTGGCCGAACTGCCGGTGCACGGTCGCGCAGGAAAACGTGACGCAGAGCTTCTGCTCCGTCAGCGACAGGTAGGGGCGGGTGGACTGCACGCGCCCTGGCTGCTCCATCGCGCGCCGGAAATAGTGCCGCCGCGACCAGCAGGCGCCGGTGGCGTTGGCCAGCGGATGCGGCGTGCCCTTCACGGCGCTGCGGGTCAGCGCCGTGTCGCCGATCTGGTAACCCTTGCCGTCGATGGCATACAGGCGGGTGACCTGGGTTTCCGCGATGTCCTGGGCGATCAGTTCCAGCGGTTTGCCATCGCGGAACGCGCTCCAGACATCGATGAAGCGCCCGCGCAGCCGCTCGGCATCGGTGCGCTGTTGACGGGAATGATTCTGGACCACGCCCATCACCGCTTCGATACGGTTGCGGCAGGCCGCTGCATCCGGTGTGCCGGGCGCCGGGTGTGCGAAGTAATAGCCCTGCAGCAGTTCGGCGTCGGCGTCGATGGCGATCTGCGCCTGCTCTTCGGTTTCGATGCCTTCCACCAGCACCAGTGAACCGGCTTCACGCAGCAGGCCGACCACGTGCGGGAACAGGCGCTGGGCCCGTGCCGACGCCGCCGCATTGGCGATCAGTGAGCGGTCCAGCTTGACAATGTCCGGGTGCATGCCGATGACGCGGTCATAGTTGGATGCGCCTGCACCGAAATCGTCGATGGCAATGCGG
The DNA here is from genome assembly GCA_049324475.1 of Pseudomonadota bacterium. Classification (GTDB taxonomy): domain Bacteria; phylum Pseudomonadota; class Gammaproteobacteria; order Pseudomonadales; family JADFDG01; genus JADFDG01. The sequence continues at coordinate 15,119 of JBMOOO010000021.1, read as the reverse complement.
AAGCCGGCGGCGCGGTACTCGGCCACGAACTCCCGGAGCTCGGCGTCGCTGAGGCCGGCCCGCTCGACCATTTCCAGCACGATGCGCGACGGAGCCATGCCCAGGGCGCCGATTTCCGCCACGACCTGGTCTGCCGAAATCACCCGTTGCCGGATCGCTTCCGGATGTACGTTCAGGAACAACCAGTCGTTGCCGTTCGGCGGTGGCGGTGCATTGAGCGCATGCAGTGCACGCGACAACCGGCAGGCTTCCGCCAGCTGGTGATTTTCCAGGCTGTCGAAAAAGTCCAGGGTCGGCACCGGTCCCCCGGCGCTGCCGACCCGCAGCAATGCTTCCACGCCCACGGTACGCATCAGTGCCGGGCTGACGATGGGCTGGTAGACGCTGGTGAGTTCGAACGCACCGAAGCGCCCGACGGCGCGGCCATCGATCTGGCGGATGTGCTCGCGTGGAATCAGATGAAACGGATGGTTCACAAGCGGTTCTCCCGGCTGAGGGTTCAGTCGGCATCCGAGCCGGATTGTGATGTGGACAGCGGGGCTGTCCGGGCAGGTCACCAGAGGATTAGCAAGAACGATGCCCGATCCGGGCACGCCCGTTCAGCAGGGATTCTGGCAAAAGCTGATGACAAAATGCCTTGCGATGGTGCGGTGCCGGCAGAAAGCAACGGGCCGCGCACCAGCGAGGCGCACGACCATGTCCGCGTGCCGGGTCAGGAGCCGGCTGCGTCGCCCATCTGCGATTGCAGGTAATTCTGCAGGCCAACCTTGCCGATCAGGTCAAGCTGGGTTTCCAGCCAGTCGATGTGTTCTTCCTCGCTGGCCAGGATCTTCTTGAAGAGATCGCGGGTCACGTAGTCGGCCACGGCTTCGCAGTGGCTGATGGCGGCCTTCAGGTCGGGCACTGCCGCCATTTCCAGCTGCAGGTCGCAGCGCAGCATTTCCTCGGTGTTCTCGCCGATCATCAGCTTGCCGAGTTTCTGCAGGTTGGGCAGGCCTTCCAGGAACAGGATGCGCTCGATGAGCGCATCGGCATGTTTCATCTCGTCGATGGACTCGTGGTACTCGTGATCGCCGAGCTTTTTCAGACCCCAGTTCCCGTACATGCGGGCGTGCAGGAAATACTGGTTGATGGCAACGAGTTCGTTGCCCAGCACCTTGTTCAGATGCTCGATGACCTTGGCGTCGCCTTTCATGGCGGTTCTCCGGCGGGGGGGAAGGTGCCTAGCCTAGCGCCGGAGCCGGGGCGGGGGTGGAGCGGGATGCGTTCTCAACTGGCCAGTTGCGGGTACATCTGCACCACACCGTGGGCGCCGCTGCGTGCCTGGAAGTGCATGTCGGCCTGCGTCTCGTGGACGATGGCCAGTGCCGTGCGGGCGCAACGGCCGCAGTCGGTGGCCACACCCAGGTCCCGGCACAGCCAGCGTGCATCGCGTTCCGGATAACGCGCAGCCGCATCGCGCAGGGTGCTGTCGGTGATGCCGCGGCAGATACAGACGTACATGGCAGGGGTGGGACCGTTGCTGGATGGGAACGGTTCGTATTCTGCCCAGAAAGAAGAACCATTATCAATAGCGGGCTCCCTGCGGGGTATACACGCTGTCACCTTCCGTCATTGGCCGGCATCCCCGGAACGACTAGCATCGACGCCCTGACTCATGGGTCACCCGTGGTGACCCTGCTGCATTCCCTACCGGTCCCGAGGTTTCCCCATGAATGCCAAGTCCCCCCTGCCTGCCCGCAAGCTCGAGACCGCCGCCGAGCGCTGGGCCCGTTTCAAGCCGATCCGGACCGGTGAGGACTACCTGGATTCCCTGCGCGGCCGGCCACTGAAACTGTTCCTGTTCGGCAAGGAAGAGCCGAACCCGGTCGACAATCCGCTGATCCGTCCGTCGATGAACGCGCTGCGCCAGACCTACGATCTCGCCATTGAGGACCCGGAGCTGGCCACTGCGCATTCGCCGCTGATCAATGCGCGGGTCAACCGTTTCCTGCACATTGTCGAGTCGCCGCAGGATCTGGTGCAGAAGAACAAGATGCAGCGCCGCATGGGCCAGCTCACCGGCACCTGCTTCCAGCGTTGTGCCGGCCTGGACACCATCAGCGTGATGCACTCGATCACGTTCGACATCGACCAGAAGCACAAGACGCCGTACCACCAGCGCTTTCTGGCCTTCCTGAAAAAGGCGCAGGAAAACAACATCATCATCGGTGCCGGCATGACCGACCCGAAAGGCGACCGCAGCAAGCGCCCGCATGAGCAGAGCGACCCCGACCTGTTCCTGCACGTCACCGGCCGCAACGACAAGGGTATCTTCGTCACCGGCGCGAAAGCACACATGACCGGCGGCCTGAACTCGCACTGGATCTTCGTCATGCCGACCATGAACCTCGGCGAAAAGGACAGGGACTGGGCAGTGGTCGGTGCCGTACCGGCCGACGCTGAAGGCATCACCTACATCTACGGCCGCCAGAGCTGCGACACGCGTGCACTGGAGGGTGGCAAGATCGATCAGGGCAATGCCGAGTTCGGCGGCCAGGAAACGCTGACCGTGTTCGACAACGTGTTCATTCCGTACGAGCACGTTTTCATGGATGGCGAATACGAGTTCGCCCAGGAAATGGTGGCGCGTTTTACTGCCTACCATCGCGCGTCCTACGTGTGCAAGACCGGTCTGGGCGACGTGATGGTCGGTGCGGCGGCAGCGGTCGCCGAGTACAACGGCGTCGAGACCGTTTCGCACATCAAGGACAAGCTGGTGGAGATGACGCATCTCAACGAGACGATCTATTCGTCCGGAATCGCGTCTTCCTATGCGGCGACGAAGATGCCCAGCGGCATCTACATGAACGACTCGATGCTGTCGAATGTCTGCAAGCACAACGTGACGCGCTTCCCCTACGAGATCGCACGCCTGGCGCAGGACATTGCCGGTGGTCTGATAGTGACGCTGCCGTCCGAGCAGGACTTCGCCCATGACGAGATCGGCCCCATCCTCGAAAAATACCTCAAGGGGAAAAACGACATCCCGACCGAGACGCGGGTTCGCATGCTGCGCCTGATCGAGAACATGACGCTGGGCCGCAACGCCGTGGGTTATCTCACCGAGTCGATGCACGGCGCCGGTTCGCCGCAGGCGCAACGCATCCAGATCCAGCGGCAGATGAACGTCGAGCAGAAGAAGTGGTATGCCCGCCGTCTGGCCGGCATCAAGCAGGAGTGAGGCCATGACGGCATTCGCGAACGCCCTGCAGGCCGGTGGTGCGAGCACCGAAGAGGCGCTGGCCATTTTCGATGCGCTGGAGCCGGTCGATACGGATTTCATGCTCGGCGCCTGGAAAGGCGAGGGGTTTCCCACCGGCCACCCGCTGGACGGCGTGCTGGAGGCCTTCCATTGGCACGGCAAGCGGTTCGAGAGCGCCGAGCACGTGCATCCGCTGGTGTTCGACACCCTGGGCGGCAAGACCACCAGCCTCAATCCGCTGCTCATGATGCCGTCGCTGGGTCTGCTCGACCGTCTGCCGGTACTGAAATCGAACGGCGTCGGCCGCACATTCCAGGTGTTGATGCCGTTGATGGCCACGCGCCGTTCGCGTGCCCGGCTGCGCATGACGAGTTACCGCGGCAAGACCAGCGCCACCATGCTCTATGACAATCTGCCGATCAATGACGTGTTCCGTCGCGTGGATGCCGATACCGTCATGGGCGTGATGGACCTCAAGGGCATCAGGCAGCCTTTCTTTTTCGTGTTGCGCCGTGAAGCGGCAGTCTGATCATTGCCCCGTCATTTGTTCGTTCAAACAGCAGGAACTACACAGGAGCCCGTTCCGTGACCCACGCCTATATCGTTGATGCCGTTCGCACGCCGGGTGGCCGTCGCAATGGCCGCCTCTCGAAAACACATCCGGCTGATCTCGGTGCGAAAGTGATCGATGCGTTGCTGGATCGTACGAAGATCGATCCTGCCAGCGTCGACGACGTCATCTACGGTTGTGTCAGCCAGATCGGTCCGCAGACCTTCAATATCGCGCGCACGTCGATCCTCGCCTCGAAGCTGCCGGAGTCGGTGCCGGGTGTGTCGATCGACCGGCAGTGTGGCTCTTCGCAACAGTCCATCCATTTTGCTGCCCAGGCCATCATGTCCGGCACCCAGGACGTGATCATTGCCGGCGGCGTCGAAGTCATGAGCCAGGTGCCGATCCTTTCCGCAAAAGACGTTGCGGAAAAAGCCGGCATGGGAAATCCGTTCGACTCCGTGCAGATCCGCAAGCGTTACCCGGGCTGCGAGTTCAGCCAGTTCGACGGCGCCGAGCGCATGGCGAAGAAATACGGCGTCACCCGTGCCGAGCTGGACCACTTCGCGTGGCAGAGCCACATGAAGGGCAAGGCCGCCTACGAGGCCGGCCGCTTCGAGGAAGAACTGGTCAAGTTCGACGTCGAGCTGGAGCTGGAAGGCGTGAAAAAAATCGTCCGCCATGAAATGGACGAGGGTCTGCGCTTCAACGCCACGCTGGAAGCCACGGCCGCACTGCAGCCGCTGGTGCCGGGCGGCGTGATCACCGCCGGCACGGCCTCGCAGATCTGCGACGGCTCTGCGGCGGTCCTGATGATGAGCGAGAAGGCGATGAAGGCCGCCGGCCTGAAGCCGCTGGCGCGCATCCACGCCATGAGCGTGGTCGGTTCCGACCCGACCATGGTGCTGGAAGGCCCGATCCCGGCGACTCAGAAAATCCTGAAACAGACCGGGCTGAAGATTTCCGATATCGATCTGTACGAAGTGAACGAAGCCTTCGGTTCCGTACCGCTGGCCTGGGCGAAAGCCGTCGGTGCCGACATCACCAGGCTGAACGTCAACGGCGGTGCGCAGGCCCTCGGCCACCCGCTGGGCGCCACCGGCGCCAAGCTGATGGGGACGCTGGCGTACGAACTGCGTCGCCGCAAGGCGAAGTACGGCCTGCTGGCCATCTGCGAGGGCCTGGGCACGGCCAACGCCACCATCATCGAAAGCTGCCTGTAGGTAAACGCTCGCAGGAGCGATACCAGCCGCGATGCTATGAAAAGGCCGGCATATGCCGGCCTTTTTGTTGGCTGGATGCATGGTGGGGTTTGCCTGCGACAGTTGATGTCGCAGGCGCCCTCTATACACCTTGCCTTGACCCGTACCGGACCTGACACTCGGCTCCCTACGGACAGCGAGCAGACAGCAGCATGGATGAGTTCATGTACCACTATTGGGGCAAGGCTCGGCCGAACGCGCCGGGTCCGTCGTGCCATCTGCTGCCTTATCACTGCCTGGACGTTGCCGCTGTCGGCGGCGCCTATCTACGGGCAAATCCAGGCTTGTCTGCATTCTTTGCGGATCGGTTGCAGTGCACCGAGGAGCAATGGCTCTCGTGGGCCATGTTCTGGCTGGCCCTGCATGATCTGGGCAAGTTCAGCGAGGCCTTTCAGTCGCAGCGGGCCGATCTTTTTGAGCAATGGCATCATCGTGAGCCTTCCAGGCCCTACCACGTCAGGCACGACACCTTGGGGCAAGAGGTGTGGAAGCGATGGCTTGAGCAGGAATGCCTGAAAGACCGGTGGTTTGGCCCGGGTACAGAGGCGCTGGAGCATGGGCTTTCTTTCTGGGCTCGCGCCGTCACCGGGCATCACGGCCAGCCTCCGGAGGAACGTGGAAGGGTTGTGATCGAAGACCATTTCACGGCCCATGACAAGAAAGCCATCCGCCAATTTACCGGCGAGATGATGCAGTTGTTCCTGGGTGATTCAGCGGAAGCAATCTTCCAGCTCGACAAGGCATCGTTCGAGCGCGCGGGTAAGGATCTTTCCTGGTGGTTCGCCGGCGTTGCCGTGCTTTCTGACTGGTTGGGATCGAACACAGAGTACTTTCCTTACTGTGATCAGCCGATGCCGCTGGCCGAGTACTGGCTGCTGGCGCAGCAGCGGGCCGAGCAGGCGTTGATGGATTCAGGCGTGCTGCCTGTTCCGGTGCAGGCAGGCAAGTCACTGGCCGATCTTTTTCCGAAGATTCAACACCCGTCACCCTTGCAGGTCTGGGCGGCACAGGTTGAGCTGGCTGCGGAGCCGCAGTTGTACATCCTCGAAGATGTCACCGGCGCCGGAAAAACCGAGGCGGCTGTGTTGCTGGCTTATCGCCTGCTGTCAGCGAAACTGGCCGACGGTTTTTTTATCGGCTTGCCGACGATGGCGACAGCCAATGCCATGTACGGGCGTATTGCCGACGTTTACCGGGCGCTTTTTTCCGGCGTTCCGAGCCTGACGCTGGCGCATGGCAGCAAAGACCTGGTTGAGCCATTCAGTGCCACCGTCCTTCGGTCAACGAGGCCGGAACACGATTCCAGGCAGGAAGACGAAACTGCCTCTGCCCGTTGTGCCGCGTGGCTCGCTGATCACAATAAGCGCTCGCTGCTTGCGCCGGCGGGTGTTGGCACTATTGATCAGGCCATGCAGGCGGTTCTGCACAGTCGTCACCAGTCGATTCGACTGCTGGGCTTGTATCGCAAGGTGTTGATCGTCGATGAGGTGCATGCCTGCGACGCCTACATGGGGCAGGTGCTCTGTCGGGTACTCGAGTTTCATGCGCGTGCCGGAGGCAGCGTCATTCTGTTGTCGGCCACTTTGCCCACGCATATCAAGGAGTCCCTGCTGAAGGCTTACGCGAGTGGCAGGGGTGCCTCAGTCAGCGAGGGCGCATTGGCCAACGAGCGCTACCCACTGGTGACTCGTTGGCATGCTGGCCAGGCTGATGCGCTGGCCATGTTCCCGCTGGCTTCCCGCCCGGACGTGTGCCGTCGGGTTTCCATCGACTATCGCAGTGATCTTGATGCGGTCCAGGCAACCATCCGGGCGGATCTTGCTGCCGGTCGTTGCGTGTGCTGGGTGCGCAACACCGTTGCTGATGCCATCGATGCATTCCGTCTTCTGGAGGAAGCCGACCCGATCCTCTTTCACGCGCGCTTCACACTGCAGGATCGTCTGGATCGGGAGGCGGAAATCCTCAGGCTGTTCGGTCGGGAAAGCACGGCGGATGATCGTCGTGGCCGGCTCGTGATTGCCACCCAGGTCATTGAGCAGTCGCTGGACGTGGATTTCGATGTACTCGTGAGTGATCTGGCCCCCATGGACCGATTGCTGCAGCGTGCCGGTCGCATGCATCGGCATGTGCGGGATCGGCAAGGTGATCGTCTGCAGGGCGTCGGCGTCAAGGATCAGCGTGATATGCCCTGCCTGATCGTGTATGGCCCGCCATTTACGAATGAACCCAAGGCTGACTGGTACAAGGCGGTACTTCCGGGTGCTTCCGTGGTCTATCCGCATCACGGGCAGGCCTGGCGGACAGCGCGCGAGTTGCAGCGCGATGGTTATGACATGCCGGGCGATGCGCGGGCGTTGATCGAATCGGTATTCCAGCCTGGTGACGATGACCTTCCGGAAAAACTGCGTGGCAACGCGGCGAAGTCCGATGGCCAGGGGTTGGCCGACAAGAGCATTGCCCAGAACAACACGCTCAAGTTCAGCGGGGGCTATACCCGTGGCGACATGCTCGACTGGTGGAGCGATGCGCGAACGCCATCGCGTTTGGGTGAGGCCAGCCAGAGCATCGTGCTGGCGCGTTGGGTGGGCGACCGGCTGGAGCCCTGGGCCGGTGTGGATCGGGACTGGGCCTACAGCACTGTTCGTATGCCCGAGCGGCTGATCCAGAAAGCCGTGCTGCCATCGGATGGACCGAAGCTGGCGGAGTACGAGCGCGTGCAACGCCAGTTGCCTGCAGAGGGAAAGTGGTCGGTGTTGTTGGGACTGGCCGCATCCGGTGATGGGTGGGAAGCGCAAGCGGTTTCTGCGGCCCGGCAGGGGCAGAAATCCGGCAGTATCGGGCGCTGGCAATATGATGCGGCCCACGGGATGTGCGTGATCGATGAAGTGAAGAACGAATCAGAAGCGGGAGAGCGCTGACGTGAACCTGATCGATGAATGCTGGATCCCCGTCCGCCGTGCCGATGGCACGCAGGGCCGGATATCGCCCTTGATGATCGGCGACCCCGATGTCGTGGCACTGGATGCTGTTCGCGCCGACTTCAACGGTGCGTTGGCACAATTCCTGATCGGGTTGCTGCAGACCACGACCCCCATGAACGACATGTCCACCTGGAAAGATCTGCTGGCGAGCCCTCCCGGCCGGGATGTGTTGGACGCGTGGTTTTCCCCGGTCAGGGATGCCTTCGTGCTGGACGGTGACGGGCCGAGGTTTATGCAGGACCTGACGCTGTCGATGGCCGAAGAGCCGACGCCTGTCTCCGCCTTGTTGCTGGAAACTCCGGGCGAACAATCGCTGAAGTTCAACAAGGATCACTTCGTCAAGCGGGATACGGTCAACGGGCTCTGCATCGAGTGTGCGGCGATGGCCTTGCTCACGATGCAGATCAATGCGCCGGCAGGCGGGGCCGGGCACCGCACTTCGCTGCGTGGCGGCGGGCCGCTGACAACACTGGTGATCAGCGCTGATGAGGGCGCGCGTACCTTGTGGAAGGACCTGTGGCTGAATGTGCGGCAACGGTCGGTTTTTCTGGGTCAGGGCGGCGACCCGGCGAAAGTCGATGCGAAGTTCACATTCCCGTGGCTGGCCGACATTGCCCGGCTTCAACCGGAAAAGGGAGAGTTCAGCCCGCTGCAGGGACATCCGGCGCATGTGTTCTGGGCCATGCCGCGTCGCATTCGTCTGGACTTTTCTTCCGGGGAGTCTGGTTTCTGCGATCTGTGCGGGGCGCACTCATCGAATCTTGTCGCACGCTATGTGACTCGCAACTACGGGCTCAACTACAAAGGCGCCTGGAATCATCCCTTGTCGCCTTATTACGAGAGCAAGCCCGGAGAGTGGTTGCCTTTGCACCCTCAGCCAGGTGGTTATGGCTATCGGCACTGGCTGCCCTGGGTGCTGGGCTCGTCAAGGCAGGGGAAGTCTCAGCGGCCGGCGTCCGTGGTGTCTGATTTTCTGACGCATCACCACCGGACGGGTCAGTTTCGTCTGTGGGCCTTCGGGTACGACATGGACAACATGAAGGCTCGCTGCTGGTACGAATCGACGCTGCCGATATTTGGCCTTGCCTCTTGCGACGAAGATCGGCAGCGACAAGTGCAAAACATTGCTGGCCAATGGGTGGAAGGTGCCGGCCTGGTTGCCCTGTGGCTGCGTGATGCCGTCAAGACGGCCTGGTTCGGTTCCGGTGAAGTGCGAGGTGATCTTTCGCATGTCGACGCCATGTTCTTCTCGCACACGGAGCCTGCGTTCTACACATTGCTTGCCAGGTTGATCGATCAGGCCAGAGTGGCGGAACTGGATGCTGAGCTGTCTCTTCTCGAGCTCCGTGAGCAATGGCATCAAGTTTTGACCACCGCCGCCCGACATCTGTTTGATGAATCTCTGGTCGGCGTGGCAGGGGCTGTTGATAACAACCCCCGACGCCTGGCGGATGCCCACAAGGCACTGATGTCCAGACTGCGCGGTGACATGCTTCGGGAGACTTTGGGGCTGGCGGCGCCGGGCTCCGGGAAATCGAAAAAAGGATTACGCAAGGTCAAGGAGGCTTGAATGGAACGATCATCTTTTTTCTCAAAGGGCTCGCCGACGGGGGAAGCATTGGCCGAGTGGTGGGATGGCCTGGTGGCCAATCCGGGGGCGCGTGCCGAACTGCGACGGGCACACGATCTGACCGCCGTGGTGACCAGCCCTGCATTCCAGCGATTTCGCCGCCGGATGGTGATGGCGGGACTGCCGGAAGATGAGTCCCGCAGAGACCAGTTGGCTGTGATTGCCGGTGTGCTTGCGCGCCTGAAAGCGAGCAATGAACTCCGGTTGCCGCAAGCCATGCGTGGTGAGGACAAGCCCAGGGTTTCCGAGCTTCGCTTCCGACGATTGCTGGATTCGCCGTCCACGGAGGATCTGTTTACTGGATTGCGGCGCGTATTGCCGTTGATCGACAGCGCCGCGGACATCCATCAGTTGGCCGCAGACATCTGGTACTGGGGTGACAAGGTCCGTAAGCGGTGGGCTTATGACTATCCTTGGCCGGCCAAGACCGACTGATGCAAGGACCTCACTAATCTTTTCTGTTCAAGGAGAACACCATGTCGCGTTTTATCCAGTTGCACGTACTGACCAGCTACCCGCCGTCCAACCTCAATCGTGATGACACCGGCCGCCCAAAGACCGCTCTCGTGGGTGATGCCAACCGGCTGCGCATTTCGTCGCAGAGCCTGAAGCGCGCCTGGCGCACTTCGGACATCTTCACCGAGGCGTTGGCGGCATACCGGGGTACGCGCACCAAGCGCAAAGGGGTGGAGGTGTACGAGGCCCTCGTCGTGGGCGGTGTCAAGGAAAAGGATGCCAAGGCCTGGGCGCAGGCGATTGCCGAACAGTTCGGTAAGCCCAAGAAAGAAGACAAGAAAGATCCGCTGCTTGATCTGGAGATCGAGCAGTTGGCGCACTTCAGTCCGGAGGAAAATGACGCTATCTCTGCGCTGGTCGGTCGTCTTGTGGCGAACAAGTCGGCGCCTACAGAGGAGGACCTGGCGCTTCTGACGCATCCCCAGCGTGCGGCGGATATCGCCCTGTTCGGGCGGATGCTGGCAGCAAAGCCGGAATTCAATGTCGAGGCGGCGGCACAGGTGGCGCACGCTTTTACCGTTCACAAGGCGGCAGTCGAAGACGATTACTTCAGCGCCGTAGATGATCTCAATCGTGGTGACGAGGACAAGGGTTCCGGTCACATCGGTGAGGCTGGCTTTGGCGCCGGGGTTTTCTACCTGTACATCTGCATCAACCGTGACCTGCTGCTGAAGAACCTCGGCGGAGACAAGGCGCTCGCCGACAAGACGCTGACGGCCATGCTCCATGCCGTGACCAAGGTGTCCCCCACCGGCAAGCAGAACAGTTTTGCCTCCCGGGCCTATGCCGGTTATGTGCTGGCTGAGCAGGGCGAACAGCAGCCGCGCTCGCTCGCGCAGGCCTTTCTTGCGCCGGTACGTGGCGTGAATTTGCTGGTGAAGGCCGCCGAAGACATGAAAAAGCGCCGGGACAACTTCGAGAAGGTGTACGGCAAGTGCGCCGATCACGATTACATCCTGGACGTGGAAGCCGGCACCGGCTCGCTGGATGGACTCGTCCGGTTTGTCACGGAGTAAGCCGTCATGGAATGTCTGGTCATGCGCCTGACGGCGCCTCTGGCTTCCTGGGGCGAGCCGGCGGTGGGCGAATATCGGCCGTCGGCAGACTGGCCGGGGCAAACGGCGTTGATGGGGTTGCTGGGTGCGGCGCTGGGTCTGGATCGTGCCGACGAAGATGCGCAGTTGTCGTTGCGTGACGGGTACCGGATCGCGGTCGGCGTTCTGGCGACAAGTGAGTTGTTGCGTGATTACCACACTGCCCAGGTGCCGGGCCGCAGCGCTTTGAAAGGACGACCGCATCGTACGCGTCGCGACGAGTTGGCGGTCGACAAGCAGGAACTGAACACCATCCTGTCAACGCGGGACTATCGTCAGAACGGCGATTGGCTGGTTGGCGTCCTTGCCATCGGCAAGCCACGGTGGTCGCTGGAACAGATTGCTGATGCCCTGCGCCGTCCGCACTTCGTTTTGTACCTCGGTCGGAAAAGTTGTCCGTTGGCTGCGCCGTTGGCGCCTCGGGTCATGAAAGAAAAAACCGTCAAGGCGTCATTCGACGGTTATCTGGCTCAAATCCCGGAGGCTCCCGGCCTTAAGCGGCTTGTATGGAGTGATGGCGTCGAGGCTGGTGTTCCGGCTGATCTTTCCGTGCCGCGCAAGGACCGGCTTGTATCCCGTCGCCGCTGGCAGTTTGGTGACCGGATCGAGCACAGCGGGTTGTTGGAGAAGTGACCATGTACTTCAGTCTGATCACGCCTGTTGAAGATCGTATGCGCGAGGCTGCTCACGCGCGCAATCAGGGGCCTTACGCCGAGCACCAATGGCTGTGGCGTTTTTTCCCTGCCCCGGAAGGTACGCCGCGCGATTTCCTGTTCCGTCGCAGCGAGGATGCCCGAGGCATCCGTTACTACGTGGTGTCTGCCCGGGAGCCGACCGTCAAGGAGGACGCATGGCAAGTGCACAGCAAACCCTACGCGCCGGTCATTGAGGCAGGGCAGCGGTTGTCGTTCGAGGTGCGCGTCAACCCGGTGGTGACTACCGAGCGCGACGGGAAGTCCCGTCGGGATGATGTGGTCATGGACCGCAAGAAAAAGTTGCTCGCGGAACGCGGACTGGCGCGCTGGAATGACTGGAAAACGCCCGACAGGCCGGCCGAGCACGACCTGGTGTCGGAGGTGTGTACCGGGTGGCTATGCGGTGAGGGCAAGGACGGTTCATCGCGTGCCAGCCGTGGCGGATTCCGGGTTGATCCTCGCGCCTTGAGCGCCGATGCCTATGTCCAGTACCGGGACGGTCGTAAGGGCATCCAGTTCAGCTCGGTCGATTTGTCTGGGGAGCTGGAAGTGACTGATGTGCCCCGATTCCTGGGCATGTTGAGTGCTGGCCTGGGGCGGGGCCGGGCTTTCGGTTGCGGGCTGATGCTGGTTCGTCCGGCCTAGTTTGTGCCATCATTTGATGGCACAAATGAGGGCGCTCCCATGGAAACCTACACTGTTCGTGACCTCCGCGATCGTACCGGCGAGCTGATCCAGGGTGCCGAGGCCGGCCACCTTGCCTTGGTGACCAAGCGTGGGCGGCCAGTCTTTGTGGCCCTGCCCTTTGATGAGCAGTTGCTGCAGCAGGGTGTCCATGTGTCGTTGGCCGTGAAGTTGTTCGACGAGGGCGTGCTCAGCCAGGGGCAGGCCGCCAAGGTGGCCGGGTTGTCACTGGCGGCGTTTTTCGAGGCTTGTGCGGCACGGCAGGTAGCTGTTGTTCGCTATGAGCCGGGAGAACTCGAGAAGGAGCTTGAGAACCTTGAAGGATTGCGTCGTCGCGGATAGCGGACCTCTGATTGCACTTGCCAGGTTGGGCGCGCTGGCTTTGCCTGCGCGCCTGTGGGGGCGGGTGTTGGTGCCCGCCACCGTGCTGGCGGAATGCACCTTCACTGACCAGAAAAATGGCGCGGAGCGTATCAACCAGGCATTGATCAGCGGATGGCTGGAAGAATGTGCGGATCTGCCTGTCGAGGAGGAGGTCGCCTCTTTCCGTCTGGATGCCGGTGAAACGCAAGCCATTCTGCTGGCCCGTCGTCATGAAGCATTGCTGCTGATTGATGAAATTCGTGGTCGTCGAGTGGCGGCCCGGCTGGCATTGGCGCATGTCGGAACCTGCGGTTTGTTGGTATCGGCCAAGCGTGCGGGCTTGATTTCTGCTGTTCGCCCCTTGCTGGATGATCTGCTTGCCGCTGGCTATTTCCTGGCGCCGGCGCTGGTGGTCGATACGATAAAGCTTGCAGGTGAATCCTGATGCCGATACCACCGCCGTTGCCGCTCAAACCATTGCCGATGAAAGATCGCGTATCGATGGTCTTCATTTCGTATGGCCAGATTGACGTACTTGATGGAGCTTTTGTTGTCATCGACGCCAAGGGTGTACGAACTCATATCCCGGTAGGTTCGGTCGCCTGCCTGATGCTGGAGCCGGGAACCCGGGTTTCCCATGCGGCTGTGAAACTGGCTGCCACGACCGGGACTTTGCTGGTTTGGGTTGGCGAGGCTGGCGTTCGCGTATATGCATCGGGACAGCCTGGTGGTGCGCGCTCGGACCGACTTCTTTATCAGGCGAAGCTGGCGCTGGACGACGACTTGCGGCTCAAGGTTGTCCGCAAGATGTATGAAGTCCGTTTCAAGGAGGCGGCACCGGCCCGGCGCAGTGTTGAGCAGTTGCGCGGGATCGAGGGTGCGCGTGTTCGGGAAATGTACAAGCAGCTTGCACGGCAATACGGCGTTGACTGGAAGTCACGAAATTATGACCGGGAAGAATGGGATGCTGCTGATGTGCCGAACCGCTGCCTTTCCTCCGCAACCAGTTGCCTCTATGGGATCACCGAGGCGGCTGTGCTGGCGGCGGGTTATGCGCCGGCCGTGGGATTCATCCATACCGGGAAGCCACTTTCTTTTGTTTACGACATTGCTGACCTGGTCAAATTTGATACGGTTGTTCCCATTGCCTTCAAGGTTGCAGCCAGTGCTTCGCGCTCTCCTGATCGTGAGGTGCGACTGGCGTGTCGGGATATGTTCCGGAAAAGTGATCTTCTGGCCAGGCTGATTCCCCTGATTGAAGAGGTTTTGTCGGCTGGGGAAATAAAGCCGCCGGAACCGCCGCCGGAATCAATTCCGGTTGCGATTCCTGAGCCGGATTCGCTAGGGGATGCCGGGCACCGGACGAAGTAATCATGAGCATGATTGTGGTCGTTACCGAGAATGTGCCACCGCGGTTGCGTGGTCGACTGGCCGTCTGGCTGCTGGAGGTTCGCGCTGGCGTGTATGTCGGCGATGTTTCCAGGCGCGTGCGAGAGATGCTCTGGGAGCAATGCGATGCCCTGCGTGAAGACGGAAACATCGTCATGGCATGGGCTACCGCCACTGAATCTGGCTTCGATTTCCAGACCTTGGGAGTGAATCGGCGGGTGCCGGTTGATTTCGATGGGCTGCGTCTCGTGTCGTTTCTGCCGGGTGGCGACGTTCTTTGACAATCGGGTTCGGGGCGTGGGCTTCGGTGCGCCTTCCCATGCCCTGCAATAGCCGGTAGATTCTGCTGGCTTCAAAAAGCCTTGGTGAATCAATTGGATGCATCAAGTGTGTTCCCCGCGCGTGCGGGGATGAACCGCGTCTTTGGAGTACTCATGTATGACCGTACAAGTGTTCCCCGCGCGTGCGGGGATGAACCGCGATGGCCGTACCCAGTATTAACACACTGGGTGTGTTCCCCGCGCGTGCGGGGATGAACCGGCGTAACAGCCGGCACCCCAAACACATCCCGCGTGTTCCCCGCGCGTGCGGGGATGAACCGCAAACCCTGATCTGGAGTCGATTTGGGGTTTGGTGTTCCCCGCGCGTGCGGGGATGAACCGGCACCGGTGTGGCTACAGGCGGCGATGGAGCTGTGTTCCCCGCGCGTGC
>JBMOOO010000020.1:48211-61332 GCA_049324475.1 Pseudomonadota bacterium | reverse complement strand
TGCATGTATCAGCTACCTCTCGGTAGCCGACGACGAGTTGCTTACCTTGCTGGTCGCCGAGTTTGTCCTCGACCACCAGGGTAAGCACCCACACGTATTGCCTGCCAGATTGTCAAAGAGCGACGGGGTTGCCGTCCGAGGTCGCGTATTCTACGCAGGGACCCCCGACTGTCAACCGACTTTCACACCACTTTTTGCCCGTCAGCGGGCCCATGGAAGGCGGTCCTGACGGGCCAGCCAGCGCTCGATCAAAAAGCAGGCAACGAGCGCCGAAAAAATGAGCGTTTGCCCAAGATCAGCTTTCTGGGCCATGCCCTGGTGCACGATGGCAAGCGGGACAATTACGTAGATGCACCGATGCAACTGTGCCCAGCGCGCGCCCAGCCGCCGCTGCATCTTCCGGGTCGAGGTCACCGCCAGCGGTACCAGCAGCAACCAGGCGGCAGCGCCGATCATGATGTAAGGCCGCTTCGTGATGTCGTCCAGAACGGGGGCCAGGGCAAGTCCGTGGAAAACGGTGAGATACACCAGCAGATGTGACGAGGCCACGGCAAAGGCTGCGAGACCGGTCGCCCGGCGCCAGCGCAGCAACGCAGGGCGCTGCAACAGCCGGCGCAATGTCGATACGGCAAGCGTGGCGCACAGGAAAACCAGCGCCCAGAAACCGGTCTGGTGCAGCAGCCACTTCGCCGGATCAGGGCCGGCCAGATCGCCGGCGATACGGTAACCGGCGACAGCGGCAAGCAGCAGAAGCAGTACACCGAGAACCAGCCCCGGCATCAGAAGAACTTCCCGGGATCCATGCCGCGATACAGCGATGCAACTTCTGCCGCGTAACCATTGAACGGCAGCGTCTCCCGCCAGTCCGGCGAAAAGAACACGATGGGCAGACGCCGCTCGCGCTTCTGGCTCCAGCGAGGATGATCCACTGCCGGGTTCACGTTGGCGTAGAACCCGTACTCCTCCGGCGCCATCTCCGCCCAGGTCGTGCGCGGCTGCTTCTCGACAAAAGAGATGCGCACGATCGACTTCACACTTTTGAAGCCGTACTTCCACGGAACAATCAGCCGCAGCGGCGCGCCGTTCTGCGCCGGAAGGGTGCGGCCATACACACCCACCGTCATCAGCGTGAGCGGATGCATGGCCTCGTCCATCCGCAGACCTTCGACGTACGGCCAGTCCAGCCATGACTGCTTCTGCCCGGGCATGCGGGACGGATCGTGCAGCGTCTGGAAAACCACGTACTTCGCCTTTGACGTCGGTGCGAATCGCCTGATCAGATCCGCAAGCGGGAAGCCGACCCATGGCACGACCATGGACCACGCCTCGACGCAGCGGAACCGGTAGACACGTTCCTCCAGCGCATGCGGCTTCAGCAGATCCTCCAGCGTATAGTCACCCGGCTTCTCCACCTCGCCGTCAATACGCACCCTCCAGGGATGCGGCACAAAACTCCCGGCATTGGCCGCGGGATCGGACTTGTCGGTACCGAATTCGTAGAAATTGTTGTAGGTGCTGACGTAGCGGTACGGCGTCAGCGTTTCTCCCGGCACCTGGTGACGTGATGCCCGCCGTGCCAGCACCTGTTTGCGCAACCACGCCGGACTGCGATTGTCATCGGCAACCGCCGGCACCAGCGCATCAGCCGCACGGGCAGCGGCCCCCGGCATCAGCAATGCCGGCGCGGCAACAGCCGCCGCCAGGATATCCCGACGGGAAACGTATACGGATTCCGGGGTGATTTCCGAAGCCGCGGGCTCGCTCCGGTTCGGCAGGCGGATCAGCATGACGACATCTCCCTGTTCTCCCGCCTCTGACCACCGGTGCGATCAGGAGTGCCCGCTTGCGCTCCGCCCGGAGACCAGGCGCCGCCAGAGCGCCCCCACCGGACCCGACGCGGCATACAGCAGGGCTGCGCCCCACAGCATGGTGGGCGGATCGACCTGCACGACCGCGACCAGACCGATCGCGATGATCAGGGCGAACAGCGGTACGCGCGCCGACTGCAGATCCTTGAAACTGTAGTAACGCACGTTGCTGACCATCAGCACGGCCGCAGCCGCCGTGACCACCGCCGCGAGGATCGCCAGCGGGCGGTCAACCGCAACGCCGTAATCATTGAGCACCCACACCATGCCGGCAACGGTCGCGGCAGCCGCCGGGCTGGGCAGGCCGGTGAAGTAGCGCTTGTCGCTGGTCTCGATCTGGACGTTGAAACGCGCCAGCCGCAACGCGGCACAGGCCGCGTAGATAAAGGCAATCGCATAACCAGCCTTGCCCAGTCCATTCAGCGCCCAGGCAAACATCACGATGCCCGGCGCCAGCCCGAAGGCAACGGCATCCGACAGCGAGTCATATTGCGCGCCGAATTCACTCTGCGTATTGGTCATGCGCGCAATACGTCCGTCGAGACCGTCCAGCACACCGGCAATGAAAACGTAGACCGCCGCGTGCTCCCACTTCTGCGCCATCGCCGCCAGAATGGCGAGAAAGCCGAAGAACAGGGCCGCGGTCGTCACCAGATTGGGCAGCAGGTAGATGCCCTTCTGCCGTACGGCACGGCCACCCTCGACAATGCGTTCAATGACCTCGATGGTGACGCCGTCATGGTCGTCCTGATCCTGGTCAGGACGCTGATCGTCGGGTCGCCGGTTGTCCTGAGCCATGATCTGCCCCCTGTGGGTTCCGGTACATGATAGCCCCGGCCGATGACGGTTACACGTGCGGGCCGGGCTGGCGGTACCACAAACGAAAAGCGCGGCACACGCCGCGCTTTCGCCTGACCTGCCCGGCTCAGTTGCGGGTCTTGTCTACCAGCCGGTTGGCAGTGATCCACGGCATCATTGCCCGCAGCTTGCCGCCGACCACCTCGATCGGGTGTGCGGCATTGTTGCGGCGGTAGGCGGTCATCGACGAATAGTTCGTCGCGCCTTCCTGGATGAAGGCCTTGGCGTACTCGCCGGTCTGGATGCGCTTGAGTGCCTCGCGCATGGCCTTGCGCGACTCCTCGTTGATCACCTTCGGGCCGGTCACGTACTCACCGTACTCGGCATTGTTGGAGATCGAGTAGTTCATGTTGGCAATGCCGCCTTCATACATGAGATCCACGATCAGCTTCAGTTCGTGCAGACACTCGAAGTACGCCATTTCCGGCTCGTAGCCGGCTTCCACCAGCGTCTCGAAGCCCATCTTTACCAGTTCAACGGCGCCGCCGCACAGTACGGCCTGTTCGCCGAACAGGTCGGTCTCGGTCTCGTCCTTGAACGAGGTCTCGAGGATGCCCGTACGACCACCACCCACCGCCGAAGCGTAGGAGAAGGCGATGTCACGCGCCTTGCCGGACGCGTTCTGGAAGATGGCGACCAGATCGGGAATGCCACCGCCCTTCGCGAACTCGGAACGCACGGTGTGGCCCGGTGCCTTCGGCGCAATCATGATGACGTCCAGATCCTTGCGCGGCACGACCTGGTTGTAATGGATGGCAAAGCCGTGCGCGAAGGCCAGCACGCCGCCCTTCTTGATGTTCGGCTCGATCTCGTGCTTGTACAGCTGCGACTGGAACTCGTCCGGGGTCAGGATCATGACCAGATCCGCCCACTTGACGGCGTCGGCGACCGACTTCGTTTCAAGACCGGACTTCTTCACCTTCTCCACGGTCGGCGAATCCTGGCGCAGGCCAACCACCACGCTGACGCCGGAATCCTTCAGGTTCAGTGCGTGGGCGTGGCCTTGTGAGCCGTAACCGATGATCGCGACCTTCATCCCGCGGATGATCGAAATGTCGCAGTCCTTGTCGTAGTAGGTTTGCATCGCTATACCCTGTCGTGAGTTGTGGGGCTTTTGACCCCGGTTGGAATTCAGATGGAAAGGACCTTGTCGCCGCGCGCAACGCCGGAAACGCCACTGCGTGCGACTTCGAGAACCTGATCTTCACCGATGGCGTGAATGAACGCATCGAGCTTGTCGGAAGTGCCGGTCAGCTGCACGGTGTAGACCGAGCCGGTGACATCCACAACCTGCCCGCGGAAGATATCGGCAGTGCGCTTGATCTCTGCGCGCTGGGCTCCGACCGCCTTCAGCTTGACCAGCATGAGCTCGCGCTCGATATGGGCGCCCTCGGTGAGGTCGACCACCTTGACCACCTCCACCAGCTTGTTCAGCTGTTTGGTGATCTGCTCGATTTTCTGCTCGTCACCGTGAGTGGTCAGTGTGAGGCGGGACAACGTCGCGTCCTCGGTTGGCGCCACACTCAACGTGTCGATGTTGTAGCCGCGCTGGGCAAACAGGCCGACAACCCGGGACAACGCGCCCGGCTCGTTTTCCATCAGGATAGAAATGATACGGCGCATGGCTCAGGTCCTCTGCGTCTTCGACAGCCACATGTCACGCATGGAGCCATCGGCAATGTGCATCGGGTAGACGTGCTCTTCCGGATCGACATAGATGTCCATGAACACCAGACGATCCTTGAGCTTGAAGGCCTCTTTCATCGCGGCCTCCAGGTCACCCGGCTTGGTGACTTTCATGCCGACGTGACCGTAGGCCTCGGCCAGCTTTACGAAATCCGGCAGGGATTCCATATAGGAGTGCGAGTGACGGCCTTCGTACTGCATGTCCTGCCACTGGCGGACCATGCCCAGCGACTGGTTGTTCAGGTTGATGATCTTCACCGGCAACTCGTACTGCTTGCAGGTGGAGAGCTCCTGGATGTTCATCTGGATCGAGCCTTCGCCGGTTACACAGGCAACGGTCGCCTCCGGGTAGGCCATCAGCACGCCCATGGCTGCCGGCAGACCGAAGCCCATGGTGCCGAGGCCGCCGGAATTGATCCAGCGACGCGGCTTGTCGAACTTGTAATGCTGGGCGGCGAACATCTGGTGCTGCCCGACATCGGACGTGACATAGGCATCGCCTTTCGTGACCTTGTACAGCGTCTCGATGACCTGCTGCGGCTTGAGCAGCCCACCGCGCTCGTAGCGCATGCCGTGCACAGCACGCCAATCATCGATCTGCTTCCACCAGGTCGCCAGCGATTTGGCATCCGGCTTCTCGCCGGTCTGCCTGAGCAGGGCGACCATTTCAGCCAGCACCTGGTCGGCACCACCGACGATCGGCACATCGGCACGGACGTTTTTGGAGATCGACGCGGGGTCGATATCGATGTGGATGAAACGCGCATCCGGACAGAATTTCTTCGTGTTGCTGGTAACACGGTCATCGAAGCGCGCGCCGATCGCGAACACGACATCGGCATGATGCATCGCCATGTTCGCCTCGTAGCTGCCGTGCATGCCCAGCATGCCGAGGAACTGCTTGTCCGTAGCCGGGTATGCGCCCAGCCCCATCAGTGTGTTGGTGACCGGAAACCCCAGCATCTTCGCCAGCTCGACCAGATGCGCACAGGCCTCACCCTGGATGACACCGCCACCCGTGTAGATGACCGGACGCTTCGCTTCCAGCAGCAGGTCAACCGCCTTGCGGACCTGTCCGGTGTGGCCACGCACCACCGGGTTGTACGAACGCATCTTCACTTTCTTCGGATATTCGTACGGGAACTTGACCGACGGTGCAGTCTTGTCTTTCGGGATGTCGATCAGCACCGGGCCCGGACGACCCGTGGTGGCGATGAAGAATGCCTTCTTGAAAATCTCGGGGATGTCCGCGGCATTGCGCACCGAAAAGCTGTGCTTAACGATCGGGCGCGAAATGCCGACCATGTCGGTTTCCTGGAAGGCGTCGTCGCCGATCCAGTCGCTGCGCACCTGACCCGAGATCACGATCATCGGGATCGAATCCATGGACGCGGTGGCAATGCCGGTCACCGCATTGGTGGCACCCGGACCGCTGGTGACCAGCACCACGCCCGGTTTGCCGGTGGCGCGCGCATAACCGTCCGCCATGTGCGTGGCGGCCTGCTCGTGCCGTACCAGCACGTGCTTGACCTGCTGTTGCTTGAACAGCGCATCGTAGATATGAAGAACCGCCCCGCCCGGATAACCGAAGACGTATTCAACGCCCTCGTCCTGCAGGCAGCGGATGACCATTTCCGCACCGGACAACTGTTCCACTGCTGATAACCTCGTTCTGTCTGCTCGCTGGCGCTTCCCCGTTCGCGTGCGACGCGAATCCAGCCGGACGGCACGCGCAGTACGCGGCCACGGCACGGGGTTGCTGTGGGTTGCATCGATTGTTGCGGCACGGCAGGACCCCACCGTTCGGGGTTCCCCGTCTACCGGCTCGTGGGCCGGGCGACTGCAACGTGCACAGAGCGGGAGAAAACGCAGTGTTGCTGCTGACTAACATCCTGCGGATGGGCAGGACGTACGCCCTTGCGGCTGCCGCGGGGATTGCCCTCGATCAGCCCTTGCCTTCTGGCAAACGCGGAATTCTGGCACAGGACCTGCGGGTGTCAAGGCGGGCCAGCCCGGAACCCCCGGGCAAACGGTCGGCGTCGTGCTAACATCCGGCAATTCTTTGCCACAACAACAAGTTAGACCAAGTGGGGTAGACAGCATGCCCGGTTTTCGCACAGCGCTTTTCGCAGGTCTCGCCATCGCCGCCGCCGTATCCGTACCGGCGCAGGCCGGCCAGTTCTACAAATGGGTCGATGACCAGGGCGTGACCCACTACGGGGAAAAGGCCCCGGACGGCGCCCGGGCCGCCCCGGTCAGCATCGGAGACACGACCTCGTCGGATGCCGACAGCGAAATCAAGCGTCTGGACGAGAAGCGGGCTGCCGCCGCAGACGCCCGCAAGAAGGAAGCCGAGGCCGCGGCCGGCAAACCGCCGGTTCCCGCCAGCGAACGCGAGCGCATCAACCAGCTCTGCGACCAGCATCGCCAGAACCTGAATACCCTCAAGTCAGGCGGCCGCGTCGTGACCAAGGACGAAAAAGGCAACAAGCGCTATCTGACCGATCAGGAGAAAGCCGACCAGGCGAAGTTCTCCGAAGGGGAAATCCAGCGCTGCAACGATTTCAACAAGGCAGCCGGCGGCTGATCCGGGCATAAACAGGAAGGCCGGCAAACCGCCGGCCTTCTGTCTCCCGCAAGAGCGGCCTGCCGCGCATCAGCGACGACGCAGGATATCCACGATCTCCCGGGTCTTCTCCAGCACCCGCACCACTTCACCCTCAATCTCGATTGTGACCGTGCCCGGCGGATCCGCCGGCAGCTGCTTCCGGACTTCCGGCGGCAACGGCTTCCCGGCCGCGTAGACGGCAGTCGCCATGATTTCGCCACGCGCCAGCTTCGCCTGCCAGCCCGGGGGCAGGGGCTTGCCTTGCGCCGCTTTCTTCTGCAGACCGGGCGGCAGTGCTTTCTGTTTCTGCGGGTGCGCCTTGTCGCCATGGTCCGGATGACTGCCGTCACCGGGATCGCGATCACCATGGGCATCGCGCATGGCGCGGCGCGTGCGCTGCTCCTCGGCATGGATTTCCAGCGTGGCCCGCTCACGCGCGGTAAAGCGCAAGGCTTCGTTGCCCACGGCCGGGCCTGCACTGCGGGATGACGCGTCGGATGCCTTGCGATCGGCGTCGCGGTCACCGGCAAAGGCGGCCCCGGAACCGGCCAGCGACAGATACAGCGCCGACGTCACGAGAAATTTCTGGATCTGCATGATCACCTCCATGGGCAACTGTCGGTTTGATGGCCGACCGGTGCCGGGGTTCCATCAGTGCAGGATCTTTTTCTCGAACGTCAGTACACCGTCTTCCAGCGCCGCCAGGATCCGGTCACCCGCCACGAACCGGCCCGACAGGATGGCTTGCGCCAGCGGATTCTCGATCTCGCGCTGGATCGCCCGCTTCAACGGGCGGGCGCCGTAGACCGGATCGAAACCGGCCTCCGCCAGCCGCGCCATGACGTCGTCACTGACCTCCAGGGCGAGATCCCGCTCGGCCAGTCGCCGGCGCAGGCCAGCCAGCTGGATATCGGCGATGCCACGAATCTGCTCGCCCGACAGCGGATGAAACACCACGGCCTCGTCCAGCCGGTTGATGAACTCCGGCCGGAAATGGCGGCCGACAATATCCATCACGGCGTTCTTCATTTCCCCATAGGTCGCACCTTCCCTCGCGAACTGCTGGATCACGTCGGAACCCAGGTTGGAGGTCATGACAATCACCGTGTTCCGGAAATCCACCGTGCGACCCTGCCCATCGGTGAGACGCCCGTCATCCAGCACCTGCAGCAGGATGTTGAACACATCCGGGTGTGCCTTCTCGACTTCATCCAGCAGCACAATCGAATACGGCTTGCGGCGCACGGCCTCGGTCAGGTAACCACCCTCCTCGTATCCGACATAGCCCGGCGGCGCGCCGATCAGGCGGGCCACCGAATGCTTCTCCATGAATTCACTCATGTCGATGCGCACCAGCGCCTGGTCACTGTCAAACAGGAACTGCGCCAGTGCCTTGCAGAGTTCGGTCTTGCCAACCCCGGTAGGGCCGAGAAACAGGAACGAGCCGTTCGGGCGGTTCGGGTCCGACAGGCCGGCGCGGGCACGGCGAATGGCATCGGACACGGCCTTGATGGCCTCCTGCTGGCCAATCACACGCGCATGCAGGGAGTCCTCCATGCGAAGGAGCTTCTCGCGCTCACCTTCCAGCATCTTGCTGACCGGAATACCGGTGGCCTTGGAAACGACTTCGGCGATCTCCTCCTCGGTCACCTTGTTGCGCAACAGCTGTTTTTCCGCGCCGGACTTTCCGGCCTGCTCGGCAGCGGCCAGCTGCTTCTGCAGCTCGGGAATGCGGCCGTATTGCAGCTCGGACATGGCGGCAAGATCGCCCTTCCGGCGAGCCGAATCCATATCAAGTTTTGCCTGCTCCAGCTGCTCCTTGATCTGCTTGTCACCCGCCAGCGATGCCTTCTCCGCCTTCCAGATTTCCTCCAGATCCGCGTATTCACCTTCCAGCTCGCGAATGTCCTTCTCCAGATTCTCCAGCCGCTTCTTCGCCGCCTCGTCGGTTTCCTTCTTGAGCGCCTCACGCTCCATCTTGAGCTGGATAAGACGGCGATCCAGGCGGTCCATCTCCTCCGGTTTCGAATCGATCTCCATGCGGATACGCGATGCCGCCTCGTCGATCAGGTCGATGGCCTTGTCCGGTAGTTTGCGATCAGTGACGTAGCGGTGCGAAAGCTTGGCAGCAGCGATGATCGCCGAATCGGTGATCGTTACCCCATGGTGAACCTCGTAGCGCTCCTTGAGGCCACGCAGGATGGCAACGGTGTCCTCGACGGTCGGCTCGTCGACCAGCACCTTCTGGAAGCGTCGCTCCAGGGCAGCATCTTTTTCCACGTACTGGCGATACTCGTCCAGCGTGGTAGCACCCACGCAGTGCAATTCACCGCGCGCGAGTGCCGGCTTGAGCATGTTTCCCGCATCCATGGCACCCTCGGCCTTGCCGGCGCCGACCATGGTGTGGATTTCATCGATGAACAGGATGACATTGCCTTCCTGTTTCGCCAGATCGTTCAGCACGGCCTTGAGCCGCTCCTCGAATTCACCGCGGAATTTTGCGCCGGCGATCAGGGCGCCCATGTCCAGCGCCAGCACTTTCTTCGATTTCAGTCCTTCCGGGACCTCGCCGTTGACAATGCGCTGGGCAAGACCCTCAACGATCGCAGTCTTGCCGACACCGGGCTCGCCGATCAGGACCGGATTGTTCTTGGTGCGCCGCTGCAGCACCTGGATCGTGCGGCGGATTTCGTCATCGCGACCGATCACCGGATCCAGCTTGCCGCTGGCTGCACGTGCGGTCAGGTCGATGCAGTATTTCGTGAGCGCGCCGCGTGTATCCTCGGCATTCGCATCCTGGATGTTGTCGCCGCCACGCATGGCCTTGATCGCCTCCTCCGCCTTTTTCCGGTCGACACCGGCCAGCTTCAGCACCTTGCCGGCATCGCCGCGATCATCGAGTACGGCCAGCAGGATCAGCTCGCTGGACACAAACTGGTCGTTGCGGATCTGCGCCAGCCGGTCCGCGAGATTGAGTACCCGCCCCAGTTCCTGCGACACCGCAACTTCGCCGGTCGGCGCCTGCACCACCGGCAGCTTGCCGAGCAGGGTGTCGAGTTCACGCCGGACCCGCACCGGATCGGCACCGGCCTGCGCCAGCAGCGGTTTCAATGAACCACCTTGCTGGTCGATCAGGGCCAGCAGCAGGTGCGCCGGCTCGATCTGGGTATGGTCGCGGCCCAGCGCCAGCGACTGGGATTCCTGCAGTGCCTGCTGCAGCCGGGATGTCATGCGGTCGATGCGCACGGAAAGCCTCACGGGTACCGGGGAGATGACCGGTAGATAAGGCAGTCTGACGCACTTTCAAGGGGCGTTGCGGAAGATCGCAGCCCGTCTTGCCCTGCGTCAGGTCCTTTCGCGGTCCAGCCACACCAGGGTGGCGAAACGACCGGTCACCGGCTGACGACGGAAGGAGTAGAAACGGTCGATCTCCGTCGCCGTGCAGTGATCGCCGCCGGCCACGGTGCGCACACCGCGCATCGCCAGTCTTTGCCGCGCCAGCGCATACAGGTCGCACAGAAAGCCGGGCGTACCGTCGGCCCGCTGCACCGGCCGGAAGGCAGTACCGGCACGCGCATCCTGCGCCAGGAATGCCGCGCGGACCTCGGGTCCGGTTTCGTAGGCTTCCGGGCCGATGCAAGGCCCCAGCCAGGCATTCAGTTGTTCGCCGGGGGTGCCCATGGCATCGATCAGCGCCTCGATAACACCATGGCACAGCCCCTTCCAGCCGGCGTGCGCCACACCGGCCACGGAACCGTCCCGCGCCGCCAGCACCACCGGCAGACAATCCGCGGTCAGCACCGCACAGGTCACACCGGTCTGCCGGGTAAACGACGCATCGGCGCGCGGCGGAGGCCGGGCCGGATCGACAGCAGCCGCGTCCACCACGGCAATGCCGTGCACCTGTTCCAGCCAGGCCGGCTCGCGTGGCAACTGCAGCACCTGGCGCAGTACGCGGCGATTGGCCGCCACAACGGCAGCCTCGTCCCCGACATGGCAAGCCAGATTGAAGCCGTCGTAGGGTGGCGCGCTGCTGTTGCCGCTGCGGGTCGTCACCACGACGCGCGCACCCGGAAGAACAGCATGCAGCCAGTCGTGCGCCGCCGTCATGCATTCACCGCCGCGTCTTCCGCCAGCAGATCGAGCAGCACCACCATGTCGTCCGGCAACGGCGACCGCCAGCCCATGAACTCGCCGCTGCGCGGATGCACCAGCCCGAGCCGGCTGGCATGCAGCGCCTGCCGTGAGAAGCCGTGCAGACACGCAGACAGTGCCTCCGTGCAGTACGGCGGCAACAGGACACGGCCGCCATATACCGGATCACCTGCCAGCGGGTGTTTCTGCTGTGCCATGTGCACACGGATCTGGTGTGTACGCCCGGTTTCGAGTTTCAGGCGCAGATGGGTATGGGCACGAAAACGGCGCAGGACCGTGTAGTGGGTTACGGCCGGCTTGCCGCCGGTGACCACCGCCATTTTCTTGCGATCGGTCGGATGTCGCCCGATCGGTGCGTCAACCTTGCCATCACCCATGACCAGCCCGTTCGCCACCGCCTCGTATTCGCGCCAGACCGACTTGTCCTGCAACTGCCGCACCAGCGAGGTGTGGGCCTCCAGCGTGCGCGCCACCACCAGCAGGCCCGTGGTGTCCTTGTCGATACGATGCACGATGCCACAGCGTGGCAGATGCGCCAGCGCCGGATCGTGGTACAGCAGCGCATTCACCAGCGTGCCCTGTTCGTGACCGGCCGCCGGATGGACGACCAGCCCGGCCGGCTTGTCGACCACCAGGATGTCTTCGTCCTCGTACACCACATCCAGCGGCAGATCCTCGGGCAACCAGTCACCGGCTGGCGACGGCGCCACCGACAACCGCAGACACTCGCCGCCGACCACGCGTCGCTTCACGTCGCCCGGCCCGCCGTCCACGGTCAGGGCACCCGTCTCGATCCACTGCTGCAGCCGTGAACGCGAGTGCTCCGGAAACAACGCCGCCGCCGCCTGGTCCAGGCGTCGGCCGGCCTGGGCCGCCGTGACCGTTGCCACCTGTTCGATGCGCCCGGCCGGCCCATCGGCCCCGAAACCATCGACCGGATCGTCATCCTCGAAGGGAGTTGCCATGCGTTGCCGGATACCTGTGGTTAAATGTGCGCCCAGCATTCTAGCGCCGCCCCGGACCTTTCCCGCCGCCATGATCGCCCGTCATGCCCTGCTGACGACCCTCACCCTGCTGGCCGCACTGCTGGCCGGCTGTGCCAGTGCGCCGGAGAAAGAGAAAACCGAACAGGAAATCTACCGCGAGGCGAAAAAGAGCCTGGAGCGCGGCAACTTCCAGACCGCCCAGACCCAGCTGCAGGAACTGGAAACCCGGTTCCCGTTCGGCCGCTTCTCCGAGCAGGCGCAGTTCGACATGATGTACGCGCAAATGCGCGGACTGGACTATCCCGGTGCCGTGGCAACGGCAACACGCTTCCTGCGCCAGAATCCCGGCCATGCCAATGCCGATTACGCCCTGTATCTGAAAGGCCTGGCCAATTACTGGATGCAGAGCGGCGTGCTCGAACGGCGTTCACCGACCAACAAGGCCCTGCGTGATCTCGGCGCACTGCGGGATGCCTATACCGATTTTGCCACGCTGCTGGCGCGCTACCCGCAGAGCGACTTTGCCGCCGATGCGCGCGCGCGCATGCTGTACCTGCGCAACCAGCTGGCCGAGCAGGAGCTGGCCAGCGGCTGGTACTACGTACGCCGTGGCGCCTGCATCGCCGCCATCAAGCGTGCGCATTATGTGCTGGAAAATTACCCCAGCTCGCCGGGACTGGCCGATGCGCTGGCCATCAGCAGCGAGTGCCACCGGCGTCTGGGAGAAACCGCCACCGCCGACCGGATGCTGTCCGTCCTGAAACTCAATTTCCCGGACTATGCGCGCCTGGACGCCGACGGCGCACTCGATATCCCCGAAGGCCGGAGCAACAGTCATTCCTGGCTGGCCACCATCAGCTTCGGGCTGCTCGGCGACTAGATTCCCGGCTGCCAGCCATTGGTGATCGGATAGCGCCGATCCTTGCCGAAACCCCGCCGCGTCACCCGCGGACCGGTCGC
>JBMOOO010000020.1:0-48111 GCA_049324475.1 Pseudomonadota bacterium | reverse complement strand
GCTATCGCCACCGTGAGTGCGGAATCAATACCGCCGGACAGACCCAGCAGTGCGCCACGGAATCCGTTCTTGCCGATGTAGTCGCGCACGCCCAGTACCAGTGCGTCGTACACGGACTGGTCATCGGAGGGTATCGGCGCGCATGCGCCCGGCAGGAAATCGCCACCGGAAAAATCCACCGGCAACAAGGCCTCGCCCGCATGCGGCGCACGCGCCACAACGGTGCCATCGCGCGCCAGCACAAAGGATCCCCCGTCGAACACCAGTTCGTCCTGGCCGCCCACCAGATTGACATAGGCGACCGGCAGGCCGGCTTCGCGCACACGATCGCGTACGACCTGCTCACGCTCGGCCTGCTTGCCGGCATGGAACGGGCTGGCGTTCAGCGCCAGCAGCAGTTCAGCGCCGGCAGCACGCGCCTGCGCGGCCGGCCCCGGGAACCAGATGTCTTCGCAGATGACAATGCCCGCACGCACGCCATCGAC
This sequence comes from Pseudomonadota bacterium, assembly GCA_049324475.1. Classification (GTDB taxonomy): domain Bacteria; phylum Pseudomonadota; class Gammaproteobacteria; order Pseudomonadales; family JADFDG01; genus JADFDG01. Next base: position 47,626 of record JBMOOO010000020.1, on the reverse strand, counting down.
AGTGACCACCAGCGGCCGGTCACCGGCCTGGAAATAGCGATGCTCGTCAAACACCCGGTAGTTGGGCAGGTGCTGCTTGGCATAGGACGCCGGCGCCGCAGCGCCGAGCACGAATGCACCGTTCGCCAGCCCGGATGGCAGCATCTTCGGCGCACCGACCACCAGCACCAGGGATTCCCCGCGGGCAAACGCATCCAGCCGGGCCAGCGCCGCCTCGACCCGTGGCAGCAGTGAGCGGCGCAGCAGCAGGTCCTCGGGCGGGTAACCGGTGAGCGACAGCTCCGGGAAAACCACCAGCCGGGCACCGTGCCCGTGCGCTGCCCTGCGCGCCGCGTCCATCATGCGGCCGGCATTGCCGTCGATATCGCCGACCAGCAGATTGATCTGGGCCAGCACGATACGCAGGGACATGCGGGAACCTCGTCGGGAATGGGGGGCGGTAGCAGAGTACCGGTTGCGCGCCGATTTTCGTCGAAAGTCGGCCCGGCCGGAACCGGCGCCCCGCTTGCGCTAGACTGGTCGCCCCGTTTCAGGAAGGTGCGCCATGCTTGTCCGTCTCCTGCTGCTTGCTGCCGTTGCCGCCGTTGCCTGGTATCTGTACCGCCGCCTGACCGCACGGCCCGCCGGACAACCGCCGGCAGCTCCGCAGGCACGCATTTCCCCCTGCGCCGAATGTGGCGTGCATGCACCGGAAAACACCGGCGTGCACTTCCGGGACCATTTCTTCTGCAGCCCCGAGCACCTGCAGTCCTGGCTGAAGAAGAACAACCCGGGCTGACCCGTGACCCGGCCGCCGGCACAGGGCATGGAGACTGCCAACCCCGGCCGCATGGGGCCACTGACCGTCTACGGCATTTACCGGGTACTGCTGGCCGCGGCCATCACCATCCTGTTCCTGGCCAACGTCGACAGCAATGAACGTCTGGGCAGCTACCGCCCCCAGCTTTTCCTGCTGACCAGCGTCGGTTACTTCTTCACGGCCCTGATCACATCCATCGGCATCCGCCTGGTCGCCAGCCGGGAAACCATCCAGGCCGCCGTGCTGATCGGCATCGACATCATTGCCCTGACCTTGCTGGCTCATGCCAGTGGCGGTGCATCCAGCACCATCACCCCGCTGCTCGTGGTCACTGTCGCTGCGGCCGGCATCCTGCTGCCCGGCCGCATCGCTTTCGTGATCGCCTCGGCTGCAACACTGGCCATGCTGTACGAGCAGTTCTATTTCGCACTGGAAAACGGCCTGAAACTCACCGAGGGCAGCACCCAGGTCGGCCTGCTGGGGCTGGCCTTCTTCGGCATTGCCTTTGCAACCAGCCAATTGGCGCGGCGCATGCAGGCCAGCGAGGCACTGGTGATCCGGCGCAGCCAGGAAGTCACCGATCTCGAACACCTGAACTCGCACATCATCCAGCGCATGCGCACCGGCATCCTGGTGATCGACGACCACGGAACCATCCGGCTTGCCAACAGCGCCGCCCAGAACATGCTCAGCGAGAGACTGGCTCCGGCCGGCGGACAACTGGCCACACTGAACCCGGAGCTGGCCCGGCGCGTGTCCGCCTGGCAGCAGGACAGCGAACTGCGCCAGCCGCCATTCCGCGGCTTCGATGGCGGCCCGGAAGTCGATGCCAGCATGGCGGCGATCCGCCTGGGCGAGCATCGGGCGACGCTGGTTTTCCTGGAAGACATGACCACGCTGTCGCAGCACCTGCAGCAGATGAAACTGGCGTCGCTCGGCCGGCTGACTGCCAGCATTGCCCACGAAATCAGGAATCCGTTGTCGGCGATCAACCATGCGGCACAGCTGCTCGCCGAGTCGCCGGTCATCGATCCCGGTGACCGGCGTCTGACCGAAATCGTGCAGAAGCAAACCCAGCGCCTTGATCGAACCGTGGAGAGCGTGCTGCAACTGTCACGCCGCCAGACCCCGCGCACGGATCTGATCGAACTCGTACCGTGGCTGAGGCAGTTCGTCACCGACTACATGCTGGTACACGAAGACAAGGACGACGAGATTGAGATCAGCGCGCTTGCGCCATGGATACGTGCCCGATTCGATCCCAACCATCTGCAGCAGATCCTGCAGAATCTCTGTGACAACGGTCTCCGGCATGGCCGCAAACACGCCGGAAAGGGCAGGGTCATTCTTGAAGCCGGCGTCTCCGACCATAACGAATTGCCGGTGCTGCGCATCATCGACAATGGCACCGGTGTCGCACCGGAGAAACTCGGCAATCTGTTCGAACCGTTCTTCACGACGGAACCGAGCGGTACCGGGCTCGGCCTATACATAGCCCGGGAACTGTGCGAGGCTAACCGCGCCCGGCTTGCGTACATTCCACCACGCCCGGACACGCCCGGGCACTTCCTGATTGCCTTTGCCCATCCGGGGCGCATCGCGGGCTGACGATTCCGGCACCGGACGACGCGCACAAGGATGCTGAGCGAGTAGCGAGAGTCGGACATGAATCCTGCTGCCCATGCCAGTCATGCACTGGTGGTCGACGACGAACCGGATCTGCGCGAACTGGTTTCGCTGACGCTCTCCCGCATGAACATCAAGGTTTCCACTGCCGCCTCCCTGGGTGAGGCACGACGCATGCTGGGCAACACCGAATTTGATCTCTGCTTCACCGACATGCAGCTGGGCGACGGCAATGGCCTGGAACTGGTGCGCTATGTGCAGAAGCAATGCCCGGGCACCCCGATTGCCGTGATCACGGCCTTTGGCAGCATGGAAACCGCCATCACGGCCCTGAAGGAAGGCGCCTTCGACTTCGTCGCCAAACCGGTTGACCTGCAGCGTCTGCGCGACCTGACCCAGAATGCCCTGCGGCTGCGTCAGCGCAGCAGCAGCGGTGTGCGCGCCGAACGGGCCGACAGCGATGATGTCCAGCGCAACCTGGTCGGCAGCAGCGCGCCCATGCAGAAACTGCGCGGGCAGGTCCAGAAGCTGGCACGCAGCCAGGCACCGGTCTACATCAGCGGTGAATCCGGCACCGGCAAGGAAATGGTTGCCCGCATGATCCACCGCCTGGGGCCGCGTGCAGACGGCGCTTTTGTGCCGGTCAACTGCGGAGCCATTCCGTCCGAACTCATGGAAAGCGAATTCTTCGGCCACAAGAAGGGCAGCTTCACCGGCGCATCCGCCGATCGGGAGGGTCTGTTCCAGGCCGCCAACGGCGGCACCCTCTTCCTTGACGAAATTGCCGACCTGCCCACCAGCATGCAGGTGAAGCTGTTGCGCGCCATCCAGGAGAAATCCGTGCGCCCGATCGGCGCAGAGCGCGAGATCAAGGTGGATGTGCGCATCCTCAGTGCCACCCACAAGGATCTGCAGAAGGAAGTCGATGCCGGCCGTTTCCGCCAGGATCTTTTCTATCGCATCAACGTCATCCAGCTGGATGTGCCGCCGTTGCGTGAGCGTGCTGACGACATCCTGACGCTCGCCGAGCATTTCCTGCAGCAGCTGGCGCAGGAATGGCATATCGATACCCCGGTATTGACGGCAGATGCCCGCAGCGCACTGCTGCAACACCGGTTCCCCGGCAACGTACGCGAGCTGGAAAACATCCTCGAGCGCGCCGTTACACTGTCCGATGACAACCGTATCGAGGCCGTGCACCTGCGGCTGGGCGAATCGTCCGGCACCGGCCACGAGCTGCCGCTGCTGTTGCCGGAAAGCGAACGCCCCGCGCAACTGCCGGGAGAGCCTCTGGAGGACTACCTGCAGCGCATCGAGAAGGAGATGATCCTGAAGGCGCTGAACGATACGCGCTGGAACCGGACGGCAGCCGCCAAGAAACTGGGCATGACCTTCCGCTCGCTGCGCTACCGCCTGCAGAAACTGGGGCTGGACAGCGGCACCGACGAAGGTTGAACGCGGCTACACCAGCCGTGTGTCCCGGTACGCATCCAGCCGGTACGGTGCGGGATCAACCGCCGTGCGCTCTTCCAGCAACAACGCAACGCCCAGGGCAGCCGCTGCCGGCGCCAACACCAGGCCATTGCGGAAATGTCCGGCATTCACGAACACGCGTGTCCCCGGCACCGCATCAATGAACGGAATGCCGGCCGGCGATCCCGGGCGCAAACCTGCCCACTGCAACTCCGGCTCCACCCGCGACAGCGACGGCAGCATGCGCTCCGCCGAGGCACGCAATTGCGCACGGGCCTCGTCCGTGACCTGTTTACTGAACCCGGTGTGCTCAAGCGTACTGCCGGCCAGGATGCGCCCATCGCGTCTTGGAATCAGGTAGCGGCCGGCACGCAGCACGATAGTGCGCAGAAGCCCCGGCTGCGGTGGGTACAGCAACATCTGCCCGCACACCGGCTGCACCGGCAGGGCAACACCGAACGGTGCCAGCAGCGCGGCTGACCACGCACCGGCCGTCACCACGATCCGGTCAACATCGCAGCGCTTGCCATCGACATGCAGGCTGCCGTCCCGCTCTGCCGTCAGATTCACCGATACCCGCCAGTGGCAGTCCGCCCGCGGATGCGCAGACACAGAGGCAATCAAGGCCTGCATCAGGCGCGGATTGCGTACGTTGCCGAGTTCCGGGAACCAAAGACCCTGCCCGGCCGGCCCAAGTCCCGACTGTATGCAGGACAACGCATCACCGGCATACGACACGACACGCCGCCGATGCGTGCGACACCAGGACACTGCGGTATCGATGTCGGCCGGATCGAGCATCAACAGACCGCAGGCATTGAACTCCGGATCGATGCCGGTTTCGCTCCGGAGTTCCAGGGAGAGTGCGCGGTGCGCTTCAGTGGCACCGTCAGACAATGCCGTCACAGCCGGCCCGTAGCGCCAGGGATACAGCGGTGACACGATGCCGCCACCGGCCCATGAAGCGGCACGCCCCGGCAATGCGCAGTCGGCCAGCAGCACATGATGTCCGCGTGCCAGCAGCGTACGCGCCGTCAGCAACCCGATGACACCGGCGCCGAGAATGGCAAATCGCTGCATGGGTTCACCGCCGCATCATCCGGAAACGCGCGCGATTGTCGCACAGGCTTGCCGCACTACCCATGGCAGGATGCACGCACTTTCCCGGAGGGACCCGACATGCAACGGATGCACGGCCTGACCCTGATCGAGCTGGTCGTCGTGCTGGCAGTCACTGCCGTCCTGTTCGGCGTGGGTGTGCCGGCTTGGCGCAGCCTCACGGCAACCAGCGCCGTGCAGGCGCACGTGTCACTGTTTTCGCAGGCGATCCAGACCGCACGCATGCTCGCCGTGACGCGCAACCTGCCGGTTACCCTGTGCGCGCTGGACACCGCGGGCACGTGCAGCGGCAACTGGGGAGACAATCTCACCCTGTTTTACGACCGGGAGCGGGACGGTCATCTGGGAGAAAGCGACGAGCGCATCAGCGATCTGCTGATACCGGACGGCAACCGGACCGATGTGCGCTGGCAGGGTTTCGGGCGCCGCCATTTCCTGAACGCAAGAAGCAACGGTACCTGGCGTCAGAACGGCCGTTTCACGTTCTGCCCTCGCAGCGCCGGGACCGGGCACGCCGGCCGGGAACTGGTGGTAAACGTCACCGGCCGCACACGCAGTGCGCCGGTGACGTGCCCGTAAGCAGTCGTCAGAAAGGTTTGGCGCAGGTCGTGAAGTCCGGAGCGTCGTTGCCCGGATAGAAGCAACGCTGCCCGGTACTGTTCATCATGATGGCGCCATCGCCAACCTGGGTCGTGGTCGGGGTGGCCGTGACCGTGTAGCTCTGCCCGTCATCCGCCACGTCCAGGGCAAAAACGTACTCGGACGGAAACGACAGGGTATCCGACGCCGTCAGGCCCGCCAGTGTGGCCCCGGTGTAGGTAAATGCCGTCTGGTAGTAACGCGCAGCGGCATCGTTGAGGGCACCCAGACTGGCCATGGCACGTGCCCGCTGCGAATCCCGGGTCGAGCCACTGAAGGAGTTGACGGCGATGCTGGTAATGATCGCCAGGATCACGACCACCACCATGATTTCCACCAGGGTGAAACCACGCTGGGAACGCTGGATCTGTGTTGCCATCACCGGACTCCTGCAGGAAGACCGGGGGCGCCGCGCCCCCGGTTGTTGTCGCATGCTAACGGATCATTCGTTCCATTCGAACCAGCGCGACCGGCGCACACCGCCGAACAGGGAAGCATCCAGCAGGCTGCTGTCGTCATCCTCCAGCTTCTCGGTGGCGATGGCCAGCACGCCGGATACCACGGTCAGCTGGTTGTCCATGTACAGCATCTGAACCGTGGAGCCCATGCCCGGCATGGCCTGGTCGAGATAGCGCTGGTTCTCGGAGGCCGTTTCGAGCTCGTCGTTGACGATACCGCCACCGGTCAGCGCATTCATTGCATACAGCCGCGAGTAGCCGATCGGGGGCGCGCATTCAAACTCGCTGGCCACACCCGGCACATAGGCCGTGAACAGCAGGGCGAAGTTGAAGAACACCGGTGAACCGGACCCCTTCTCGCCGCTGGACTGCGTCAGGTTCATGTGCCAGCCCGGCAGGTTCAGGTCGCTGGAGCTCAGCTCACCGGTGGCGCCCAGCGTCGCCAGGTTCGACAGGGTCAGGGTCGGGCGTGCTGCCGGCGTGATGTTCCAGGCGCCGATGTCGCGGAACACGATGACCTTGTCCTGCAGATCCTTGTTGGTCGGCAACTCACGGTGGCCCGACACCAGGCCGATCATGAGGTCGCCACCGTCCGAAGAGCGGACGAAGGCAACGGCCGGTGCCTCAATGAAGCGCCGGTGATCCTCGGATGTGATCGGCGCAGATCCGGTGAAGCCGAACTTGCCGACCACGGCCGGCGCGTTGTTCCGGATGAAGGTGGCTGCCGAGGTGGCACCCTCATTGATGTCGAAGCGGAATACCTGACCAGCAATGTCAGTGATGTAGAAGCCATCCACGCTGCCGTTGCCGTTGCGGTCCATGGTGACCGGCGCCGACGGCATGCTGTACTTCATGTCCGCAACCACAGTATTGGCCGTGCCCTCCGACGAAGCCCACCAGAGCAGCTGCCCGGTGATGGCATCAACCATGTAGACCTGACGCCCCTTCTGGACCGTGCCCGGGAAGGTAGTCGCAACGTCGTTGGCCGTGGCGTCGTAGCCGCCGGTGAAGAACACCACGCGTTTGCGTGCACCGTTCCACTTGATCCAGCGCGGCGACGGTTCGGCCCAGGTCTGGCCCATGTTGGCGTAAGCGCCGGTCGTGCCGCCCTGCACTACCCAGGTCAGTTGCGGTGCCGGTGTGGAACCACGGCGCACGGAGGTCACGTCCAGGGCGTAGTAGTTGCTGCCGCCGCGACGCATGCCGCCATAAATGTAGACCTTGTCGCCATCAGCGCTTTCGACAATGCCGTCACCGTCAACATCGTACTTCCAGGGCACCCAGGTGCCGTCCAGACCATAGATGTAGGAGGCGCCGACCGATCCCGGCACCGTGCGCGTGTTGTCCTGCAGCACGGCCAGGTTGGACATGACTTCCTGCGGCATGAAGGCGAACAGTTCGTTGCCGTAGGCGTTGGCCTTGTTGGTGGATGCGACATCCGTACTCGGACCACCGGTGTCAATCATGTGCAGGATGCCGTAGGTGTCACTGACAAACACCGTGTTCATGCTGCCCACACCGTCCTGCCCGTAGGTCACCAGGCTGGGGGCGCTGTGGATGATCGCGCCATAGGCCTTGTCAGGCGTCAGATCCGGGCCACCACGGGCAAACTCGATGATGGCCGCACGTTTTGCCGACTGCTGCGTGGCCGTGAGCGAGCCCCAGCCGGCCAGCGCCGTCGCGCCGATGCGCGCCGACGTGATGCCGCTGGTATTGGCCGCATTGAATATCTCGGCACCGCTGCCATCCCGATCCGGGCCAACTGCCGGTGTCAACGACACGTTCATGCTGGTGCCATTGGCACCCAGATAAGTGTAGAGCTTGCGGTTGGTGGGTACGGTCAGCTCACCGGCCGACCCCCCTTCCATCGACACGCCGTTGTCGGCCACGTTCGACCACCAGCTCCAGCCCTCGCCGAACAGCCCGGTGGTGGTGCTGATCGCGGCGGTACCGTTGACGTCCACAATGGCGCCATCCTTCAGGCGATACCGTTTCAGGTTGCCTTCCCAGCGCACCTTGTTTTCCGGATCGAACAGCGCGTAGTACAGCTCGTCCAGGTGCTCGAACTTGTTCAGGGCGTTCACCGCAACGCCAGGCGCGGCTACCGAGGCCGTCGAGATGGACACCGTCTCGATGATTTCCCTGAACGCCGAATTCAGGTCATCCGCATTGGTCGCTGCGTGGAACGCGCCACCGCCCTGGCTGCCCGACTGGTACAACCGGGAAGTCGTGCTCAGCGCTTCCGGTCCGAAACCGATCGCGTGGGTCACGATGCTGAAATACTGGGTGGTGTTCGCCGTTCCCGGATCCTCGTCCCAGTCCGCGGTGATGCCGGCGCCGCTGCGCTTGTCGTACAGCGCGCGCATCAGGTTGTAGACGCAGTTCCACTGGGCGTTGGTATCACCGGTACCGCAGGTGGCGTAGTTCTTGCCGGCCCCGGTGCCGTTGGTGGTGCCGGTGATGGCCGTGGTCGGCGTCACCAGGTTCGCGGTGGAGTAACTGCTGCCGGTTTCCTCACCGTCGGTGAGGAACACCACGGCGTTGGTGGCGCAGTCGCCGGTGGCCAGCGGCGGCACCGAATAGCCGTCACGGCCCAGCATGAACTGCGCGGACTCCACGAACGTACCGGCAATCGGCGTGTTGTCGGAGAAATCCAGACGGCTGAGGGTGTCCACCAGCAACTGGCGCTGTGTCCGCGTGACCGGGATCGGTGTTGCGTTCGTGACCTTCAGCACCAGTCGCGCGGCGCTCAGCCCGTAGGCCGTACGGTCGATGGAGCCGGCCGCCACATGCTCCCAGGCACGGATGTTGAGCAGGTTGCTGTTGGTGCCGCTGAGGACCACGGAAATGGTGCCGTCCTCACTCCAGCCCAGATTGTCCACCAGCGGCTGGATCAGGGCTGCAATGTTGGGCGATGTGTAGCGTGTGCCGGCCGACCATGAAGGCGGCGTCCAGGCAACCGTGTCGTTGCCGCTGCCCGCGTCCACCGTGAGGCTCAGTGAGTCGATGAAGTCCGTGGTACTGGCCCAGGCCGGCCCGGTGAGCGCATCCACCACCTGAATGGTGAGCGGACGGGTTGTCGCAGTGGCGTTGGCCACCACCTGCAGATAGGCCTCACTGATCGTCGCGCCCTGCGGGATGTTGGCCAACGGGAAGCGCAAACCGGCCTTGCGGTCCAGACCAACCGGAATCGAGGTGTCCGTGAAGGTCATGGTGCCGCTCGCATTCTGCGCCGCGTCATCCGAACTGCCCGTCACGCTCAGCACCATGTCGCGGGTCGCACAGGCGGCGTCCACCACCGGTACCGGCGGCGGCGTCCAGTTCACTACCAGGGTGGTGTCCAGCTTGCGGGTACCGGTATCGCGCGCCAGCAGGTCAAAAGCCACAGCTTGCCGCGTGTTGAGCGTGGCCCCCGGCATGGCCGGCTGCACCATGAAGGTGATGTCGCCGTTGCACCAGCCGGCCTGGTTGACCTGGTTCTGCATCAGCGTGGTCACGTAAACCCGCGTGTCGTCATCGCGGGTAAAGCCATCAGAGGTGAGATTGGTCGATGCCGCACTCCAGGATTCCACCGACCAGCCGCCGATGTTCCCCAATGCCGGATATGGCGATTGCCATTCCAGCGTGCGATTGAACAGGCTGTTGGTGAAATCCAGCGGCGCGGCGGCCATGTCACGCGCTACCGAGTAGCGGAAATCGGCCGTCTGGGCCGTCCTGCTGTGGAAATCCAGATAAGCACTGGTGATGGTGGCCCCGCGCGGAATGTCGATGCGGGAATATTGCAGGCCAACCCGGCGCGGATAGGACTGCGATTCACTGTAGAACTCGCCACGGCTGTTGTTTTGCTTGAATGTAAAGGTGCCGATCTGTCCGGACACCGTGGTGCCGATCACGATCCGGTAGTAGGTGTTGTTCGAGAAGTTGATGCTCGGCGTGGTGAAACTGGTGCCGGTGTGTGGACCGCCGCCGCTCATCAGGGTGCCCGACGCGTTCGTGATGCAGACAGACGCCGTGATCGGCGCGGTGTTGAAGGTAAAGGTATTGGCCGCCGTCGAGCTGGTGTGCCGGTACCAGATCACCCGGTTGCCCATGCGCCCGGCCGCCATGCCGCATTCCGTTCCGGCAGAAGCGGTCGGCGTGGCCGGATAGGGCGACGGCAGCGCATCCGCGGGCAACACGTTCGAAGGGTAGGTCTGCGGCCAGGAGCTGCTGTAGTTGGACGTTGCGCTGCCGATGGAGCTGCCGACGGATGCGAACCATTGTGGCGAGAGCGTGGTATCGCCGGCCGTACTGGCCGCGCTGGTCGCAAGCTGCTGCGCATCACCGAAGGCATTGCGCAGCATGAAGGTACTGGTGCCACCCGTGGTCAGGTTGGCCGATGGCGTCTGCGTATTGAGCGGCTGGGCTGTCAGCAGACGCTGACCGGTGTTCGGGTCCACGTACCGGATGATCGCGGACTTGAAACGCGGGCTCATGCCGGAAATCTGCGCACTGGCCGTATCGATCATCCGGTAGGCGCGCTGGTCGATGAGGTTCGACGCCGAGCCGTTCTCGGCGATCTTGTCCAGCATCGACCCGGAGGAGTCGAGCTGGAACAGGATCACCGGCGCGCCGCTGCCGCCCGAACTGATGTTCAGGGTGTAGACGTCGATATCGTCCGCCATGGCCGGCGACAGGCCCAGCATCAGCCAGGTGAAAACGGCCAGCCCGCCGCGGGCCCGGTGCAAACCATTCCGGCAGGCCCGTTCCATGCGCGCTGCTGCGTTCCAGAGTTGCCGAGTTTTCATGGTCATTACCTCACTGGTACCCGTTCCGGACGGCACGCCGTGCCGCCCGGAAAAATTGTTCCGTCAGTTGCCCGAGCTCGGGGACAGGATGCCCCACATCTGTACATGCGATTTCAGGTAGTTGAGACCGGAAATGCTGGCGAACGATTGTGAATAGATCTGTGTGGTGCCGTAGCAGGTGGTGTTGTTGCCGCACAGGCTGGTGCCTTCCAGGGGCAGTGCCTGTGCCAGACCCGGGGGCGGCGCCGACACGATGGCAGTCACGATCAGCGGATTATCGCCACGCTGCTCGCAATCGTCGTAGTCGAACACGATGTCATCGCCGCTCAGCGTCCGCGTGACATCCTCTTCCACCGTCAATGCGCCGTCTTCGTCATAGCAAATCCTCTGCGGCACGCCGTCGATCACGGCCCGGTAGAAGATGTGCGCCGGATTCTGCGGCTGGATGTCGTCTTCCATCTGCTGCAGCGACATGCTGAAAACCGATTCGATGCCGGATTCCGCGCCCTGGAACATGACCTGCGATGCCTGCTGGTTGACCGAGATGCGGCCCTGGAACAGGGCCGAACGCATGGAGGCCGCCCCCAGGATGCTGACGACGACCAGCACGACCAGGGCAATCAGCAGTGCCATGCCGTTCTCGGAACGATGGCCGTGTACGGTCGTTTTCATCGGACCACCCTCTCGGTGTTGCGCATGCTCACCGTGGTAACAAACAGACGACGGATACGGCCGTCGCCGATGGGCGTGAAGTTGTCTTCATCCACCACCCGGTCCAGCACCGGGAAGCTCTGGTCCGGAACCGGCTGGGCGTTGACGTTGGCCGTACGCATCAGCAGGGCAATCCGTACCGAGCGCACCACCGAGACCGGCGTCATTTCCATTGCACAGCTCGGCACGGCGGCACCGGCGGCAATGGCTCCTGCCAGCAGGTTGCCGGTGATGTAGAGGTTGGGCAGGCTGGCGCTTTCCACGCAGGGAGCGCCGGCACCGGGAATTTCCGTGGGCGTGGTGTCAACGCCGTACAGGACCTGGAAGCTGTCCACGCCACCGACCAGTGCCTGCGGCGTGCCGATGGCGGTGCGTCCCGTGATGGCATTGCCCGACGTGGTCAGCGCAAAACCCTGGCAGACCAGCTCCCGTTCGTTGCCGGCCGCGTTGGTGCGTACCCAGTAGCGATTGCTGATGTAGGTGGTGCCGCCAGGAATGGCGTCACCCGTACAGGTCACTTCCGCCGAATAGCGATCGGGCGCATAGACGATGGCCAGCTGGTCGTCGGTGAAATCGACGTCCTCGTCCACACCGTGGATGCTCTCGGTCATGGTCTCGACGCGATCGTTGACCGTGTTGGCCGTGTCGAAACCGCCGATCGGGTTGAGAATGTCGCCGGGGTAGCCGGCGCGGTGCAGATCCTGCGCGATAAAGTCGAGCGCGAAGCTGCCGGCCTGCTGCGCCTGCGCGACGCTGTCCTGCAATCGGAACGACTGCCGGTTGGCATTGAACAGGGCAATGGTGCCGGCCACGACCAGCGCGCTGATCACCAGCGTGACCATCAGTTCGACCAGGCCGACGCCACGGACGGCACGGCGGAAAGCTACGAGAGAAGCAGACCGGATATTCATCAGAACAGCACCTGGGCCGCAACACACTCCGCTTCGGGAGCGTCGATTTCACATGCATCGGCAGTCTGGCCACGCCAGGCCACGAACACACAAGTGAGGTCCGAGCCCGCTTCGCAGGGGCGTACGGAGACGGTTCCGTTCGGCAGCACCTGGCTGGCCATGTAACGGATTTCCTGCGTATCCGAGGTGACCAGCGCGTCTTCATCGCAGACAGCACCGGCCAGAGCGGTCGCCATGCAGGTATCGGTTCCGCGCGTCCAGGTGGACGGCGCATCGTCGGGCAGATCCCCATCCCACAGTGCGGCGTCTTCATACGTGGTGTGGTCGACATCAATGCCGGCATCCGCCATGCGGATGCGCTCGGCCAGTTCCGCCGCCAGCACCGCAGCCTGGGCCCGGAAGTGGGCCGAACCGGTGGAATCCAGCGCACGCAGCTGCAGGCTGGCGAAACCCAGTACGCCGATCCCCAGGATCAGCGCCGCCACCAGCACTTCGAAAAAGCTGAAACCGCGCTGCCGGCCGGCCGGCGTTTTCAGGGGCAGTGCGCGAAACATTCGACCTCCTCGACACTGAGTTCAGTACGACCGAACCGGGACAGGGTCAGGACACGCCCGTTGGCGGTATCGGCACCCTTGAGTCCCACAGTGAACTCGGCATTGCTGGAAACCCGGCCCTGGCCATCGAAGACCAGGGAATCGAGATCGGACGCCTCGCCGATCGCGGCCTTGCCCTTGTCCACACCGCGGACCTCCCGGATCAGGGTGTCGTCGGCGTCGAGCAGCAGTTGCCAGCCGTTGGTCCAGTTGTCATCGATCCGCTCCATGCGGACCGACTCCCGCCGGGTCACGGCCTCCGAACGGGCCACGTTCAGCGAGGTCACCAGCTCGGAGGTGGCACTGGAGATGGCCGAGCCCTGGGTGAACTGGCCGTACATGGGTACGCCCACCGAGATGAGAATGGTCAGCACGGCGACGGTCACCATGAGCTCGACCAGTGTGAAACCCTGACTGTCGGGACGACCGTTCATCCGCCAAACCACCCTGCTCATCCTGCCTGGAAGAGTTATGCAAGTTACTGATAGGACTGTATTTCCTGCCGCCAACCCGGACAAAGGAAGCTCGACGGTCGGGCCATACCGTCGATCAACGGGGCCGTCTCGGAAGGAAGTGCGACCCGCCTCACACACGCCATGACCAGAACGTCTCAGGTGACGGCATGCGGCAGCATTCGACCCGCTGCGTCAGCCCGGGGGCGGGACTCTAGCGAAGGGGACAGGCAGGGTGGCGATCGCCGGGACCGGCGGATCAAGCGGGGAGATGAAGCGTCAACGGCAGCCCGGTCACGATGCCGGCGCCCCGTTGCACGCCGGCATGGGACTAGCCGCGCAGCTCGCGCGGCATCGAGAAGGTCACGTTCTCGGGGCGGCCGGACATTTCCCTGACCTCGCCAGCCCCCAGGGACTGCAGGCGCTCGACCACCCCGTTGACCAGCACCTCGGGCGCCGAGGCACCGGCGGTGACCCCGACCGTTCTGGCGCCCGCCAGCCACTCCGGGTGGATGTCCTGCGCTCCGTCGATCAGCCAGGCCTTCGCACCGCAGCGCTCGGCCAGCTCGCGCAGGCGGTTGGAGTTGGAACTGTTGACCGAACCGACCACCAGCACCACCTGCGATTCCAGCGCCAGCTGGCGCACCGCGTCCTGGCGGTTCTGGGTGGCGTAGCAGATGTCGTCCTTGCGCGGCCCCTGGATGGCCGGGAATTTCGCCCGCAGGGCATCGATCACCTTCGCCGTATCGTCCACCGACAACGTGGTCTGGGACACATAGCTCAGCGCGTCCGGATTGCGCACCGACAGGGCCGCGACGTCGGCTTCATCTTCCACCAGATAGATGTTGCCGCCGAAGCTGCGGTCGTACTGGCCCATGGTGCCTTCCACTTCCGGATGGCCTTCGTGGCCGATCAGGATGGTCTCGCGGCCGGCACGGGCGTAGCGGATCACCTCGATATGCACCTTGGTCACCAGCGGGCAGGTGGCATCGAACACCTTCAGCCCACGCGACTTCGCCGCGTCCTGCACCGCCTTCGAAACACCGTGCGCGCTGAAGATCACCAGCGCGCCGTCCGGCACTTCGTCCAGCTCATCGACGAAAACCGCACCGCGGTTGCGCAGATCGTCGACCACGAAACGGTTGTGTACGACTTCGTGGCGCACGTACACCGGCGCACCGAACACTTCCAGCGCACGGTTGACGATGTCGATGGCGCGATCGACCCCGGCACAGAAACCGCGTGGATTGGCCAGCAACACGTTCATGACGCTGCTCCGGGTTTCGGGGTCAGGTTGCGTACCGCGACCGCCTGTTCGGGCACGTGATGCTCGACGGCCAGGATTTCCACTTCGAAACCCAGATCGCGGCCGGCCAGCGGATGATTGAAATCCACGGTCACATGCTCTGCATCGAAGTCGATGATGACACCCGGCAGCTCGCCCTGCTTGTCGGCAAACGACAACATCAGGCCGCGGGTCATCGTCACATCCGGCGGAAACCGGCTGCGGTCCATGACCTGGCGGTTGCCGTCGAGGTATTCACCGAAGCCCTCCTTCGCCTCCACCACCACCGAACGGCGATCACCCGCCTTCAGGCCCAGCAGTGCCTTCTCGAAACCGGGCAACAGATTGCCGTCACCGTACACGAATACGGCCGGTGCCCGCTCACGCGTCGAGTCGACGATCTCACCGTCCAGCAGGCGCAAGGTGAAATGCAGCGTGACGCGGGTATCGGGGCCGACACGCACCGGATCGCTCACGATTTCTCCGGGTTGCGGATCATGTCGATGATCATCATGACCACGCCGGAGCTGATGGCCGTATCGGCGATGTTGAAGGCCGGGAAGTGGTAGTCACCCCACCAGAAATCGAGGAAATCCACGACGTAACCGAGCGTGACACGATCCCAGACATTGCCGATGGCACCGCCGATGATCAGCGCCAGCGCGCACGCCACCCAGCGCTCGTGCCGGCCCAGCCGGGAGATCCAGACCGTGGCACCGGTCACGATCACCAGCGCCGTGGTGGCAAAAAACCAGCGCTGCCAGCCGCCGGCATCCGCCAGGAAGCTGAATGCGGCACCGGTGTTGTGCGCCAGCATCAGGTTGAAGTGCGGGAACACCTCCACTGGCCGGTACAGCTCCAGATGCGCCGACGCCAGACTCTTGGTCCACAGGTCGGTCACCAGCACCAGGATACTCAGGCCCAGCCAGGCCAGGGTGCGCAACGCACCGTTGCGGCCGGTGAAAACAGCTTCAGGCATAACGACGTTGCTCACCGGCACCCTCCACGTTCTCGACACAACGCCCACAGATCTCCGGATGCGCCGCCAGTACGCCGATGTCCGGCCGCAGGTGCCAGCAGCGCACGCACTTCCCGTGCCCGGATTTCGTGACCCTGACCCTCAGGCCGTCCAGCTCGGTGCCATTGCCCTGCGCCTCGTGCAGCTCATGCAGGCGCACAGCCGACGTGATCAGGACAAACCGCAATTCATCATCCAGCTTTGCCAGCACGGCCTTCACGGCCGGCGCACACCAGAGATCCAGTTCCGCCTCAAGGCTGCCACCGACCAACCCATCGTTGCGTGCCATCTCGATCTGCTTGTTGACCGCAGCCTTGGCAGTCATCACCAGATCCCAGTCAGCCGCCGTCAGCGCGCCATCCGCAACAGCCGGCAACGGATACCACTCGGCCACGAAGATGCTGCCACTGCGGTCACCCGGCATGGCCTGCCAGATTTCATCCGCCGTGAAGGAAAGTACCGGCGCGATCCAGCGCACCATGGCTTCCATGATATGGAATTGCGCGGTCTGCGCCGAACGGCGGGCAGCCGCATCACGCTTCGTGGTGTATTGCCGGTCCTTGATGATGTCCAGGTAGATGCCACCCAGATCGACGGCGCAGAAGTTGTGCACCTTCTGGTAGACCAGATGGAAATTGTAGTCGTTGTAGGCCGCGGTGATCTCGTCCTGCAGCTGCTGCGTACGCGCCAGGATCCAGCGGTCGAGCTCGACCAGCTTTTCGGCAGGCAGCGCATCGCGGACCGGATCGAAATCGCCTAGATTGGCCAGCAGGTAACGCGCCGTGTTGCGGATGCGGCGATACGAATCGGCAACCCGCTTGAGGATTTCATCCGACACGGTCATCTCGCCGCGGTAGTCGGTGGCGGCTACCCAGAGGCGGATGATGTCGGCACCCAGCGTCTTCATCACGTCCTGCGGCGACACCACGTTGCCCAGGGACTTGGACATCTTGCGGCCCTGCGCATCGACGGTGAAACCGTGAGTCAGCACGGTCCGGTATGGCGCCACGCCTTTGGCGGCCACAGACGTCAGCAGCGAAGACTGGAACCAGCCGCGGTGCTGATCCGAACCTTCGAGATAGAGATCGGCCGGGCTGTGCAGCTCCGGATGCGGATCCAGCACGCAGGCGTGGGTGACGCCGGAATCGAACCAGACATCGAGTGTGTCGGTGACCTTCAGGTAATGCTCGGCATCGGCACCCAGCAACTCGCGGGCGTCGGCATCGAACCAGCCGTCAATGCCTTTCTGTTCAACCAGCCGCGCCACCTTCTCGATCAACGCCGGCGTATCCGGGTGCAGCTCCTGGGTGTCCCGGTGCACGAACAGTGCGATCGGCACTCCCCAGGTACGCTGACGCGAGATGCACCAGTCCGGGCGCCCCTGCATCATGGCATCGATGCGCGCACGCCCCCAGGACGGCACCCATTCAACCCTGCCGATTTCATCCATCGACTTTGCCGCCAACCCGTTCTGGCCCATGGACACGAACCACTGCGGCGTGGCGCGGAAAATGATCGGCGTCTTGTGCCGCCAGCAATGCGGATAGGAGTGCTTGATCTGCTTGTGGCACAGCAGCACGCCGTTCTCGCCCAGCTTCGCGATGATCGGCTCATTGGCCTTGTTCACGTGCTGGCCGGCGAACAGCTCCGTGCCCGGCACGAACAACCCGTTGCCATCGACCGGATTGTCCACCGGCAGGTTGTACTTCGCACCGACCACGAAGTCGTCGTGACCGTGGCCCGGCGCCGTATGTACACAGCCGGTACCGGCATCAACCGTGACATGCTCGCCGAGAATGACCGGCACCTGGCGCACATAGAATGGATGCTGCAATTTGAGATGTTCCAGCACCTCGCCCTTGAAGTGACCGAGCACCTGCGCATCCTCGATACCGTAACGCGCCAGGCACGCTCCCTTCAGCGCCTCCGCCAGCACCAGCTGCACACGACGACCCTGTTGCGTGCCGGCAACCAGCACATAATCCAGCGCAGGATGCACACTCACGGCCTGGTTGGCCGGCAGCGTCCAGGGCGTGGTGGTCCAGATGACCACCATCACCTCACCTTCTGCTTTCAGGTGCGTACGCCGGTTGAATTCCGCGACATCGACCACGCGGAAACCGACGTCGATGGCCGGCGAGGTTTTCTCCTCGTACTCCACTTCCGCTTCCGCCAGCGCGCTGGCGCAGTCCAGGCACCAGTGCACCGGCTTGCTGCCCTTGTGCAGGTGGCCGTTGGCGATGATTTTCCCCAGCGTGCGGATGATGTCGGCCTCGAAGCGGAAATCCATGGTCAGGTACGGCTGCTGCCAGTCGCCGAGAACGCCCAGTCGCTGGAAATCCGTGCGCTGGCCTTCCATCTGCGACTGCGCGTACTTGCGGCATTCCTTGCGGAAAGCGGCGGCATCGATTTTCTGGCCAGGCTTGCCGAACTTCTTCTCCACGTTCAGCTCGATCGGCAGGCCGTGGCAGTCCCAGCCCGGCACGTAGGGCGCATCGAAGCCCGACATCGTCTTCGCCTTGACGATGATGTCCTTGAGAACCTTGTTGACCGCATGGCCGATGTGGATGGAGCCGTTCGCGTAGGGCGGACCGTCATGCAGGATGAACCGGTTACGGCCGGCACGGGCCTTGCGTACCTGGCGATAGATGTCCGCCGCCTGCCAGCGCTTGAGCATTTCCGGTTCGCGCTGGGCGAGGTTCGCCTTCATCGCGAAAGTCGTGTCCGGCAGGTTGAGGGTCGGCTTGTAGTCGGTCGTCATGATTGGCTGACTCGGTCTTCTGTGTTTTTCGCAGTTCGGAATCCGTGCATCAACCGACCCGGGAACGGTCGGCAAAAAATCCGCGGGCCGCTGCAGCGTCGCGGGCAATCTGCGCCTTGAGGGCATCGAGACCGTCGAAACGCATCTCGTCGCGCAGGCGCAGACAGAATCGCACCGCCAGATGCCGGCCGTAGATCTGCCCGGAAAAATCGAAAATGTGCACTTCCAGGCGCTCGTCCACACCGTCAACGGTCGGCCGTCTGCCGATGTTGGCAACACCGGTACGCAGGCTGTCATCCAGCCCGCGCACTTCCACGGCATAGACACCGGCCAGTGGCGTGCGGCGGCGATGCAGGGCCAGGTTCGCCGTCGGGAAGCCGATGGTACGCCCGCGGGCGTCGCCATGGCGTACCCGGCCGGTGATTTCATAGGGATGGCCGAGCAGCGTTTCCGCACGTGCCAGATTGCCTGCCGCCAACGCCTCGCGCACCAGCGTGCTGCTGACCCGCTCGCCGTCCACCAGGATGCTGTCGGTGTTCTGCACGGAAAATCCGTGCTGCCGGCCCGCCTGCTCCAGGAAAGCGAAATCGCCGCTGCGGCCGGCACCGAAACGGAAATCGTCGCCGATCACCAGATGCCGCACACCGAGGCCGTCCACCAGCAGACGATCGACAAATTCCTGCGCCGTCAGAGTCCGCACGCGCTCGGTGAACGGCACACAGAAAACCCGGTCCACGCCCAGCGCCGACAGGGCCCGGATCTTGTCGCGCAGGCGCATCAGCCGCGCCGGCGCTTTCGCGCCGGCAAAGAATTCCTGCGGCTGCGGCTCGAACAACATGACCGTCGATGCCACGCCAAGCCGCCGCGCATGCGCGATCACGGCATCGACGATGCGCCGGTGGCCGCGGTGCACGCCATCGAAGTTGCCGATGGTGGCGACACAGCCTCGGTGGCGGGGGCGCAGGTTGTGCGCCCCGCGGATCAACTCCATCGGAACTCCGGGGACAGGACACCCACCGGCTCCTGGCCGGCGGAAGAGCGCCGGATTATACGGGGCCTTGCGCGGCGGAGCCGCCGGCATTCAGTGCCGCAAATGGCGGGGCCGCAGTCCCGTGGCAAGCAGGATCAGGAAGTAGAGCGCCATCCCGGCCGCCACCACCACGCCCAGGGACCCCGCCCGCTCCCACACCGTGCCCAGGAAGTCCGCCCGGAACACGCCGCACAGCCACCAGACCAGCAGGCCCAGCGCCAGGTTGGCCGCCGCCAGCTGCAGCCAGAAACGCCGCCAGCCCGGCTGCGGCACGAAGGCCCCGGAGCGGCGCAGTCCGCCATACAGCCACCACACGTTCAGCATCGCCGCCAGCGAACTGGCCAGCGCCAGACCCAGATGCAGCGGAGCCAGCTCCGTCAGCCACAGCCCGCCGACCAGCAGGCCGTTCAGGACCATGTTCGCCACCAGCGTCCAGATGCCGTATTTCACCGGCGTTTTCATGTCCTGGCGGGCGAAGTACCCGGGCGCCAGCACCTTTACCAGCATGAAACACATGATGCCCAGCGCGTAGGCCTGCAGGGCCATGGCCGCCATGCGTGCATCCTGCGCCGTGAAATCGCCGTGCTGGAACAGCGCCTGCATCAGCGGCGTCGCCATCAGGCCGATCGCCAGTGCGGCCGGCAGGCCGACCAGCAGGGTCAGCCGCAGGCCCCAGTCCAGCGTGCGGCTGAATTCTTCCGGCGACTTGTTGACGTGTTTCTCCGACAGCGACGGCAGAATCACCGTGCCGATCGCAATGCCGATCACGCCCAGCGGCAGCTCGGTCAGGCGCTCGGCGGTGTACAGCCAGGTCACCGAGCCGGTGATCAGGAAGGACGCGATCACCGTGTCGACCAGCAGGTTGATCTGGGTTACCGACACACCGAACAGTGCCGGCGCCATCAGGGTGAGGATGCGTCGCACGCCTTCGTGCCCACGGGCCTTGCGCGGTCGCGGCAGCAGGTTGATGCGCGCCAGCCAGGGCAGCTGGAAGCCCAGCTGCAGGACACCGGCAATGAACACGCCCCAGGCCAGCGCCTTGATCTCCTCGCCGGCCGGCATGTACCCGGTAAGACACAGCGCGGCACCGATCATCGACAGGTTCAGCAGCACCGGCGTCACCGCCGGCACGCCGAAGCGCCCATAGGTATTGAGGATGCCGCCGGCAAACGCCGTCAGCGAGATCAGCAGCAGGTAGGGGAAGGTGATCCGCAGCATGTCCGCCGCCAGATCGAACTTGTGCCCGTCATCGATGAAGCCCGGCGCGAACAGCCCGATGATCAGCGGCGCAGCCACCATGCCGAAGGCCGTCACCAGCAACAGGATGAAACCCAGCCGCCCGGCCACCCGGTCGACCAGGTCCTGCACGGCCTGGTGCGGCCCCTTCACCCGGTATTCGGAAAGCACCGGTACGAAGGCCTGGGCGAAAGCCCCCTCGGCAAACAGCCGGCGCAGGAAGTTGGGGATCCTGAAGGCGACGAAAAATGCGTCGGTGGCCGCGGATGCCCCGAAGGTGTTGGCGATCACGATGTCCCGGAGCAACCCCAGCACCCGGGACAGCATGGTGAAGAAGCTGACGACCCCGGCCGCGCCCAGCAGGCGGCTGCGGGGCGGGGTGGCAGGGTCGGTCGGGGGCTGGGGCGTGGCCGCCATGCAAGGGGTTTCCTGATCGGGCGGCCGGGGCAGAGGCCGGGCCGGGGCCATGGCGCGGCAGTGTAGCGAAAGCCGCGACGCAAGGGCCGGAAAACCGGGCCGCCAGGGACCCCGTCCGCCCGGTTCCGGCCGGCTTTCCGGGGCACTTTCCGGCGTTGACAAGCCCCGGGGGCGACGGCATATTTGCGACCCCTGCGCGGACCCCCCTCCCGGGCTCCTGCGCCGTCAAACCAGAATTCTGCCGATTCCAGGAGTTACCCGTGGCCAACACCAAACAGGCCAAGAAGCGCGCCCGCACTTCCGAGAAGGCCCGCGCCCACAACGCCAGCCTGCGTTCCATGGCCCGCACCTACATCAAGAAAGTGCGCGCTGCGATCGCCACCGGCGACAAGAAGCAGGCCGCCGCTGCCTACACGGAAATGACCTCGGTCCTCGATCGCGTGGCCGACAAGGGCATCTTCCACAAGAACATGGCTGCCCGTAACAAGAGCCGCCTGAACGCCGCCATCAAGGCCCTGCCCTGACGCGCGAGCGCTCAAGGAAAAACCGGCCGCTGGCCGGTTTTTTTATGCCCGGGATTTCTGCTTCGGTGCTGCCGTCGTCACCAGCACGACGCCGGCCAGCACCAGCAGCATGGCCAGCATCTCCACGCCGGTCACCGGCTCGGCCAGCAGCAGCGCACCCAGCGCGACGGCGATCACCGGATTCACATACGCCGTGCTGGTCGCCAGCGCCGGTCGCGTGTGCTTGAGCAGGAACGCATAGGCCGAGAACGCGATCACCGCGCCGAATACCGCCAGATAGGCCAGCGCCAGCCAGCCCTCATACGGCACATCCATGGCCAGTTGTTCGCCGCGCAGCGCGCCAACCAGCAACATGACGGCACCGCCGCACAGCAACTGCGTGGCGCTGGCCATCCACACCGATGACGGCTGCGGCAAGTGACGGCTCCAGATCGAACCCAGCGCCCAGCTGGCGCTCGCCAGCACCAGCAGCATCAGCGCGAACGGATCCGCCTTCAGTTCCGTTCCGACACCCAACAAGGCCACGCCGACAAAACCCGTGGCAATGCCGGCCCACTCGCGACCCGACACGGAATCGCCCCAGAAGCGCGCGAACAGTGCCGCAAACAGCGACGACGACGCGATCACCAGTGCCGCCAGTCCGGAGCTCACATGCACGATGGCCTGGTTCACGGCACCGTTGCCGATCGCCAGCAACAGGATGCCACTGAGCAGTGCGGAGCCCCACACACGGCGATCCGGCCAACGTTCACCGCGCAGCAACAGGAAACAGAAAATGGCGGCACCGGCCGCCGCATAGCGCATGCCGCCCATGAGATAGGGAGGGAAATGCCGCACACCGATCGCCATGGCGACGTAGGTGGATCCCCAGATCACGTAGACGGCGAACAGCGCGAGGGCAATCTGCAGGCGACGCGACATCAGAACACGATCATGTTGTCGCGATGGATCAATTCTTCCTCGTCCACGTACCCCAGACGTTCCGAAATCTGGGCAGTACGCGCACCGGCAATGCGGCGCGACTCGTCAGCACCGTAGTTCGCCAGGCCCCGTGCCACCTCGCGGCCACCGGAATCCACGCAGGACACCACCTCGCCACGCGAGAACTCACCATGCACTTCCCGCACACCGACCGGCAACAGGCTCTTGCCACCCTCGCGCAGCACGCGCACCGCTCCGTCGTCCAGCACCAGCGTGCCGCGCATCTGCAGGTGCCCGGCCAGCCACTGCTTGCGCGCCACGATCGGCTCGGCATCCGGCAACAGCAAGGTGCCGACGTTCTCGCCGGCAGCCACCTTCGTCACGGCCTGTTCGATGCGCCCGCCGACAATGACAGTACGCGCACCGGAACGGGCCGCCAGCCGCGCAGCACGGATCTTCGTGGCCATGCCTCCACGGCCGAGACCGCTGGCACTGCTGCCGGTGGCCTTGGCCACCAGCGATTCATCGAAAGCGCGCGCCTCGCTGATCAGTGGCGCGGACGGATCCGTGCGCGGATCGCGTTCGAACATCCCCTTCTGGTCAGTCAGGATGATCAGCGCTTCGGCTTCCACCAGATTGGTGACCAAGGCACCCAGCGTGTCGTTGTCGCCGAAGCGGATCTCGTCGGTGACCACGGTGTCATTCTCGTTGATGACCGGAATCACACCGAACTCGATCAGCGTACGCAGTGTGGAGCGTGCATTCAGGTAGCGGCGGCGATCGGCCAGATCGTCGTGCGTGAGCAGTACCTGCGCGGTGCGAAGGCCGTGACGCGCGAACTGTGACTCCCAGGCCTGCACCAGACCCATCTGGCCGACCGCGGCGCAAGCCTGCAGCTCATGAATGGAATCCGGGCGCGCCGACAGACCGAGACGCACCATGCCTTCGGCCACGGCACCGCTGGACACCAGCACGACCTGCGCACCGGCACGATGCAGCGCGGCCATCTGGTCGACCCAGCCGGCAATGGCGGCATTGTCGAGACCACGCCCGTTGTTGGTCAGCAATGCGCTGCCGATCTTCACGACCCAGCGCTTCACGCCGCGCAGCCTTTCCCGCTGGTTCTGGTCCCGCTGGCTCATCGCTGATCCCGTCTACGACCGGTAAATGACTTCCAGGCCGCCTTCATCGTTGTCGTCGTCACCGCCATCATCGTCGTCATCCTGCTGGCCGCGACGTTCGGCCCGCGCTTCCAGCTTGAGCTGTTGCACTTTCTGCCGTGCTTCTTCTTCCAGACGATCGCGCATGGCTTTCTCGCGCGCGGCCGCCTCCGGATCTTCTGCCTCGATACGCCGCCACTCTTCCAGGCGCGCCATGATCGCCTGCTTCAGATCGTCCGTGCCCTCGCCGGACAGCGCCGAAATACGGAACACCGGCCCCTGCCAGCCCAGGCCGGACAGCACACCGGCGATCCGCTCGTCGGCGTCTTCGGGCAGCATCATATCGGTCTTGTTGAACACCAACCAACGCTCACGCTCGGCCAGGGTGGCGCTGAACTTGCGCAGCTCTTCCACCAGCACACGGATACCGTCGGCCGGATCAGCGCCGTCCGGCGGATCGATATCCACCAGATGCAGCAGCAGGCGCGTGCGCGCCAGATGTTTCAGGAAACGGATGCCGAGGCCGGCGCCTTCGGCCGCCCCCTCGATCAGACCGGGAATGTCGGCCATCACGAAACTGCGCTCGCGATCGACCTTGACCACACCCAGATTGGGCACCAGCGTGGTGAACGGATAATCGGCGACCTTGGGCTTCGCGGCACTGACGGCGCGCAAGAGCGTCGACTTGCCGGCGTTCGGGAAACCGAGCAGGCCGACATCGGCCAGCACCTTCAGCTCAAGCCGCAGCTTGCGCTTTTCGCCTTCCGTGCCCTTGGTGAACTGGCGCGGCGCCCGGTTCACCGAACTCTTGAAGTGCAGGTTGCCCAGACCGCCCTTGCCGCCTTCGGCCAGGGTGAGCCGCTCGCCACTGCGCGTGAGATCGCCCAGCACCTGGTTATTGTCCAGGTCGATCACGGTCGTGCCGACCGGCACACGCAGGATCATGTCCTCCGCGCCCTTGCCATAGCACTGCGCGCTCATGCCGTTCTGGCCCTTGCTGGCACGGAACAGTCGCGCGTACCGGTAATCGACCAGCGTGTTCAGGTTGTCGTCGGCTTCCAGGATGATCGAGCCGCCACGGCCGCCATCGCCACCGTCGGGCCCCCCATTGGCGATGAATTTCTCGCGGCGAAAGCTCGCGCAGCCGTCGCCGCCCTTGCCGGCGACAACTTCGATCACAGCTTCGTCAACGAATTTCATGGCACGCTCTCTTTACCTGCAGACAAACAAAAAAGCCCCGCGGTACACCGCGGGGCTCTTTCGAATCCGGTTCCGCGGAACCGGAAGCGGTCAGGCTGCCGGAACGACGGAAACGATCTTCCGACCCAAGGCACCCTTCACGTCGAACTTGACCGTGCCATCGACCAGCGCGAACAGCGTATGGTCGCGGCCCATGCCAACGCCCTTGCCGGCGTGCACTTTCGTGCCGCGCTGGCGGATGATGATGTTGCCGGCGAGAACTTCCTGACCGCCGAACACTTTCACGCCGAGACGTTTGCTTTCGCTGTCGCGGCCGTTGCGGGATGAGCCCGCGGCCTTCTTGTGTGCCATGGCAGTGAACTCCTGTGCGTCAGGCCTTGATGCCGGTGATCTTCACCGCCGAGAACCACTGACGGTGGCCCTGCTGCTTGCGGAAGTGCTTGCGGCGGCGGAACTTGATGATGTTGATCTTCTCGTGGCGACCGATCTCGGTCACTTCGCCGGTGACCTTGGCGCCGGCCACGACCGGCTTGCCGATCTTCACCGACTCGCCCTGACCGACCATCAGGACTTCGAATTCGACTTTCTGGCCCGGCTCGGCATTGAGCAGCTCGACCTTCACGACATCGCCTTCGGCGACGCGGAGCTGTTTGCCGCCGGTGCGGATAACGGCGTACATGGGACTTTCCTCAGTTCGGGCTTCCGGTTGGTGTCCTCGCGACAGCGGGACGGCCATTGGGGGACCGGGCAGCAACACGTTCGGGGCCGCGCATTCTAGGGAATGCCCCCTGCCGAAGCAAGGCGGCCCGGACCGTTCCGGGCCGGCTTTCCTTGACGCCCCCCGGGGTGGCTCCGAGAATGCGGCCGGCCCAGCCCTTCCCACCCCGCCAGGACCCCCGGACCCCATGGAATTCAAGGAGATCGTAGCGACCGTCGGCGACGACTTCGCAGCCGTGGACCGGTTCATCCTGGACCGTCTGGAGACCCGGGTCCCGCTGATCCGGGAGGTGGCCGGGTACATCGTGCAGAGCGGCGGCAAGCGCCTGCGGCCACTGGTGGCCCTGCTGGCGGCCCGGGCCGCCGGCTACCAGGGCGACCGGCACATCAACATTGCCGGCATCATCGAGCTGCTGCATACCTCCACCCTGCTGCACGACGACGTGGTCGACCATTCGGACCTGCGCCGGGGTCGGCCGACGGTCAATGCCGTCTGGGGCAACCCGGCAGCGGTGCTGGTCGGTGATTTCCTGATCTCCCGCTCCTACCAGCTGACCGTCGAGCTGCACGACATGCGCCTGCTCGACATCCTGGCCGACGGCACCAACGTGATCTCGGAAGGCGAGGTGCTGCAGTTGCTGAACGTGCGCGACGTGGAGACCACGGAAGCACGCTACATGCAGGTCATCCACGCCAAGACGGCAAAGATGTTCGAGTCGGCGGCCGAGGCCGGTGCCGTGCTGGGCGCCCGCAGCGATGCCGAGGCCGCGACCCTGCGCCGCATTCTCGGTGGCTATGCGAAACATGTCGGCATCGCCTTCCAGCTGATCGACGATGTGCTCGACTACGAGGGTGACACGGCCGAGCTGGGCAAGAATGTCGGTGACGACCTGGCCGAAGGCAAACCCACGCTGCCCCTCATACACGCCATGCGCAACGGCACCCCGGCCGACGCGCAGCTGGTGCGCGATGCCATTCGCGGCGCGGAACTGGACAAGCTTGATGCCGTCATAGCGGCGGTGCGTCGCAGCGGCGGCCTGGCCTATACGCGCGCACTGGCCGAAGCCGAGGCGGATGCCGCCGTCGCCCTGCTGGCGGAATTGCCGGCATCACACTACCGCGATGCACTGGCCGCACTGGCCCGGCTCGCCGTGCACCGCAACCACTGACCGGAGGAAGCCCCGATGCGCAGCCTGAAATCCGCCGCGATCGCCCTGTTCGCCGTCCTGCTGCCGGCCTGCACGCTGAGCCCGCAGACCATCCACGTGACACCGCAACTCGTCATTGCACCGGCCGCGATCGGCAACGGGAAAACCGTCAGCGTGCAGGTGATCGACGAGCGCAGCGATACCGTACTCGGTTCGCGTGGCGGCGTGTATTCGAAATCCAGCCTGATCCGGTCCGGCAACGACATCGCGGAAGCCGTACGTCTTGAAACGGAGAAAGGCCTGGCAGCGCAGGGCTACGCGGTGGACAACAGCCTGGGCAACAGCAGCAAGGCCACTGCCGCGGTGAAAATCGTCATCGCCGAGCTGTCCTACGTGGTACCGGAAGGACCGGTCGCCACCGGCGCCGACATGACCGCCGCGCTGCGCGTCACGGCCGAGGACGCCGGCGGCACGCACACCGCCAATTACCGCTCGACCGTGACCCGCAAATTCCCGGTGGCGCCGACCGCCGGCCAGAACGAAACCTGGATCAACGAAGTGCTCGGGGAAACCCTGGCGCGCTTTTTCGCCGACCAGCAGATGCGCGCCTTCCTGACCCGCTGAACGTCTGTCGGCGCCGCGTCCGGGGTCCGCTCAGGGCTGCATGAAGGCGTACATCATGCCGCCACCCAGCAGCGACACGCCGCCATCCAGGGCAACGATCTGCCCGGTCATGTAACGGCACAGCGGGCTCAGCACCGTGAGGGCGAAATCCGCCATTTCATCCACGGTGGTGAAACGGCGGATCGGCAGCAGCTTCGTCACCTTTTCTTCCTGACCGGCCGCGAGCAGATCGCCGCCCACGGTGTTGGCGACATAACCGGGCGAAATGCCGTTCACGCGCACATTGCGTGCACCCCACTCCAGCGCCAGCGTGCGCACCAGCATGTTCACACCGGCCTTGGCGCTGCACACATGTGCCTGCAACGGCATCGGCATCTCGGCCTGGGGGGCGGAAATGGCCAGGCAGCGCACATCGTCCGCCGCGAAGAAGTCACTGGTGGCACGGAAGGTGTGGAACGTGCCCTTGAGATCGATGTCGGCCACGGCGGCAAAACCGTTCGAGGAAATCTGCGCCGCCGGCGCCATGAAGTTGCCGGCCGCGCCGGCCACCACGATCCGGTAGGGGCCGAAAGCGTCGGCGCCCTGGCGGGCAGCGGCCTGCACGGCCGCGTAGTCGCGCACGTCGGCGGCAATGCCCATACCCTCACCGCCGGCCGCGCGTATCCGCGCGACGGTGTCGTCCAGCTTTTCCTGTCGGCGGCCGATCACCACCACCTTCGCACCGAACCCGGCCAGCCGCAGGGCAATGCCCTGATTGATGCCGGTGCCACCGCCGGTGATGAAGGCCGGCTGGCCTGCCAGCAGTCCGGGGCGGAAGATGTCCTGTGCCGTGATCGTCATTGCAGGGTCCTGTGGTCCGGGGCCGGGCCAGCCCCGGCGGAGCAGCAAGAGTAGCCGGTACGGGCCTGTCGTTTCCGCCGCCCCGCTCTGGTCAGGGCAGGGAATGCCGATACAATCCCCCCCTCCAGAACAACA
Source organism: Pseudomonadota bacterium (assembly GCA_049324475.1). Classification (GTDB taxonomy): domain Bacteria; phylum Pseudomonadota; class Gammaproteobacteria; order Pseudomonadales; family JADFDG01; genus JADFDG01. Next base: position 19,042 of record JBMOOO010000020.1, on the reverse strand, counting down.
AAGGAACCCCGGTCGGGGGTCCACCAAAGGTCCGGGGGCCTCATGCTGCCTGTTCGCCGCCATTCCCTCCTCGCCCGCCTGGCAGGCATTGCGTCCCTGCGACTGCTTTCCGTGCTGGTACTGGTGCTGCTGACCAGTGCCTGCGCCAGCAACAAGCCGCTCGAATTCACCCCGCCGCCGGACGAGATCGCCGCCTACGTCGGCGAGATTCGCGAGGACAACTTCGTCAACCCGGATGGCCTGAACATCTTCGGGCGCTACTGGCTGCCGTCAGGCAACCCGCGTGCGGTCATGGTGCTGGTGCACGGCACTACCATGCACTCCGGCCTCTACGACGAGTTCGGCCGCTACCTGGCAGCCAAGGGCTATGTCGTCTACGGCATCGACCTGCAGGGCTGGGGCCGCTCCGACGGCATCGGCCCGCGCGGCGACGTCTACAACCACGACAAGTACGTGACCGATGTCGGCATGGTGATCGACCGCATGCGTGCCGAATACCCCGGCCTGCCGATCTTCGGCTACGGCGAGAGCCTCGGCGGCCTCGTCTGCCTGCTGGGCCAGGTGCAACGTCGCACCTTCTTCGACGGCCTGGTGCTGTCGGCGCCCGGCTACAAACCGAACCTTCGCCTGCCGATGGGCTTCCACGCACCGGAAATCTTCAACAACTGGGCCCTGTCGACTGCCGGCTGGTTCGGCTCCAAGTTCGAACATGCGCCGACGCTGTCGTCCAATCTCGGCCTGCGCTTCATCGTCAAGGACAAGGCCCTGCGCGAGCAGCTGCTGGACGACCCCTACGTGTCGCACAACTGGCTGCCGGCGCGCTACATCACCGCCATCGTCGAATCCAACAAGTTCCTGAAGGAGCGGATCGAAGTCGTCAACGTGCCGATCTACATCCTGCATGGCGAGAAGGACCAGCTGATCCCGGTCGCCTCATCGGAAGAAATCATCCTGCGCACGCTCAGCCGTGACAAACGCATGAAGATCTTCAAGGGCATGGGCCACGCAGTAATGCTGCAGCCGGAGCGCTATGAAGGAATGATGGACGTCGGCAAATGGCTGGACGACCGCACCGCACCACGCTGATCGCTGCTCCCGCCCGTCACCCGGCCTTCAGCGGCGTCACCGCCTGCGCCCGCCAGGCCGTGGGTGACATGCCGGTCCAGCGCCGGAAAGCACGTCCGAAATTCGACGGATCGCTGTAGCCGAGCAGCTCGGCAATGTGCTCCACCGGCCGGTCGCCCGCCTGCAGGTATTCCACCGCCAGGCCGCGGCGCAGCTGCTCCACCACATCGTGGTAGCTGGTGCCCAGTTCGGCGAGGCGGCGGCGCAAGGTACGCGGCGCCATGTGCAGTTCACCGGCAATCCCCTCCAGCGACGGATCATCCGCAAGACGTCGCCGCACCCGACGGCGCACTTCGCCCAGCAGGCCCGACTCGTCCTTGAGCTTTTTCAGTTCCTCTTCGCACTGCGCGGCCGCCATGCGCACCAGTTGCGGATCGGCATAATTGATCCGCTTCTGCAGTTCAGACGCGGGGAACCGGATCTGGTTGGCTGAACAGTTGAAGCGGATGCGGCCACCGATCAAGGGCGCCAGCAGGCGATGGTATTCCTGCTCCGGATAGGTCACGCGCGCTTCGCCATCGGCGGGAATTTCGTCCTGTACCAGCTGCAGGCGGATGGTGTGAAACATGCCGAGCAGCGTTTCGATGGCGAACGGCAGCAGATCACCCATCGGGTAGCACTCGTCGAACTGCAGCACGGCGGTGTCGCCTTCCACGAAGAACAGCAGGTCGATGCCGGTGGTGCGGGTGCGGAAGTAGCGGGTGGCCAGGTCGATCGCTTCGGCGATGCTCTCGCTGGACAGTGCCGCGTAGCCGAGGAATCCGTGGGTCTTGATGTTCATGGTCAGGCCGAGCTGGAAGCCCAGCGAGGGATCGCCGGTCAGTTCCAGTGCCCGCCGCACAATGCGCTGGAACTGCGGGGACGTGACCCGGGCACCCGGACTCGCCAGCAGCTCGGCGGTCACGCCGCTGCCGGCCAGCAGGCTGCTGCGGGCAATGCCGCGTTTCTCGACCAGTGCACACAGCAGCTCGGCATAACCCGCCGCCACTTCCAGCGCACCGAAATCCCTGCGTTTTCCACCCATCCAGCCAACCTGCCCGGGGCCGTGCGGCCCTACCGATGTGGCCCTAAATGACCGACCGTGGGCTGAAGATAACCTTCTGCCGCGCACAACGGCAAGGGAAAGTCCCGTTTGTCCCGCCCCCTTTACCGAGCCGCACGAGGCCCCGTCCATGAGCAAGCTGTCCGCCGGTGTCCGCGTTCCCGTCCGCCGCATGGATTTCGACTTCCCCGCCGACATGCCCCGCTACTGGTATCGCGGCAACCCGTGGATCACCCACTTCATGAACGGGCTGTCAGCGGTGTTTCCGGACGGCGAGCGCTTCTTCATCGATACCGTGCGCAACTTCCAGGACCGGATCGACGATCCGGAGCTGCAAAAACAGGTACGTGGCTTCATTGGCCAGGAGGCCAACCACGGCAAGGAACATGAGGCCTTCAACCATCTGCTGGAAGACCGCTTCGGCCTGCCGATCTCCAGGATCGCGGGCTACGTGAAACGCCGCACCGACCGCATGCGCAGCAGCCTGTCGAAGGAACGCCAGCTGGCGATCACCATCGCCCTGGAACACTTCACCGCCATCCTCGCCAACCAGCTGCTGGAAAATCCGGAAGTCATGGCGGAACTCGAAGCTGCCTACGGCGACATGTTCATGTGGCACGCGGTGGAGGAAACCGAGCACAAGGCCGTGGCCTACGACGTCTACCAGCAGGTCAGCGGCAACTATGCGATCCGCGTGCGCGCCATGGCCATCACCACCGTGATGTTCACTGCCCACCAGTTCGCCTTCATGCTCTGGCTGGTGGCTCGCGACGGCAAACTCACCGACCTGAAAGGGCTGGCAGGGCTGGTGAAGTTCCTGTTCATCGAGCCGGGCCCGATCCGGAAAATGGCGCGCGACTACCTGGACTACTACAAGCGCGATTTCCATCCCTGGCAACACGACAACCGGGCCCTGATCGGCAACCGCGTCGAGCAGCTCCGCAGCAAGGAATTGCGCAGCGCCGCCGCCTGACAGACCGGGACACACGAGGAGCATTGCCATGAGCATCGACATCCGCATTCCGGTACGCCGCATGGATTTCGACTTCGGCAACGACCTGCCGAAATACTGGTACAAGGGGAATCCCTGGATCACCCATTACCTGAACGCGCTGTCGGCTGTCTTCCCGGACGGTGAGCGCTTCTTCATCGATTCGGTACGCAACGTACAGGGTCGGGTGCAGGACCAGGCACTGCTGGCCCAGGTCCGCAGCTTCATCGGCCAGGAAGCCAACCACGGCAAGGAACACGAGGCCTTCAACAACCTGCTCGAAGACAGGCACGGCGTACCGATGCGGTCGACCGCGCGTTTCACGAAGAACTGGCTGCTGGGCACTGCACGTCGTCTGCCGAAAATGCGCCAGCTGGCCATCACCATCGCCCTGGAACACTTCACCGCCATTCTCGCCAACCAGCTGCTGGAACAGCCGGAAGTGGTCGAGGACCTGCAGGCGGCAGAGGGCGACATGCTGCTCTGGCACGCCGTGGAGGAAACCGAACACAAGGCGGTCGCCTTCGATGTCTACACGCAGGTCTACGGACGTGGCGTGCTGGCGTATCTGGTGCGGATCCTCACCATGATCGTCACCACCCTGTTCTTCTTCCTGTTCGTGACGTCCTTCCAGCAGCGATTCCTCTGGCGCGACCGCCAGACATTCAACCTGCGTGCCGCGCTGGGCTTCCTGAAATTCATTTTCGTGAAACCCGGCCCGCTGACGCGCATGATTCCGGACTACCTGGATTATTTCAGCCCGTCGTTCCACCCCTGGCAGCACGACAACCGGGCCCTGATCGGAACCCGGGTGGAGCAACTCCGCGATCGCGAGCTTCGCAGCAGCGCCGCCTGAAGGCCGGGCCTATTCCGTACGCAGCGCCTCGATGGGATCAAGCCGGCTGGCACGCCAGGCCGGCCAGATGCCGGCAAGGGCGCCGATCACCGCGGACAGCATCAGCGCCATCAGCAGATAGAACGGCTGTGGCGCAAGCGGCAAGGCCGGGGCCACCAGAACCAGCACACCCAGCAAAACGGCGAGCAGCGCCAGCCCCAGCAAGCCACCCAGCAAGGCCAGCAGGACTGATTCACCGAGGAACAGCGCCAGCAGGCGCCGGCGCGAACATCCCAGCGCCCGCAACAGCCCGATTTCCTCGCGCCGCTCAGCAAGTGCCGTGGTCATGATGGTCAGCACACCGACGGCGCCGACGAACAATGAAACGGAACCCAGTGCGGCAACGGCCGCCTTCAGGACCAGCAGGATACGATCCAGCGTGGCCAGCATGTCAGCCTGCGAAGTCATCGTGAAATCCTCGCCGCCATGCCGCGCGGCCAGGGCCGCACGCAGACGTTCCACCATCACGTCCGACGATACGCCGGGCGCATGCTTGAAGTTGATTTCCATCAGGCCGTCGCGATTGAACAGGCTCAGGGCCCGGCCCGCCGGAATGAACACAATGTCGTCCATGTCAAAGCCGAGCATCTGCCCCTTGGGCGCCATGACACCGATCACGCGATAGCGCTGCCCGCCGACCCGCACGTCTTCACCCAGTGGACTGCGGTTGCCATACAGCTCGCGCCACACCTTGTGGCCCAGCACGACATACGGACGGGCCGCCACGGGATCGTCTTCCGGAAGGAAACGCCCGAACTGCACCCGCATCAGCCAGGCATCGGCAGCGGCACTGCCGACACCGAGCACGCCGGTATCGCGCTGCCGCAGGCCGGCCTCGACGCGACCGGTGCCCTGGATCACCGGCACCGCCGACAGCACGCCGGGCACACGCGCCAGCAGCGCGGCATCTTCCAGGGTCAGCGGACGCTCGGTGCGGAACAGACCGCTCATGCCGCCGGTCTGCGCCTTGCCGGGATTGATCGCCACGATGTGCGTACCGAACTGCGTGAACTGGGCCAGCACATAACCGCGCACGCCCTCGCCGATGGCGGTCAACATGGAGACTGCGGCAATGCCGATCGCCATGCCCAGTGCCGTGAGCAGGGTGCGCGTCCTGGACGCGCGCACGGCGGCCACGATCCAGCGCAGGAAATCCGCCAGGCGCATGCTATTTCTTCCCCGCCAGTGCCAGCACCGGATCAAGGCGCGCCGCACGGTTTGCCGGCACCAGCGCAAACACCAGACCGGCCAGCAGGGAGACCAGCAACGCCGCCAGCACCGACGCCCACGGCGCCGCGAACGGGATGGATGGCCACAGGTGACGCCCTGCCAGAAGCAGTGCTTCGCCGGCCAGCACACCGGCGATGCCTCCGGCCAGGGTCATCAGCAAGGCCTCCGTCAGGAAAATGCTGCGGACCGTGCCCGCCGGCGCACCCAGGGCCTTGAGCAGACCGATTTCAGCCGTGCGCTGCGTCACGGCAATCAGCGTGACATTCATGATCAGGATGCCGGCCACCAGCAGGCTGATGCCGGCAATGCCGGCCACGGCGATCGTCATGATGCCGAGAATGGCATCCAGCGATTTGAGCATGGCATCGGGGCTGGTGATGGTGACGTCTTCTTCACCGTCATGACGGGCCTGCAGCAACTCTTTCATCCTGCTTGCCACGCGCGTGCGGGAAACACCGGAATCGACCTGGGCAATCACGCGAAACATGCCGTTGGCATCGTACAGCTGCTGTGCATGGTTCACCGGCACAAACACGGCGTCGCCCAGATCCATGCCGAAGCTGCGGGTCTCGCCCAGCACGCCCACCACACGGAAACGGCGATCGCCGATCCGCAACCAGGCTCCGGTCGGATCGCTCCCCGGAAACAGCTCACGGGCCATGGTCGGGCCCAGCAGTGCCACCGGCGGCAATTCGGATGCCGCCCTCTCGGGAAAGGTCGAGCCGCGCACCGGCTCCATGTTTCGGATGCGGAAATAGTCGGCGGTGGTGCCTATCACGATGCCGTCGCGCTGCAGCGCAGCAACCGAGACCGTGCTGGCGCCGATCACGATCGGCGCAACCGCGACGATACCCGGCAACTGCCGCAGCGCTTCGGCATCGTCCAGCGTGATGTCACGCGGAGCCGTACCCATGATCGGCGGCATGCCGCCGGTGGTGTCCTGACGACCCGGCAGCACCGTCAGCGTGTCCGTGCCCAATGCGGAAAACTCGCCGGCAACAAACAACCGCGCACCTTCACCCAGCCCCGTCAGCAACACCACCGAACCCGCGCCCAGCGACACCACCAGCAGGATCATTGCCGTACGGAACGGCTGCCTTGCCAGTGAACCCAGCGCATAGCGGAGCAGGTCGCCCGCGCGCACGCAATCAGCCCCGCTCGTCAGCGACGATGCCGCCGTCGCGCATGCGCAGACGGCGACGGGCCCGGGCACCCAGCGCGGCATCATGCGTCACCACCAGCAGGGTGATACCGGCGGCGTTGAGCTGTTCCAGCACACGGACCACTTCCTCACCGGCTCTCGAATCGAGATTGCCGGTTGGCTCGTCCGCCAGGACGATTTCCGGTTTCGCGACAATGGCACGGGCAATGGCGACGCGCTGGCGCTGCCCCCCGGACAACTGGGTGGGCAGATGGTCGGCACGATCAGCGATACCGAGATCGGACATGACGGCTTGCACGCTTTTCTGTCGCTCGGCAGGGGCCACGCCGCCGAGCACGAGCGGCAGCTCGATGTTCTCCCGCGCCGTCAGCCGCGGCACGAGGTGATATGCCTGGAATACGAAGCCGATCCGTCGACGCCGGATCCCGGCACGCTGTTCTTCGCGCAGGGGAACCGTATCGACGCCATCGATGCGATAGCTGCCGGCATCCGGCCGGTCCAGCAGGCCGAGCATGTTGAGCAGGGTCGACTTCCCGGAACCGGAGGGCCCCATCACGGAGATGTATTCGCCCGGCGCGATATCAAGATTGATGTTCGCCAGGGCGTGCACGGCTTCATCGCCGACATGAAAAATGCGCTCGACGCCGCGCACCTCGATCATGGTGACGGCTCTACCCGGACGGCAGCGCCCTCCACCGCGCCCGGACGGTCCAGCGACAGCACGACCCGGTCGCCTTCGGCGAGCCCGCCCGTGATCTCGACCCATGTCCAGTTGGCCAGGCCCGTTGTCACTTCGCGCCGCACCAGCCGGTTTCCGGCGGCATCCAGCAACAGCACGGCCTTGCCGTCAATGAGGGACTCGGCCGGTATGCGCAGCACGTTCCGGCTGGTTTGCAGGACGATATCCACGTCCGCCGAATACCCGACCAGCAGGATCACGTTGTCGGGCACCGACTCGAACCGGACCTCCACGTCGACGGTTCGCGCCTGTTTCTCCTTGTCCAGCACATAGGGCGCAATGCGGGACACCTTGCCCGGAATGCGGGCGTCGCGGAATGCATCCAGCGTAATGCGTACCGGCAATCCGGTCCTGACCTGTGCGGCATCGATCTCGTCGATGGGCGCCGTGACGTAAAGGCAGCTGTCATCAATGAGATCGACCGCCGGTGGCGTGGCGACACCCGGCGGAGACGGCGTGACGTACTCGCCGGGCTCGCCGTTCACCTGCGCGATCACACCGGCAAAAGGCGCACGCAACCGGGTCTCCTCCAGCAATGCACCCTGCACCCGGATCTGGGCCCGGGCCGTCCCCAGATCGGCGCGGGCAGCCGCACAGGCTGCATCGGCCATGCGGCGGCGGGTCACATCCTGTTCGAGCGCCCCCTTCGAAATCAGCTGCTGCCCTTCCAGCTGCGCAGAGCGCTGTTCGTCGCGCAGCGACTGGTCTGCCTGCAGACAGGCCTGCTGTTCGCGCAGCAATACCGCATCCGCGGCGGCACGGGCCTGTGCCAGCTGGGCCTCCCGGTCATCGTTCCAGATTTCCAGCAGGACAGCTCCGGCACGCACGTGATCGCCTTCATCAACATGCAGACGTTCGACGCGACCGCCCATCGGCATGGACAGGCGTGAACGGCGGCAGGCATTGACCGTGCCGGCACGGGTGTTCGACACCACCTGCTCGACATCACCACGCGCCACCGTGGCGAACTGGAGCAGCGCGGGACGTTCCGGCCAGAGCAGCACGGCGAGTACACCCAGCACCGGAACAACACCGGCCGCGAGCCACGACTTGCGCATCATGCATCCCCCGTCCGGCATTCCGGCGAAAAGTAGCAGCATCCGCTGCCGGCACCCATGATCCCCGTCAGCGGGCCCGCCAGGACGACGGCGTACCTCCGGTCCAGCGACGGAATGCACGGGTGAAGTTGGCGACATCGGAATAACCGAGCCGGTCTGCCACCTGCTCGATGGTGAGCACACGGTTGGCCAGCAGCAGCAAGGCTTTCTCCCGGCGGATACCGTCCAGCAGGTCGCTGAAGGTGGTGCCCTGTGCCGCCAGCTGACGCTTGAGCGTACGCGCCGACACGTGCATGCGTCCGGCCACGTCTTCCAGCGAGAGGAATCCGGTGGCCGGTGATTGCACCAGCGCACGCACCCGTCCGACCACGCTGGCAAACTCGCCCAGCGCCGCCAGTTCCCGCTCGCATTGCTCCAGCGCCATGCGCGAGGCTTCCGGATCGCTCATCGTCAGCGGCAGATCAAGATAGGAAGACGGGAAGACCACCCGGTTGGCCGGCTGGTCGAAGACGACCACGTTGTCGCCCAGCACGGCCAGGAAGGGATCGACATAGCCCGGCTTCGGGAAAGCGAATTCGCCGCGACCGGTCAGCACCTTGCCGGTCAGCGCACCGCCCATCTGCACCAGGCCCACGCACACGGCCAGCAGCGCGGTATGGCGCAGCGGTTCGAGATCGGTATCGAACACCAGCGTCAGCGACGCGACATCCCCTTCCACCATCAACTGCAGGTCCACGGCTGTGCTGCGCAGCGGCGCGAAACGTTCGGCGATGCGCAGGGCCTCGCCGATATTGCGCGCGGTCATGGCGGCAAAACCGATGTAGCCGTGATGGGAAATCTTCATCTGCAGGCCGGCCAGGATGCCGATGGCGGGCTGGTTCGACAATTCGATGGCCCGCCGGAGCAGGTCGTTGGCCACGGTCAGGGGAATCCGTGCCGCCGGCGCAGCCAGTTGCTCCCGGCTGATGCCGGCACCGGCAAACAGGGTGTCGGCCGGCACGCCCAGCGGCACCAGCAGGTCCGCAATCTGCAGTACGTAGTTGGCCGGCAGGGCCGTGGTATCGCGCATCAGGCCTTCATTCCGGCGGGTATCCCCCCGTCCCGACAGGGAAAACCGAGGGTGGCCCGCAATGACAACAAGGTGTCACACGCTAACCTGTGGCCCCCCGTACCGCAATGGCATCGTCTCCTCGCCATCCCGTCACCGGGATTCCATAGACCGAGGAATCAAGGCCATGACCGCTGCAGCCGTCGCACCCGCCCCGAAACAGGCCCTGGGTGCCAGCGTCAACATCCCGCCCCGTCGCATGGACTTCGACTTCAACCCGGCGCAGACGACGCGCTACTACTACGACAACGACGCGTTCCTGAGCACGTTCCTGACCACGCTGTCATCCCTGTTCCCGGAAGGCGAGACCTACTTCGTGGATGCCGTGCGCGCCTACCGCGACCAGGTCAAGGACCCGGTCCTGAAGGCCCAGATCGCCGGTTTCATCGGCCAGGAAGCCATGCACAGCAAGGAACACGAGGCCTTCAACAATGCCGCCACGGCCCAGGGCTATCCGGTGGACAAGCTGCACCGCGACGTCGGCCTGCTGCTGAAGTTCGTGCGCAAGGCCACGCCGAAGAGCTTCCAGCTGGCCACCACCGTGTGCCTCGAGCACTACACCGCCATCATGGCGGAGATGCTGCTGCGCGATCCGGACGTACAGCAGAAGTTCTCGCCGGAAATGCGCCAGCTGTGGATGTGGCACGCGCTCGAGGAGAACGAGCACAAGAACGTGGCCTATGACGTCTACGAGAAGCTGGTGGGCAACTATGCCCTGCGCGCCGGCGCCATGATCCCGACCACCGTCGTGTTCTTTGCGGTCGCATTCTGGTTCCACGGGCGCCTGCTGGCATCCGAAGGCAAGCTGTTCGACTTCCGGAACAACTGGCGCGGCCTGAAGTACTGCTGGGGCGGCCGCAAGGGTGTCTTCTCCCGTCTGCTGCCGCAGTATCTGGATTTCTTCCGCCCGGGTTTCCACCCGTCCCACCACGACACGGAAGCCCTGCTGGACGAATGGCGCGAGAAGCTGTTCACCGAAGGTGGCCTGCTGCACGGCAAGGCGAAAAAGCCGAACGGCCAGCCACTGCACTGACTCCCGGCTCCATCACCCGGAAACAGGAACGGCCGGCAGGCAACTGCCGGCCGTTTTTGCTGGTGATCGCCCCGGGCCCGGCACCATCCGGGCAACTGCCGCAGCACGTCAGTTGTTGACCGAAGCACCTGCCGCCCTCGCGCCTCGCCGTGGCCCGGCCGCCCCGGATATCCCCCGGAAACGCCCTTCGGCACGGCTTTCCGACCGTCCGGCACCGCTGGCACGAAGTTCGCAGAAATCGTGGCAAGAGCCCGACAGATGCACCCGGAGCGGTCGCCGCCATGAGCAGGACACAGGACAGCAACATCGCCGTTTTCCGCCAGCGCAGCGCCCTGGAAGAGCTGGCACGCCTGAAACGGCTGACCGGGCTGGAGTTCGCGGCGCTCCCGGAATCCCTGGTAGCCGGTCAGCGGGTCGCGAGCAGGGGCCTGGCCCCCGCATCAGAGCCGGTGCGCTGTACGTACAGTTCGTCGACAAACAGCTCGCAGGCCGGTTCGCCGAACAGCCAGACCGTCATTTCCTCGATCCGTCCGGTGGCCGGCACCCGTACCCGCGACGACAGCAGCAGGCTGGATTCCTTGTCGCAACCGGCGCGGTCCACCACCACCTGACGGTCACCGGTACCGTCGCGATAACGCAGGGACAGCGTCACGGTAGATGCGAACTGGGCACGCCCGCGTACCCAGCAGGCCACGTTGTAGTCAGCCGTCCATTTCTGACCTGCCGCAATGCCCGCCTGCGCATAGGTCGAGGCAGGCACCGGCGCGATCATGCGTTCAAGGTTGGACATGGCAAACGACTCCGGTCACGGGACGTCGTCATTGTGGGCACGCCCGGCTGCATCGGGCAGGGCGAGCCCGCGAAAACCGGAAGCAGTGCACAGGTGCGGTTGCGCTTTTGTGAACAAAACGGCATTTCCCGTCGCCGCCTCCCGCCCCGCCCTGCCTGACTGCCAGGTCAGTCCGCAACTCGTCGGCCGCCAGGCCGTCCTGCTTGAATGTCGGACAAGCACCGCCGGCCAGCCTGCGCCTCCTCCCTATGATGCGCGCCGTCTGCCGGGCCCGTCGGGCCCGGTTCAATCACCGGAGGAAGTGCCATGGGTGAACTCAAGGAACTGCGCAGCCAGCAGGAATCGCTGGTCGAGCGGGCAAAGGAAATCAACCGCAAGCTGTGGCTGGCCGGCCTGGGCGCCGTCAGCAAGGCCGAAGAAGAAGGCCGCAAGCAACTGGACAAGTATCGCTATGCCGGCGAGCTGGCCATCGGCAGCGAAGCCGCCGAGCAGAACCGGTATCTGGTTGCTGCCCGTGGTCTGGTCGCCACCCTCCGCTCGGAAGGTGATGAACTGGTCAACAAGCTGGTCGAGGCCGGCAAGAAGCAGAAGGGACCGGAAGCCGGCGACAGCGAATACGTGCTGGCCGTGATCGGCGCATTCGCCACCCTGCGTGACGAAAGCCAGCGCATCTTCGATGACCTGGTCGCCACCGGCGAGAAGCGCCAGGGCCCGGACGCCTGATGCACCCTGCCGGGCTTTGCCCGGCCCGCAAAAAAGGCGCCTTCGGGCGCCTTTTTTGTTGCCCCCGGGCCTGATTGCCAGGACCCGGACAGGGGCCCGGCCGGCCGGAAGCCGGAAAAAGAAAAGCCCGCCGAAGCGGGCTTTTCAGGCCTGAATCGCGGAAGCGATTACTGAGCCGGAGCGGCCGGAGCAGCGGCAGCGTCAGCAGCCGGAGCAGCAGCAGCGTCAGCAGCCGGAGCTTCTGCAACCGGAGCCGGAGCAGCTTCAACGGCAGCCGGAGCTTCCGGAGCAGCGGCTTCAACCGGGGCTTCTTCTTTCTTGCCGCAAGCGGCAACCAGCAGGGCCGCAACGGCCAGGACAGCGAACTTCTTCATGGAGGTAACCTCAAAAGACGTACAGGGTCAGGGACAGCACTTTCACCACGTGATACCCCGCCGGCATCCGGCCCGGGCATCGGCGACCAGTCACCGATTGTCGGACAACAGCCTGCAAGGCGCGCGTACTATACGCAGGTTCCCGGCAAAACGGAATCCCCGCCACCTACGGCAAACCCCGGAAAATCCGGGGAAAGCCGCCGGTATGACCGCAGGCCCGGTCCCGGCATCTGTGCCATGATCCGTGCGGTTTCCGCCTGCGGAGTTTGCCGGCATGACGCGCGACAAGGACAACAAGAACGGCAACGACCGCCGCTTCTCGGCCACCACACCGACCCGGCGCTTCTTCAAGCTGGCCGGCATGTCGACATCGATCGCCACGCGTGTGGCTGCCAGCACGACCAGATCCCTGTTCCTGTCGGAAGAGCAGAAGGAAAAGGAGCGCCAGAAAATGCTGGCGAAGATCGGTGCCGAAGTCGCCGAGACACTGGGCGAGATGAAAGGCGCCGTGATGAAGGTCGGCCAGGTGGCTTCGCAGATCAAGGATCTGCTGCCGGCGGAGTTTGCGAAGGCGCTGGAAAAGCTCCAGAAGGAATCGCCGCCGATGCCGTTCCGGGTCATCCGGAAACAGATCACCGACGAGCTGGGCGCACCGCCCTACGAGCTTTTCCGGGAAATCGATGAAGAGCCTTTCGCAGCGGCCTCGATCGGCCAGGTGCACCGTGCGGTCCTGCTCGATGGCCGCGAGGTCGTGATCAAGGTCCAGTACCCCGGCATCGAGGAGTCGATCGAGTCCGATCTCAAGCATCTCAAGCGCATCCTGAAGCTGGCCGGCCTGCTGAAGGTCGAGGAGCGCGTGATCGACGAGATCTTCCTGGAAATCAGAAACCGCCTGCACGACGAGCTGGATTACACGCAGGAAGCGGAGAACCTGCGAGCCTTCCGTGAATTCCACGCCAGCGATGAAGACATCGTGATCCCGGACGTGATCGGGGAGTTCACCCGGAGACGGGTACTGACCTTGACCCGGGAAAACGGCGACACCCTGGAAACCGTGGCCACCTCCGGGCAATACCCGCAGGCAGTGCGGGACCGGATCGGCCGGCGCCTGTTTGACATCATCGGCAAGCAGATCTTCGTGCACCATGCCGTGCACTGCGATCCGCATCCGGGAAACTTCGCATTCCGGCCGGATGGCTCCATCGTCATCTACGACTTCGGCGCCGTGAAAAGACTGACGCCGGATGTCACGGCCCTGTACCGGGACATTACGCGTGCTGCCTACGAGCGTGATTTTGACGGCATCGATCGCGCATTGATCGGGCTGGGCGTGCGCAAGGCTGACGGCCCGCGCCCGGAGAACGATTTCTATCAACGCTGGATCGACATCGTCATGCCGGCTTTCGGCGACACGCCGTACGACTTTGGTCGCTCGCGCATGCATTTCGATGTGGTGAAGCAGGCGCGCGCGACGCCGCTGAGCTATCTGGAATCGTTCCAGCCATCAGCCAAGACCATGCTGGTTGACCGCGTGATCAGCGGGCACTACTGGACGCTGATGCGACTGGGCACGGTGGCGGCGATGCGCGATCTGACCGACAAGTACACCGGCCAGGCGACCGGCTAGCTGCGCCTCAGGCGCGCGCAACATCCGCAAAGAATGCGGCGAGGGTGCGGCGCGTGCCCTCATCAAGCGAACAGGCCAGGTACTTGCCGTCACGCTCGACGCTGATCAGGCCTGCGGCCACCAGTTCCTTGATGTGGTGGGATACCGTCGGCGCACCGATTTCCAGCGAATTGATGAAATCGTACAGCGCGCAGCTGTGCTCGGGGCCGAGCGCAGAACGCTGCCGGCGCAGGATCTCGGTGTAGATCTGCAGGCGGTTGGGATTGGACAGGGCCCGGAAGGCGCGCGCCAGACGGACGGATTCGTCATCCCCGGCAGGCCGGACCCTGGAACTCAGATGCTTGAGGCTCATGGGCGCACCTTACCGTGAAAGTTCGATGGCCATCAAACCGTCCATCGGAAAGACTTTGATGGCTATCGAACTGTCGCATAGTTTCACCGCTGTCGAACTCCGGCCGGAAACCCGCCCATGACCAGCACCACACTCGCCAGCCCGCTGACACTCCCCAACGGCGCCACTCTCCGCAACCGCTTCGGCAAGAGCGCCATGAGCGAGTCCCTGGGAACGCCGGACAACCGCATGACCGGTGCCCTGCCCCGCCTGTACCGGCGCTGGTCCGCCGGCGGTACCGGCCTGCTGGTCACCGGCAATGTGATGGTGGACCGGCGCCATCTCGGCGAACCGGGCAATGTCGCCCTGGAGGATGAACGCGACCTGGTGCTGCTGAAGCGCTGGGCCGAAGCCGGCACCGCCAACGGAACCCAGCTGTGGATGCAGCTGAACCATCCGGGGCGCCAGGTGATCCGGTTCATCGATCGCGATCCGGTGGCACCGTCCGCCGTGCCGTTCCGCAAGGACATGCAGGCCATGTTTGCCACACCGCGCGCGCTGACGGATGAAGAGATCCTCGACATCATTGCCCGCTTCGGCAACGCCGCACGCATCGCGCGCCTGGCCGGCTTCACCGGCGCACAGATCCACGGTGCGCACGGTTATCTGGTCAACCAGTTCCTCTCCCCGCTCACCAACCGGCGTGAGGACCGCTGGGGAGGCTCGCTGGAAAACCGCATGCGCTTCGTAACGGAAATCCACAAGGCCATGCGCGCCGCCACAGCACCGGATTTCTGCATCTCGATCAAGCTCAACTCGGCCGATTTCCAGCGCGGCGGCTTCACCGAGGAAGAATCCATGCAGGTGGCGGAAACACTGGCCGGCATGGGCATCGACCTGATCGAGATTTCCGGCGGCACCTATGAACAGCCGGAAATGGCGGGTGGCAACGTGCGCACATCCACCCGCGCACGCGAGGCCTACTTCCTGAAATACGCGGAGCAGATCCGGGCCCGCATCCCGCACACACCGCTGATGGTGACCGGTGGCTTCCGCAGCGCACAGGCCATGCGCGAGGCACTCGCCTCCGGCGCCACTGATCTGGTCGGTCTGGCACGGCCGCTGGTGATGGAACCGGACCTGCCGAAACGCGTGCTGGCCGGCGAGAATGTGCAATCGGTGGTGGCACCGATCACCACCGGCATCCGCATGGTCGACGAGATGGCGATGATGGAAGTGAGCTGGTACGCCCGCCAGCTGCACCGCATGGGCGCCGGCCGCGAGCCGGCGAAACAGCCGCGAGGCATCTGGTCGCTGATGGCCGTGCTGATCGAAATGGCCGGCAGCGGCTTCCGCTCACGCCGGTTGCGCGCACAAGGCTGACCACATCGGGAGGGCGGACGACATGGACTGGACTGCATCCGACATACCCGATCTCGATGGCAAAGTGGCCGTGGTCACTGGTGCCAACGGCGGTATTGGCTACGAAATCGCGCTGGCACTGGCTGCACAGCGAGCACAGGTCATCATGGCTTGCCGCGATCAGGCCAAGGCCGACAACGCGCGACAGGCCATCCTGGCGCACTATCCCGCAGCGCGCCTCTCGATTGTCCCTCTCGATCTCTCGCGCCAGGCCAGCGTGCGAACGGCAGCTGCGGCCATTCGCGCAAACCAGCCTCGCATTGATCTGCTGATCAACAACGCCGGTGTGATGTGGTTGCCTGAGGGCCGTACCGAAGACGGTTTCGAAACGCAGACAGGCACCAACCATCTGGGGCATTTCACGCTGACCAACCTGCTGCTGCCGGCCATGAAGGCTGTCGATGGATCACGGATCATCACAGTCAGCAGCCTCGGCCACCTGCTGTACGGCCTGTACCTCGACAACTTCACCCTGGAAGGGATCTACAACAAGCAGCGAGCCTACTCCCAGTCGAAGATCGCCAACCTCTCGTTCGCGCTGGAGCTCGACCGGCGACTGAAAGCCAGTGGTGCCCGCACGATCTCCCTGGCCAGTCACCCCGGTGGCACCAACTCGGAACTTGCCACCGATTTTGCAAGAAACAGCACGCTCGGTCTTGGCTACATCATCCGGGGCCTGTGGCCCATGCTCACGCAGTCCACGGCTGCCGGTGCATTGCCCACCCTTTACGCAGCAACGGCACCGGGACTCGCAGGCGGGGAATATCTGGGGCCGCGTCATGGCCTGGTCGGCGCGCCAGCCCGCGCCCACGTGCGCCCGCTTGCAGCCAGCGCCGAAACCGGCCGGCGCCTGTGGGAGCTGTCGGAACGGTTAACAGGCACATCCTTTCCCGGCGCCTGATGCGCCCGCTCATCAACGAACACAACCGGAACAGCCGTCATGAAACAGTTCGCAGGAAAAACCGCGCTGGTCACCGGCGCATCCAGTGGCATCGGAGAGGAGATCGCGAAGCAGCTGGCCGCTGCCGGTGCCCACCTCGTGCTGGTGGCTCGGCGCGCAGACCGCCTCGAAGCACTGGCCGCCGGGTTGTCTGCACAGCATGGCATCCGTGCGGAATCCATTGCAGTGGATCTGGCGGGGCCGGACGCCGCCGCCCTGCTGTTCGCACGCACCGAAGGACAGGGGCAGGCCATCGACATCCTGGTCAACAACGCCGGCTTCGGCCACGAAGGCAACTTCCTTGACCTGCCGCTGGAGAAACACCTGGCCGTCAATCACCTGAACATGACCGTGCTCACCGAACTGTGCTGGCACTATGGCCGCGCCATGCGGGCACGTGGTCACGGCTGGATTCTCAATACGGCGTCGGTAGGCGCGTTTGCACCGGTGCCGAAGCTGGCGATCTACACATCCGGCAAGGCCTATGTGCTGAGCCTGGGCGAGGCGCTCAGTGAGGAACTGCGCCCGCACGGCGTCACGGTGACCTCGCTTTGCCCCGGCGGGACCTGGACCGAATTCATGAGCGTGGCCGGGCAGACCATCGACGGCATCAAGAAGCTCGGCATGATGAGCGCGGCGTCCGTGGCCGAATCCGGCCTGCGCGGGCTGGCCGAGGGCCGGCGCGTGGTGGTCCCCGGCGTCATGTACAAGGCATCGATGCCGTTGCTGCGCCTGCTGCCGTCGATGCTGAAAGTGAAACTCACCGACCGCATCATGAACTGAACGAACTGCAAAGGAGACTGCACATGGCACGTCCGCTCGCACTGGTCACCGGCGCCTCGATCGGCATCGGCCGGGAGCTGGCTGAACAACTCGCGCAACAGGGGCACGACCTGGTTCTGGTCGCCCGCAGCGAGAGCAAGCTTCAGGAGCTCGCCGCCACACTGAAACAGAAATACGGCGTCGACAGCACCGTCATCGCCGCCGACCTCGGCAAACCCGGCAGCGGCCAGAAGCTGTATGACGCGGTGAAAGCAAAGGGCCTGGCAGTCGATATCCTGATCAACAACGCCGGTTTCGGCCTCAAGGGCCGGTTCGTGAAACTGGCGCTGTCCGAGCAGCAGGAAATGATCCAGCTGAACATCACCACGCTGACCGAACTGTGCTGGCTGTTCGGACGGGACATGGCTGCTCGCGGCAAGGGTCGCATCCTCAATGTCGGCTCCATCGCTTCCTTCGAGCCGGGTCCGGAATTCGCCGTGTATTCAGCTACCAAGGCCTATGTGCTGTCGATGTCGGAAGCGATCGACGCCGAACTGCGCGAGCAGGGCGTGAACGTGACGACCCTGTGCCCCGGAGCCGTGTTGACGAATTTCCACGAACGCGCCAGCAACGATTCGAAGCTTCTGCTCGCCACCGCCATGCAGCCGGCGCCGGTGGCGCGCGCCGGCCTGGGGGCCCTGTTCGGCAACCGGCCGGTGGTCATCCCGGGCCTGCTCAACTGGATAGCCGCCTTCACGGTCCGGCTGACGCCACGCTGGCTGGTGACCCGGGTCTCCTACGCCATGATCGGCAAATCGCCGGTCTGAGGACAGAATCCGCCACAGGCCGCGCCACCCGCTACCGGACGTCACGGACACCGTTACAATGCGCCGGTCCTGTAGTGCCGGAGGTGCCCCGTGCGTGGCCTGATTACCGTGAAGTACCGGGTCGATACTTCCACTGTGGCCGGTGCCGGCAAGGGCTTCTTCGTTGAAGAGGCCGTGCCGGCAGGCAAGGTGCTGATTGCACCGACCCACGCCACGCACACGGTGCGGCTGGCGGAGATCTTCTCCCCGCAGTCACACCCGCATGCCGATACCTCGGTGATCTGGTTCGAGGATCACTGCGTGGTGAGTCCGGAGTATCCGGACGACTTCTTCGTCAACCACTCCTTCACGCCGAACGCTGTCTGGCATCTCGGCTTCACTTTCGCCCTGCGTGAGCTTGTGCCCGGCGAAGAGCTCTTCCTCGATTATCGCCACCTGATCGCACCCGGCGTTGCACTCGACTTCATGGACGGCGCCACCGGCAAGCCGATCATCGGCTACAGCTGGAAGGAAAACCTGCGCCTAGGTGCGCAGCAAGTGCTTGCGCTCACGGACAGGCTTCCCGGCTGAAACGAAGAAGCCCGGCATTGCTGCCGGGCTCCTGCGCCATGTGATCCGTCACACGGTTGCAGCACTCACAGAGTCAGCACGTACTCCACGAGCGCGTCCACTTCTGCCGCATTGGCGGCACACCAGGGGTGCGGTGCGGCCGGCATGCCGATCGGCGAGGGCGTCCCCATCTCCGCCGGGCCGTATTCCGCGCGCATCTTCTGGTAGTCCCAGTAGTAGTTGCCGGTATCCCACGGCACTTCCACGAAGTACTTGTGGCGCTTGATGAAGCGGTTGCGCTTGGTCGACAGGTC
>JBMOOO010000019.1:0-68490 GCA_049324475.1 Pseudomonadota bacterium | reverse complement strand
GACGATGCGCGCGATTTCCGGCACGCCGATGTCCGGATCGGTGAGCGCGCGGGTCAGTTCCCAGTAGGTCTGCGGTACCGACGGAAGCTTCTCCATGCCGCCTATCAGCGCCCGGATGGTGTCGCTGCTCAGCAGCGATTGCAATGCGCATGCCCGCTCGATCACCACGCGGATGAGTTCGGGATCGCAGGGCTTGCTCAGATACTGGTGGGCAACCGGAAGTGCCTTCAGGACCGCGTCGCGTTCCGCGTGCCCGGACAGCACGATGCGCGCCGCTGACGGGTGGTTCTCCTTGACCTTCCGCAGCAGGGTGGCGCCGTCCATGCGCGGCATGCGCATGTCCGAGACCACGACGTCGAACGGGTTCCTGCCCAGCTCTTCCAGTGCAGCTTCGCCGCTGGAGACGAAAACCATGTCCCATTGCCGGCGCTGCTTGCGCAGCAGGTTCTGCAGGCCGTCCAGGACGTGCTGCTCGTCATCGACAAAAAGGATGCGCTTTCGCGCGGGTGCTTCAGTGAAGTTCATGGTGCCTGCCGGTGATGCGTGCGTTCTCATGACTCTTCATCGGCGGCAGCCGGGGAAAGTGAAGGGGCCGGGCTGCTGCGGTACCGGGAGCGATCCGGCCGGTGCCGGCGAGCGGGGCGGGCGAGGGGAATTTTCCGGTATCCCTAAAGTCCGGGCCGGCACATCCGATACCTGTACCAAGCAGGAGCGCCGCCCGACCGGGTGAGGCCCTGCGAAGAAGACAAACCACGACTCCAACTGACGGGGCGGATGTCCCGGGAGAATGACCATGCAAGTCATCAATACCAACGTGATGTCCCTGACCAGCCAGCGTGCCCTGAACTCCACCGGCACCTCGATGGCCACTTCCATGCAGCGCCTGTCCACCGGCCTGCGCATCAACAGCGCGAAAGACGATGCGGCCGGCCTGGCCATCTCCGAGCGCATGACCACCCAGATCCGCGGCATGAACGTGGCGATCCGCAACGCCAACGACGGCATTTCGCTGTCGCAGACGGCGGAAGGCGCCCTGTCGACCGTCGGCGAGAACCTGCAGCGCATCCGCGAACTGGCCGTCCAGTCGTCCAACGCCACCAACAGCAACACCGATCGCAACGCCCTCCAGGCTGAAGTCAGCCAGCTGCTGAGCGAGATCGACCGTGTGGCCGACCAGACCGCCTTCAACGGCAAGAAGCTGCTCGACGGCTCCTTCGCGGGCCAGGTCTTCCAGGTCGGCGCCAACGCCGGCGAGACCATCTCGATCGGCTCCATCACGGATGCCAACACCGCAGCCCTGGGCTCGGTCTCGCAAGCCACGGGCGGCGCCCTGTCGGTGGCCGCGAGCGGCCTGACCGGCTACGCCACCGCCATCGCGGCCGGCGGCGTGACCGTCAACGGCGTCGACATCGGTGCCATCTCCGGCGCTTCCAGTGCCGCCGAGCGTGCCGGCCAGCTGGTCAATGCCATCAACAACGTATCGACGCAATCCGGCGTGGGCGCCGCCTACGACAGCGCGACCGGCCAGATCACCCTGACCAGCGCCGCCGCCATCACCGTTGCCGGCACGACCAACAGCGCGACCGTTGCCGGTTATGCCAACGGCAGCATCGGCACGGTCACGACCACCACCGGCATCAACAGCCTGTCGGTCGGCAGCTATGCCGGCGCCCAGCTGGCCATCCAGCAGGTCGACAGCGCGCTCTCCACCATCAACTCGACCCGCGCGAACCTGGGTGCCATCCAGAGCCGGTTCGGTTCCACGGTGTCGAACCTGCAAAGCGTCGCCGAGAACCTGTCGGCTTCCCGCAGCCGCATCCGCGATACCGATTTCGCCAAGGAAACCGCGGAGCTCACCCGTACGCAGGTCCTGCAGCAAGCCGGCATGGCCATGCTGGCCCAGGCCAACCAGGCGCCGCAGAGCGTACTGAGCCTGCTGCGGTGATGACCTGAACCGCCGGGCACCGGGTCCGCCGTCCGGGTGACGGGGCCCGGTGTCCGGACGGACCAGGCACGCAAGTTGCTTTGTCCGTAGTTGTGTGAAAAGACGCGCCGGGAAACCGGCGCGGGGCGTGGCGGTGCCGGTCCTCAGTCGGCAGCGCCGTCATCTGTCTCGCGGTTTTCTTCTCCGGGCGCGACAGATCATTCGGGGCTCGTCACCGCATAAGCGGGGCGAGCCTTTTTTTTGCCGGCGGGCCGGCGGGTTACCGGCTCAAGTCCGCGCCGGCGTTGCCGATAGCCGGAGAGAAGGCGGCATTTTCCGGCGTCGCCCGGAGGCAACCCATGAGCGAAGGCATAGGCGCGGTCGGTGCTGCCGGCACCGTTCCGGCGCCCGACCGGCAGGATCCGGCAAATCAGGCACGCATGTTGCAGAAGTACCTGGACAGGGAGCTCGACGGAATTCCGTCGCCGACCCACCTGCGCGTCAGTGTCGATCCGGAAGCCCGGAAGATCGTCGTGCAGGTCATCGATGCGGCCAGTGGCGACGTGTTGCGCCAGATTCCGCGCGATGACGCGTTGCGTCTTGCCCGCGCGCTCGGTGCGCAGGCACGTGGCGGCGCGCAGGTCTGACGACACCGGCCGGCAGCGGCGGGGCACACGGGCAATACGCAATCCGGCGCAGCCGGTGGAGACGGAGAATGGCAGGCATCACGGTATCGGGTATCGGGTCGGGCCTGGACATTGCCGGCATCGTGGAAAAACTGGTGGCCGCCGAACGGGCTCCGGAAGCAGCCCGCATCCAGCGCAGCCAGAGCGATACCCGGCTCAAGCTGTCTGCGCTGGGCACGGTGGGTGGCGCGGTGTCCGGACTGCAGTCGGCATTGGCGGCGTTGCGCAACGCCGACTCGTTCGGTGCCCGCACGGCAGTGTCTTCCGACGAGGACATCTTCGTGGCAACGGCCGCCGCCGGTGCGCAGGCCGGTGCCTACGACATTGAAACCCTGGCGCTGGCGAGTGCCCACAAGCTGGCATCGGCGCCGCTGGCATCCGGCGTTGGTCTGGGCGCGGGCACGCTGCACGTCACAATGGGCACGGCGGCCTTCGATGTGGTGGTGAACGCCGGCTCCGACACGCCGGCCGGCATTCGCGACGCCTTCAACGCGGCCGCGACGGCGGCCGGGGCGAAAGTCGTGGCCGGTCTGGTGAACGGCGATGCCGGCAGCAGCCTGATTTTCACGGCCGGCGACAGCGGTGCGGCGAATGCCATCCGTCTTGTGCGCAGCGCGGGCCCGGCGAGTCTGGACGCGCTGGTTTACGATCCGGGCACGCTGGAATCGCTGACGGTGCGTACGCCGGCTGCCGACGCACAGGTTCGCATTGATGGCGTCCTGAAAAGTGCAGCCGGCAATCGCATTTCCGATGCCGTGGCCGGAATCACGCTTGACCTGAAACAGGCCGATGCCGGCAACGTGCATGTGCTGACCGTGGCCAGCGATCTGTCGGCGTCGGAAAAGACCGTCAGCAACTTCGTTGCGGCATGGAACACGGTGGTCGACGCCGTTGACCGGGTTACTGCCTTCGGCGGCAGCGGCGGCACGTCGGGTGCCCTGATCGGCGACTCCATGATGCGGAATGTGCTTGGCCAGCTGCGCGGCGTGGTCGGCGGCCGTATCGGGGAGCTTTCCGGCCTGGGGATCAATACGCGCGCCGACGGGAAACTGTCCCTGGATGCGGGGAAGCTGCGTACGGCATTGACGGCCGGAGCCGCCACGACCAATGCGCTGACCGGCCTGGGAGACGAGCTCAAGTCGCTGGTCGACAAGTATGCCGGTACCGACGGACTGATCGGTGCCCGCACGGCGGCGCTCAACCAGCGCATGCGCGATCTGGACAAGCGGACGAGCGCGCTCGACATCCGGATGGAAAGCGTGGAGGCGCGTTACGTTCGCCAGTTCTCCGCGCTGGACACGCTGATCGGCCAGATGAACAGCACCAGCACCTGGCTGTCGCAACAACTGTCCGGCACAACCACCTGAACGGAAACCCTGATCGGAAAAAGGGAGAATTCTTATGCGGGGCTCGAGTGAATACATTGCCCACTATCGGCAGACGCGGCACGCCGACAGCGGGGATCCGCACCATGTCGTTGCCCTGCTGCTGGCCGGCGCCATCGAGCGGGTACGCGCTGCCGAGGGCGCCATGCGCCAGAACGACGTGGCGAACAAAACGAGGCTTCTGGGTTCGGCCCTGGACATCGTGGAAGGCCTGCGCCTGTCGCTCGACCACGATGCCGGCGGCGAAATCGCCGGCCGCCTGGAAGCGTTGTATGACTACATGACCTTCCGTCTGGTCGAGGCCAACCTGCGCAACGACCCGATGCGCCTGCAGGAAGTGGCGTCGTTGCTGTCCGACATCGAGTCGGCCTGGGCCGCCATTCCGCCGTCGGCACGCGAAACGGCACGGCAGGGGAGAGCGACCGATGCCTGATGCTGTCGTGAATGATCTGCTGAGCGGGCTGTCGGCCCTGCGCCGGGCTTGCGATGACAGCGACTGGGAGCGTGCCTACACGCTGATGCATCAGCATGACTGCGATCTGCGTGAGGCGATGACGGTGTGTCCGGTGTCGGCTCTGGCCCCGGTGCTCGATGGCCAGCGCGAACTGTTGCTGGTGCTGGTGGCGCGTCGCGATGACATGGCCGGCGATCTGACCCTGCTGCGCGGGGTTACCGGCATCGTCAATGCCTATCGTGATGCCGGTGATCGCCGGGGGAGCCTGCGGTGATGGCATCGGAGGTCGACGTCTGTGAGGCGCGGCTGTTCGGGGACGGCCTGACCTGCATGCTGTCCATGCCGGTGTCATTGCGGCCGGCCGAAGGCCCGGCCGACATGCAGCGTGCCGCGAATGCCACCGATGCACTGCTGCGCAGTCTGGCCCAGGTGGAAAATCACCAGGCGGAAGATGCGCCGGACGAGCACAGCGTCACCGATCTGGCCCTGCAGCGGCTCGAAGCCAAACTGGATCTGACCCTGGCCCTGCTTGGCCGCCTGCTGGTTCCGGATGCGGCGGCCGTTGTGCGCACCGTACGCTGGTCCTGGCGCGGTCTGTCACTGACCTTGCCGGGAGACTGGAAGGCGGGTGATGCCGCGCTGTTCAGCACCCAGGCCGCGAGCTGGTTGCCCCAGCGGCTTGAGTTGCCGGTGCGGGTGCTGCATGCCGAGCCGGACGGTGACGCCCGGCGACTCTGGCTGGCTGTCGAGCCGCTGGAGGAGGGGCTGGCCGAATCATTGCAGCGCTACCTGTTTCGCCTGCACCGGAGAGCCGTTGCCGAGGAACGCCGGAGCCGCTGAGGCATGCCCCACTTGCCGGGCGGTGGTATCGGGCGTGCATACTGTCTGCCGGCAGGAGTTCGGCCCTACATGACGAAGGGAACATCCATGCAACGATTGACTGTCCTGCTGGTGGACGACCACGAGGCATTTCTCAATGCCGCCGTCCGCCACTTCCGCTCCCGCCCCTGGATCGAAGTGGTCGGGCGCGCACTCAACGGTCTTGAGGCCGTTGAAAAGTCGGAGGCGTTGCAGCCCGATGCCGTGCTCATGGATCTGGCCATGCCGGAAATGGGCGGCCTCCAGGCCTGTCGCCTGATCAAGGCCCAGGACCAGCCGCCTTTCGTTGCCATCATTTCCCATTTCGACGATGCCGAACATCGCGAGCACGCCGTGCGGGCCGGTGCCGATGCCTTCGTCAGCAAGCTTTCCTATCTGCAGGACGTCGTGCCCCTGCTGGAACGCTGGATGGGGGAAAAAGGCCGATGACGGAATCGCGGGTACTGGTTCTGGATGCGGAAACGAAGCGGGCGGAAAGCATTGCCGCGCTGCTGGACTTCGTCGACGCCAACCCCTGCGTGATCGAGCATGCCGGTGCGGTCGACCGGCGCCGCCAGCGTGCCTCGGACTGGCTGGCGGTGGTGGTCGGGCGTGTGCCCGACGAAGACGGATTCCGGGACTTCACGCGCTGGCTGGCGGCCGGCGGCGCGCCGCCCCTGTTGCTGCTGCCGGAACATCACGGCAGCGCTGCCCGCCGTTTCGAGCTGGACGAGACCCTGTGCTGGCCGCTGGATTTTCCCGCCAAGCACGGGCAGTTGACCGAGCTGCTGCGGCGGGCTTCCCTGCGCAATCTCGACGCGCAGGCCCGCCGCGATTCGCTCATCGATGTCGGGCCGACCGGGAACAGCGCTGCCACGCATCATTTGCGCCAGCTCATTGACCAGGTGGCCGCGCACGACACCACGGTCCTGATCCTGGGGGAATCCGGCACCGGCAAGGAGGTGGTGGCGCGCGCCATTCACAATGCGTCGGCGCGGCGTTCCGGTCCGTTCGTGGCCATCAACTGCGGTGCCATTCCGGCAGACCTGCTGGAGAGCGAGCTGTTCGGTCACGAGAAGGGTGCCTTCACCGGCGCGCTCACGGCCCGGAAGGGCCGCTTCGAGATGGCGCGTGGCGGCACGCTGCTGCTGGACGAGATCGGCGACATGAGCATGCCGATGCAGGTCAAGCTGCTGCGGGTGCTGCAGGAGCGCAGCTTCGAGCGGGTGGGAGGCAACCAGACCATCAGTTGCGATGTGCGCGTGCTGGCCGCCACGCACCGGAATCTGGAACAGCGTGTGGTGGAAGGCCTGTTCCGCGAGGATCTTTTCTACCGGCTCAATGTGTTCCCGATCGAAATGCCGGCGCTGCGCGAGCGGGCCGATGACCTGCCGTTGCTGATCGATGCGCTGACACGCCAGGCCGCCCAGGGCGGGCGTGGCCGCATCCGCTTTGCGCCGGAAGCGCTGGCTGTCCTGCAGCACTACCACTGGCCGGGCAACATCCGCGAGTTGTCCAACCTGGTCGAGCGCATGACCGTGCTGCATCCGGATGCCGTGATACGCACCGTCAATCTGCCGGCGCGCTACCGGGTCCATGCTGGTGATCTTTCCGCGGAAGCGCCGGCCGCGATGCCGGCACCGCCGGTCGACACGATGGAAGAAGCCATCGCGCTGGCCGAAAGCACCGCCGGCGTTCCTGCGGCCGGTGTGGCGGAGCCGCTGCCCGGCGGCGGAAATCCGTCGTCGATGCCGGCCCTGGATGAATTGCCGCCCGAGGGGATCGACCTCAAGGAACACATGGCCCGTATCGAGCTGAAACTGATCCGCGCCGCGCTGGACCGCGCCAACGGCGTGGTCGCGCATGCGGCCGAGCAGTACCTCGGCCTGCGCCGCACCACGCTTGCCGAGAAGCTGCGCAAATACGGCCTGGACCGCGAAGCCGGCGAATAACGCCCCGCGCCGGCAGCCGGGTACGTAGTTTCCCCCTGCATCCCTCCCGTGAATGTGATGTGTGCGCCGGATTTCCGGCGCACGCCGTCGGCATGGCTCTTGCTATCCCTGGATATGCCCGCAGTCCCTGCCGGATGCCGACCCATGAGCGACGCCATTGCTTCCGTCCTGTCCCAGATCCGCACGCTGCATGGCCGCATGGCCCTGCCGGCGGAGGTGCCGGCGACTGCGCCGGCACCGGGCTTTGCCGACACGCTGCAGCGCGCCGTTTCGAAAGTGAACGACTCCCAGCTGGAAACCGAACGCCTGAAGACGGCATTCGAGCTGGGTGATCCGAAAGTCGATCTCGTGCGCGTCATGCTCGCGTCGCAGGAGTCGCAGATCGGATTCCGCGCCACCGTCGAGGTACGGAACCGGCTGGTGCAGGCCTATCAGGACATCATGAACATGCCGCTGTAAGCGGCCACTTCCCACGGAATCATCACCATGACCGACACTGCCCTGATTCGCGACGACAAGGCGTCGACCCGGCTCTACGCCGGCGTGAAAGACAGCATGCCGGCGCCACGACAATTCGTGCTGCTGTTCGGCATTGCTGCGGCCGTTGCACTGGGTCTGTGGTTGTTCTTCTGGGCACAGGAGCCGGGCTATATGCCGCTGTACGGCAATCTGTCGGAGCGCGACAGCGCCGGGATCGTCGAGATCCTGCAGAAGGAATCCGTACCGTACCGTCTGGATCCGGCAACCGGTGCCATCACCGTGCCCGGAGAACAGGTCCATGCCGTACGCCTGAAGCTGGCTGCGCAGGGTCTGCCGCAAGGCGATCCGCGCGCCGGCATCGAACTCATCGAGGGAGAGCAGGGCTTCGGCGTCAGCCAGTTCGTCGAAAGTGCGCGCTATCAACATGCTCTTGAAACGGAGTTGGCACGCACCATCGCTACCCTGCGCCCGGTCCGCCAGGCGCGTGTGCATCTGGCGCTGTCGAAACCGTCGGCCTTCGCGCGCAACCGTGAGCTGGCCACCGCGTCGGTGGTGCTCGAGCTGTTTCCGGGCCGCACGCTGGAGCCGAATCAGGTGGCGGCCATCGTGCACATGGTTTCGTCGTCCATCCCGGCGCTTGCGCCGGAAAACGTCACGGTGGTCGATCAGGGCGGCCAGTTGCTGACCAATCCGGATCCGGACGGTGAGGATGCGCAGGCCAGCCGTCAGTTCGAACAGGCGCGACGCATGGAATCGGCATACGCCGAGCGTGTGCGGCGCCTGCTGGAGCCGGTCACCGGGCCGGGCCGGGTCAGCGTGCAGGTCAACGTGGATATGGATTTTTCGGTCGTGGAGGAAGCGCGCGAGGTCTATGGCGACCCGGCGCGCGTCCGCAGCGAGCAGACATCCGAGGAGATGCGCGACACGCGCCGCCCGGCCGGCGTGCCGGGCGCCACTTCCAACACGCCACCCGGCACCGCGGCGAACGGCGCGGCGAATGCCGGTGAAACCACCTCGCGCACTGCCTCCCGCAACTACGAGCTCGACCGGACGCTCACGCATACCCGGCAGCTTCCGGGGCGCATCCAGCGTGTCACTACCGCGGTGCTGGTCGATCATGTGCCGCAGACGGGCGCCGACGGCGTCACCACCTGGAGAGCGCTCAGCGCGGAAGAAATCACCCGGTTGGAAAAGCTGGTGCAGGATGCGGTCGGTTTCGAGGCTGCCCGCGGCGATTCGGTTTCGGTCGTCAATACGGCATTTGTCCGCCCGACGGCGCCCGTCATCACCGACGAACCGGCCGCGCTCTGGGACACGATCGAATCCACCCCGCCCGCGGTCCGCGACGGACTGCGTCTGCTGGTGGGCGCCGTGGCGGTACTCGCCCTCATTTTCGGCGTTCTTCGCCCGTCGCTGAGACAGCTGGTTCCGCGATCGACCGCCGATGCCGGCGCCGCAGCGGGATCGCCGCCGGCGCTGGCCGGCCCGCTGGCATCCGGGCCGGACATGCCGGGCCTGCCGGCGCCGTCCCACACGACGGACGACGTGTTCCAGCGTGCCCGCCTCGCGGTCAACGACGACCCGAAGCGTGTCGCGCAGGTCGTCAAGAACTGGATAAACACCCATGACTGAAACCGCAGCCGCACCGGCGACGGTCGGCAACCCCGAGAATCTGAGCGGCGTCCAGCGCGCCGCCATCCTGCTGATGTCGCTGGGCGAATCGGAAGCTGCCGAAGTGCTCAAGCACATGAGCCCCAAGGAAGTTCAGCAGCTGGGCACGGCCATGGCCACCATTGCGGCCGTCACGCGGGAACAGGTCGGCCATGTCGTGGTCGGTTTTGTCGACGAGCTGCAGCATCAGACGTCTCTCGGCATCGGTGCCGATGAGTACGTGCGCAAGGTGCTGAACCGGGCATTGGGCGAAGAAAAGGCGGGTGCGCTGGTCGATCGCATACTCAGCAGCAGAAGCAGCCGCGGCATGGACTCCCTCAAGTGGATGGAGCCGGCGGCGATTGCCGACATGGTGCGCGCCGAGCATCCGCAGATCATTGCCATTGTGCTGGCGCATCTGGATCCGGACCAGGCGGCAGAAGTGCTTCGTTTGCTGCCGGATCGCGTGCGCCCCGAGGTGATGTTCCGGATTGCAACCCTGGATGGCGTATCGCCCACGGCAATTGCCGAGCTGAACAGCATCCTGGAGAGGCAGGGCGCAGGCGGCAACAGCAAATCAACCAGCATCGGCGGCATCAAGGCGGCCGCGGAAATACTGAACTTCCTGGATGCCTCGGTCGAGCAATCCGTCATGGAGACGGTGGGCAAGATGGACACTGATCTGTGTACGAAGATCCGAGACCAGATGTTCGTGTTCGACAACATCGCGGCACTGGAAGACCGGGCCGTACAGACCGTTTTGCGTGAGGTGCCGGGCGATCGCCTTGGCATCGCCCTCCGTGGTGCCGATCCGCGCACCCGCGACAAGATCCTGCGCAACATGTCGCAGCGCGCCGCGCAGTTGCTGGTGGACGACATGGATGCGCGCGGTCCGGTACGTATTTCCGAGGTGGAGCAGGCCCAGCGTGACGTGCTGACCATCGTGCGGCGCTTGTCCGACGAAGGCGTCATCGCCCTGGGCGGCGCCGGCGGGGAGGGCTTTGTATGAGTGGCGATCCGGGGGCGGCGCGCTGGCGTTTGCCCGAACTGGCAGCTTCGCGCAGCGGCGCCGGGCTGGCCGACATCGAGGCGATCGAGCGTGCGGCCGGCGAGGAAGGATTCCGGCGCGGCTTTTCCGAAGGCCGCACCCAGGGGTTGGCGCAGGCGCAGGCCGATATCCGTCGTCTTCTGGCGCAGCTGGAAGGTCTGATCGAGAGCCTGGCCAGACCCATGGCCGCCTTCGACCGGGAGCTGGAGGCTGCCATGGCCGAGCTCGCTGTGCAGGTTGCCGGCGTGCTGGTCGGGCAGGCATACGAAGCCGATCCGGAATTGCTGGCCGGTCTGGTGCAGCGCGCCGTGCGTGCCGCCATGCCGGGCGCGCGCGATGTCTGCGTGCGCATGCACCCGGAAGACCTGGCAGCAGTGACGCCGCTGTTGCCGGCCAATGAACCGGTGTTGACGAGACTTGAGCCCGACACCACGCTGACGCGCGGCGATGTTCGCGTGCATACCGAGGCATTGCGCCTGGACGGCACGCTGGCCACCCGCCTGCAGGTGATGCTGGCATCGCTGCGCCCGGCAGCGGAGGCGGAATGAATTCCCCGGTCGTTCCTGCCGCGTCGGCTGAGCGCGCCCAGCAGCTGGCTGCACGCCTGCGCTCGCTGCGCGCAGGCGCACCCGATGCGGGACTGGTGCGCGAAGGCATGTTGCGCCGGGTCGTCGGCCTGACTCTCGAGGCCAGCGGTTGCGAAATACCGCTGGGTGCACCGACCCGCGTTGAAACCGCCGCGGGCGGCTGGGTCGATGCGGAGGTGGTCGGTTTCTCCGGCGACCGGACTTTCCTGATGCCGAGTGCGGAATTGCATGGATTGTTGCCCAACGCACGTGTGGTGCCCTGCTTCGGGCGCGGTGCCGTGCAGGCCGGCGAGGCACTGCTTGGCCGCGTGATCGACGGTGAGGGCGTTCCGCTGGACGGCCGCGGGCCCATTCGCGCCGAAGCCGAGATCGGACTGGTCGGCACGGCCATCAACCCGCTGGCACGTGAGCCGATCATCGCGCCGCTTGATGTCGGCGTGCGCGCCATCAACGCCCTGCTGCCGATCGGACGTGGTCAGCGCGTCGGTCTTTTTGCCGGTTCCGGCGTCGGCAAATCCACCCTGCTGGGCATGATGACCCGCTACACCAGTGCGGATGTGATCGTGGTCGGACTGATCGGCGAGCGCGGCCGGGAAGTCCGGGATTTCGTTGACGCCACGCTGGGCGAAGCCGGGCTGCACCGTGCCGTGGTGGTGGCCACACCGGCCGACCGTCCGCCGCTGGCGCGCATCCATGGCGCCTTGCGCGCGACGGCAATCGCCGAATGGTTTCGTGATCGCGGCCTGCACGTTCTGCTGTTGATGGATTCCCTGACGCGGTTTGCCCAGGCGCAGCGCGAGATCGGTCTTGCTGTCGGCGAACCGCCGACCACGCGCGGATATCCGCCGTCGGTTTTCGCCCGCCTGCCGGCACTGGTGGAGCGGGCCGGGAACGGCACGGCACGGCAGGGCTCGATCACGGCGTTCTACACGGTGCTGACCGAAGGCGACGATCAGCAGGAACCCATCGCCGATGCCGCACGCGCGATCCTCGATGGCCACATCGTGCTGTCGCGTGCGATTGCCGAAACCGGGCAGTATCCGGCCATTGATATCGAAGCGTCGGTCAGCCGGGTCGTGCAGGAGATTGCCGAACCGTCGTGGCGCGAACGCATACGCCGGCTGCGGCAACTGGTATCCGTATACAACGCGCACCGCGACCTGATCGCCATCGGCGCCTACCAGCGTGGTTCCGATCCGCGCGTGGACGATGCCCTGGCGCGCTGGCCGCGCATTGTCGATTTCCTCAACCAGGATGTTTCCGAGGCGGCGTGTCTGGCAGACAGCCGCGAGGCGCTGGTGCGTCTGCTCGACGAACGTCCCGCACCAGGCCGGGAGGCCTCATGAACCCGCGTCGACTGGAACCCTTGATTGATCTTGCCCATGGCCGTGAACAGGAAGCGGCGCGCGGCCTTGCCGTGGTTGCCGGCACGCTGGCGCAGCAGGAGCAACGGCTGGCCGAGCTGGTGCAGTACGCCGATGAATATGCGGCGGCAAACGGCATCACCGATCCGGCTGCGCTGCGCAACCGGCTGGCGTTCCGCGAATGCATTGAAGATGCCCTGGTGCGGCAGGCGAAGGTGGTTGACCAGATCCGCGCCAACTGCGACCTGGAGAGAACCCGGGTCATGCTGGCGGGACGTGACATGAAAGTGCTGGAGAAACTGGCCTCGAGCTACCGCAGCCAGGAGCGGCATCGGGAGCAGGGTCGGGAGCAGCGCCAGCTGGACGAGCTGGCTGCACGCGGACATCTGGCGCGGCGGCAGGAGACAGGAGAAAAACCGTGAGCGCGGTGGCAGGGATCGATCCGGCCGTCAGTCCGGCCGCCCCGCCGGCGGCGGCACCGGCGGAGACAACGACGGGCGAGGCACCGGCTTTTCCGGCACTGCTGGACGAAGCCCGGGCACCGTCGCCGGCCGTCGCGACCCGCAGCCCGTTGCCGGAAGCGCCGCCCCTGCCGGCCGCGGCACTGCCGGTCGGGCTGCCGGCGACGGATGCCGGCGCCGCGCTGCTGGCCCAGCGTGCGGTGGCCTGCCGGTTGCTGCCGGCCGACGCGTCTCCGGCGGCCATGCCATCTGCCGATGAGCTTGTTGATGACTGCGCCGACCACTGTGTCGATGCCGGGCCGCCGGCAGGCATCGTTGATCCGGCCGTGGTCGCCTTGCCTGTTCCGGTTGCGGTGATACCGGCGGCCGTGAGCGTCCCGGCGTCTGCCGTCGGGCTGCCGTCGGGCCGCACGCCGGCGAGCGCTCCGGTCGAGGTGCAGATGCCCGGCCTGCCGGCCGGTCAGGACGCAGCACCGGCGCCGTTCGCCATGCCGGCGGTGGTCGCGGCAGACCCGCTGCGTGCTTCGCCGCCGGCTTCCGGCGATGCGCTTCCGTTCCTGTCCGCGCCGGCCGCGCTGCCGCCCGGGTCTGCCGGTGCGGCGCCGGCTGCCGCCGCTTTCATGCCGGCCCAGCCATCCGGCCCGCTGGCGACACCGGTATCCGCATCGGGTCTGTTGCTGCCGGCCGATACGCCGCCAGGTCTGCAGGCCCGTACCGATTTCAGTGATGCCGTCGGCGCACGGCTGACATGGCTGGCGGGTCAGCAGATCGGCCGCGCCGAAATCATGGTGTCGCCGCCGGACATGGGTCCGATATCGGTCCAGCTGGAGATTGACGGCAAGCATGTGCGCGCCGAATTCCAGAGCGCCCAGGCCGATGTGCGTGCGGCTCTTGAAGCGGGCGTGCCGCGTCTGCGCGAGATGTTGTCCGGGCAGGGCTTGCTGCTGGATCACGCCGGTGTCGGCCATGGCGGTGCGAACGATCACGGCCACATGCCGTCCGGACGGCAGCCCGCGCAGGAGCAGGCGTCATCGTCGCCGGACGACGCAAATCCGGCGCCGCCGGGAACGGTGTCCGCGCATCGCCTGGAGCGACGCGGCCTGCTCGACGAATACGTATAAACCGGTGCGGCCTGCGACGGGAAAACGTCACAGGCCGCACAGCCCGGGCAGGCACGGTGTTTGCAGTTAAGTCTCCGGCAACACAGGAGACGCCGACATGGAACAGAAAGCCGACGCGCCCCAGGCTCCCGCCAAAAGCCGGAAATCATTGTTGATCATTGTCGCGGTCCTGGTGCTGGCCGGCGCCGGCAGTGGTGGCTGGTATTTCCTGCATGCGCAGAAAGAGAAAGGCACGGCTGATGCCGCCAAGCAGGCGCCGCCGCAATACTTTCCGCTGAATCCCGCTTTTGTGGTGAATCTGGCCGACGAAAACGACCGCCACTATCTGCAGGTCGATGTCGAGCTGATGAGCCGTGACCCTGCCGCCGGAGACATCGTCAACCGGAACGCGCCCCTGATACGGAACCGGTTGCTGATGTTGTTCAGTCAGAAGCAGTCGGCGGAACTGCGCACGCGCGCCGACAAGGAAAAGCTTCAGTCAGAGGCGCTGGAAGAAACAAGAAAGGTTCTGCTGGCGGAAACGGGACAGCCCGGCGTCGACGCATTGTACTTCACCAGCTTCGTAACGCAGTGAGGCGGTCATGAGCGAACAGGTTCTTTCCAGCGAAGAGCTCGGCGCACTCATGCAGAGTGCCACTACGCCGGTAGAGGAAGCCCCGGCGGCTCCGGGCGAGGTCCGGTCCTACGATCTCAACAGCCACGATCGCGTGGTGCGTGGCCGGTTGCCGGCCATGGAGATGATCAACGAGCGGTTTGTCCGCCAGTGGCGCGGCAATCTCGGGCGCATGCTCCGGCGCGGCGCCGAGGTGACGGTGCTCGGCCTGGAGACGCTGAAGTTCAACGAGTACATGAACTCGCTGCAGATGCCGTCAAACATCAATATGGTGCGGGTGAAAAGTCTGCGGGGAACGGCGCTGGTGACACTGGAGCCGGCCCTGGTGTATGCGGCTGTCGACAATTATTTCGGCGGCGTTGGCAAAGGCTCGTCCGAACCGTCGGTGCGCGAATTCACGGCCACGGAAATGCGCGTTGTCAGGCTCATCCTGCAGACGGTTTTTGTTGATCTGGCGGAGGCCTGGGCGCCGGTTTCGGCGCTGGAGTTCGAATACATCGGGTCGGAAACCAATCCGCATTTCGCGACCGTGGTCACTCCGCGGGAGCACATCGTGGTCAGCCGGTTCCGGGTCGAACTGGCCGGCGGTGGCGGTGAACTTCACATTGCCATGCCCTGGGACATGCTGGAGCCGATGCGCGAGACCCTGGTGGCGCCCACCCAGGGCGATCGCGCCGAGCGCGATGAAAAGTGGAGCCGTGCACTGCGCAACCGCTTTGTCGAGGCCTCTGTCGAGCCGCGCGGCGTCCTGTACGAAATCAAATCCAATCTTCGCCAGCTGCTGCGTTACCGGGCCGGCGACATCCTGCCGGTGGATGCGCCGGGCCTGGTCGACATGAAAGTCGACGGCGTTGTGATTTTCCGTGGCCGCTTCGGCGTGTCCGGCGGGAAGTGTGCCGTGAAGATCACGGAATTCATTCAGCGGCCTGCCGACGGCGGCCAGAACCCCGGGGGTATCCCATGAACACCGCCAAAGACGTGGCCGTACAGGCCGGTTTCGAAAAGCTTTCGGAAGACGGCCCGCGCGCCGGCACCGATGCGGCCACCGAGATGAACCTCGAGGTGATCCTCGACGTGCCGGTGGTGATGTCGCTGGAGGTGGGCCGGGCCCGCATCCCGATCCGCAGTCTGTTGCATCTGAACCAGGGCTCGGTCGTGGAGCTGGAACGCGAAGCCGGCGAGCCCCTGGACATCTACGTCAACGGAACCCTGGTGGCGCACGGCGAAGTGGTGGTGGTGAACGACCGGTTCGGCGTGCGCTTTACCGACATCGTCAGCCCGGCCGACCGGATCAGGCATCTGAAATGAGTACGGGAACTGCCATGAGCGGCACGGCCATCGAGCAGGCCCACGCGGGCGGGTCGGCGCTGACGGCCATCGGCAGCATGCTGGTGTCGCTGGCCCTGGTGATTGCACTGATCATGGCGCTGGCCTGGGTGTTGCGGCGGATTTCCGGGCCGGGCGGTCCGCAGCGGCCGGCCGGCCTGCGCGTGGTGTCGAGTCTGCCGGTCGGTCCGAAGGAGCGGGTGCTGGTGATCGACGTCGGTGGCCGCCAGGTACTGGTCGGCGTGACGGCGAACCAGATATCGCTGCTGCATGAACTGCCGGAACCGTTGCCGGCGCCGGCTGTGCCGGCGTCATTCGCGGCCATGCTGGCCGACCGGTTCGGGCGGCAGCCGTCATGAAGTTGTCGTCCCTGCATGTGCCGTGTTCGTTGCTGGTGGCGCTGGCAGCCCTGTGCGGTGCGCCGGTGGCAGAAGCGGCGACCGCCGCCGCACCGCTGACACTGCCGGATGTTACGGTCGCGCGCGTCGGCAACCAGAACGTGAGTTTGCCGCTGCAGGTGCTGCTGGTGATGACCGCGTTGACGGTATTGCCGGCCCTGCTGCTCTCGATTACCGCCTTCGTGCGCATCGTCATCGTGCTGGCGCTGCTGCGGCAGGCGCTGGGTACCGGTCAGACGCCGTCGAACCAGATCCTGATCGGGTTGGCACTGTTCCTCACCATGCTGGTGATGACGCCGGTGGGCGAAGCATCCTGGGCCACCGGCGTGGAGCCGTACATGTCCGGCCGGATCGATGCCGGCGCGGCCTGGCAGGCGGCCAGCGCGCCGTTTCGTGCCTTCATGCTGGCGCAGGTGCGCGAAAACGATCTCATGACATTCGCCGGTCTGGCCGGGCAGGCCGGGGGCTATGCCGGCCCGGCCGACGTGCCGTTCCACGTGCTGGCGGCTGCTTTCCTGACCAGCGAGCTGCGCACGGCATTCGAGATCGGATTCCTGCTTTTCGTGCCCTTCGTGATCATCGATCTGGTGGTGGCCAGCGTGCTGATGTCGATGGGCATGATGATGTTGTCGCCGATGGTCGTGTCGGCGCCGTTCAAGATCCTGCTGTTCGTGCTGGTTGACGGCTGGATCCTGGTGGTCGGTTCCCTGGTCGCGAGTTTCCAGCCGTCATGACGCCCGACATCGTGCTTTCGGAAATGCGGCATGCCATGACCACGGGTCTGCTGGTATCCGCGCCGCCGCTGCTGACCGTTCTGGCGGTCGGGATCGTGATCGGTATCGTGCAGGCCGCCACACAGATCAACGAGCCCACCATCGCCTTCGTGGCCAAGGCCATCGCACTGGCGGCGGTCATGACACTGGCCGGCGGATGGATGATGGGCGCCATGGTCGATTTCACCGCCGATCTCATACAGCGCATACCCGCGCTGGTGAACGGAGCCTGAAATGGACATCTCCGGCAGCGTGCTCGTCGATGGCCAGCAACTGTTTTCTTTCGTCGAGGCGGCGCTCTGGACCAGCCTGAGAGTGGGTGCGGCGTTGATGGCTGCGCCGCTGATCGGCACGCGCGCCCTGCCTGCACGCCTGCGTCTGATGGCCACACTGGCACTGGCGGTGGTGTTGGCGCCGTTGTTGCCGCCACCGCCTGCCGCGTCGATCGATGCCGCAACCCTGCTCAATGTGGCGCGTGAGATTGTCATCGGGATCACGCTCGGTTTTGTACTCCGGCTGGCTTTCGAAGCCGGTGCGCTGGCCGGCGAGCTGGTTGCCCAGGGCACCGGTCTGGCGTTTGCCCAGCTGGCGGATCCGACGCGCGGCGGCATGGCTTCCGGTGTGGTCGGGCAATGGTTCTATGTGGCGCTGGCGTTGCTGTTCCTGGCTTTTGACGGTCATCTCGCACTGATCGAGATGGTGGCCGCCACCTACCGCGCGGCGCCGGTCGGCATGCCGTTGACGGATCCCGGTGCCTTGCTGGCCACGCCGCTGGTGTTCCTGTCGACGGTGCTGGCCATCGGTGTCCGGATTGCGCTTCCGGTGATGATGGCCATGCTGGTGGTCAATGTGAGTTTCGGCGTGCTGTCGCGTGCAGCGCCCACGCTGAATCCGATCCAGGTCGGCTTGCCGGCGGCGCTGTTCGCCGGACTGGTCCTGATGGCGGTGTTGACCGGCGAGCTGGCGGCGCCGGCGCGGGAACTGTTCGACGCGGCCTTTGACGCGGCCGCCGCCGCTGCCCGGTGATGCCATGGCCGAAGAAAACGAAGACGGTCAGGAAAAAACCGAAGAGCCCAGCGAGAAACGGCTCCGGGAGGCCGGCGACAAGGGCCAGGTGGCGCGTTCGCGCGAACTGGGCACGGCCGTCGTGTTCGGCGCCGCGGTGCTGGCGTTGCTGGGATTCGGCGGGGCCATGGCCGCGTCGGCGGTTGCCTGGCTGCGCGGCGCGCTGACATTCGCTCCGAGGCCGGCAACACAGGATCTGCCGGCGTATTTCGGCACGGAGCTGGCCACGGCCATCCTGATGGTTCTGCCGTTGCTGGCAGTCTGTTTCGTGGCGGCCTTTGTCTCGCCGGCCCTGCTGGGCGGGTTCCACTTCAGCAGCGAAGCGCTCAAGCCGACGTTTTCCCGTCTCGATCCCCTGGCCGGTCTCAAGCGGATTTACGGTCGCGAAGGCCTGGCGGAATTCCTGCGATCGCTGCTGCGGGTGGCGTTGATCGGGGGCTGTGCGCTGGCCGGCGTCGTGTACGCCGCGCCGCGCCTCATCGCGCTGGTGCACGAACCCCTGCCGTCGGCCGTCATCGACGGCTCCTGGCTGGTCATGCGCACGCTGGCACTGATGATGCTGGCGCTGATCCTGCTGGCGGTACTGGACACCCCGTATCAGCTGTGGAGTCACCGCCGGCGCCTGATGATGACGCGCCAGGAATTGCGCGACGAGCTCAAGGAGACGGAAGGCCGTCCCGAAGTGAAGTCAAGAATCCGTCGCCTGCAACAGCAGATGTCGCAACGGCGGATGCTGGAGGACGTGCCGCGCGCGGACGTGATCCTGGTAAACCCGACGCATTACGCCGTGGCGCTGAAATACGAGGCGGGGCGGACAAAAGCGCCGGTTCTGGTGGCGAAAGGCGTGGACGAGATCGCGCGGATCATTCGCGAATCCGGCGAGCGGCACGGCGTGCCTGTGGTGTCGGTCCCGCCGTTGGCACGGGCCTTGTATAGACAGGTGGAAATCGGCCGGGAGGTCCCCGTGAACCTCTACTCCGCAGTCGCCCACATCCTGGGCTACGTCTACCAGCTGCGCACCTGGCGTCGCCAGGGCGGTGCCATGCCGCACATGCCGGTCATCGACGTGCCGGACGCGGAGGGTTGAACCATGGCTGCACCGGCTTCCGCTTCGCGTATCGGTGCCGCCCTGCGGCAGGGTGCCGGCGCACCGTTGCTGTTGCTGGCACTGCTGGCGATGGTGATGGTGCCGATGCCGACGCTGCTGCTGGACGTCCTGTTCACGTTCAACATCGCGATTTCGCTGGTTGTCGTGCTGGCCGTCATCTATGTGGCGAGGCCGCTCGACCTGACGGTCTTCCCGACCGTGCTGCTGCTGGTGACCTTGTTGCGGCTGGCATTGAACGTGGCGTCCACCCGGGTGGTGCTGCTGAACGGGCATGAAGGCCCGGGTGCGGCCGGCGAAGTGATCGAAGCCTTCGGGCACTTCGTGGTGGGCGGCAACTATGCGGTAGGTCTGGTGGTTTTTGCCATCCTGACCATCATCAATTTCGTGGTCATCACCAAAGGTGCCGGCCGCATATCCGAGGTGTCGGCGCGCTTCACGCTGGATGCGTTGCCCGGCAAACAGATGGCGATTGATGCCGACCTCAATGCCGGCCTGCTGACCCGCGAGGAAGCCCGGCAGCGCCGCGAGGAAGTGCGCGAAGAGGCCGACTTCTACGGTTCCATGGACGGCGCCAGCAAATTCGTGCGTGGCGATGCCATTGCCGGCATTCTCATCCTGTTCATCAACCTGATCGGCGGTCTGCTGATCGGCACCCTGCAGCACGATCTGCCGGTCGGAGAGGCTGCCAGGACCTATACGCTGCTCACCATCGGCGACGGCCTGGTGGCGCAACTGCCGGCGCTGCTGGTGTCGACGGCGGTGGCGATCCTGGTGACGCGCGTTTCGCGTGCGCAGGACATGGGCAAGGCCGTCATCGGGCAGGTGCTCGGCCAGGAAAAGGCGTTGGCCGTGGCGGCTTCGGTACTGCTGCTGATGGGCGTGGTGCCGGGCATGCCCAACATCGCTTTCCTCTCGCTGGGGGCACTGCTGGCCTTCATGGCCTGGCGCATGCGGCGGAGTGCCGTCGCGGAAGCCCAGGTGGTGCCGGCATCGGCACCGGTTTCCGGTACGGCGCCCGGCGAACTCAGCTGGGACGATCTTTCGCCTGCAGACCCGCTGGAGCTGGAGCTTGGTTACCGCCTGGTGCCGCTGGTGGATCGCAACAACGGTGGCGAGTTGTCGGCGCGCATCCGCGGCGTGCGCAAGAAGCTTTCCCAGGGGCTCGGCTTCCTGGTGCCGTCGGTGCATATCCGCGACAACCTGGAACTGCCGGCGGGCGGCTACCGGATCCTGATACAGGGCGTTCCGGTGGCGTCCGGCGAAGTGCATCCGGATCGCGACATGGCGCTGGACCCCGGGCGTGCCGCAGGCGCACTCGACGGCCTGCCGGGCAAGGACCCGGCGTTCGGCCTGGACGCGAAATGGATCCTGCGCACGCAGCGCGCCCACGCGGAAAGTCTCGGTTACACCGTGGTGGACGCGGCCACTGTCGTGGCCACGCATCTTTCGCACGTCATTCGCGAGCACGCGGCCGAGCTGCTCGGTCACGAAGAAGTCCAGCAGCTGATCGCCACGGTGGCGCGTACCGCTCCGAAACTGGTGGAAGACCTGACGCCGCGCACCTTGCCGCTGTCAGTGATCGTGCGCGTGCTGCAGAACCTCGTGGCGGAGCGCATTTCGATCCGCCAGCTCCGGCGGATTCTGGAGACGCTGCTTGAGCACGGCACGCAGAGTCAGGATCCCGTCGCCCTCACCGCCGCAGCGCGCGCCGGTCTGGGCCGCTTCATTGTTCAGGAAATCAACGGGATGGCGCCCGAGCTGCCGGTGTTCACGCTGGCTCCCGCGCTGGAACGTCTTTTGCAGGATGCAGCGCAAGGTGGAAACACGGCGCTGGAGCCGGGACTTGCCGAGCGCTTGCAGCAAAGCCTCAGGGATTGCGTCAAGCGTCAGGACGCGCTTGGCGAGCCCGCGGTGCTGCTGGCGCCGGCGACGGTGCGGCCGACGCTGGCGCGTTTGTTCCGGCACAGCATTCCGCAGTTGTCCGTGCTCGCCTACCAGGAATTACCCGAGGAGAAACGCCTGAAGCTGGTCGGTTCGATTGGCTGATGGCGGGAGACTGAAACATGCGAATCAGACGTTTTGTGGCCAGTGACATGCGCGGCGCGTTGCGCCAGGTGCGCGAGGAGCACGGCGACGATGCCATGATCCTGTCGACGCGACGCACGAGATCCGGCATTGAAATCGTTTCTGCCGTTGATTACGACGAGGCGTTGATCCAGCAGTTTCTTGGCCGTGCGCAGACGCCGTCGGCGAATGCCGCACCGGCAAGGCCGGCGGGGAAAATGCCGGCCGCAAAATCATCGGCGGAAAAGTCGCCTGCGAAAGTGCCGGCAAAAGTTCCGGTCAAGGTGCCGGCGAAAGTTCCGGCGGCCGTGCCGAAGCCGGACGCCTCCGTGCCGGCCGGCATGCGACGGCTGCAGGCGGTAGCGCCGCCCGGCCGGGGTGATGCCGGCATGGACATGGTCCACCGCGAGCTGGCCGCGATGCGGCGCATGATCGAGAGTGAAATGTCGCGGTTTGCCGAGGAGCGCCTGCGCGGGGTGCCGGTGCGTGCGCTGGCACTCGACGAGTTGCTCGAATGCGGTTGCGATCGTCAGCTGGCGCGCACGCTGGTAGCTGCAGTGCCGCCGGACGCGCAACGCGCCCAGGCGCGCGGCATGGTGCTGGGCATGCTGGCGAAATCCTTGACGATCCCGGCGCAGGACCCGGTTGACGGCGGCGGCGTGTTTGCCCTGGTGGGGCCCAGCGGCGCCGGCAAGACCACAACGTTGGCCAAACTGGCAGCCCGTTATGCCATGGCGCACGGCACTCGCGATGTCGCGCTTGT
Organism: Pseudomonadota bacterium; assembly: GCA_049324475.1. Lineage (GTDB taxonomy): Bacteria > Pseudomonadota > Gammaproteobacteria > Pseudomonadales > JADFDG01 > JADFDG01. The sequence continues at coordinate 46,410 of JBMOOO010000019.1, read as the reverse complement.
CACGACCGACATCGGTCGTACCGGCGGCCGCGAACAACTGGAAATGCTTGGCCGGCCTCTGGGGCTGGCGGTGCACGCCGTGCGACCGGGCGCTGCCCTGGCGGCGGTGCTGGAGAAACTGGCGGACTATCCGCTGGTGCTGGTGGATACCGGTGGCGGCGCGCCGGTGCCGCCGCTTCCGTCGGGCGGCGCCCGTCCGCTGCGCAAGCTTCTGGTGCTGCCGGCCACGGCACAGGCAATCGATCTGGATCATGTGGTCCGTCGCTTCCGGGATGCATCGGTCCAGGGCGTCGTGCTCAGCAAGATCGACGAAACCGGTCGTCTGGGAACGGGGCTTTCCGCGCTGATCCGCCACCAGTTGCCGCTGGTCTGCATCACCGACGGGCCACGGGTTCCGGACGATCTGCATCGCCCGGAGGCGCACCGTCTGGTGATACGCATGGGTGAATTGCGCCGGACCAGTCAGCGCGGCGACATGCAGGAGGCTGCCCATGCGCGCGCCTGAACTGTCCGGACGCAAACCGGGAATGCCGCCGGTCCGGGTCATCGCCATCACCGGCGGCAAGGGCGGTGTCGGCAAGACCAGCGTCGCGGTCAATCTGTCGCTGTCGCTGGTCGAGCAGGGACAACGCGTCCTGCTGCTCGACACCGATCTGGGCATGGCCAATGCCGATGTGCTGCTCGGCCTGACGCCGAGCTTCACCCTGTTCGACGTGGTGAGCGGACGCTGCAGCATCGAGGAGACGCTCATCGAGGGTCCGCACGGTCTTCTGGTGCTGCCGGCTGCATCGGGGCGCAGCCGGATGGCCGAACTGAAGCCGACGGAACATGTCGGGCTTATCCATGCCTGCTCTGCCATTGACCGGCCTCTGGACACCCTGATCGTTGATACGGCCGCGGGAATTTCCGACAGCGTGCTGACGTTCAGCCAGGCCGCACAGGAAGTCCTGATCGTGGTCTGCAACGAGCCGGCGTCGATGACGGATGCCTATGCCCTGGTCAAGGTCCTGTCGCAGGAGCGTGGCGTCAAACGCGTGCGGGTCCTCGCCAACATGATCCGCAGTGACAAGGAAGGCCTGGAGATACTCGCCAAGCTGAGCCGTGTCACCGAGCGGTTCCTGGATGTGGTCATGGATTTTGCCGGCGCCATCCCGCATGACGAGTGGTTGCGCCGCGCCATCCAGCGGCGTCAGGCGGTGGTGGACGCTTTCCCGGCCAGCGCATCTTCGCAGGCATTCCGGGAGCTGGCTTCCCAGGTCATGCGCTGGGATTTCCCGTCTGCGCCACGCGGCGGTGTCGAATTCTTCGTGGAGCGGCTTCTGGATTCCGGGGAGGCGGCATGAACGGTCAGGCTTGCAGGGAGTACCGGTCCGTTGCGCGCGGTGTGCACGCGGATCTGTTCAATGAGAACACGGTGCTGGTGAAGAGGATTGCCCATCATCTGGCGGCGCGTTTGCCATCCAGCGTCGATGTCGACGATCTGGTGCAGGCCGGCCTGATTGGCCTGATGGACGCAGCGAGGAATTACGACCCGGCGCAGGGCGCCAGTTTCGAAACATTCGCGTCGATCCGCATTCGCGGCGCCATGCTGGACGAGATTCGCCGGAACGACTGGATGCCGAGGTCCGTGCATCGCGGCATGCGCCAGGCCGCAGCGGCGACGCACCGGATCGAACAGAGCAAGGGCCGCCCGGCTACGGCTGCAGAGGTGGCCTCCATGCTGGACATGCCGCTGTCTGACTATCAGCGGCTTCTGGAAAATGCAGCGCGGGGCCAGATATTCAGCCTCGATGAACAGATCGAGAACGTCGGTGAGCCTCGCCTGGCCACCAACGCGGATCCGGCGGAGAAGCCGCTGGAGCAGGAAGAGTTCCGGCGCGAACTGGCAGAGGCCATTGCCGCGCTTCCGGAACGCGAAAAGCTGCTCATGTCCCTCTACTACGAGCAGGAACTGAACATGCGGGAGATCGCCGCGGTATTCGGCGTCACCGAATCACGGGTATGCCAGCTGCACGGCCAGGCGGTGGTCCGTCTGCGGGCCAGGCTGGCGCACTGGCAGCCGCAGGATTTGCTGGAATAGTCAAAAGCGACGAGCGATGAATTGACCATGGACATACTGACCGTTGCCGGCCTTGTGCTGGGCATGATCGCCATTGTCGGCGGCGCCATCGCCAAGGGCGCCGGCGTTGGCGCATTGCTGAACGTTGCGGCGTTCCTGATCGTTTTTGTCGGTACGGCGGCGGCCGTCATGGTGCACAACGGGAAGTCCAATGCGCGGCGCGCAATGCAGATATTCCGCTGGGTCATCAAGCCGCCGGTGTCGGACGGCAAGGCCCTGGTGGGGCAGATTGTGGAATGGAGCAATGTGGCGCGTAAGCAGGGCCTTCTCGGTCTCGAGCCACAGGTCGATCAGCAGTCGGATCCTTTCCTGAAGAAGGGGTTGCAGATGCTGGTGGACGGCATCGAGCCGGAAGCCATCCGCCACATGCTGGAGATCGAACTCGGCGCCCAGGAGCATTACGACCAGAATGCTGCCAGGTTCTGGGAAGGGGCCGGCATCTACTCGCCCACCCTCGGCATCATCGGTGCCGTGCTCGGGCTGATGGCGGTGATGAAGAATCTTGCCGATCCGAGCAAGCTCGGCATGGGTATCGCCGCCGCATTCACGGCCACGATCTACGGTATCGGGCTCGCCAATCTTTTCCTGCTGCCGGTTGCTGCCAAGCTCAAGGCCATCATCGCCCAGCGCACGGCGGAACGGGAAATGATCATCGAGGGTCTGGTGGCGATTGCGCAGGGCGAGAACCCGCGCAACATCGAATCCCGGCTCGCCGGTTTCCTGCATCACTGACCGGGTGTCGGGAGTCGTTCCGTGGCCAGGAAAAAGAAGCACGAAGATCACGCCAATCACGAAGCCTGGGCTATCCCGTACGGCGATCTGGTGACGCTGTTGCTGGCGTTCTTCGTGGTCATGTATGCGATTTCCTCGGTGAACGAGGGCAAGTACCGCGTTCTGGCCGATGCGCTGGCCGAGGCATTCGGAGCGCCTCCGCGCACGATGGCGCCGATACAGGTCGGTGACGTGATGCCGCGGGGATCGGAGCGCAACCAGGGGCCGCCGATTGCGACGCCGGCCCAGCGCGGGGCGATTGTCGGCCCCCCCACCTGGCAGGGCAGCGTTGCCCAGCAGGCTGACCGGGCAGCCACCATCCGCGCCGAAGAGCAGTTGAAGGAGATCTCCCAGCGCGTGGAAGAGGCGCTGGCCGAACTGATTGAAGAAGATCTGGTGAAAATCCGGCGTGCACCGCTCTGGCTGGAAGTGGAGATCCGGTCCGACATCCTGTTTCCCAGTGGATCGGCCGTACCACAGGATGATGCCGTGCCGACGCTGCAGCGGCTGGCAGCGGCGCTGGGGCCGTTTCCGAACCCGCTGCGCATCGAGGGGCACACCGACAACGTGCCCATTCATACCCGGGCGTTCCCGTCCAACTGGGAACTGTCGGCGGCCAGGGCTGCCAGCGTCGTGCATTTGTTCGGCAATTCCGGCATCGCGCCGGAGCGGCTGGCGGTGATCGGCTATGGCGAATTCCGGCCGGCTGCCGACAACGCGACGATCGAGGGCCGCAACGGCAACCGGCGCGTCATCATCGTCGTGCTGGCCGCCGAAAACGACAGGACGAACCCGGCCGATGAGCCGGAAACCGGCGCCGGGACCGGGACACCGTTCCCCGGTATTGCGCCGGCGCCGTATCTGGAGGTGGGCGGAGACCCCGGCCCTGCCCGGCACGCCGGAGCAACACGCTCATGAGTCGCAGCACGAAGGCGCGCAGTGACGAGCTGTTTGTCATCGAGCGTGCACAGGAAGTGCGGGCATTGTTGCAGCGCATTGCGGACCGGCGCTGTCTGTTGACGGTCCATGCCGACGGCAGCGATGTCTCGGTACTGACGGCCATTCTGGGCGTACCGAAAAGCGGCCATGAATTCCTGGCCGACGCCGGCGGCGATGCTGCCGTCAACCGGCAACTGGTGCAGGCACGCACCGTGCTGTTCCTGACCCAGATGGATCGGGTCGAGGTGCGTTTCCGGACCGGACCGCCTGTGCCAACGACGGTCGACGGCATGCCGGCATGGAGACTGCCGTTGCCGGCGCAGGTGTATTACCTGCAGCAGCGGGAATTCTTCCGCCTGAAGGTCCCGGTGGCACGCCCGGTCCACTGTGATCTCGTCCTGCCGGCCGATGGCAGTCTGCCCGGGCGGGTGTTGCAGGTGCGTGCCGCCGACATCAGTGTCGGTGGCCTGGGACTGACGCTGGCGCCGTCGCAGGCCGATGACATGGTTGCCGGGCTGCGGATCGACGAATGCCGGATTGCCTTGCCGGACAGCGGCGAGGTGCAGGCTCGTCTGGAAGTCCGTCATGTGCAGCGTGGCACGGATGTCCGTGGCGTGCTGCGCATCCAGGCCGGATGCGAATTTGTCAGCCCGACCAATCACCTGCAGGCCATGATCCAGCGCTACATCATGCGTGTCGAGCGCGAACGCATCAGCCGTGAACGCGGGCTCGCCTGATCGCGCCTGCAGCACGGCTATCCGTCGCGTGCCGTCTTCTTCCTGAAAGCAGCGTCCTGCGGACGGATTTCCGGCGCGAATTGCGCGACGGAAACCCGTGTCCGCGACCGGCGCCCCCTTTGTGCCGTGTCCGGCCCCGTGCCTAGCATGACCGTGAATCGCGTACCGGACGTGTACGCGCAACGCAGGATCGTGCGCCGCATACGCGGGGGAGAACTGTCATGGGACACATGCCTGACGAGAACATGCCGGGCCGGATCGAGGTCGGTGCCAACGACGGCCTCGCGTATTGCCACGCGGAGCAGTTGCGGGAGGTGGCGATATTCCCGGCCGGTGTGCCGGAAGTGCGCGGCACATCGCTGGTGTTCGCTTCCGGATACCGGCAGGCGGAAAAACTCATGGCCTTCCCGCTGCCGGGCTTCCAGCCGGGTTGCATGGCGACGATCCGGGTGGGCCTGACCCGGTCGCCGGTCGCCCCGTCGGAAACCGGAGATCCCTGCCGGATGGCGCCGATCCTTGCCCTCTCTGACGGCGTCCGGGCCGTGGGCATGACGGCCACGGCCGCGGGCGCCTTCGTCGGCATGGATTTTCGCGATGGCGGTGGCGGTGTGGCCAGGCTGGCCAGCCGGGATGTCGGGACGCTGGTGACACCGCGTCCTGGCGCACGCTTCTGCCTGGAAGCGCGTTTCCGCATGGTGCCGGGCCTGACACGGGTGCGTGCCAGCACGCTGCCTTACGCGGCCGATTACCTGTCGGCGTGCACGTTGCACAGCGAATCGCTGCAGGTCCTGCTGCTGGGTATCCAGCCGGACTTCCAGCTCGACTGGATCGGCGTCGGCTGGCAGGACGGCGAACACGAACACGAGCATGGCGCCCCGGCGGGGCGTCATACCCGCGAGGCGCCGCGCGGGCGCGCACACGACGAGCACGCCTGGAAGGCCGATGCACGCGCGCGGCGCTCGCGACGCTCGTGGTGGCCGGGCGCGGCGCTGTCGGGCGAGGAGCCCCTGCCGGTGGCATTTCCGACGAACGGAACCTGAAAAAATCTCAGCAAGTGGCCGATGACAGTGACAGATGCTCCATGTTGCCAGGTGAGGCCATGCACAACCCGATCATTCCCGACCTGAAAGGTCTGCGTACATTGAAGGCGATCAGGGAAAGCGGCTCGCTGGCGGATGCCGCCACGCGTCTGCATCTGACGCCGTCCGCGCTCTCGCACCAGTTGCGCGAGCTGGAGGAGTCCGTGGGCATGGCGCTGCTGGTGCGCAAGACGCGGCCGCCGGAACTCACCCGCGCCGGGCAGCGGCTGTTGCTGCTGGCGGAACGCGTCACCGATGCAGTACGCGAGGCCGAGCGGGATATCGGCCGCCTGTACGCCGGCTCCTCCGGCACGCTGACCCTCGCGTCCGGGTGCGCGCACAGTTTCGGCTGGCTGATGCCGGTTGTCGGTGCCTTTCACGGCAACTGGCCCGATGTCGCGCTGGATATCGTGCCGTGCCCGGAGGAATGGCCGCATGCCCTGCGCGATGGCGCGCTGGATCTGGTGGTTTCGGCGTCGCCGCCACCGCCGCGCTCCGGCCTGTCGGCCGCGAGACTGTTTGAGTACGAACTGTTGCTGCTGGTGTCGCCGGACCATGCCATGGCGGCGCGTCCGTTCGTCACGCCGGCGGATCTTGCTGCAGAAACCCTGCTGTGCCATCCGGAGCCGCCGGAAGAAGAATCCGGCGGACTTTCCGCTTTCCTGTCGCCGGCGTCGCGCGATCCGTCCCGGGTGCGCCACGCTGACCGCGACGACGTGCTGGTGCAACTGGCGGCCAGCGGTCACGGGGTGACGGTACTGCCGGCCTGGGTGGCCGCGGATGCCGTGAACCGTGGCTGGGTGCGCGGTCTGCGCATGGGTCGCGATGGCATCTGGCGCACGATGCATGCCGTGTCGCGTGACGGCAGCCTGTCACAGGCATTCATGCGGGACTTCATCGGCTCGATGCGCGATGCCTGTTTTGCGCGGCTGTCCGGTGTCCGGGCTGCGGGTGGCGGTCACGACGGCGAGCGGGTGTTGTCCCTGCAGGCAGAGGCCGGCTGAGGAGGCGGTACATGGAACCTCAGACCGGTTTGGCAAATGCCACCGTTTCCGCAGAGAAACCGGTGCGCGGTCATGACCACAATCTGGCCCGGCAGACGCGGGCCCGCTTCCGGCTGGCCGGCAATGCGCCCTGGATGGAAGAGCTGAGGGTTGCCGTGCTCCGCTATCGCCTGCAGCCGCCGGCGCGGGGTGATGTGCCGTGATCATGACGGCGCTGCCGGCAAGACTCCAGACGCGCCTGCTGATGGCAACCCAGTTGCCGATCGTGGTGACGCAGGCCTTGCAGCTGCTGGAGCGGAAGGAACCGGATTTCGATCAGCTGATCCGCACGCTGTCGGCGGATCCGATGCTGGTGGCCCGCATCATGTCGATCGCCAATTCGCCGCTGATGGGGCGCATTGCCCGCGCGACCAGCCCGCGGGCCGCCTGCGTGACGCTGGGCGTGGAAGGGATGCGCAGTGCTGTGCTGGCGGTGGGCCTGACCCGGCACCTGCGCGCCAGCGACGGCAACATGATGGTGATCAACGAACTCTGGGCGCACGCCTTTGCAACGGCCGCGGCGGCCCGCTGCCTGGCGCCGCTGTGCGGTGCGCCGCCGGAGATGGCCTACACCGCCGGTCTGCTGCACGACATCGGCAAGATCGTGCTGGTGGTGCACGCCTGGCCCGAATACCAGGAAGTCCTGGCCTGCCAGGCGGCGGGTGACTGCTTCATCGGCGCAGCCGAGCGCAGCGTGCTGGGGACGGATCATGTGGAAGTGGGCGCCCTGATCGCCCGTCGCTGGCAGCTGCCGGACTATCTGGTGGACAGCATCGAGCATCAGCAGAGCCCGGAGTACGCGGCATTCCCGATCGTGGCCGATGTGGTCCATGTCGCCAACGTGGTGGCCCGCGCCCTGGCCCTGGGCAACCCGGGGGATGATCTGGTGCCTGCCATACATCCCCTGGTGATGCGCCGCCGGAATCTGCCGGTAAGCCGCCTTGCGGAACGCTTCCCGGACATAGAGGCGGCCTTCGAAGAGATCCTCGACTTCATGGGGTGAGCCGGACCGGCCGGTCACGGCCGTTGGTGTCAGGTTTCGTGCCGGTCGGTCATGGATCAGGCACTGTCGTGCAAGGTTAAGTCAGCATTTGTCAGTGTTTCTGGGGGGTACACGTATAGGGGTCGCCCGTTTTTCCTACCTAAACTGTGAACCTGTTAACGAAAACAGGACCTACAGGCAGGAAAGTTGTGACGTCGTTGGCGAAAAGGAGCCGCCCGGGCACTGGCAGGATCGCCTTGCTCCGGGTGGGGCATATTGCCGGAAAGCGATTCATTTTCCTCGTGGGCGCCCTGCTGGCATCCGGCGGGGCCGTTGCCGTGGGTACGCCGGCCGGCTCCATCATCGACAACACGGCCACGGTCGATCTGCTGGATGGCGGCACGCCGGTCACCGTGACGTCCAACGTCGACACGTTTCCGGTCGACGAGATCCTCGACCTGACCCTGGTGCCCAACGATGCGGCGCCGGTGAACGCCACGTCGCCGGACAGCAACGTGCCGCTGTCGTTCACGCTCACCAACACCGGCAACGGCCCGGAACCGTTCCGCCTCACCTTCGACAACCTGCCTGGCGGCGACGATTTCAATCCGCAGAACGTGCGCATCTATCTGGACGACGGTGACGGCGTCTTCGATGGCGGCGACACGCTGTATGTCCTGGACAGCAACAATCCGCTGCTCGCCGCCGATGCCGCACGCGTGCTGTTCATCGTCAGTGATGTGCCGGCCTCGCTGGCCAGCGGCGATGAAGGGCTGGTGCGACTCACCGCCACGGCACAGACCGGCAGCGGTCCGGCCGGCACCACGTTCACCGGCGCCGGCGAGAGCGGTGTCGATGCCGTGACCGGTGCCACCACCGCCACCGATGACGCGGAAAACAGCTACGTGGTGGCGCAGATCACCAGCACGCTGACCAAATCACAGTCCTTCACCGGCGTGCCGGTGTCCGGAACCGTCGTCACCTACACCCTGGTGTTCAACCTGTCCGGCAGCGGTTCGGCCGGCAATCTCGTGATCAGCGACCCGATTCCGGCGCTCACCACCTATGTGCCCGGCAGCCTGACGCTCAACAGCGTAGCCCTGACGGATAGTGCGGATGCCGATGAAGGAACCTTTACCGGCACGCAAGTCGAAGTCAGGCCGAACGGCGGCGCGCTCGCGGCTCCGTCGGTCCAGACCATCACCTTTGCAGTCACCATCAATTGATCGAGGAAAGTGCGCCGCAGGCGCACAGGAGCAGACACATGATCAGGAACATCCTCGCCGCCGGCGCATTTCTGCTGGCAGTCATCGCCAACCCGGCCCTGGCTGCCGGCGGCACCGTCACGCTGGACGTGAAGTCCTTCCAGGAAATCGAAGTGAAGGACAAGAACGGCAAGACCACCCGCCAGCAGGTTCCGGTGAAGAAGGTCGTGCCGGGCGACGAAGTGATCTACGTCATCAGCTACCGCAACAACGGCACGCAACCGGCCGACAAGGTGGTGATCACCAATCCGGTGCCGGAGCCGGTGATGTTCCGCCCGGGCACTTCCTCGGCAAAGGGCGCTGTCGACGTCGTGTCCGTCGATAGCGGCAAGAGCTACGGAAAACTGGAAACCCTGAAGATTGTCGCTGCTGACGGCACCACCCGTGCTGCCACCGGCGCAGATGTAACCCACGTGCAATGGCAACTGGCGTCGTCGGTGGCACCCGGTGCTTCCGGCAGCGTCAGCTACCGCGTGGTGATCGAGTAAGTCCGTTTCACACGCAGTGTCGCCACACGCCCCACGCGCAATACCGCTTTACGCGCAGTACTGCAACAGGCAACCGGGTTCGCCCGGACAACACAGGCAATGAGGTAAAAACAACATGAACAGCAAGCACATTCTGAGGGTTGGCCTCGGTACGGTGTTGACGCTGGCGCTGGCGCCTTCGGCGTTCGCGACCGGTACCGACGCCGGCACCAACATCACCAACACCGCTTCCGTGGATTACACGGTCGGTGGTGTCAACCAGCCGGACGAGACCAGCACGACGGACGACTTTGAAGTCGACCGCCGCATTCTCTTCACGGTCACGACCACCGACGGCAACGAACTGGTCACGCCGGGCGCTTCCAACCAGGCCCTGACCTACCGCATCCAGAACGACACCAACGGCACGGTCGACTTCTATCTGTCCGTCACGCAGGACGGCACCGATGACTTCGACGGGTCGGGCACGGTCGAGTTCTACCTCGATGACGGCGACGGCGTCTTCGATGGCGGCGACACGCTGATCACCTACCTGGACAACGTGCCGGAATACGACGGCACTGCCGCCACCCAGCGCGTTGTGCATGTTGTGTATGACATCCCGACCGGCCTCGCCAACGGCGATCTCGCCAACGTGACGCTGACCGCGCAGGCCACCCCGGACGGTTCGGTAGCGGCCACGCCGTACACCGAGACCGCGACCGACACCGCCGGCACGGTTGATACCGTACTGGGCGACGCTGCCGGCGATACCGACGCTACCCGCGACGGCCGTCACAGCGACACCGACACGTACGAAGTCCAGACCGCGACCATCACGGTTTCCAAGACCTCGCGCGTGATCAGCGATCCGTTCAACAACACCACCAACCCGAAACGCATCCCGGGCGCCACCATCCAGTACTGCATCACCGTGCAGAACGGCGGTAGTGCAGCAGCCGATGCGGTGGTCATCACCGACGCGATCCCGACCGGCACCACCTACGTTGCGGGCTCCATCCGCAGCAACGTGAGCGGCACCGGCACCGCCTGTGACGCCACCGACACCACCGGTGCAGCCGAAGACGATGACGCCCTGAACGCCGACGAAACCAACCCGGCCGGCGGCAGCTTCTCGGCCAACACCGTGACCGTGCAGCTCGAACCGAGCATCGCCGGCAGCGGTGGCATTTCCCGCGCGTCGTTCCGGGTAACGATCGACTGATGCGTTGCCGCGGGCGCAAGCCCGCAGTCGCGCGGAAGCGATGATGAACAGCCGGCCACATTGCCTGTTGCCAGCAGCCACGGCGCTGCGCACCCCTGACCGGGTGCGCGGCGTCGTCGCGTGCGCACAGCGCCTCGCCTTCGCGGCGATGGCGCTGTTTGCGTTCGCGGCGGCTCCGCAGGCGGTGACCGCGGCCGTCATCACCAATACCGCGTCGGCGCAATACGAGGTGATCGTCGGCGATCCGCCGATCGTGCAACCTTCCAACACCACGCAGCTGACCACGGGCATCAGTCCGTCGCCGGCCGTCGTGACGTTCTGGCAATACGCACCACCGGGCACGCCGAACGACGTGTCGTATCTGGTGGATGGCGGTGAGTACGATTCGGGCGGTGGAGTATTCCTGCCGCTCGCCCGACCGCACACCCTGCGCGGCAACCCGATTCCCACTGCCGGCCCCGTGCCGCTGCGGGAAGCCGAGGTCTACCACGCCGGCGAGCCGGTCTTCATCACGCTCACTGATGCCAACCGCAATCTCGATCCGCTGAGCCGGGAAATCATCGAGCTCGATGTCACCACCTCGACCGGAGACTCGGAACGTCTTCGCCTGGTGGAGACCGGCCCCGATACCGGCATCTTTGCCGCCGTCATCCAGAGCGAGGATCCGTCGCGTCCGGTCACGGACAACGACGGTCGCCTGTCGCTGGATGTCGATCAGCAGGTCGATGCGTTCTACACCGATCCGTTCTACCCCGACGACCAGGCGCAGGATCGCGCGCTGGTTGATCCGTTTGGCCGCGTGTTCGATTCGGGCACCGGCAATCTTCTCGACGGCGTGACCGTGACACTGGTCAATGCCGATACCGGCCTGCCTGCCCGCGTGTACGGCGATGACGGCGTCAGCGCCTTCCCGGCCACACTGACCACCGGCGGCACCTACACCGACAGCAGCGGCCGCATCTACAGACTGCCCGCCGGCAGTTTCCGCTTCCCGTTCGTGGAGCCGGGCAACTACCGCTTCGTGGTGACGCCGCCGGCGCCGTATACCGCGCCGTCGATTGTCCCGGCGGGCAGCCTGCCGCCCGGTCCGCCGGCGGACCCGTTCGTGATCGATCCGGCGGGCTCCTACAGCGGCGTGTTCGAAGTGGTGCCGGGCCCGGCACTGATGATCGACATCCCGGTGGATCCGCCGCAGCTGGCGTCGACGCTGCTGCTGCAGAAGCAGGCTTCCGTGGATGAGGCATCGGTCGGCGATTTCGTGCGCTACGGCCTGTCGCTGCAGAACCGCAGCAGCCTCGCCGCCACCAACGCCGTCATCACCGATGTGTTGCCGCAGGGCCTGCGCTACGAAGCCGGTAGTCTGCGCGTGAACGGCGTGAAAGTGGCTGACCCTGCCATCGCCGCTGACGGCCACACCATGACCATTGCGGTCGGCACGCTGGCAGCCGGTGCCACCGCCACCGCGAGTTATGTGGTGCGCGTGGTGGCCGGCGGCCGCAACCGCGATGCAGTGAATCGCGCGCGTGCCGTCGAGGACGGCGGTGCGTTCTCCAACGACGCGCTGGCCAGCGTCCGCATCAGGGACGTGCTGATGAGCGGTGCTGCCACCATCATCGGTCGCGTGGTGGAAAGCCCCTGCGACACGGAATGGGAAAAGCTCAAGGGCGTGCCGAACGTGCGCCTGATGATGGAAGACGGCACCTACGTCACCACCGACCGTGACGGCCTCTATCACGTGGAGGGCGTGCGGCCGGGCACGCACGTGGTGCAGATCGACCTGGCAACCGTGCCGGAAGGCTACGAACCGGTTTCCTGCATTGCCAATACGCGCTTTGCCAACCGTGCCTTCTCGCAGTTCGTCGAACTCGAGGGCGGCGCCCTGTGGCGTGCCGACTTCTACCTGCGTCCGAAGCCGGCGCCGACACCGCTGCCGGACGGCGAGGCGGGCATCCGTCTGATCACGCCGCCGGATGCAGATGCTTCCGCCATCGAAGCGCCGACCGAGCAGCGTCAGTACACCTTCAACGGCAAGTTCGCTTCCTGCGAAGACGTGCTGTTGCCGGGTTCGGTGGGCGAGCTCGATCGCCTGCTGGCCGAGCTGAAGAAGGGCCGCGTCGAACGGATGGAAATCACCGGCCATACCGACAGCCAGCGCCTGTCGCCGGCCTGCAAGGCGAAATTCACCGACAACCACGGCCTGTCGAACGCGCGTGCACGCACCATCGCCACCTATCTGGCGCAGGGCCTGGGTCTGGATCCGTCGCAGGTCAGCACCGACGGCAAGGGTCCGGACGTACCGGTGGCGGCCAACAGCACCGCTGACGGCATGGCGAAGAACCGCCGCGTCGAACTGGTGGTGCATGGCCGTGCGCCGGTGGCTGCCGCGAAAGCCGGCACCCTGGTGCGCCGCACGCACCGGCTGGAACTGGATGCAGCCCGCATGCCGGCCGGCAACCTGCGCGCCACCGTGCTGTTGCCGCCGGAAATGGCCTACGTGCGCGGTTCGTCACTGCTCGACGGCTCGCCGGCCGGGGATCCGCAGGAAGAAGAGGGCGTGCTCACCTGGCGTCTGCCGGGCGAGCTGAACGATGGCGCGCGCACACTCACCTTCGGCACCGAGCTGCGTGTCGCCGATGCGGTGGCGCTGCCGCCGGCGGAGAAATACACCTTCAACGGTGAATTCGCTTCCTGCGACAGCGAATTGCTGAGCGGTTCCTACAGCGAGCTGCTGGACCTGATGCGCAAGCTGCGCCAGAGCGGCGCGGAAAGACTGGAAGTGGTCGGCCACACCGACAGCCAGAAGCTGTCGCCGGCCTGCCAGGCGAAATTCCGCGACAACCACGACCTGTCGCGCGCCCGTGCGCAGGCCATCGCCGACATGGCGGTCACCGCGCTCGGCATCGACCCGTCGCACATCGTGACCGAGGGTCGTGGCCCGGATGCGCCGGTGGCGGACAACAGAACGGCGGCCGGCATGGCGCGCAACCGTCGCGTGGAAGTGATCGTGCTCGGCCATCGGGCCGAGGAAGAGCAGGCGGCCGGTACCTGCGCCACCGAGGGCTATGCCGAACTCAAGGCCATGGCGACCGTTGACGGCGACGGCACGAAAAACGTGCGCCTGCCGGTGGCGATCAATCGCGTGGCCTGCGGCGAACACGCTGTTGCCATCAGCGAGCGCGACGGCGACAGCGGTCGCCTGAGCGCGCCGATCCCGCGCGCGAAACCGGCGGTGGCCGCTCCGGTACCGGCCGATGCCGGCAGCGCGCGTGACGACAAAAAGGGCAACGGCGTCGACTGGCTGTCGCGTGCCACGTCTTCCGAGCCGGCCTTCGTGTTCCCGGACGAGGCACACAACCCGCGTGCGCCGGCCATTCGCGTGGTGGTGCAGCATGCGCCGGACCAGAAGGTCGAGCTGACGGTGAACGGTGCGCCGGCCTCGACCATCAACTTCGACGGCATCAGCAGCGACCGCCGCCGTGGTGTGGCGGTGAGTGTCTGGCGCGGCCTGCCGATCGAGGACGGCGCCAACGAGATCGTTGCACGTGTCTACGACACACAGCATGAGCTGGTGCGCGAGATCAGCCGCACCGTGCACTTTGCCAACGACCCGGTGAATGTCGAGTTTGTCCCGGAGCAATCCGTACTGGTGGCTGACGGCATTGCCCGCCCGCGCATTGCCGTGCGCCTGCTCGATCGCGACGGCAAGCCGGTGCGCGGCGGCGTGGCCATCAATTACCAGGTTGCCGCGCCGTACACGCCGTACGAGAGCCAGGAGAAGCTGCAGGAGCGCCAGCTGGCCGGCATCGATCGCTACACGCCGCAAACCTCGGTGGCCGGTGACGACGGCATCGCCTGGATCGAACTGGCGCCCACCACCGACAGTGGCGAGGCAGTGATCCGCTTCAATCTGCGCACCGGCGACACGCAGTCTCGTGAACAGGAAATCCGTGCGTGGCTGTCGTCGAAGCCGCGCGACTGGGTGCTGGTCGGTTTCGCCGAAGGTACGGTCGGCCATTCCACACTGGATGCCAACAGCCTGCCGCTGCCGGCCGGCGAGGAAGACGGCGGCTACAGCGATGGCCGCATCTCGTTCTATGCCAAGGGCCGCGTGCTCGGGAAATGGCTGCTGACGCTGGCCTATGACACCAGCAAGGTGCGGAACGATCGCAGCCTGCTGTCGACCATCGACCCGGACGAGTACTACACGCTGTACGGCGACGGCGCCGAGCAGCGCTACGACGCCGCCAGCCAGCGCAAGCTGTACGTGAAACTGGAGCGCGACCAGTTCTACGCGCTGTTCGGCGATTACGAAACCGGTCTCACGGTCACCGAGCTGTCGCGCTACAGCCGCACGCTGAACGGCCTGAAGGTTGAGAAGGGCGGTGAGGGTGTCACCTTCTCGGCCTTCGCGGCGGAAACGGTGCAGGACAACATGCGCGACGAGATCCGCGGCAACGGCACCTCGGGCCTGTATCGCCTGTCGCGCGACGGCATCGTGATCAACACGGAAACGGTGACCATCGAGGTGCGTGACCGCTACACCGGCGCCGTGATCAGCACGCGCTCACTGGCCCGCCACATCGATTACGACATCGATTACCCGGGCGGCACGCTGTTCTTCCGTGAGCCGATCCCGGGGCGTGACACGGCATTCAACCCGGTATTCATCGTGGCCAACTACGAAACCTGGGGCAACGGTGCCGAAGAAATCTCGGCCGGCGGACGCGTGGCGATGGATCTGGCCGGCGGCCGTGCCGAGGTCGGGGTCAGCGCCATCACCGAAACGCAGAGCGACTCCGACCAGCAGCTGGCCGGCATCGATGCCACCGTGAAAGTCGGCCGGGCCGGCGAGCTGCGCATGGAGGCCGCGCACACCGATGGCGAGCTGGCCTCGCTGCCGAAAGACGGTGCGGCGGCGCTGGTGGAATACGAGCATCACGACGAGAAGATCGATGCCCTGGCCTATGTCCGCCGTCAGGAGCCGGGCTTCGGTCTGCAACAGCAGAACGCCGGCGAGAGCGGCATGCAGAAAGTCGGCGCCGAGGCCCAGTATCGTCTGGACGAGAACTGGTCGCTGACCGGCGAGGTCTCGCACCAGGACAACCTGACCAACGACGCGCTGCGCGACATGGTGGCTGCCGGCGTGCGCTGGGAGCGCAATGCCACCGAGCTGCGTGCCGGTGTGCAGACGGCGCGCGATGAATCGGCGCTGGGCGAGAGCCTGGAATCCGAGCTGCTCAACCTCGGTGCGAAACACGCGCTGCTCAACCGCCGGCTGGAGCTGTCCGCCGATGCCGACGTCGGCCTGTCCGACGGCAGCAACGCCAATCCGGATTACCCGAACCGCCTCACACTCGGCGCCAACTACGCGCTCAGCACGGCAGCGCGCCTGATCGCGGCACAGGAATTCACCGACGGCGAGGATTACGACACCCACCTGACCCGCGCCGGTATCCAGGTGGTGCCGTGGGGCGGAGCGCGTCTCGAGAGCACGCTGAACCAGCAGGACATCGGCGAATACGGTCCGCGCACGTTCGCGCAATTCGGTCTCACCCAGGCCCTGCTGGAAGGCGACCGCTGGGGTGCGGATGTCACGTTCGACAGCAGCCACACGCTGAACGAAACCGGCCTGCCGGCGGTGGTGGTCAATCCCAACCAGCCGTCTGCCGTCGCCGGTGGTGAAACCATTACCGAAGACTACGTGGCGGTATCCGGCGGCCTGACCTACCGTGCGCCGCTGTGGAGCTGGAACGGCCGGCTGGAAACGCGCGACGGCAACACCAGCGACCGCAACGGCCTGGTCACGCACTTCCTGCGCCAGTCCACGGCCGGCATTTCGTTCGCCGCCGATGCGCAGCTGTTCACCACCCGGCAGTCTGTGGGCACGTCGGCGGAAGATTTCACGCTGGGCCTCGGCTGGGCATACCGGCCGCTGGGCTGGCACTGGTCGCTGCTGGAGCGCCTCGAGATCAAATACGAGCACGTCAACGACGGTCTGGGTCAGGGCGGCCTGTTCGGCTACGACAGCCTTGACGTGGCCGGCAACGGACGTTCGACCCGCTTCATCAACAATCTGGCGCTGAACCGCGTCTCGCGTGCCTGGTCTGCCAGCGACCGCGAGGGCAACCTGTTCAACCTCAACCAGCGCAGCCAGATGTCGATCTACTACGGCGCCAAGTACGTCAACGACCGCATCGACGGCAGCGAGTACAGCGGCTATACCGACATGCTGGCCGTCGAGGCCCGCCACGATCTGACCCGTCACTGGGACATCGGCGTGCAGGCGTCGGCCCTGCATGCCTGGGAGCCGGGTACGGTGCAATACTCGGTCGGGCCGAGCGTCGGCTTCGCGCCTTTCACCAATGCCTGGATTTCGGTCGGCTACAACCTGCGCGGCTTCGAGGATCCGGACTTCTCGCAGGCGCGCTGGACCGCCGAGGGCTTCTATCTGAAGGTGCGTGTGAAGTTCGACCAGAAAACCCGCTGGCGTGACAACGAGGAGCCGCACTACGAGATCGTGCCGGCCCCTGATGCCGCCGCGACGCCGGCGGAGGCTGCGCAACCATGAACAGGACGATGATTGCGACCGTGAAACGTTTCCGTTCCGCACTGCTGCCGCTGCTGATGCTGGGCGTTGCCGCGCCGCTGCAGGCCGCCACTTTCCCCAGCGATTCGCGTGTGTTCTTCGAGACCGGCGGTTGCCAGCAGACCGCCACCAGCGCTGACTGGTACACCACCTTCCAGTCGAGCAGTACGGCACGCTACAGCGAATTCTTCCTCGAGGTCACCGAGACCATGGCGCCGGCCACGGTGGTGATCCTGGACGCCGAGAGCCGGGCCGGCGGCCCCGGCGATCCCGTCGACGAGGAAAACGGCACGGCCGACCGCACACGCTTTGAGTTGCGGTCCGGCGACGGCAGCACCCTGATCTCTGGTACGACGATCCCGTCGGGCAGCGCCAACGGCACCAGCATCACGTGGACCGGCCTGGGCGTCGGTCTCTACCGCATCCGCAGTTACGTCGGTACCGACCAGATTCCGGGCGAGAACACCGGCGCCTACTGCGACCAGACGGCGACCGAGAACGACGACGACAACAGCTTCCGCATCCAGGTCAACGGCAGCAGTGCCATCGACGGCCTGCTGGGCTTCCTGCAGGTGACCTACGAGCAGCAGGTCGGCACCATCAACTACCAGATGTACTTCCTGGTCGGCCCGGCGCTGGCCGACACCACGCTGCAGCTGCGCAACTTCGACCTGGACAGCGGCGCCAGCAGCACCACCTACAACAAACCACCCAATGCGTCCGGTGCAGCCGTGACCGGTACGGTCTCCGGCAACGGCGTGTGGAACAACGGCGGTTCGGTCAACGCCGGCCAGGACAACGTGGTGGCGGACAACGACATCGCGTCCGGTGCCAACGACGCCGGTGCCTGGGGTTACCGCATCAACAACTGGACCACGACCAACCAGACCATCTTCGAGGCGAACAACACCGGCGTGCGCCTGGCGCTGACGGACACGGCACCCACCCGCGCCGGCTTCTTCACGATCACGCCCAGCGGCACCCAGGCCACCACCATCGGCGTGCCGGTGGACCATCCGTTCTCGGTCACCAACAGCTTCTTCACCGAGGACGTGATCAATTTCAGCCTGTTCGGCACCAATGCGTACTACAGCGTGTCCCTGCGCAGCGATCCGAACTGCGATACCGATGCCGCCGACAGCGCGGCGCTGACCGATCTCGACAACGACGGCAACCTCGATTCCGGCCTGCTCGGCATTTCCGGTACCGGCACCGCCACGAAGTGTTTCTTCCTGCGCGTCACGCCCAATGCCGGTGCCTCGGTGTCCGATACCACCCGCATCAATGCCGTGTCGCTGATGGACTCCAAGGTCGGTGGCAGCAACACCACGCGCTTCGTCGACAAGACCACGCTGCTGCCGGCGGTGATCAACAAGTCGTTCTCGCCGAATCCGATGGCGGTGGGCGGCACGTCCACGCTGACGTTCACCATCACCAACCCGAACAGTCTCGCCGCGACCGGCCTGGTGTTCGGCGACACCTATCCGTCCGGTCTGGTGAATGCGGCCACGCCCAACGTCACCAACACCTGCGGCGGCGTGACCACCGGCGGTACCGCCGGCGGCAACAGCATCGGCCTCAACGGCGGCACCGTGGCCGGCGGCGGTACCTGTACCGTGACGGTCAGCGTCACGTCGAACACCACCGGTAACTACGTGAACACGTCGTCGACCATTGCCTCGACCAATGCCGGCACCGGCGCGGCGGCCAACGCCACGCTGGTGGTGCTCAACACCGCGCCGCCATCGCTCACGAAATCATTTGCAGCCAACCCGATCCTGAACGGCACCAGCTCGACGCTGACCGTGACGCTGAACAACAGCAACACGGTGCCGCTCACCGGCGTTTCCTTCACGGACGTTTTCCCGTCCGGCATGACGGTGGCGTCGCCGCTGTCCAGCAGCAACACCTGCGGCGGCACGCTCACCGACAATGGCAGCGGCGCCCTCGGCGCCGGCGACGGCGGCATCCTGCTGTCCGGCGGCACGATCCCGGCCAACAGCACCTGTGCCGTGACGGTCAATGTGGCCACGTCCTCCGCGGCCAGCTTCCTGAACACCACCGGCGCGGTCACCTCGACCAACGGCGGCACCGGCAACGTCGCCTCCGACACGCTGACCGTGCACAACCGCCCGACCATCGCCAAGGCGTTCTCGAAAGCGACCATGAACGCCGGCGACATCGCCACGCTCACTGTCACGCTGAGCAATCCGAACGGCACCGCGATGAGCGGCGCGGGCTTTACCGACACCTACCCGGCCAACCTGGTGAATGCCTTCGTGCCGAACGCGGCCACCACCTGCGGCGGCACGGTGACCGCCGCTTCCGGCGGCGGCTCGCTGGCGCTGTCCGGCGGCGTGATTCCGGCCAACGGCTCCTGCGTGGTCACGGTCGATGTGACCAGCACCACGGCCGGCACCTACAACAACACCATTGCGGCAGGCGGCCTGACCACGACCGGCGGCATCAGCAACGCGTCGGCGGCCAATGCGTCCATCACCGTGCAGGCGATTTCGGCGCCGGTGATCACCAAGGCGTTCAATGTCGGCACCATCCAGACCAGCGGCACGGCGACCATGACCATCGTCGTGAGCAACCCGAACGTCGCGGCAACGCTGACCGGCGTGGCTTTCACCGACACTTATCCGGCCAACCTGGTGAACCGCAACCCGGCCAACGCCGCGATGACCTGCACCACCGGCAGCACGGCCACCATGACCGGCGGCGCCAACGGCGGCAATACGCTCGGCATTCTCAACGGCACGATTCTCGCGGGCGGCAGCTGTACGCTCACGGTGCTGGTGACCAGTGCCACCAACGGCACCTACAACAACAGCACCGGTACGGTGACGTCTACCAACGGCGGGACTGGCGCGGCGGCGAACGCGTCACTCACGGTGGGCGCCGGTCTCGTGGCGCCGGTGATCGCAAAATCGTTCGGCACAACGTCGCTGGGCGCAGGCGGCATATCGCGACTGACGCTCACCATCAGCAACCCGAACAATGCCGCCCTTGCCAACGTGACCGTGCAGGACACGTATCCGGCCGGCCTGGTCAACGCGGCCACCACCAACATCGCCAACACCTGCGGCGGCAACACCACGCCGGGCGGTGACATCTTCGGCGGTACCGCCGGCGGCAACACGTTCGGCCTGCAGGGCGTCAACAACGACATGGCCGCGAACGCGACCTGTACGGTTGCCATCGACGTTACCAGCAGCGCTGCGGGGACCTACAACAACACGACCGGCGCAGTGGCATCCACCAGCGGTGGCGGCCTCACCGGCAACACGGCCAGCGCCAGCGTCACGTTTCACCGGCCAACCATCAGCAAGACCTTCACGCCGGGCACGATTGCCGTCGGCGGCACGGCGCAGCTGCGACTGGTGCTGGGCAACGCTTCCGGTGTCGCCTTTACCGGCGCCACCTTCACCGACGCCTTCCCGTCCGGCATGACGGTGGCGTCGCCGCTGACCACCAGCAATACCTGCGGTGGCACGCTGCAGGATTCCGGTGGCGGCGCGCTCGCGGCCGGCGATGTCGGTATCCGCCTGAACAGCGGCACCATTCCGGCCAATGACACCTGCCTGGTGACGGTGAACGTCACCGCGTCCTCCAGCGGCACGCTCACCAACGCCATTGCGGCCGGCGGGCTCACCACCACGAACGGCGGCAGCAACGTGTCCGGCGCCAGTGCCGATCTGTTCGTGCCGAACCGGCCGACGGTGGTGAAATCTTTCTCGCCGAGCGGCATCCGCACCTACGACACCTCGACGCTGACCATCACCCTGGGCAACAACAACGCGGCGGCCGCGACCGGCGTCAACTTCACCGACAGCCTGCCGTTCGGTGTGACCGTCACCGGTGCGCCCAGCACCGACTGCGCGAGCGGCATCGCGACGGCAACATCGACCTCGGTATCGCTGGTGGGCGGCATCATTCCCGGCGGCTCGCCCGGTACCTGTACCGTGACCGTGAACGTGACGTCCGACACCGCCGGCAGTTATACCAATACGCTGGCGGCCGGTTCGGTTTCCGCCAGTACCGGCACCAACGCATCGGCGGCCAGCGCTGTCCTCAACGTGCTCGGCTGGCCGCTGATCAGCAAGACCTTCAGTCCGCCGACCGTGTTGCCGGGCGGTACGTCGGTGATGACCATCGTGGTGAACAACCCGAACAGCTCCGCGACGCTGACCGGTGTTGCCTTCAGTGATACCTATCCGTCCGGCCTGACCAACCGCGTATCGGGTCCGCCGGGCAACGCTGCACTGAGCTGCACATCCGGCAGCAGTGCCACGCTCACCGGTGGTGCCAACGGCGGCAACAGCATTGGCCTCACCGGTGGCTCGCTGCTGGCCGGTGGCAGCTGCACGATCACGGTGAACGTCACTGCCGCCAGCGCTGGCAGTTATCCGAACACCACCGGCGTGGTGACGTCGACCACCGCCGGCGGCGGCAACTCGGCATCCGCCACGCTGGTGGCAGGTACCAGCCAGCCGACTGTTGCGAAATCGTTCTCGCCGACGGCAGTGGCAGTCGACATCGATTCGGTGATGACGGTGACGCTCGGCAACGGCAACGCCGGCCCGCTCACCGGCGCTGCATTCACCGACACCTATCCGTCCGGCCTGGTGAACGGTCCGACGCCATCGGCAGCCTCGACCTGCGGTGGCACCGTCACGGCCACGCCGGGTGGCAACAGCCTGACACTCGCCAATGGCACCCTTCCCGCCGGCGGTACCTGTACCGTAACCGTGAACGTGCGCAGCACCACGGTGGGCAACTACGCCAACACGATTCCGGCCGGAGGCCTGACTGCGAGCGGTGGTTTCGCCAGTACGGCGCCGGGCAGTGCCACGCTGGGTGTGCTGGCCAATGCGCCCGGCGTGAACAAGTCCTTCAGCGTGTCGCCGGTTCCGGTGAACGGCACCTCGGTGCTGAGCATCGTGGTCAGCAATCCCAATACACTCACCACGCTGGTCGACGTTGCGGTCTCGGATACGTATCCGGCCGGCCTTGTGAACCGCACGTCGGGCCCGGCTGCAAACGCAGCGGTCAGCTGTACCGCCGGCAGTAATGCCACCGTCACCGGTGGCGCCAACGGCGGCAACACGCTCGGCATGACCGTCGGCAGCATCCTGCCGGGCGGTACCTGCACCGTGACGGCCAATGTCACCAGTGCGTCGACCGGCAGCTACAACAACACCACCGGCATCGTGACGGCGAGCAACTCCTTCCCGGGCGGCACCGCCAGTGCCACGCTGGTGGTCGATGCCCAGCCGACGGTGGCGAAATCCTTCACGCCAGCCTCGGTGGCGATCGGCGCCGATTCGGTGCTCACGGTGACGCTCACCAACCCGAATGCCACGGCGATCACTGCCGCCGACTTCACCGACACCTATCCTTCCGGCCTGGTGAACGGGCCGTCGCCATCGGCAGCCTCGACCTGCGGCGGCACGGTGTCTGCCGCACCCGGTGGCAACACGCTGCAACTGGCGGGGGGCAATATTCCGGCCGGCAGCAGCTGTACCGTCACGGTGAACGTGCGCAGCAACACCGCCGGCAGTTACAACAACACGATCCCGGCCGGCGGCCTCACGGCAGCCAACGGCTACTCGAACACGGCGCCGGCCAGCTCCACCCTGACCGTGCAGATCCAGGCGCCGACGGTCAGCAAGGCCTTCGTCACGCCGGTCACCACCGGCGACATTTCGCGCCTGACGTTTACGCTGACCAACCCGAATCCGTCGACGGCGCTGTCCGGCATTGCGGTCACCGACGTGTTCCCGACCGCGCCGGCGGCCATGACGGTGGCGAACCCGCTGGCCACCGGCAACACCTGCGGTGGCACGCTGCAGGATTCCGGCGGCGGTGCGCTGGCCAACGGCGACGTTGGCATCCGCATCACCGGTGCGGCTCTCGCGGCAGGCGCAACCTGTACGTTCTACGTGGACGTGACGGCCGGTACGGCCGGCACCTACACCAACACCACCGGCAACATCACCGCCACCGAGAGCGGCGCCGGTGGCTCGGCCACGGCGCAGATGGTGATGCAGGCCGGCACCGTGGCACCGACAGTCACCAAGACTTTCAGCCAGTCCAGCATCGGCATGCACGGCGTCACCACCATGACGCTCACGTTCTACAACCCGAACAACGCCACGGCGCTGCAGCGCCTGCAGATCACCGACAACTACCCGACCGGGCTTGAGAACGCGCCGACGCCCAACGTCGTCAACACCTGTGGCGGCACATCCACCGCCGCCGCCGGCGGCACGTCGCTGTCCCTGACCAACAACGCCAACGCCATTGCCGCCAATGGCTCCTGCTCGATCAGTGTCGATGTCACCAGTGACACCGGCACACCGCCGACGTCGGGCGTGGCGCTGACCAACAACTCGGGCGCGCCCAGTGCCTGCGTGGCGGTGGGCGTCGGCGGCGGTCGCTGCGGCAACCCGGCCGGCGGCAATGCGGCAGCGACGCGCACCGGCAACGCGGTGACTGCACCGATCACCTTCCATCGTCCGACCATTGCCAAGGCCATCAGCCCGTCCTCGATCGGTGCCGGCGGCACGGCGACCATGACCATCACGCTGGCCAACCCGTCCGGCGTTGCCATGCCGTCCGCCACTTTCACGGATACGTTCCCGGTCGGGATGACGGTGGCGTCGCCGCTGACCACCGGCAATACCTGCGGTGGCACGCTCAACGACAGCGGCAACGCAGCACTCGCCGCCGGTGATGTCGGCATCCGCCTGAACGGCGGCACGATTCCGGCCGGCAGCAGCTGCGCGATTACCGTCAACGTGACGGCGGCTGCGGCCGGCAGCTACGTCAACACCATCGCAGCCGGCGGGCTGACCGCGAACGGCAGCGCCACCACCAACGGCACCACCGCCAGCAACGCGGCGGCCGCCAGCGCCACGCTCACGGTGCGCAACCGTCCGACCATTGCCAAGGCATTCAGTCCGACCTCGATCGGCACCGGCAACAGCTCGACGATCACCTTCACGCTGAGCAACAACAACGCCACTGCGGCGACCGGCATCAGCTTCACGGATACCTATCCGGCCGGCCTGGTGAACTCCACCGGCGTGGTCGGTGGTACCTGCACCGGCGTGACCACGACGGCGACCGCCGGCGGCGGCACGTTCAATGTCACCGCGGGCAACATTCCCGGCGGTTCGCCCGGCACCTGCACGATCACCATCGATGTGACCGGCCCGGTCGGCACCTACAACAACACGTCCGGCGGCGTGACCACGAATGAAACCAGCGACGCGCCCGGTACCGGCTCCAACACGGCGACGCTGGATATCCGCAACCGCCCGACCATCAGCAAGGCGTTCAGCCCCTCGGTGATCGCGCCGGGCAATACGTCCACGCTGACCTTCACGCTGGGCAACAACAACGCCACGGCTGCCAGCGGCATTGCTTTCACCGATACCTATCCGGGCAGTCTGGTGAACGCGTCGCCGCTGACGGTGGGCGGCACCTGTACCGGCGTGACCACCACGGCGGCTGCCGGTGGCAGCACGTTCAACGTCACGGCCGGCAACATCCCGGGCGGTGCGCCCGGCACCTGTACGATCACGGTGCTGGTGACGGCACCGGCCGGCACCTACAACAACACCGCCAGCGGTGTGACCAGCACGCAGACCGGTGCGACGCCGGGCGCGGCGTCCAACACGGCGACGCTGACGGCGACGGTACCGGTCACGGTGGTGAAAACCTCGTCGGTGATTTCCGATCCGTTCAACGGCGGCACGAATCCGAAGCGGATTCCGGGTGCGGTGATCGAGTACACGGTGACGGTGAGCAACGCGTCCGGCGGCCTGCCGGTGACCGATGTGATCATCACCGATGCACCGCCGGCCAACTCGACCTATGTGGCCGGCTCGCTGCAGGCCGGCGGCACGGCCGAGGATGACAACAACACCGGCGCCGACGAAACCGATCCGAACGGCGGCGACTACAACATCACCACACCGGGCAATGTCACGCTGCGCATCGGCACCGTTCCGGCCGGCAGTTCCGACACCGGCAAGTTCCGGGTGCAGCTGCAGTAGGGCCCCTTCGGGGGCCTGCCTCATCGATCGCGCCCCGGGGATCGCCCGGCAACACCGTTCGCGCACGGTCGCTGCGCCGCGGCGCTGCACGCAGCGGCACCCGGGCCGGGGAAGCGTCGCCTCCGGCAGTGCTCCTACAGGCCGGGCCGGTCATCCGCAAGCCTGCCGGTCGCGGGGCGCAGCGCCTAGAATCGGTCGCCTCCCCGCAGGACCGACCGGATTTCCCTTCGCATGACCGACACCGCGCTCTCGATCGCACAGAAAATCGCCGACGAACTTTCCGTGAAGCTGGCCCAGGTCGTGGCCACGGTCGGCCTGATCGACGAGGGCGCCACCGTGCCCTTCATCGCCCGCTACCGCAAGGAAGTCACCGGCGGCCTTGACGACACCCAGCTGCGCACGCTCGACGAACGCCTGCGCTACCTGCGGGAAATGGAAGAGCGGCGTGACGCGATCCTGAAAAGCATCGCCGAGCAGGGCAAGCTCACCGGCGAACTGGAGAAGGAAATCCGCGAGGCCGATACCAAGGCGCGCCTTGAAGACCTGTACCTGCCGTACAAGCAGAAGCGTCGTACCAAGGCACAGATTGCCCGCGAAGCCGGCCTGGAGCCGCTGGCCGACGCGCTGTTTGCCGACCCTGCGCTGGACCCGGCCGCCGAGGCGCTGAAGTACGTCGACGCGGAGAAAGGCGTGGCCGACGTGAAGGCCGCACTGGATGGCGCCAAACAGATCCTGATGGAGCGCTTCGCCGAGGATGCGACCCTGCTGGCGCGCATGCGCGATTTCCTGATGCGTGAGGCCGAGCTTGCCGCCAAGGTGGTGGCCGGCAAGGAAAACGAGGGCGCCAAGTTCCGCGATTACTTCGATCACCGCGAGAAACTGGCCGGTGCGCCTTCGCATCGTGTGCTGGCCATGCTGCGCGGCCGCAACGAGGGTTTCCTCACGGTAGGCATTGCTGTCGGCGATGAAGAAGACCGGACCCGTGTGCATCCCTGCGAGGACATGATTGCCTCGCACATCGGCTGGTCGCATCGCCATCGTGCCGCGGACGGATTCCTGCAGGAAGTCGTGCGCTGGACCTGGCGCGTGAAGCTGCTGATGCATTTCGAGAGCGAGCTGCTGGGTGAGTTGCGCGAGCAGGCCGACGAGGAGGCGATACGTGTGTTCGCCCGCAATCTCAAGGCGCTGTTGATGGCGGCACCGGCCGGCATGCGGCCGACCATGGGTCTGGACCCGGGCCTGCGCACCGGCGTGAAGGTGGTGGTGGTTGGCGCCACCGGCGACCTGCTGGCCCATCTGGCCATCTTCCCGCACGAGCCGCGCAACGACTGGGACAATTCCATCGCCGTGCTGGCCGCACTGTGCCAGAAGCACAAGGTCGAACTGATCGCCATCGGCAACGGCACCGCCTCGCGCGAGACCGACAGGCTGGCGTCGGAACTGCTGAAGAAGCATCCGGCGATCAAGGCGCAGAAGATCGTGGTCAGCGAGGCGGGCGCCTCGGTGTATTCCGCGTCCGAACTGGCGGCGAAGGAATTCCCGGATCTGGACGTGTCCTACCGCGGTGCGGTGTCCATCGCCCGCCGCCTGCAGGACCCGCTGGCCGAGCTGGTGAAGATCGAACCGAAATCGATCGGCGTCGGCCAGTACCAGCATGACGTGAACCAGCTGAAACTGGCGCGCTCGCTGGACGGCGTGGTGGAGGACTGCGTGAACGCGGTGGGCGTGGATGTGAACACCGCCAGCGCGCCGCTGCTGGCGCGCATCGCCGGGCTGAACAGCACCATTGCCGGCAATATCGTCGCCTTCCGCACGAAGAACGGCCCGTTCACCAGCCGGGAAAAACTGAAGGAAGTGCCACGCCTGGGCGACCGCACCTTCGAGCAGGCGGCCGGCTTCCTGCGTGTCACCGGCGGCGACAATCCGCTGGATGCCTCCGCGGTGCACCCGGAGGCCTATCCGGTGGTGGAGGCGATCGCGCAGAAGAACGGTCGCGAGCTGAAGTCGCTGGTCGGTGACGGGCAGTTCCTGCGCAGCGTGAAGCCGCAGGAATTCGTGAGCGACAAGTTCGGGGTGCCGACCATCACCGACATCCTGAAAGAGCTGGACAAGCCGGGCCGCGATCCGCGTGGCGAGTTCAAGGCTGCCGAGCTGCGCGAAGACGTACAGGACATGAAGGACCTGAAGCCCGGCATGGTGCTGGAAGGCACGGTGACCAACGTGGCGGCCTTCGGTGCTTTCGTCGATATCGGCGTGCACCAGGACGGGCTGGTGCACGTGTCGGCACTGGCGAACAAGTTCGTGAAGGACCCGCACGAGGTGGTGAAGGCCGGCGATATCGTGAAAGTGAAGGTTCTCGAAGTCGATCTGGCGCGCAAGCGCATTGCGCTGACCATGCGCATGGACGACCAGCCGGGTGCAGCGAAACCGGCCGGCGCCGGTGCAGGCGGTGGACAGGGCCGCGGGAAGCCGGATGCGGCACAGCAGCAACGGTCTTTCGGCGGTCAGCAGCAGGGCGGTGGCAAGAGTGCCTTCGCCGCTGCACTCAGCAAGGCGGTGAAAAAACCGTAGGAGCGGGGCAGGGGCGACCGGTTTCTGCAGGCCGCCCCGGGGATCTCCCGGCAACACCGTTCGCGCACGGTCGCTGCGCCGGTTCGCGCAAGACGCGAACCGTAACCTCGCGCAGGCGCGCACGCGGGCGGGTCGCGTCGATTCGCCATCCTGGCTCAGTCGCCGCTCGCTCGGCCATCCCTGGCCTCGCGCCCCTGCGCGCGCACCCACACTCGGCTCCACTCCCGATGGTGCGCTCGGGCGTTGTCGGGAGATGCCGGGGAGGAAGGGGAAAATGCCGCCCTGCCGCTGATTTCGGGTTGCGGTATAGTCGGTGGCCTTCGCCCCGGCCCGCCTGGAACTGCCGCCGATGCCCGCACTGAACACCGAGCGTCTCGCTTCCCGCATCGCCCTGCTGCACCGGGAGCGGAAGGCACACACCCTGCGCGGCATCCGGCGTGGCATCGAGAAGGAAAGCCTGCGCGTCACGCCGAAGGGCCACATTGCCCAGAGTCCGCACCCGGCTGCGCTCGGTTCCGCGCTGACCCACCCGCACGTCACCACTGATTATTCCGAAGCGCTGCTCGAGTTCATCACGCCGGCCTACGAGCACGTCACCGATTGCCTGCTCTTCCTCACGGATACCCACCACTTCGTCTACGACAACATCGGCGACGAATGCCTGTGGGTGAACAGCATGCCCTGCATCGTCGGCGACGAGCTCTCGATCCCGATCGCACAGTACGGCAGCTCCAACGTCGGCCGCTTCAAGACCGTGTACCGGCACGGCCTGTGGCACCGCTATGGCCGCCACATGCAGGCCATTGCCGGCATCCACTACAACATCTCCTTCCCGGACAACTTCTGGTGGAACTACCAGCGGCTGGAGAATTCCTGCGGTATCGCGCTGGAGGACTTCACGTCGCGCGAGTATTTCGCACTGATCCGGAACTTCCAGAAATTCCTGTGGCTGGCGGTGTACCTCACCGGCGCCTCGCCGGCCATGTGCGCCAGCTTCCTGCGCGGCCGCGAGCACAACCTCGAACGCACGGAAAACCATTCGCTGTACCGGCCGTACGCCACCAGCCTGCGCATGAGCGACCTGGGCTACTCCAACAATGCCCAGGCAAAGCTGGATGTCGGCTACAACTCGCTGCGCCAGTACGTGGACTCCCTGGACCGCGCCATCGCCACCCCGCATGCCGCCTTCCAGGCCATCGGCGTGGAAGAAAACGGCGAATGGAAACAGCTGAACGCCAACGTGCTGCAGATGGAAGCGGAGTTCTACGGCTCCATCCGGCCCAAGTGCGTGCCGCTGCCGGGCGAGCGCACGGCGGTGGCGCTGCGTTCGCGCGGCGTCGAGTACGTGGAGATGCGCTGCCTGGACCTGAACCCGTTCGTGCCGGTGGGCATCGATTACGGCACCGCCTACTTCATGGACCTGTTCGCCACGTTCTGCCTGCTGCACGACAGCCCGGCCCAGGGCGAGGCGGACACCGTGCGCAACGCGTCCAACCTGCGTACGGCCGTGAACGAGGGCCGCAGCCCGGATGCCGTGATCGACATCGACGGCCACGGCGATTCCCTGCGCGCCTGGGGGCTGGCGCTGTGCGACGCCATGTTGCCGGTGGCACAGTTGCTGGACGATGCCCGGCAGACCCACAGCTATACCCGCACCCTGGCCGACCAGCGTCGCAAGCTGATGGACCCGGAACTTACGCCCAGTGCCCGTGTTCTCAACGAGCTGCGCGAGCGCGAGATTTCCTTCTTCGAGTTCGCCATGGGCCGGGCCCAGGCCGCACGCGACTACTTCCGGGGCCAGCCGCTGAGCGCCGA
Organism: Pseudomonadota bacterium; assembly: GCA_049324475.1. Lineage (GTDB taxonomy): Bacteria > Pseudomonadota > Gammaproteobacteria > Pseudomonadales > JADFDG01 > JADFDG01. Next base: position 16,742 of record JBMOOO010000019.1, on the reverse strand, counting down.
GCGGCGGGAGTTCTTCCGCCGGCTGGCGGCGGACTCGCTGGAAGAACAGCGCGAGCTGGAAGCGGCCAATCGCCAGCCCTTTGCCGAGTACGTCGCAGCGTTCTACCGCTAGGCCCGCTACCATCTTCCGCACCGCTTTCCGGACCAACCCCTGCCGCCTGCCGGCATCCACGAGGACACCACGATGAAATTCCAGGCAAGGATGTTGTTGCTGACGGCCCTGGCGGCCGTTTCCGGCATGGCTGCCGCCGAAGGCGACGGCAGCGCTGCCGATGTCGCGGCCGCGGAGGAAAACCGCCAGATCGGTTACGCGCTGGGTTATTCCGCCGGCCAGCGGCTGGGCGTGGACCGCGATCTGGACGTGAAGGCTTTCAACGAAGGCTTTGCCGATGCCTTCGGCAAGACGCCGTCGAAACTGTCGCCCGAGCAGGTCGAGCAGGCCTTCGCCCGCTTCCAGGAACGCATGACGCTTGCCATGCAGGCCCAGCACCAGCAGCTGCTGAAGGAAAACCAGGCGAAAGCCGACGAGTTCCTGGCGAAGAACGGCAAGCGCAAGGGCGTGAAGCAGACCGCCTCGGGGCTGCAGTACGAAGTGCTGGCCAGGGGCAAGGGCAAGTCGCCGGGCGCTACCGATCTGGTCAGGGCGCACTACCGCGGCACGCATCTGGACGGCAAGGAGTTCGACACCAGCGCCGGCGGTGATCCGGTCGAGTTCCCGCTGGATCGCGTGATCGCCGGCTGGCGCGAAGGCGTGAGCCTGATGAACAAGGGCGCGAAATACCGCTTCTGGATTCCGCCGCATCTCGCCTACGGTGAAGAGGGCGCCTCGCAGGTGATCGGCCCCAACGAAGCCCTGGTCTTCGAGGTGGAGCTGGTCGATTTCAATGCGGCTCCGCCGGAACCGGCGGGCATCGATTCCGGCTTCAACCTGCCGGGTGAAGAAGCCGCGGTACCGCCGCCGTGATCGCGTGGGAGCAGTCATGACCCTGTACGGCATCCGCATTCCCGGTTACCGCATCGTCAGCCTGCTGGGCCTGGCCGGCTGCTTCGTGGCGCTGGGCTTCGCGCTGTATCTGCAGCATGTGGTCGGGCTCGATCCCTGCCCGCTGTGCATCCTGCAGCGGGTGGCGGTGTTCGCGGCGATGGCGGTGCTGATCGTTGCCATCCTGCACAATCCTGCGCGCACCGGTCAGCGCGTGTATGCCGTGCTCGGCGCGCTGGCCACGCTGTTCGGTCTCGGCGTGGCCGGGCGCCACGTCTGGCTGCAGCACATGCCGGCGGATCAGGTGCCGGCCTGCGGCCCCGGCCTGGAGTACATGCTCGACGTGTTTCCGATGCAGGACGTGATCTCGATGGTGCTGCGCGGTTCCGGCGAATGTGCGGTGGTGGACTGGACCTTCCTCGGTTTCAGTCTGGCCGAACTCACCCTCGCGGTGTTCGTCGGTCTGCTGGCCCTGTTTGCCTTCCAGCTGCTGCGGCGCGACGCCTGAGCAAGACGCCGGCATGATCGATCTCGTGTTCGGCTTCGCCGTACTGGTTGCGCTGCAGCTGGCCGGCGAAGCGCTGGTGCGCTGGCTGGATGTGCCGTTTCCCGGCGCGGTGGCCGGCATGCTGATGCTGCTGGCATTGCTGGCGGTGTTCGGCGAGAAACTGCTGGCCCGCATTGCGCGTGCATCGGATCTGCTGCTGCGCAATCTCACCCTGCTGTTCTTTGCGCCGGTGGCGGCACTGGTGCTGGACCGCGCGCAGTTCGCACCCTGGGCGGCGCCGATTGCCATGGCCGTCTGCGTGGGCACGCCGCTGGCCATGATCGTGCTCGGGCTGGTGCTGAAGCTCACCGTGCCACCGGAAAAATCCGGGCCGGTGCCGCCGCCGCAGGAACCGCGGCCGTGACCGGTTTCAGCCTGGATCTGCACACGGTTGCCATGATGCTCGCCGGCATATCCGCCTGCGCGCTGGCCTATGTGGCCGGCCAGCGGTTGTGGCTGAAGCTGCATCATCACCCGCTTGCGCATCCGCTGGTGACGGCCACGGTGCCGCTGGTGCTGGTGCTGACGCTGCTGGACGTGCCGGCGCAGGACTGGCGCGATGCCACGCGGATTCTCTACTGGTTGCTTGGACCCACCATCGTCGCGATTGCCGTTCCTGTATACCGGCAGCGGCGCACCATCGTGCACGCGCTGCGGCCGGTGCTGACCGCCGTGCTGGTCGGCGGTGTTTCCGCGCCGCTGCTGGCCATGCTGGTCGCGCTGCCGTTCGCGCCCACGCGCGAGCTGCTGCTGTCGCTGGCGCCGAAATCCGTGACGTCGGCGATTGCCTTTCCGGTGGCGCAGATCACCGGCGGCAATCCCGAGCTCGCGGTCGGTGTCGTGATCGTGACCGGCATTGTCGGCGGCATCGTCGCGCCGATGGTGTTCCGCCTGCTGCGGCTGGACGATCCCCGCCTGCAGGGGCTGGTGCTGGGTGTGGTGGCGCATGCCGTGGGTACGGCGCGTGCCATCGGCATGGGCCAGCGTCCGGGTGCGTTCGCCGGTGTGGGGCTCGCACTCACCGGTTTGCTGACAGCCCTGCTGCTGCCGGTGGTGGTGGCGTTGTTGCGATAACCGCGCAAGACACATTTATGTAGCGGATTCGTGCACCGCTGGTCGCTTTTTGCGAATGTCAGCAAACTTTTGTGCGAACGGCGTTGTGTGCACGGAAAGGTTCTTATAGGATCCGGTGCGCTTCCGCGTGAATTACACCGCGGAAATGTACTCGCCAAGATGGCGAATAATTTTTTCGAGCCATTTTCAGCTTTTGCGGGACCCCTGCTGTCGACAGACCATCCCCGAACTTGGCATCCGGCAGGATGCCCGGTGACAGCAAGCACCGCGTGGTAATGGAGTAGCTGCGGAACAATGGAAAGCAATCTCGCGCGCCTCCTGCTTTGCGTAGGCATCCTGCATGCCTCCTCTTTTGTGCATGCAGACGCTCTTGGGAAGGATCTGGGTTTCGTCATCGGCGCCGATGGTCCGCGTGATGCCTCGCTGGGGGCGCCGGCCGCCACCGGCCCGAATGCGCGCGCGGCCAACGCCACAGCGCCGGCCGGCAAGCGTTTGCAGATCGTGCCTCCCGCCGAGCCCGCGGCGGCCGATGCCTGCGACCCGGGCGGCCAGCCCTGCGCCCGCGCACCCGCCAGCCAGAAACCCTGATAGTCCCCCGGTTGCCTGCTGTTGCGCCGGGCTGCATCCGGCGTGATGCCGCGGGCGGCCCTGTGCTGTCTGCAATCCATTTGCCGTCGAAGGAACGCGCCATGAACTCCAGGACTCGCCTGTTCGCCGCTGCCACCGGTCTGGTGGCCAGTCTGCTTGCCAGTGTTGCGCCCATTCCGGCCGCCCACGCGGCCACCGTGCCCGGCGCCACGCGCGGGGAATTCACGGTGAGTCCGGCCGGTGCCGCGCAGTATGGCATCGACATGCTGCTGCCGCCGGGCATCGGCGGCCTGCAGCCGCAACTGTCGTTCCAGCATTCGAGCCAGGCCGACAACGGCCTGCTCGGCGTGGGCTGGTCGATCGGTGGGTTGATGGCGGTCAACCGATGTCCTCAGACGACGGCACAGGACGGCGCGCGTACCGGGGTGACGATCACCTCCACCGACCGCTTCTGCCTCAACGGCAAGAAGCTGGTACTGGTCAGCGGCACCTACGGCGCCAACAACGCTGAATACCGCACCGAAATCGACGAGTTCAGCCGTATCGTTTCCTACACCAGCGTGGTGGCGCGCGGCCCGGACTATTTCAAGGTCTGGACCCGCGACGGCCGGGTGATCGAGCTGGGGAACACCACGGATTCCAAACTCGTGGCCAACCGTACTACCACCACCGCCAACAGCACTGCGCCCTACGGCTACGTGAATACGGTTGCTCTCGCTACAAACCAGGAAGTGCTGCAGTGGAACCTCAACAAGGTGTCTGACCGCAGCGAGAACTACTACACCGTCACCTACACCAAGACGGATCTGGCCGGTGAATCCTATCCGGACCAGATCACCTACTCCGGCAATGCCGCCGCGGGGTATACGGCCGTAACGCCACCCAACACGGTCAAGTTCGTCTACGAGGCACGGCCGACGCTCGAAGATGCGCTGACTGCCGCCGACTATCCGCTCCAATTCATTGCCGGCTCCAAAGTGCTGCCGGCCAAACGAATCAAGGAAGTGCAGATCTCCGCGGACGGCGTGCTGGCCCGCAAATACAAGCTCGCCTACAAGCCGGCAGCTACCTGGGGTGCCATGCGCTCGCGCCTGGATACGGTAACGGAGTGCACTTATACCTCCGGTGGTGCCGAGTCGTGCTACGCGCCGACCACCTTCGATACCATCACCTTCGACGGCTGCATCTACGACAGCGTCTCCTCGCAGCTGGGCACCGCCGGACAGGTCGTCGGCACCATTCCTCTCGCGCAGGACTTCAACGGCGACGGCCGTACCGACATCGTGGCCGTGGGCATCAGCACCACGGGCATGAAGGTGATGTCGTCCATCAGCGCCAACGCAGTGCCTTCGGGCACCGACTTCGTGGACACCCGAACCTGCGCCACGGCCGCCAAGCAAGGCCAGGCCTTTGGCGCGCTCAACACGAGCACTGTCACCACGGCCAATCTCGGCGCACAGACCAACTGGTCGGTACTCACCGGTGATGTCACTGGCGACGGCGTGCCGGAGATCGTGGCGGTACCCACGGGCAACAGCCTCCAGCTGAATCCATGGGTGGCCATTCGCCAGACTAGCGGCGCATTCACTGCCGCTGCGACTTCGGCATCCGACACTTCGAATTACTCCACCACGACGGGACAAGCCTACGGAGGAGATGCTGCTTGGCTGGCCGACGTCAACGCTGACGGCAAGCTGGACCTGGTGGCAATCAAGTGGGTCAGCAAGACCAGCAGCGTGACCAACGTGGCAATCTTCTTCCGCCAAGGCAACGGCAACGGCACGTTCGCGCAGACGGTGCGCCAGGATCGCACTATCGGCCTCAACGACATGGTCGCGCCACTGGGCTTCAACAACTTCGTCGGCGATGTAGACGGCGACGGCCGCGCGGACTTGGCCTTCGTGCGTCTTCGCTCGGGCGTAATCTACGCAGACGTTCTGGCCGGTAACGGCGTCGGTGCCGCGGTATTCCAGGCGGTGGTCTCCTCGCCGCTGATTTCGCAGGCGAAATTTGACAACGCCTTCGCCGCCGGAACGGTTACCCGCGTCAATCTTCTGGACATCAACCGTGACGGCATGTCCGACCTGGTGTTCTTCAAGGTGCTCAAGGGCACGGGCGTCCTGGATCCGAACTACAACAAGGGCGCCGTCCTTTCGGCGCTGGCCAATGGTGGCGCGAAGTTCATGGCCACCGACGCCAGCCTGGCCTATGTCATGAGCGGCATGATGATCAATACCACGAGCGACCTGAGCTCCACCACGTACCCGTGGCGCAACAGCTATACCGACTTCAACGGCGACGGCCGACCGGACTTGATCGTGAGCCTGGTGCTTACTGATGCGAGCACTTCCAAGGACCGGCTGCTGGTTTACTTTTTCCTGAATCGGGGCGACGGCCGGTACATTTTCGGGGGCGCCGGCTGGTCGACCACGCCGACCGCGCCGAGCCTGCCGGCCGAATCGCTCTGGACCCGCCTGGCGGGCGATTTCGACGGAGACGGACTGGGCGACCTGGCATCCGTCCAGGCAAACACCACCAACGGCTTCCAGGTGTACCCGATCTTCCCGCGACCCTCGCTGCCGGACCTGCTGACCAAGATCACCGACGGCAACGGCTCTGTCACAGAAATCGCGCAGGCGCCACTCACTCGTGACGAGATTTACACCAAGGGCACGGCGACTTGGCCAAACGTGGCCGTACAAGCACCGCTGTATGTGGTGAGGTCGGTCAAGCGCGACACCGGAAACAGCACAACGCCTGTCGCAACGACCTACAAGTACTCTGGCGGCAAGGTGGATCTGAACGGCCGCGGATTTCTCGGCTTTGTCGGCACGGAAGTCACAGACCCGCTGGGTATCATAACCACCACCACCTACTCGCAGAGTTTCCCTTACATCGGCATGGCCTCGGTGATCGCGACCGCCAGGGATGCGGTGACGCTGTCGAGGACTACAAACATTCTGGATGTCAAGACCATCACCCATGCTTCCGGCCGCTCGTCGCATTTCCCTTACGTGCTCAACAGCACGACGACGCAGTACGAGTACACCAGCGCGGGACTCACGGCGCAGGCGGTGGTAGCGAATACCTACGACACCTGGGGCAATCTGTTGACTGCCTCCACCACGACCACCGGCGACGGCAACACCCACACCCGTCTGGTCACCAATACCTATTACGCAAACACCATCAACGCGACCACCTGGCGCATCGGCGAGCTGAACACGCAGACCGACCGGCGCACCGGCCCGCTGCCCGGTGGCGGCACCTCCGACATCACCCGCACCGAGGCGTACAGCTACGATGCGCTAGGCCGTGTTGCCGGCAAGGTCCTTGAGCCTACCAACAACAGTCTGAAGATCTCGGTGGCGCTGCAGCGCGACCGATTCGGCAACCTCATCACCCAGACGACGTCCGGCACCGACATCCTGACCCGCATCGAAACGACCGCCTACGATGCCAGCGGCCGGTTCCCGGTCTCGAAAACCAACGCCGAAGGACATGTCATCGGGCCCATCGTCACCGATGCGCGTTTCGGTCTGCCCACGTCCGTACGCGATCCGAACGGCACCTATACCACCCGCACCTACGACACATTCGGCCGCGTGACCCGTGAGCTGCTGCGCGGCACCGACGAGACCGGCATGGTGTCGGACGGACCGTACACGGACGTCGCCTATCTGGCTTGTGACGCCACCTGCAACAGTGTCCAGGGCGAGACATTCCGCGTGCGCACCGCGCGCGTAGGCTTCGAACCGAAGACCGTTTACGTGGACCGGAATGGTCGTGATCGCCGCGCGGTCACCAAGGGCATGGACGGCCGCGATATCGTTGTCGAGACCGAGTACGACAATATGGGCCGCGTGCAGCGTGAATCCACGCCCCGGTTCCAGGGCGATACCACATACTGGACAAGTCGCACGTACGACGTGGTCGGACGGATTGCCACCGAGACACAGCCCACGAACCGCACCTTGACCTATGCGTACAGCGGTCGCACCACGGCCGTGACCAACGCCAAGTCCCAGACCACTGCACGCACCGCTGATGCACTGGGTCGGCTGGCGACAATGACCGACGCGGCGAGTGGCCAGCAGACCTACGCGTACGACGCGTTCGGAAATCTGGTTCGCACTACCGATGCGGCCGGCAACGTGATCGTCAACCAGTACGACATCCGCGGCAATCGCACGCAGATGCAGGACCCAGACCTCGGCACGCGGAACTACGACTATGACGTGGCGGGCCAACTGATCTGGCAGCAGGACGCCAAGGGCCAGGTCACCACCTACTCCTACGACCGCCTCGGTCGTCTGCTCAAGCGGGTGGAGCCGGACCTGACCAGCAACAATGCCTGGGACACGGCTTTCCGCGGCCTTGGCAGGCTGGCGCGCCAAACGGCATCCAACGGCTACGAACGTTCCTACCGCTATGACACGCTCGGGCGCCTGCAGACCGTACGCACCGGCGCTGCCATTGACCCCGAAGCACAACCGGGCGATCCGGACCTCTACTACTCGACCCGTTACGACAGTGCCGGACGTCCGGAGTCCGTGCAGTATCCGACAGGCTTCGGTTACCGCAACGTGTACGATGCGCGCGGCTACCTGATCGAAGTCCGCAACGCCTGGACGGACGCGCTTTATTGGCAGGCCAATGCGCGCGATGCCGCCGGCCGCGTCACCCGTGAAACCTATGGCAATGGCCTCTCCACGCAGACGGCGTACAAGCCGGACACCGGTTACGTCGACACCGTGCAGACCGGGCCAGTGGATGGCCTCGGCGTCATCACCGCCAGTGTCCAGAACGACACCTACAACTTCGATGCGCTGGGCAACCTGACCCTGCGCAGCCAGTACTTCGATAGCGTGAGCCTGACCGAGCTCTACGACTATGACGTACGCAATCGCCTGACTACCGTCACCAACGGTGCGGACGTGCGCGTCTACGGCTACGACGCGATCGGCAACATTATCAACAAGCCGGAAGCTGGTACCTACTCATATGCCGGTTGCGGTGGCGCGCATCGTGTGTGCAGCATCACCGGCACGCTGAATACCTCGTTCACCTACGACGCCAACGGCAACATGCTGACCGGCAACGGCCGCACCAATACATGGACGGCGGCCAACTTGCCGGCGACGGTCGCCGATGCCAACGGCACTGAAACCATCATCTACTCGCCGGACGGAGAGCGTCTGCGCCGCACCAGCGTGGAAAATGGCCAGACCACGACCACGGTGTATCTGAGCCCACGCATCGACTTGGGCGGCACCTTCGAGAAAATCCGCAAGCCGGATGGCAGTGTGCAGTACGTCCACTTCGTCTATGCCAGTGGCAACGTCATTGGCAGCGTAACAACCACCTCGACCGCCGCCTGGGATAGCAATCTCGCGGTCGCACCCGACGATAACAACCCCAACGCCGCCGGCCTGACCGAAAGTGTGGATCCGAGCAACCTCGTCTACTGGGATGCCACCGGCGACGGTCGTGAGGCACTGAATGCCAGGACGCTGGGCGCTGCGTCCACGGCAAGTCTTACCGGCCAACGGAGCTACGACAAGACACAGGTTGTGCGCATGCGCGGTGAGTTTACTACCACGGCAGGCACGGGCGGAGGTTCGCGCTATGTCGAGGTTCTCATGCGCGAGGATACCGGCGTGAACCCGGTAAGCTTTGGCATCATCATTGACGGCTCGACGCTGAAAATGCAGTCGCTGAACTCCCCTCTCGGGAACAGGACCGTGGTTCTGAATATGCAGGTACAGCCGAACACTACCTATGTGGTGGAGCTCGATACCGCATCAAACATAGGACTGGTTCGGGTGTACAAGAAGGGCGATGCGGGGCAAACGCTTGCCTGGTCTGCGCCGCAGATCATTGAAAGCAACACGGGAAGTGCTCTCTATCCGCAAATTGCTACGGACGGCAATGGGAACGTGATTGTCGTCTGGCAGGAGAAGATCGCAGGTGGGACACGTTGGGATCTCTGGAGCAACCGCTATACCGCAGGGATTGGTTGGGGCGTGCCTCAATTGCTTGAGACTGACAATGTCAACTCTGTTTCTCGCCCGGTAGTTGCAATGGACAGGCAGGGCAACGCCATCGTTGCCTGGGCGCAGTTGGGGATATGGGCGCGTCGCTACGATGTGGCAAGCGGATGGCAGGCGGCACAGCAGCTCATTGCTCCGCCATACAGCAACATTCACGATCCGAAAGTGGCAATGGATCCGAGCGGCAACGCCGTCGTTATTTGCTCCGTAGCACACTCCGGGACGGTACAAAACATTTGGGCCAGCCGCTACATGTCAGGAGCCGGCTGGACCGCAGCGCAGCTGATCGAAACCAGCGATGTCTCTCATGCGATAAACCCACGTGTGACGCTTGATCCCATGGGGAATGCCCTGGCGGTCTGGCAGCAATCGGATGGAACCCGCAACAACATTTGGGCAAATCGGTATGTTCCCGGGGCCGGCTGGGGAGTCGCTCAGCTGATCGAAACGAATAACGCCGGAGGTGCAAGCCTGCCCGATGTGGAGGTTGATCCAGCTGGAAACGGCATGGCGGTATGGCATCACTCGGACGGTACGCGCACAAACATCTGGTCCAACCGGTACGAAGCTAACGTGGGCTGGGGAACAGCGCAGCTCATTGAAACCGACAATGCCGGCGCGGCCGTATCTGCTGATGTCGATGTGGATGCCGCGGGGAACGCTACTGCAGTCTGGCAGCAATCAGACGGCACAACCCAGTACATTTGGGTGAACCGCTATGCGTCGGGCACTGGCTGGAGCACGCCGCTGATGTTGTCTGCCGGCATCTCTCCCAGGGTTGACGTGGACGCAGGCGGAAGCGCCATTGTTTCCTGGACGAAGAGCAACGGTTCTTACGATGACGTTTGGATTGCCCGGTATCTGCGTGATGCCGGATGGCAGACTGCCGCCGTAGTCGAGCAGAACAGTGGTGACAGTGCAGGCAGCCCTGCCATCGCCGCACTGGATACTGGTGTCGCGCTGGCGGTGTGGCACGAGTTGGTATCGGGCTCAGGCAACATCGGCTTTGCCCGATATGACTTGCAGCCTGCCGGTCTCGTTCAGGGTTCGATAGCCCATACGTGGGATCCTTTCAACACCAACCGCAAGCGGACCCTGGCGCTTGAAACCCGGGCCACGGTGACGGCGGGCTCGTTCAGCAACGAGACCTATGCCGACAACCTGTCGGAGATGGCGATCAACCAGGAAGTACGCTATTTCCATCGCGACCACCAGGGCTCGGTGGCGGTGATCACCAGTGCTACTGGCGCTGTGATCGAGCGCTTCTCCTACGACGCCTGGGGCAAACGCCGTCAGCTTGACGGTACGGACGACACGACCTCAACCATCCGTGGCGTGAGCACAAGCCGCGGCTACACCCTGCACGAGCATCTGGACGCCATGGGCCTGATCCACATGAACGGCCGCGCCTACGACCCGCTGGTTGGCCGGTTCCTGAGTGCGGATCCGAATGTGTTCCATGCGACAAATACTCAGGGCTTCAATCGTTACAGTTACGTTTACAACAACCCGATGTCGGCGGTGGATCCGAGTGGCTACATGAGGGAGCTTAGCGACACTGCCCTGGGTGGGATCTCGGCGGTAAATAACTATTGGTTGCAGGACTGGGCCATGACTCAGGCGATTCAGCAAATGAACCAGACCTATGCATCTGGCAACGGAATTGGTACAAGCAATTTCAACAACAGTGTTGTTGTTACCACCAACAACAATGCTGGACCACAGAATCAGTCTGGCACAGCCAATGTCCCGGTGGGCGGCTCGGGCAGTTCTAGCACCGCGTCCGGAACGCGCCCCACCGCCACCACCACGGTGCCGGCTGCTCCGCTGCCGACGTATAACACGGGTGGTGGGACTTCCAGCCCACTTCCGGGCGTATGGCCTGGTGCTACCGGGCACCTACCCACCAAGAGTCAGACTTCCGGAGATGCACCCGGATGTGCATCGGCAGCGACTTGCGCGCTGTATGACGGTTTGAGCAGCACCGAGTTCAGTACGGGGGCTGAGCTCGCCGGACTTTCGGCCGGGATCCGGTCGGCCAATGACATTGCAATGGGATCGGCGCTGCATGATGGCGTTAGGCGTGCAGAAGAGCTCTACGGTAAGCTGCCAGACTCATATCAAAAGACAGCTCAATCGATTTCCGCCACCGGCCAGCGGCTTGATGTACTTTCCAAAGGCTTGGGTGCCGCCGGATATGTATTCAGCGCCTACCAATATGGCGAGAATATGGCAAAGGGCAATTACGGCGCTGCTGCATTGAATGCAACTGACGCACTTATGGGGGCGGTGGCCTTCGTGCCGGGGCTGGGCACTGCAACTTCCATTCTCTACTTCTCGGGCAGATTTGCATATGACCGCCTTTCTGGAGACTAGGCTGAGGGCTCATGTTTAGATCCATCATGAGCCCTGTTGTTTACGTTCGGGCATGCATCTATTACGAGGCATATCGGGTCGTTGGCCATCAAGGGAAGGCAGGCCACCTTCTTGCTACTCTCTTGGTGGCCGCGCTTGATGCGCCCTTCTTGCGCGCGGCGTCCAACGCGCTAGTCAAAAACATGCCAGTTGAGGGTGCCGCTCTTGGCCATATACCGGCCACGATCACTTCGGCCGGAGAGGTCGTGGGCCTGGCAGCTGTGGCGGTCGTTGTCCTGGGCGTGTTTCTGCTTGAGCATGTCTACTATCGTTACATTGATGATGGGCAGGCTATTGTCCGGCGCTTTGAGCGCATGCCCTCCGAGGATCTCAGGTGGCCACACGCCGTGGCCCTGTGCTACGCATTCATCATGTTGGTGGGCGGGACCATTGCGGTGGTGCTTTTTCGCTAGTAGTGGTTGCAGCAAGAGCTTGAGGAAGCGAGCCGGCTCTCCTAGCCGCGCCGGATATCGTTGGCGTAATAACTTTCGTTGGCCCCCGTATCCTTGTGGCCCTATAAACATTTCCCCAGGGGAGACGAGCTTGCACTTGACCATGAAATCCATGGCCTTGTTGTCCCTGCTGGCAAGTCTTTCAGCGTGCCAAGTCCATCCCCTGCTCAGGGGTTCGGCCGAGGATCTTGGGCACAGGTTCGACCAGATTGTGCCGATGGGCTCGTCGTATGAGGAAGTACGCTCACGCCTTGCACAGGCATGTAATGACCCAGCACTTTCTGCACAGGTCAGGCCGCTAATTCATAGGTTTTAGCGGGTGTCTTCATGCCCAGCGCCTGATGAGGGCGCCGGGTGTTGTAGAACCGGATCCAGTCTCCGATGACTCGGGATGCGTGTTGCTGGGTCTCGAAGCGGTGCCGGTGTACGCATTGCTCTTTCAGTGTCCGGATGACCCGCTCCACCATGCCGTTCTGCTGCGGGCAGTGCGGCGTGATGAACTCCTGCTGCAGGCCGTAGCTGCGTACCAGCCGGGTATAGCGGCGGCTGGTGAACACCAGGCCGTTGTCCGAGCGTAGCAGGAACGGCGCGGGTAGCCGGCCCAGCGTGCCGAAGCGAGCAATGAGCGCCTGCTCCAGCGCAGCCTCTGCCGTGGTGGCCTTGCCACTGCGCGACAGGTGCCAGCCCAGCAGCTCCCGCGTGTAGCAGTCGATCACCAGCGCCAGCGTGAGCCAGCCATCGCGACCGCCCCAGACCCGGCACATGTCCGTGGCCCAGCGCTGGTTTGGCTGCAGCGCGAACGACGGCAGCGCCTGCACCCGCGGGCGGAAGCCCTGCGGCCGCTTGCGCACCTGCCAGCCCTTGAGCTGGAAGATGCGCTGCACGGTGTTCTTGTTCATCGACAGCAGGCTGGCAACCGTCCGGTAACCGAACGACGGCTCCTGCTCGATCAGCGCCTTGATCGGCGCGACCAGCTCCGGATTCACCTTCGGGGCCGACTTCACCGGCTGGTAGTAGTAAGTGCGGCGCGGCACCTCGAACCAGCGGCACAGCTGGCTCACCGACACCTCGAAACCATCCCGCTTCAGTCCCTGCCGGACGGACTCGATCACGTCTCGTCCTTGCCCAACAGGGACTCCAATTTTTTTCGGGCACGCAACTCCAGCATGGCCTCGCCGTAGGCTTCCTGGAGGTCCTTGAGCTGCTTCTCGTACTGCTCGCGGACATCCTCGGGCTTGGCGCGCAGGGCGTTCTCCATGCCGGCCTTGCCCTGGACGGCCCACTCCTCGATCTCCGAGGGTGGCAAATCGAACTGTCGGCTGGCCGCTGCCACCGTGGTCTTGCCCTGGATGATTTCCAGGACCAGCGCCGACTTCCGGCGAGCCGTCCAGCGCTTGATGTCTTCTTCCATTGCGATGCTCATGGGGTAAGTCCTCGTAAGGTTATACCTGAGCAGGAAATCACTGGGTCATTACACGGTGTCCAGCGCGCTCGCTAAAAGCATGCCTCTTGAGCGTGCCGTTTTTGGTCATATCCCGGCCGCGATCACTTCCGCCGGAGGGGCCATCGGCCTGGCAGCTGTGGTGGTCATTGTCTTGGGCATATATCTGCTTCAGTACATCCACAAGCTTGACGCTCGCGAGACCCTCCGGTATTCCTGCCCGGTGCTCTGCGCCCTGCGGGCGCCCCGCCAGACCAGAAAAACACCATGACAAAACATCCGTTGCTGTCCCTCGGCACGTTCGCTGCCCTTGCCCTGTTTCTGGTCGCCTGTGGCGGCGGTGGCGGTGGCAGTTCCGGCGGCGGTGATGGTGGCGGCGACGGCGGCGGTGGCACGCCGACGGTCACGCTCGAATCACTGGGCATCGGTCCGGCGGCGCCGGGCGTTGCTGTCGGCCTGTACCGGCAACTGACGGCCAGCGGTTTCTTTTCGGACGGTTCGACCCGTCTGGTGACGGTGAGTGCAACCTGGGTATCGCTGGACACGGCGGTGGCCACGGTCAGCAGCAGCGGCAAGCTGACCGGCGTGGCCGAGGGCAGCACGACCATCACCGCAACCTATCGCGGTATCACGGCAAGCATTCCGGTGACGGTTGCTGCTGCCGGCACATCGACGCTTTCGTCCCTGACCCTTGCGCCGCTGGGCATCACGCTGCAGATCGGCAACACGCGGCAATATTCCGCGCTCGGCCTGTACACGGACGGGTCGTCCGGTGTGATCACCAATGCCGTGACCTGGGAATCCTCGCAGACCGGCGTCGCGACGATTTCCGGCACCGGACTGGCCACGGCCGTGGCCGGCGGTGATACGACAATCACGGCAACGCTGGGCGAAACGAGTGTCAGCACCACGCTGACGGTCAGTGCCGGGCCGGCGGTGAACCTGCTGTCGATCGACCTGACGCCGGAGAGCGGCAGCATCGAGCCGGGCGGGACGCGGCAGTTTGCCGTCACGGGCAGCTATTCGAACGGCAGCACGGCGCCGGTGACGTCCGGCGTCGTTTGGCATTCCTCCGACACCGGCGTGGTCACCATCGACAGCAGCGGGCTGGCCACGGTGGTGGGTGCCGGCGTGGCGCGGATCACGGCGACTGTCGGTGCACAGTCGGACAGTGTCGTGCTGGCGGCCGGTCTGGAATTCCAGGCCGGCGACAGCATTCCGGTCGGGGATTATCCGGGCGCGATTGCCGTTGCCGATTTCAACGAGGACGGCGACCCGGACATTGCCGTGGCGAATTTCATCGGCGGCAGCCTGTCGCTGCTGGCCGGCGCCGGTGACGGCACCTTCGCCGGCGCGACGGATTTTGCGCTGGACGAGACGCCCAGCGCCTTCGTGGCCGGCGATTTCAATGAAGACGGAAACCTCGACGTCGTGTCCAGCAACTATACGGCAGGCACGCTGGCCTTCCTGGCCGGCAACGGCGATGGCACGTTCGATGGCGTGGTGACGTACGCCGTCCACGAAAAACCGGGTCAGCTGGTGGCGGCTGACTTCAACGAGGATGGTCATCTCGATGTCGCCGTGGCGCACTACAACGACGACACCGTGTCCCTGCACGCCGGCAACGGCGCCGGCGGGTTCGCCGCGGAAGTGCTGCTGACGGTCGGTGACGGATCTGGCGCCATCGTCACCGCCGATTTCGACGATGACGGTCACGCCGATCTGGCGGTGTCGAACTATCTGGCCGGCCTGGTGGAGATCCGCAAGGGCAACGGCGACGGCACGTTCGGCAGTGCGGTGACCTGCAACACCGGCTCCTATCCGGGCTCGCTGCTGGTGTTCGACCCGGACAACGACGGCGATGCCGACATCGCGGCCACCAGCTATGCCGGCCAGCGCATCGCGCTGCTGACCGGCGATGGTGCCGGCAATTTTGACGAGCCGGCAGAAACAGACCTGATCCCGTATCCGGCGGCGCTGGCGACCGGCGACCTCAACGGTGACGGCAACGCAGACCTGGCCGTGACCGGCACCGGCAGCACGTCCGTGTTCGTTCTGCTTGGCGATGGTGCCGGCGGCTTCACGGCACCGGCGCAATACATCGGCAACGGCGAGTTGTTCGGCATTGCAATTGCCGATCTGGACGGCGATGGCGAACAGGACATCGTGGCCGGCATCCCGGACGACGATGCCATCGTGGTGTTGCTGAATCAGTGATCCGCGGCCTGTAACGGGATCCGGCTTTCGAATGTCAGCAAATTCCTCGGTGCACGGCATTGCGTGCGCTGTAAAGTTCTTATAGCCTCGTTGCCGCTCCGGTTTTTACTTTTCACCCAGCCACTTTGATCGGGATGCGTTCACTCCCGGCGCATCTGCTTGCCTGTTTTTTGGAAACGCTCTGGCTTCGCGTTGAAATCAGAGCGCCCTGATGCTGCCAGCGACACGGTGTGTCGCTGGCGTGATTATCCTGAATTCCCTGAGTCGCGGACGAGGAATGACACCACGAAGGCTGTGGGCAGCCTGGTACGCGTGGGGATGTAAAAGTTTTGGGCAACTACCTGAGGATCGAATCATGAAGAAGTCCGTAATTTCCCTGTTTGTGTTGTCGGTGTTTTTGTCTGGCCAGGCCTGGTCGGCCCTGGTGACCATTTCCAACGTGCAGCTGGAGTCTTTCAACGCGGTAGCCAATGGTGACTTCTGGTTCGAGGTCAAGGTGGCTCCGGGCACGACCTTGTCGACGGGCTGTACTGCCACGGACACCAATCGCGTCCTGGGGCGCTCCATCGCGTCCAACTATGGTCCGCTGGAATTGCTGCAGGGGCAGGCGGCCTATGCCGATGCACAGGGCCGGAATGTTGACCTGATCTACGACAATACGGTGTGCAACGCCACTTACGGCCGTTCGCTGATGGGTATTCGTGTATTGCCGGCACCCTGAAGGTCGACGACTGCAAACGTTTGCCCGCGCGGGCTGAATCCGGACTACAGGCAATGCGCTCACGCGATGACGTGGGCGCCGGGGGAAATGCATGAAACGTCTCTGTGCCGGCGCCGCACTGGCGCTGCTGTCGGCCGTCTCCATGGCGGCCACCGTTCCCGGGGCTATCGGGGGCTCGTTCAGCGTGAGCCCGGGCGGGGCGGCGACGTACACCATCCCTATCGAGGTGCCGAAAGGGCGCAATGGCCTGCA
>JBMOOO010000018.1:0-70294 GCA_049324475.1 Pseudomonadota bacterium | reverse complement strand
TGACAACATCAAGATGAAGGTGACGCTGATCGCCCCGATCGCGATGGACGAAGGCCTGCGTTTTGCCATCCGCGAGGGCGGCCGTACCGTCGGCGCCGGCGTCGTCGCCAAGATCATCAAGTAAGGCAATAAAAGCCGGTCTCCCTGGTTGCACGGCCCGGGGGACCGGGGTATAGTTCGCGCCCCTCGCCGGACCGGGTCCGGCGGGGCCTGATTTCTGAACATCCGGGGCATGGTTCCCGGCCTGTGGAAAGACCCTCCCCCCTCCCGAAAGAAGGAGGTGGAGGGTTTTTACACGTCAAAAACTCTCTTCGGAGTGGTTGCAATGGCAAGTCAGAGGATTCGGATTCGGCTCAAGGCGTTCGATCACAAGCTGATCGACCAGTCTTCTACCGAAATCGTGGATACCGCCAAGCGGACGGGGGCCCAGGTCTGTGGTCCGATCCCGCTGCCGATTCGTCGGGAGCGTTTTACGGTCCTGACCTCGCCGCACGTCAACAAGAGTGCGCGTGACCAGTACGAAGTTCGTACGCACAAGCGCCTGATCGACATCGTGGACCCGACCGACAAGACGGTCGATGCCCTGATGAAGCTCGATCTGGCTGCGGGCGTCGATGTCCAGATCAGCCTCGGCTGATCCGGATCTGGCGCATACGCAAGGGGGTTGAAGACATGACAATTGGATTGATCGGTCGCAAGGCGGGCATGACCCGGGTCTTCGTCGAGAGTGGCGAATCGATCCCGGTCACCGTCATTGAGGTCCTGCCGAACAGTGTCACCCGTGTACGCACCGCTGAGGCCGATGGCTACAGCGCTGTCCAGGTGACTGCCGGTACGGTGAAAGCCAGCCGTCTGAACAAGGCCGAAGCCGGCCAGTTTGCGGCTGCCGGCGTCGAGCCGGGTCGTGGTCTGTGGGAGTTTCGTGCGGATGCCGCCGAGCTCGCCAGCCTGAAGGCCGGCGACAAGATTACGGTTGAGCGGTTTGCGGCCGGCCAGAAAGTCGATGTCGAGGGCACGTCCCGCGGCAAGGGCTATCAGGGCACGGTCAAGCGCTGGAACTTTGCTACCCAGGATGCCACCCACGGCAACTCGCTGTCGCACCGGGCCCCGGGCTCGATCGGCCAGCGCCAGTCGCCGGGTCGTGTGTTCAAGGGCAAGAAAATGTCCGGCCACATGGGTAGCGAGCAGGTCACGGTACAGAGCCTGGAAGTCGTCCGTGTGGACGTCGAAAAGAATCTGCTGCTGATCAAGGGCGCCATTCCGGGCGCTCCGGGTAACGACGTTGTCGTTCGCCCGGCGGTGAAGGCCTGAGCCTCAGAGAGAGGAACTGACGGATGAAGCTTAACAAAGCATCCGGGGGAACGGTCGCCGTTTCCGAAGTTGCATTCGGCAAGGAATTCAATGAGGCGCTGGTTCACCAGGTGGTGACCGCGTACCTCTCGGGCGCCCGTCAGGGTACGGCCCAGCAGAAAAAGCGCGATGAAGTTCGCGGTGGCGGCAAGAAGCCGTGGAAGCAGAAAGGTACGGGTCGTGCCCGTGCCGGTTCTATCCGCAGCCCGCTGTGGCGTGGTGGCGGCAAGATCCACGCAGCCCGTCCGCGCGATTTCGACCAGAAAGTGAACCGCAAGATGTATCGCGGCGCACTGCAGTGCATCCTGTCCGAGCTGGTACGCCAGGATCGTCTGCTGGTGGTCGACGACTTCAGCGTTGCGGCGCCGAAGACGAAGGATCTGGTCGGCAAGCTCAAGGGTCTGGGCCTGTCCAATGCCCTGATCGTGACCGAGAACGTGGACCAGAACCTGTATCTGGCCGCGCGCAACCTGCCGTTCATCGATGTGCGTGATGCCGCCGGTATTGATCCGGTAGCCCTGATCGCTTTCGACAAGGTGGTTGTGACGGTGTCGGCGCTGAAACAGGTTGAGGAGGCGCTGGCATGAACCAGGATCGCATTTACCAGGTGCTGCTGGCACCGCACATTTCCGAGAAAGCCTCCATCGTGGCCGACAAGAACCGTCAGTTCGTGTTCAAGGTCGCCAAGGATGCCACCAAGGTCGAGATCAAGGCTGCGGTGGAAAAGCTGTTCTCCGTGAAGGTCAAATCGGTACAGACAGTGACCGTACCGGGCAAGGCCAAGCGCTTCGGTCGTTTCGAGGGTCGCCGCGGCGATGCCAAGAAGGCCTATGTCTCGCTGCAGCCGGGCTTCGACATCAACTTTGTCGGCGCCGAGTGAGGAACTGAACGATGCCTATCGTCAAGACCAAACCGACGTCCGCTGGCCGTCGCTTCGTCGTCAAGGTTGTCAGCCCCGAGCTGCACAAGGGCCGTCCGCTGGATTCGCTGGTCGAGCGCAAGCAGAAGACTGGTGGCCGCAACAATACGGGCCGCATCACCACCCGTCACATCGGTGGTGGCCACAAGCAGCTGTACCGTGTGGTCGATTTCCGTCGTGACAAGGACGGCATTCCGGCCACGGTGGAGCGCCTGGAATACGATCCGAACCGCAGTGCGCACATCGCTCTGCTGAAATACGCCGACGGCGAACGCCGCTACATCATCGCGGCCAATGGCATGAAGGCCGGCGATGTCGTGCAGTCGGGCAGTGATGCCCCGATCAAGGCCGGCAATGCCCTGCCGCTGCGCAACATCCCGCTGGGCTCGACCGTGCATTGCATCGAGCTGAAGGTTGGCAAGGGTGCCCAGATCGCCCGCAGCGCCGGCGCTGCGGTTCAGCTGCTGGCCCGTGACGGTGGTTTCGTTACCCTGCGCCTGCGCTCCGGCGAGATGCGCAAGGTGCATGCCGACTGCCGCGCCACCATCGGCGAGGTGTCGAACTCCGAACACAACCTGCGCAACCTCGGCAAGGCCGGTACGCAGCGTTGGCGTGGTGTCCGTCCGACGGTTCGTGGTGCTGCCATGAACCCGGTCGATCACCCGCACGGTGGTGGTGAAGGTCGTTCGAAGGGTGGCCGCCACCCCTGCACACCGTGGGGTGTGCCGACCAAGGGTTACAAGACCCGCAAGAACAAGCGTACGCAGAACATGATTGTTCGCGACCGCCGCGTGAAGTAATCGACGAAGAGGTAATCGGCAGTGTCCCGTTCCCTGAAGAAAGGCCCGTTCGTCGACCTCCACCTGCTGAAAAAGGTAGAGGCCGCGATGGCAACCAGCTCGAAGAAGCCGATCAAGACCTGGTCGCGCCGTTCCATGATCATTCCGGAGATGGTCGGCATGACCATTGCCGTGCATAACGGCCGCCAGCACATGCCGGTGTTCGTGACCGAGCAGATGGTCGGTCACAAGCTCGGCGAATTCGCCGTTACCCGCTCCTTCCGCGGCCATGCGGCCGACAAGAAGGCGAAGTGAGGACGCAGCCATGACCATCGAAGTTGCAGCGCGTCTCAACGGCGCCCGGATCTCGGCTCAGAAGGCCCGTCTGGTGGTAGACCAGATCCGTGGCCAGAAGGTCGATCGTGCGCTGAACATTCTGTCGTTCAGCCCGAAAAAGGCAGCCCGTATCGTCAAGAAAGTTCTCGAGTCGGCCATTGCCAACGCCGAGAACAACGAAGGTGCGGATGTCGATGAGCTGAAAGTATCGACGGTATACGTCGACCAGGGGATCGTCATGAAGCGGATCAAGCCGCGCGCCAAGGGCCGCGCGGACCGGATCAGCAAACAGACGTGCCACATCACGATCAAGGTTTCGGACAGGTAATCGGAGTTACCGATGGGTCAGAAAGTCAACCCGGTAGGCATCCGCCTGGGCATCGTGCGCAAGCACAACTCCACGTGGTATGCGAACCCGAAAAATTACGCCGGCTACCTGCTGAGCGACCTGAAGGTGCGTGAGTACCTGTTCCGTCGCCTGAAGAATGCGTCGATCAGCAACGTACTGATCGAGCGTCCGGCCGACAATGCCAAGATCACCATCTGCACGGCACGTCCGGGCGTGGTTATCGGCAAAAAGGGCGAGGACGTCGAAACGCTGCGCCGCGAAGTGGCGAAGCTGATGGGCATGCCGGTGCAGATCAACATCGAGGAAGTCCGCAAGCCGGATGTCGACTCGAAGCTGGTCGCCGAGAGCATTGCCAGCCAGCTCGAGCGCCGCATCATGTTCCGCCGTGCCATGAAGCGTGCAGTGCAGAATGCACTGAAGCAGGGCGCACTGGGCATCAAGGTGCAGGTGTCCGGTCGCCTGGGTGGCGCCGAGATCGCCCGTACCGAGTGGTACCGCGAAGGCCGTGTGCCGCTGCACACCCTGCGCGCCGACATTGATTACGCAACGGCCCGTGCAGAGACCACTTTCGGCACCATCGGTGTGAAGGTCTGGATCTTCAAGGGTGAGGTTCTGGGTGAGCGTGGTCTGGCCCACACGCCGTCGACCGCCACGGTTGTCGACGAGCAGCCGGCTGCTCCGAAGAAACCGGCCAAGCGCCGTGCGCCGGCCAGCAAGGCCTGAGGCGCAGAGGAAAGGTACTGAATCATGCTGCAACCGAAGCGCACCAAGTTCCGCAAGGTTCACAAGGGCCGCAATACCGGCCTGGCACAGACGGGTAACCGCGTGTCGTTCGGCACGGTCGGCCTGCAGGCCACCAGCCGTGGCCGCCTGACCGCGCGCCAGATCGAGGCCGCCCGCCGCGCCATCAGCCGCCATATCAAGCGTGGCGGGAAACTGTACATCCGGGTGTTCCCGGACAAGCCGATTACCCAGAAGCCGCTGGAAGTGCGGATGGGTTCCGGCAAGGGCAGCGTCGAGTACTGGGTGGCCCAGATCCAGCCGGGTCGGATGCTGTACGAGATGGAAGGCATTCCGGATGAAGTGGCGCGCGAGGCGTTTGCCCTTGCCGCAGCCAAGCTGCCGGTCATGACGAAAATCGTTTCGCGGACGGTGATGTGATGAAAGCGGTTGAACTGCGCAAGAAAAGCGCCGAAGACCTGGCCAAGCATCTGCAGCAACTGCTTCAGCAGCAGTTCGCCCTGCGTATGAAGCGTGCTACCGGTCAGCTGTCGAAAACGCACGAACTGGTTCAGGTGCGCCGTGAAATCGCGCGTGCCCGTACCGTACTTGGCCAGAAGGGTAGCTGAGATGACTACTGCAGCCAGCAATGTAAAGCGCTCGCTGACCGGCAAGGTCGTCAGCAACAAGATGGACAAGTCGATCACGGTGCTCATCGAGCGCCGGGTCAAGCACCCGAAATACGGCAAGATCGTTCGTCAGTCGAGCAAGATCCATGCTCATGACGAGAAGAACGAGTGTCGCGAAGGCGATCTGGTGACGATCGAGGAATGTCGCCCGATTTCCAAGACCAAGGCCTGGCGCCTGGTCGAAGTTGTAGAGCGCGCCGGCTGAGGCCTGATGCCTCGCCGAAGTGGTGACGGGAGAGAACGCCCATGATTCAGACAGAAACAGTCCTCGAGGTCGCTGACAACAGCGGAGCCCGTCGGGTTCAGTGCATCAAGGTTCTTGGTGGCAGCAAGCGTCGCTATGCGACGGTTGGTGATGTCATCAAGGTGTCCGTGAAGGACGCGATTCCGCGTGCCCGCGTGAAGAAGGGCGACGTGATGAACGCCGTCGTGGTGCGGACCAAGAAAGGTGTGCGTCGTGCCGACGGCTCTGTCGTCCGCTTCGACGAGAATGCAGCCGTGCTCCTGAACAACAAGAAGGAGCCGGTAGGCACCCGTATCTTCGGGCCGGTTACCCGCGAGCTTCGTGGCGAGCAGTTCATGAAGATCATCTCCCTGGCGCCGGAAGTTATCTGAGGTCTCGTGTCATGCTGAAGATCAAGAGCGGCGACGAAGTTGTCGTCATTACCGGCAAGGACAAAGGCAAGCGCGGCACCGTGACCAAGGTTACGGCTGACGGCAAGCTGGTCGTCTCCGGCATCAACATTGCCAAGAAGCACCAGCGCCCGAATCCGCAGCGTGGCCAGCAGGGCGGCATTGTCGAGCAGGAACAGCCGATCCAGGCCTCCAATGTGGCCATCTACAACCCCAAGACCCAGAAAGCTGACCGTGTCGGCTTCAAGGTCGACGGCGAGAAGAAGGTTCGCGTCTTCAAGTCCTCCGGCGATGTCGTCGGTGGTTGAGGGTTATCGCAATGGCTAACTTCAAGACTCATTACCAGACCAAGGTTGTGCCGCAGCTCACCAAGGAGTTCGGCTACAAGAACGTCATGGAAGTGCCGCGCATCACCAAGATCACCCTGAACATGGGTGTCGGTGAGGCCACCCAGGATCGCAAGGCGATCGAGGGTGCGGTTACTGACATGACCAAGATTGCTGGCCAGAAGCCGGTGGTCACCAAGGCCAAGAAATCGATCGCGAGCTTCAAGGTTCGCGAGAACTGGCCGGTGGGCGTCAAGGTGACGCTGCGCCGCGAGCGCATGTACGAATTCCTTGAGCGCCTGGTGACCATCGCCATCCCGCGCGTCCGGGATTTCCGCGGCCTCAATGCCCGTTCGTTCGACGGACGCGGCAACTACAGCATGGGTCTCAAGGAGCAGATCGTGTTCCCGGAGATCGACTACGACCAGATCGATGTGCTGCGCGGGATGGACATCACCATTACCACGTCGGCCAAGACGGACGAGGAAGCCCGTGCGCTGCTGCGCGCGTTCAACTTCCCGCTTCGTACCCTCAAGTAATACAGAGAGCAGGACGAGACATGGCCAAGCTTTCGATGATTAACCGCGAAAAGCGTCGTGTGAAGCTCGCGGTCAAGTTCGCCGCCAAGCGCGCCGCGCTGAAGGCGATCATCCGCGACCCGAAATCGTCCGAGGACGAACGGTGGGAAGCCCAGCTCAAGCTGCAGCAGCTGCCGCGTGACTCCTCGCCGAGCCGCCAGCGCAACCGTTGCGGTCTGACGGGTCGTCCGCACGGGTTCTATCGCAAGTTTGGTCTGGGCCGTAACAAGCTGCGTGAAGCCGCCATGCGTGGCGACATTCCCGGCCTGTACAAGGCCAGCTGGTAATTTCGGGAGTTGAGCAAATGAGTCTTCAGGATCCGTTGGCCGACATGTTCACCCGTATCCGCAACGGGCAACTGGCCAGGAAAGTGACGATCGAGATGCCGTTGTCCAAGCAGAAGCGGGAGCTTGCCCGTGTACTGCAGGATGAGGGTTACATCGCCGGTTTCTCCGTCGCCAGCGACCGGAGCATGCCGACCCTGCGCATCGACCTTAAATACTACGAAGGCAAGCCGGTCATCGAAGAGATCACCCGCGTGAGCCGTCCGGGCCTGCGCGTGTACAAAAAGGTTGGCCAGCTGCCGCGCGTCAAGCAGGGCTTGGGCGTCCTGATCCTCTCCACCAGCAAGGGTGTGATGACGGATCGTGCGGCGCGCAAGGCCAACGTCAGTGGCGAGATCATCTGCCGCGTGTCGTAACGACGGCTGAATCGACGAGATAGCAGGTAGCGAACATGTCGCGAGTAGCCAAGAAACCGATCACCCTGCCGAAGGGCGTTCAGGTCACTGTTGCCGGCACCGAAGTCACGGTGAAGGGCGCCAAGGGCAGCCTGAGCCTGGCCGTGGATCCGTCCATTCAGATCGCCATTGAAGGTGAGTCTGTCACGGTCGCTCCGCGTGAGCAGTCTGCCGATGGCTGGATGCGTGCCGGTACCACCCGCGCCAACCTCAGCAATCTGGTGCTGGGAGTGTCGAAAGGTTTCGAGAAGAAACTGGAGCTGGTGGGCGTTGGCTACCGTGCACAGGCGCAGGGCCGCAACCTGAACCTGACGCTGGGCTACTCGCACCCGGTGGCCTATGCGCTGCCGGAAGGTATTACGGCGGAAACGCCGAGCCAGACCGAGATCCTGATCAAGGGTCTGGACAAGCAACTGGTAGGCCAGGTGGCCGCCAAGATTCGTGGTTTCCGTCCGCCGGAGCCCTACAAAGGCAAGGGCGTGCGCTACGCGACCGAACGCGTACTGCAGAAAGAAGCCAAGAAGAAGTAATTCGTTGAGGCCATAGACGATGAACGAGAAAAAGGAATCGCGCCTGCGTCGTGCACGCAGCACGCGCCTGAAAATCCGCGACAACGGCGCATATCGTCTTTGCGTCAATCGTACGCCGCGCCACATGTACGCCCAGATCACCACGGCGTCCGGTGACAAGGTGCTGGCTACGGCCTCGACGGTCGAGAAGGCTCTGCGTGACGGCGCCACCGGCAACGTCGATGCGGCCAAGAAAGTCGGCCAGCTGATCGCCGAGCGGGCAAAGAAAGCCGGCGTAGAAGCTGTTGCGTTTGATCGCTCCGGGTTCCGCTATCACGGTCGCGTCAAGGCTCTGGCCGACGCCGCTCGTGAAGCCGGTCTGCAATTCTAAAGGTGCATCATGGCGAAAGTTGAGCAGAACGAAGGCCTGGTCGAGAAGCTGATCGAGGTCAACCGCGTCGCCAAGACGGTGAAGGGCGGCCGCATCATGTCCTTTACCGCGCTGACTGTGATCGGCGACGGCAAGGGCAAGGTCGGTTTCGGTCGCGGCAAGGCCCGCGAAGTGCCGCAGGCCATCCAGAAAGCGCTGGAAGCCGCTCGCCGCAACATGATCAAGGTTGATCTGAACGGCACGACGCTGCAGCACCCGATCAACGCCGCCCATGGCGCGTCGCGCGTGTACATGCAGCCGGCGTCGGAAGGTACCGGCATCATCGCCGGCGGTGCCATGCGCGCCGTTCTGGAAGTGGCGGGCGTGCAGAACGTACTGGCCAAGTGCTACGGCTCGACCAATCCGGTCAACGTTGTACGTGCCACGTTCAATGGCCTGAAGAACATGACGTCGGCGGAACAGGTTGCTGCCAAGCGCGGCAAGACCGTCGAGGAAATCCTGAACTGATTGTTCGGGACGAGCGGAGAAGAATCATGGCGAAGAAGCAGATCAGCGTGACGCAAACCAAGAGCGCTCACGGTCGTCTGGAAGCGCACAAGGCCACCCTGCGCGGGCTGGGCCTGCGCCGCATCGGCCACACCGTGTCTGTCGAGGACACACCGGCTGTCCGCGGCATGATCAACAAGATCAGCTACATGCTGCGTGTCGAGGGAGAGTAATCCATGCGTCTGAACGAACTCAGCCCGGCCGAGGGCTCCAAGGCCCCGCGCAAGCGCGTCGGTCGTGGCATCGGCAGCGGTTTCGGCAAGACGGCGGGCCGTGGTCACAAGGGCCAGAAGGCGCGTACCGGCAAAGGCATCATGCCCGGTTTCGAAGGCGGTCAGATGCCGCTGCAACGCCGTTTGCCGAAGTTCGGTTTCACCTCGCACATCAAGATGGGCACTGCGGAAGTGCGTCTGGGTGAGCTGGTCAAGGTTTCCGGAGACACGGTCGACCTGGCTGCGCTGAAAGCCGCCAATGTGGTTCGCAGCGACATGCTGCGCGCCAAGATCGTACTGTCCGGCACCATCGATCGTGCGGTTACCGTCAAGGGCGTTGCGATCACCAAGGGTGCCCGTGCAGCGGTCGAAGCGGCCGGCGGCAAGGTAGTCGAAGGCTGATAGCGACAGGAACAAGGGCGCATCGACGCGATGAATACCGGTAAGGCGATCCAGAACAGCGGTGGTATTGGTGGACTGAACCTGTCTGATGCAGGTGTCAGCGAGCTGCTGCGCCGCATCTGGTTCCTCCTGCTGGCGCTGCTGGTCTTCCGGATTGGTGCACACATCCCGATTCCGGGCATTGATCCGGTGCGCCTGGCCCAGCTGTTCGAGCAGAACCAGGGCACTATCCTGGCCATGTTCAACATGTTCTCGGGCGGTGCGCTCGAGAACATGTCGATCTTCGCGCTCGGCGTCATGCCGTACATTTCTGCGTCGATCATTATCCAGCTGATGACGGCCGTCAGCCCGCAGCTGGAGCAGCTGAAGAAGGAAGGCGAGTCCGGGCGCCGGAAAATTTCCCAGTACACCCGCTATCTGACGGTTGCGATTGCGCTGGTACAGGGCTGGGGTCTGGCCGTGGGCATGGCCGGCCAGGGCGTTGCCCTGCAAGCAGATACCTCGTTTTTCTTCCTGGCGGTCGTGAGCCTCACCACGGGCACCATCTTCCTGATGTGGCTGGGTGAACAGATCACCGAACGCGGTGTGGGCAACGGCATTTCGATGCTGATCTTTGCCGGCATCGTGGCAGGCATCCCGTCCGCCATTGGCATGGCGCTGGAAAGTGCCCGACAGGGCGAACTGAGTGTACTGGTCCTGCTGTTTGTTGCCCTGGTTGCGGTTGCCGTAGTCTGCGGTGTGGTGTTCATGGAGCGCGGCCAGCGCCGTATCACCGTCAACTATGCCAAGCGTCAGCAAGGGCGCCGCATGTACGCGGCACAGCAAAGCCACCTGCCGCTGAAAGTGAACATGTCGGGTGTCATCCCTGCCATCTTTGCCAGTTCGATCCTGCTTCTGCCGGCCAGCCTTGGCCAGTGGATGGGGGCTGGTCAGGAAGGTGTGGCTGCCGGTGCCATGCGTGAAGTCTCCCTGGCGCTGGCGCCGGGGCAGCCGCTGTACCTGATGCTGTTTGCAGCCCTGATCATTTTCTTCTGCTACTTCTATACGGCGTTGATGTTCAACCCGAAGGAAATCGCAGAGAACCTGAAGCGCAGCGGCGCCTTCATTCCGGGCATCCGTCCGGGTGAGCAGTCCGCTGCCTATATCGATACCGTCGTCGGCCGGTTGACCCTGATCGGGGCCATCTATATGACGGCGGTCTGTCTGCTCCCGATCTGGCTGAACGCGGCATTGAATGTCCCGTTCTATCTGGGAGGCACCTCCCTGCTGATCGTGGTGGTGGTGGTCATGGACTTCATGGCGCAGGTCAACGCGCACATGATGTCCAGCCAGTACGAGAAGCTGTTGAAGAAGGCGAACCTCAAGAACTACGGTTCCGGGGCCCGCTGAAAGCGGATTTTTGACCCCTCGGGGGTCCATTGGGTGAAGTCATGAAGGTCCAGGCATCAGTCAAGAAGGTTTGCCGCAACTGCAAGATCGTCCGTCGCCGGGGTTCGGTACGGGTCATCTGCAGCGCCGAGCCGCGTCACAAGCAGCGGCAGGGCTAAGGCGTCGTCGTTGCATCCCGGGGTAGTCAAGGCTAGAATCTGCGCCCTTTTTTGCGGCGTTCCGGCCTGACCTCCCGGCGGCAACGGTACCGGTAGGCAAGACGAGAGAACGAGTGGAGTAATACGGATGGCCCGTATCGCAGGCGTGAACATTCCCGACGGCAAACACGCCGTTGTGGCGCTGACCTACATCTATGGCATCGGCCGTACCCGTGCCCAGGGCATCTGTGCTTCGGCCGGTATTGCCCCGAGCACCAAGGTCAAGGACCTCTCGGACGCCCAGCTGGACGTCATCCGGGGCGAGGTTGCCAAGTTCCCGGTCGAGGGTGACCTGCGCCGGGAGGTCAGCATGAACATCAAGCGCCTGATCGACCTGGGCAGCTATCGCGGCCTGCGTCACAAGCGTGGCATGCCGGTACGCGGTCAGCGCACCAAGACCAACGCCCGTACCCGCAAGGGTCCGCGCAAGCCGATCAAGAAATAACAGGGTCCGGGTAGGAACAGATGGCCAAGGTATCCGCTAAAGACGCTGCACGCACCCGCAAGAAGGTCACCCGCACGGTGGCTGACGGCATTGCGCACATCCACGCGTCGTTCAACAACACGATCATTACCCTGACCGATCGTCAGGGCAACACGCTGGCCTGGGCCACTTCCGGCGGCGCCGGTTTCCGTGGTTCGCGCAAGAGCACGCCGTTCGCTGCCCAGGTTGCGGCAGAGAAAGCCGGCGTCATTGCCAAGGAGTACGGCCTGAAGAACCTCGACGTGCGCGTCAAGGGGCCGGGCCCGGGTCGCGAGTCCGCAGTGCGCGCGCTGAACGCCTGTGGCTACAAGATCAACAGCATCACCGACGTCACGCCGATTCCGCACAACGGCTGCCGTCCGCCCAAGCGTCGTCGCGTCTGATACGGGGTTACTGACACATGGCACGTTATATCGGTCCCAAGTGCAAGCTTTCCCGTCGCGAGGGCACTGACCTCGCACTGAAGAGCGGCATCCGCGCCCTTGATTCCAAATGCAAGGCGGACACCCCGCCGGGCCAGCATGGTGCTGCCCGCCGTGGCCGTCAGTCCGACTTCGGCAACCAGCTGCGCGAAAAGCAGAAAGTCCGTCGTATCTACGGCGTTCTGGAGCGTCAGTTCAGCAATTACTACACCAAGGCGGCCAAGGCCAAGGGCAATACCGGCGAGAACCTCCTGCAACTGCTGGAGTCCCGCCTGGACAACGTGGTGTACCGCATGGGTTTCGGTGCAACCCGCACCGAAGCTCGCCAGCTGGTCAGCCACAAGGCCATCCTGGTGAACGGCAAATCGGTGAACGTGCCGTCCTTCCAGGTTGCTCCGGGTGACGTGGTTGCCGTGCGCGAGAAAGCCAGGAACCAGCTGCGCATCAAGAGCGCGCTGGAACTGGCGGCACAGCGCGGCTTCGCTGCCTGGATCGAGGTCGACGAGAAGAAGATGGAAGGTACGTTCAAGGCCAAGCCGGAGCGCATCGATCTTCCCGCCGAGATCAACGAGCAATTGATCGTCGAGCTTTACTCGAAGTAAGACCTTGAGGGATTCCCGCATGGCGAACGCTGCTACCGATTTCCTCACGCCGAAGGCAATTGGCATCCAGGCCCTGAGCCCGAGCCACGCCAAGGTGACGCTGGAGCCGCTCGAGCGCGGTTTTGGTCACACGCTGGGCAATGCCCTGCGCCGCATCCTGCTGTCCAGCATTCCGGGCGCAGCGGTTACCGAAGTGGAAATCGACGGTGTACTGCACGAGTACAGCACCATCGAAGGCATTCAGGAGGATGTGATCAATATCCTGCTGAACCTGAAAGGCCTGGCCATTCGCATGAATTCTCGCAGCGAAGCCACGCTGGTCCTGCGCAAGAAAGGCCCGGGCATCGTGACTGCTGCCGACATCCAGCGCGATCACGATGTCGAGATCGTGAATCCGCAGCATGTCATTGCCCATATCAACGGCAATGCCGAGTTGTCCATGCGCCTGAAGATCGAGCGTGGTCGCGGCTACGTCGCTGCCGACGCCCGTCGTCAGGAAGAAGACGACACCCGCACCATCGGTCGTCTGCAGCTGGACGCGTCCTTCAGCCCGATCCGGCGCGTGGCGTACGTGGTTGAAGCAGCCCGCGTCGAGCAGCGCACTGACCTGGACAAGCTGGTCATCGACCTGGAAACCAACGGCACGGTGGATCCGGAAGAGGCTATCCGTCGCGCTGCCACGATCCTGCAGCAACAGATTGCCGTGTTCGTGGATCTGGAGCGCGATCGTGAAGTGGGTGCGGTTGAAGCATCCGGTCCGGATATCGATCCGATCCTGCTGCGCCCGGTCGACGATCTGGAGCTGACCGTCCGCTCCGCAAACTGCCTGAAAGCCGAGAACATCTATTACATCGGCGATCTGGTACAGCGCACCGAAGTCGAACTGCTGAAAACCCCGAATCTCGGCAAGAAGTCGCTGACCGAGATCAAGGATGTTCTGGCATCCAAGGGCCTTTCCCTGGGCATGCGCCTGGAGAACTGGCCACCGGCCAGCCTGAAGAACGACGAGCGACTGAACGCGAAGTACCGCTGACAGTTGTCGGGCATACAAGCACCGCAAAATCACGCCTCTGCCGGAACCCCGGCGCAGGCAGCAAGACAGGAACAGAGCCATGCGTCATCGCAAGATTGGTCGTCAACTGAACCGGAAAGCCGCGCACCGCACGGCGTTGTTCCGCAACCTCGCGGTCGCCCTGATCGAGCACGAGGCCATCAAGACCACGCTGCCGAAAGCGAAGGAAATGCGTCGCGTCGTCGAGCCGCTGATCACGCTGGCCAAGAACGACACGGTCGCCAATCGTCGTCTGGCATTTTCCCGCACCCGTTCCAAGGAAGCGGTCGCCAAACTGTTCGACGAGATCGGTCCGCGCTACAAGGCTCGTCCGGGCGGCTACATGCGCGTCCTGAAGATGGGTCTGCGCTCCGGTGATGCGGCTCCGATGGCCTTCGTCGAGCTGGTCGATCGCCCGGACAACACCGTGGCGGTGGAAGACAAGAGCGAAGACTGATCCGCGCCATGGCGCCGTGATGAAAAAGCCGGGCTCTGCCCGGCTTTTTTGTGCCCGTCGTTTTCCGCCTAGCCTGGCAGGAGCGGTTTCAGGAAGCGACCGGTGTGCGAGCCTTTCGTCTTGGCGATCTGCTCCGGCGTGCCGGTTGCCAGTATCCGGCCGCCCCGGTCGCCACCCTCCGGGCCAAGGTCGATCACCCAGTCCGCGCATTTGATGACATCCAGATTGTGCTCGATCACGACGATGGTGTTGCCGTGATCGCGCAGCCGGGTCAGCACCAGCATCAGTTGCTGGATGTCGTGGAAGTGCAGGCCGGTGGTCGGCTCGTCGAGGATATAGAGCGTTGAGCCGGTGTCCCGCCGCGACAACTCTTTCGCCAGTTTCACCCGCTGGGCCTCACCACCGGACAGTGTGGTCGCGTTCTGGCCCAGCGTGATGTACGAGAGGCCGACGTCCATCAGCGTGGTCAGCTTGCGGTGGATGGCCGGTACCGCCGAGAAAAAATCGACGGCGTCCTCGACCGTCATGGCCAGCACTTCGTGGATGTTCCTGCCCTTGTAGCGCACCTCCAGTGTTTCGCGGTTGTAGCGCTGCCCGCGACAGACCTCGCAGGGAACATAGACATCCGGCAGAAAGTGCATTTCGACACGGATCACGCCGTCGCCCTCGCAGGCTTCGCAGCGGCCACCCTTGACGTTGAAGCTGAACCGGCCGGGCTGGTAGCCGCGTGAGCGTGCTTCCGGCGTGCCGGCAAACAATTCGCGGATGGGTGTGAACAGCCCGGTGTAGGTGGCTGGATTCGAGCGCGGTGTGCGCCCGATAGGGCTCTGGTCGATATCGACCACGGAGTCAAAATTCTCGAGCCCGCTGACGGCATTGTGCGGCGCGGCCGCCTCGATGCCGGTGGTGGCCCCATTCAGGGTGCGCGCCGCCACCGGGAACAACGTGTTGTTGATGAGGGTGGACTTGCCGGAACCGGACACGCCGGTGATGCAGGTAAACAGCCCGACCGGGATGTCGACATCGAGGTTCTTCAGGTTGTTGCCGGTGGCGCCGTTGATGGTGATCCGGCGCTTGCCGTCCGGCTTGTGGCGCGTTTCCGGGACGGCGATCTTCCGGCGACCGGAGAGATAATCGCCGGTGATCGATTCGCGTGCGGCGGTGATCTTTTCCAGCGATCCGGCGGCCACGACCTGCCCGCCATGCACGCCTGCGCCTGGTCCGATGTCCAGGATGAAGTCGGCGCTGCGAATGGCATCCTCGTCGTGTTCGACCACCAGTACCGTGTTGCCGAGGTCCCGCAGGCGCACCAGCGTCTGCAGCAGGCGCTCGTTGTCACGCTGGTGCAGCCCGATGGACGGCTCGTCCAGCACGTACATGACGCCGACCAGGCCGGCGCCGATCTGGCTGGCCAGCCGGATGCGTTGCGCCTCGCCACCGGACAACGTTTCTGCCTTGCGGTCGAGTGCCAGGTAGTCGAGGCCCACGTTCACCAGAAACTGCAGGCGCTCACGGATTTCCTTGAGCACCTTGTCGGCGATTTCACCCTGCTTGCCGGGCAGTTTCAGCCCCGCGAAGTATTGTTCGGCATGACCTACCGGCAGGGTCACGACTTCCGGAAGGGTGCGATTGTCCACGAACACATGACGTGCCTCCAGCCGGAGGCGGGAGCCGTTGCAGTCGGTGCAGGGGGCCGTGTTGAGATAACGTGCCAGCTCCTCGCGTACCGACGCAGACTCGGTCTCGCGATAGCGGCGCTCCATGTTGTTGAGCACCCCTTCGAAGGGATGTTTGCGTACCACCCGGTCGCCGCGATCGTTCAGGTAACGGAATTCGATGACGTCATCGCCGCTGCCGCTGAAAATCACATCGCGGACTTTCTTCGGCAGTTTGTTGAAGGGCTTGTCGATATCGAAGCCATAGTGCTTGGCCAGCGATTGCAGCATGGCAAAGTAGTAGACGTTGCGACGGTCCCAGCCACGTATTGCGCCTTCGGACAGGCTGAGGGCTGCGTCGGTCACCACCAGTTCCGGGTCGAAGAACTGGCGCGCGCCCAGGCCATCGCAGGTCGGGCAGGCGCCGGACGGGCTGTTGAACGAGAACAGCTTGGGCTCCAGTTCGCCGACGCTGTGGCCGCAGTGCGGGCAGGCATAGCGGGCAGAGAACAGCATCGGCTCGCGCTTCGCATCGTCCATGAAGGCAACCAGGGCAATGCCTTCGGCCAGCCGCAGGGCCGTCTCGAACGATTCCGCCAGCCGGGTCTCGATGCCTTTCTTCACCTTGATGCGGTCGATCACCACATCGATGTCGTGCTTTTTCTTCTTGTCGAGGGTCGGCACCTCGTCGATTTCCCAGACCTTGCCGTCCACGCGCACCCGCACGAAACCCTGGCCGCGGAGGTTGTCGATGATGTTGACGTGTTCGCCCTTGCGGTCGCGCACGACGGGCGCCAGCAGCATGACGCGCGTGTCCTCCGGCAAGGCGAGGGTCTCGTCCACCATCTGGCTGACGGTCTTGGCCGTCAGCGGAATGCCGTGTGTCGGGCAGCGCGGCTCGCCCACACGGGCAAACAGCAGGCGCAGGTAATCGTAGATTTCGGTAATGGTGCCGACGGTGGAGCGCGGGTTGTGCGAGGTCGATTTCTGTTCGATGGAGATGGCCGGCGACAAGCCCTCGATGTGATCGACGTCGGGCTTGTCCATCATCGAGAGAAACTGCCGTGCGTAGGTCGACAGCGATTCCACGTAACGGCGCTGGCCTTCCGCATAGAGTGTGTCGAAAGCCAGCGAGGATTTGCCGGAGCCGGACAGGCCGGTGATCACCACGAAACGGTCGCGCGGGATCTCGACACTGATGTTCTTGAGGTTGTGGGTGCGGGCACCGCGAACGACGATCTTGTCCATATCCGGAAGCAACTGCACGGAAAGGGTGGGGAACCGGAAAGTATACGGGAAGTGCCGCGGCAGACCCGGACCGGCAACAGGGAAATCGCGGTGGCATGGTGCCGGGGCCGGAAACGAAAAGGCCCCGTTGCCGGGGCCTGTGCAGATGCGTCAGTGCGCGCTCAGAGATTTTCCTGTGCCCAGTTGACCGCCTGCAGGCGGTTGGAGGCGCTGATCTTCTTGAAGATGTTGTAGATGTGGGTCTTGATCGTGTGCGGGCTGAGATTGAGCTTTTCAGCGATCTCGGTGTTCTTGGCGCCGGTGGCCATGACCCGCAGCACTTCGATCTCCCGGTCGGTCAGCGCGGCGGCACTGGCGCTGGAAGGCCGCTTGTAGGTGCGGCTCTTGGCCATGTAGCGCTCGATGACCTTGCGCGGCAGCCAGACTTCGCCGTTGATGATGGCCTGGATGCCCTTGGTGAGCTGGTCCTGCGGGCAGTCGCGCGGGAATGCGCCGTTCATGGCCGGGTGTGCGGCCAGTGCTTCGATATCCTCGCTGCCGTCGAGGTTGAAGAAGGCAATGCGCACGGTCTGGTCGGCAATCGGCAGCTCGTCGATGTAATCGAGCGCATCTGCCGGCTTCAGCGACGTGGCGTCGACCAGGAACAACAACACCGGCGCATTGCCTGCCTGTGCAGGCACGCCCGGCGTCGCGACGCTGTAACAGCGGCGGATACCGCTGGCGCTCAGCAGATTGGTCAGCAGGGAATTCTGCAGTTGCTGACTGCCGACAATGATGACGGCAGCGGCTTGTTCATTGTTGTTGGTCATCGGTCGTGGCGATCCTGCGCACAGCTGCCCTGTCTTGCCGAGCAGGGTCAGAACAATGGCGTATTATGCCACGGACGTCCACCGATACTACGTGCCGGCCCCCCGCCTGCGGGGACGGGAGACGGCCGTTCTGCTGGTAGAATCGCCGCCCCGTTGCACCTGTCCCTGCCGCCCGTGAGCCAGTTTCCGGATCCGATGACACCGCTGGAGCGCCGGGTGACGGCCTCCCTGGCTGCCGTGTTCGCCATGCGCATGCTGGGGCTGTTCGTGGTGCTGCCGGTGTTTGCCATCTATGGCCATGCGCTTGAGGGCTCCACCCCGCTGCTGATCGGGCTGGCCATCGGCGCCTACGGGCTGTTCCAGGGGCTGTTGCAGATTCCCTTCGGGATGTTGTCCGACCGCTTTGGTCGCAAGCCGATGATCCTGCTCGGGCTCCTGCTGTTTGCCGCCGGCGGGCTGGTGGCATCGGCCAGCACCACGATCTGGGGCGTGATCATCGGGCGGGCCATCCAGGGTTGTGGTGCGGTTTCCGGCGTGGTCATGGCGCTGCAGACCGACCTGACGCGGGAAGCGCACCGTACCCGCGCCATGGCCGTGATCGGCGCTACCGTCGGGCTGTCGTTCGGCATCGCCATGGTGCTGGGCCCGCTGATTGCCTCCCTTGCCGGCCTGTCCGGGCTGTTCCTGTTCACGTCGCTGATGGCGGTGATCAGTCTGGTGCTGGTGTTCGGGCTGGTGCCGACCCCGGTGGCTGCGGCAGCCAGCACCCTGAGCCAGCGGCGGCTGTTGCCGGCCCTGTGGCGGGTGCTGCGTCACCAGGGCCTGTTCCGGCTCGATCTGGGCGTGTTCCTGCTGCACATGGTCATGGTGGCCGTGTTCGTGGTGATCCCGCCGTCGCTGGTGCGGTATGAGCACCTGCCGGTGAGCAGCCACTGGGAGATCTACCTGCCGGTGATCCTGGTGTCGCTGCTGTTCATGGCGCCGCTGATGATGGTGGCGGAACGCCGTGGCCGCCTGCGCGAAGCGCTGATGCTGGCCGGGCTCGGGCTGGCCGCCGCGCTGGTGCTGCTGGCCTTCATGCACCGCAGCCTGGCCGGCGTGATTGCCGGACTGCTGCTCTACTTCACGGCCTTCAACCTGCTCGAGGCCCTGATGCCGTCACTGGTGGGCCGGTTGTCGCCGCCGGGTTCGCGCGGCGCGGCGATGGGTGTCTATTCCAGTGGGCAGTTCTTCGGCGCCTTTGCCGGCGGGCTGGTCGGGGGCGGGTTGTCGACCTGGCTGTCGCCCGAATACGTGCTGCTCGTCTGTGCCGGCCTGATCGGATTGTGGGTGATCCTGGCGGCCGGTCTGCGCCTGCGGACCCGGCGACATGACCTGGTGCTGGAGCTCCCGGCCGGACAGGATCCGCATCGTCTGGTCGTGCTGCTGCTGGCCCAGGACGGCGTGCTGGAGGCGACGGTCGTGCCCGAGGACGGCGTCGTGTATGTCACGGTCGATGACGCACGCTGCAACGAGGCAAATCTCCGTGCTGTGCTGGGCGGCCTGCAGGCGGCAGAGGCCCGGGGCGCATGCTAGAGTGACGCCGCTTTTTTCTTCACTGCGCGGTGAATTCCCGCGCGGTACTGCTCACACCGGGAGTGTCCCATGGCACAGAAAGGCATCAACAAGGTCATCCTCATCGGCAACCTCGGGCGCGACCCGGAAACCAAGTACCTGCCCAGCGGCGGTGCGGTGACCAATGTGGCGCTGGCCACCAGCGAGAGCTGGAAGGACAAACAGTCCGGCCAGCAGCAGGAGCGCACCGAATGGCACCGCGTGGTGTTCTTCAACAAGCTCGCCGAGATTGCCGGCCAGTACCTGAAGAAGGGCAGCAAGGTCTATATCGAAGGGTCGCTGCGCACCCGTCAGTGGGAGAAGGACGGCCAGAAGCACTACACCACCGAGATCGTCGCCAGCGAGATGCAGATGCTGGACTCGCGCGGCGGCGGTGGCGGTGCATCGTCCGGTGGTGACGATCACGGTTTCGACCAGGGTTTTGACCAGCCGGCACCCGCGCCGCGCAGCAAGCCGGCACCCCAGGCTGCAGCTGCCGACTTCGACGACGATATTCCGTTCTGAATCCGCCCGGCCGTCGCCGCGCGATGTACCCCGTACGTACCCTGATCGCCGTGGGCGTGCTCGCCTTTCTGGCGAGCCTGCTCCTGCTGACGCCGGCACGCCTGCTGGTCAAGCTGGCGCCGGATGCCGTTGCCGGGCGCATCAGCCAGGTCAGTGGCAACCTGTGGCAGGGGCAGGGCCGCGTGGCCACCGCCCGCGGCCAATGGGACGTGGGCTGGGATCTGCATGCATGGCGTCTGCTGACGCTGGCCGTGGATGCGGACTGGACCCTGTCGGGTCGGGGCGTGAGCGCCGGTGGCGCTGCCACCCTGACCCCGGGTGGCTACCGTATTGCCGTCGGGCAGGGCGAACTGGGCAGCGAGTTCCTTGGGCGCCTGGCATCGTCATCGGTTGCCTCGATCGACCGGCCCCTGGTCATCAGCGGGGTCGAGATTGCCGTGGCCGCGGGTGGACGGGTCGAGGACGCGACCGGCCGCCTGGCCTGGGGACCGGGGACGCTGGTGATGCGCAACCGCAGCGAGCCGCTGAGCCTGCCTGCCGTGCGCGGCATGCTGCGCGCCGTCGATGGCCAGCTGCGGGTGCTGGTCGATGGTGAGCAGGCCCCGGGCGAGTTGCTGGCCTCCCTGAACGTGGACCCGGCCGGCAACCGGCTGCACCTGGTGGTGACCCAGCGCGGCGGACAGCTGGCGGGCTTGCCGCCATCATCTTCCCTGGCGCCGGACGCACCTTTTTTCGAGCTGAAGCAGCCGCTGCGCTGAGCAGTCCGGCGTCTGCCGGTGAACTCTTTTGCACCCGCCCGGTCTACCCCTCCAGGCCGGCCCCGCCAGTTGATTTATCCCTTGCGGGCCGATAAGTTGCCCTGCTTCTTTCGAGGAATTACCCAAGAGTCATGGATTTCGTCGCGCGGCTGCGGTCGCTGGCGACCGGTCGTGGCCGCAAGGCGATGGTCGTGCTGGCGAGCCTCCTGCTGGTCCTGCTGATCGGGTACACCCTCGCTGCCTTCATCTGGCTGGCCGTCGACGGGGTGCCCGTCAATGCCGCACCGGTGGCCGGCCTGTCCGCCGACAGCGGTATCACGGAGCCGCGCCGCTACACGGCCGAGCAGGCCGGGCAATGGACGCTGTTCGGCGACGCGGCGGCTGTGCCGGTGGCCGGTGATGGCGAGGCGGCCGCTCCCGATACCAATCTCGCGTTGCAGCTGCTGGGCACGTTCAGTGCCGGCGATTCCCGCCTTGCCGGTGCCGTCATTGCCGAGCGTGGCAAGGACGGCGAGCTGTTCCGGGTCGGTACACCGGTGCCGGGTGGGGCCACCCTGGAAAAAGTGGAAAAGGATCACGTGTTGCTGCGCCGGCGTGGCCAACTGGAGACGCTGCGCTTTGATGTGGCACCAGCCCTGGCCGGCAGTGCGCCCGACAGCGGCGCTGGCCGCGGCCTGGATATCGGTGGCGGCTTCCGTGCGCTCAAGGAACGGATGAGCAAGACGCAGGATGATCAGCGCCCGGATGATGCACCTCGTGGCGGTCTCGGCAGGTATGCCGACGAGATCAAGAGCAATCCGGACGGTGTGCTGGCCGAGCTCGGTCTGCGCCCGGCCGGCAGCGGCGCCGGTTATACGGTTGGTGACGGATCCAATGCCGATCTGATCCGCAACCTCGGTCTGCGTCCGGGCGATGTGGTGCTGTCGGTCAACGGCAAGGCGCTGGGCAACGCGCAGGCGGATGCCGGCATGGTGGATGAGGTGAGGGCCAGTGGCGAGGCGCGCGTGGAAGTGAAGCGCGGCAGCCAGACTTTCACTGTGAATTACCCGCTGGAGTGACGGCGGTGAACGGACAAGGGACGCCGCCCGGCAGGGCGGATGACTGCGGTACAGAACGAGAAGATACGGAACGATGAATATCCAGGGAATCCTGCGCCGGTTGCTGGCGCTGGTGGTGTTGATGACGGCCCTTGTGGCGCCGCTGAACGCTGCTGACGGTCAGTGGAGCATCAATCTGCGCGATGCCGA
Source organism: Pseudomonadota bacterium (assembly GCA_049324475.1). GTDB lineage: Bacteria > Pseudomonadota > Gammaproteobacteria > Pseudomonadales > JADFDG01 > JADFDG01. Next base: position 48,379 of record JBMOOO010000018.1, on the reverse strand, counting down.
CATCCGCGCCTTCATCGACCAGGTTTCGGCGATGACCGGCAAGACTTTCGTCGTCGATCAGCGCATCAAGGGCAAGATCACCGTCATCGCGCCGGAGCCGATGAGTTCGGCCACGGTCTACCAGGTGTTCCTGTCGGTGCTGAATGTGAACGGTTTCGCCGCCGTGCCGACCGGCCGGGTGATCAAGATCGTGCCGGACGGCAATGCCAAGCAGGATTCCATCCCGCTCGACACCAGCGCGCGTCCCGCCGGTGACGACATGATCACGCGCGTGATCGCCATCAGCAATTCGTCAGCCGCCGAGCTGGTGCCGGTGCTGCGCCCGCTGGTGCCGCAGTCGGGCCATCTGGCGGCGGTGCCGGGCGCCAACGTGCTGGTGGTGACCGACCATGCCGAGAACGTGGCACGCCTCGAGCAGGTGATCACCCGCATCGATGGTGCCGACAATGACGAGCTGGAAGTGATCCAGCTGACGCACGCCTGGGTTGGCGATGTGCTGGACATGATGAACAGTTTTGCCGCCAGCGGCGAAGCCGGCAAGGCATCTCCCCGTGCCGGCTCCAGCGCGATTTCCGCCGGCCGCGTGCGAGTGGTGGCGGATGAGCGCACCAACCGGTTGATCCTGCGCGGCGATCCCAAGGCGCGCGAGCGGCTGCGCGATCTGGTGAGGACCATCGATGTGCCGGCCGAGGCCAATACCGGCTCGGTGCAGGTGTTGCGCCTGCGCCACGCCGAAGCCAAGAAGACGGCCGACATCCTCAAGGGCATGGTCGATGGCGGCGGTGCCTCGACCTCGTCTTCCGCCGGCAAGGAAGGTGGCGCTGCGGCGCTGATCAATCCGGTCGGCGGCAAGATCGCCATCCAGGCCGACGAGTCGCTCAATGCCCTGGTGGTGCGCGCCGAGCCGTCGGTGATGCAGCAGATCAAGGCCGTGGTGGCCCAGCTGGATGTGCGACGCGCGCAGATCCTGATCGAGGCGGCGATCATCGAGGTCGGCGGCAGCACCGGCAAGGACCTGGGGGTGCAGTGGGCCTCGGGAGATCCGGACACCGGGCTGATCGGTACCAATTTCAGCGGTGTCGGCCGCAGCCTGAACGATTTCGCGGCCGCCATTGCCAATCCGGCCGCAGCCGCTTCCGGCCTGGCGGATGGCGCCACCATCATCGGCGGCAAGCGCGATGCCGACGGCGAGATCAAGTTCGCCGGCGTTTTGCAGGCGCTGGCGTCCAATGCCAACGTCAACCTGCTGTCCACGCCGAGCGTGCTGACACTCGACAACCAGGAAGCCTCGATCATTGTCGGCGAGAACGTGCCGTTCGTGACCGGCAGTTCCACGTCCACCGGCAACGGTGTGTCCAACCCGTTCACCACCATCAAGCGCGAGGACGTGGGTATCCAGCTCAAGGTCACGCCGACCATGATCGACGAAGACAACGTCAAGCTGGTGATCAACCAGGAAGTGTCGAGCGTGAAACCGACCGAGGACAGTATCCAGTCTTCGGACATCATCACCAGCAAGCGGGCCATTTCCACCACCGTGCTGGCAGAAAACCGGCAGACCGTGGTGCTGGGCGGCCTGATCGAGGACCGGGTGACGGAAACCGTGAAAAAGGTGCCGTTGCTGGGCGACATTCCGGTGCTGGGCATCCTGTTCCGCGCCAAGAGCGTGAATCGCGGCAAACAGAACCTGATGGTGTTCCTGCGTCCGAGTATCGTGCGTGACGGCAAGTCGGCCGGCAGCCTGAGTGCCGCCAAGTACAAGGGTGTGCGCAGTCTCGCGATCGACATCAATTCGCGTGGCGATATCGCCCGCGTGCAGGAAGACGAAGCCCTGCCGGAGAAAATGGACGACCTGTTCCGGGGGCTGGGCAACGGTGCGGTTGACGGACAGGAGCCCGCCGGTGCCGGCCAGGAAGGCAAGGCCGCACCGGAAGCGGCAGTCGATACGGCCCCGGAAAAGCCGGCCGCCACACCGGAGGCGCCTGCTGCTGCCGCACCTGTGCCGGCACAGCCGGCACCTGCCGAACCGGCTGCGCAAACCCCCGCTGCCGCGTCTGCATCTGCCGATCCCGTGCCGGCACCTGCCGCGGTGGCCGATACCGGGGCGGCGCCCGCCGAGGCTGCACCGGCCGGGGGCGATGACGGCCGTACCGAAGGGAGTGCTGCCGAGGACGTACCGCCCGGGCGTGCGCCAGGGGCGACGGATGCCGCGGCCGAGGGTAGTGCGGTCATCCCGCAATCGGTACAGTAGACGCGACTTTTCGTGATGCGCCCGGAGCTTCCGGGTAGCGGCGGGTGCCGGTCATCCGCGGATCTGATGGACAGGGGTCGACATGCTCAAGTTGCAGTTCAAGGATCAGCGCAAGCCCGCCATCTGGCTGGTTGAGAGCCGCTACGCCATCGGCAAGGATCCGCAGAACAACATCGTGCTCGCCGATGAAGGCATCAGCCCCTTCCATGCCGAGTTGCGTGTGGAAGGCGATCAGGTCTTCATTTCCGACACCGGCAGTACGTCCGGCACCTTCGTCAACGGCAAGCGCATCCAGCGCCGCACTGAACTGCGTGCGTCCGATGTCATCGGCATCCACAACATCGAATTCCTGCTGATCGATCCGAAGCAGGAAATCACGCCGGCGCCGGAAGGCGCGACGGCGATTTCCCCGGCCCTGGCCAACATCCCGGTGGCACCGTCCACGGCGTCGGCCAACAAGCAGGGCAGTGGCTGGGTGCTCAAGGCCAAGACCGGTTCCATCGTCGGCAAGACCTTCCCGATACCGTCCGTGGGCAAGGTGGTGATCGGTCGCGCCAACAACTGCGATATCCAGCTGCCGGCCAACCACGTGTCGCGCCAGCACGCGGAAGTCCAGCTGGTGGGCGGCAGGCTGCTGGTCAAGGATCTCAATTCCTCGAACGGCACCTACATCAATCGCAAGAAGGTCAGCGACGGCGAACTGAAGAACGGCGACGAAGTCCGCTTCGATACCTTCAGCTTCGAAGTGGCCGGCCCGGCCGGCAACACGACCGCGCAGAAGCCGGCAGCTGCGCCGGCCGAGGATGACGGTGAGGAGCGCACCCAGTTCCGTGGCGGTGCCGCGGTGCCGGCCGCGGCAACGGCAAAACCGAAAGCGGATGCGCCGCGCCCGTCCAGCACCACGGCGACCACCACCCTGCAGCCGAAGATGCCCGATGAGGGCAAGTCCGGCGGCGGTGGCGGCATGATCCTGGTTGTGCTGGTGGTGGCGGTCCTGGGCGGGGCCGCCTGGTTCTTCCTGGGTTGAGGCTGCAGGGGTGAAAAAAGGCGGGCCATGCCCGCCTTTTTTGCGGGTGCCGTCCGGCAACGACATCGGGAGCAACGGTGGGCAGACTGACCTTCGGTGATATCACGGCAGCGGTGGCCCGGGCGGCGGCAGATGCGCCGGCAGCACCGGCCAGCCTCACCGGATGGCGGGCAGGTTTCCGTGTCGGCAGCGATACATTCTCTTCCGCACTGGAAGGTGGCCTGCGGGCCGGGCAACTGGCCTTCTGCTTTGCGGCAGGCTACCAGGCTGCGCTGCGGCGTCTGGTGCCGTTGCTGCCGGCGGATGCCTTTGCCGCGCTGCTCGTGACCGAAGGAAAGAAACAACGGCCGGAAGACCTGCAGACCGTGCTGACGCCGCAACCGGGCGGCGGCTTCCGTCTCGATGGCGAAAAGTCCTGGGTCGCCGGTGGCCAGGCCGCAGACGTGCTGCTGGTGCTGGCGCGTACCGGCGTGCTGGCGGACGGTCGCACCGGCGCGGCACTCGTCATGCTGCCGGCCGGGCACGAGGGCGTCGCCCTGGAAGAAAAACCCGCGACCGGCTTCCTCGATGCCGTTCCGCACGCACGCGGGCGTTTCACGGCGGTTGTCGTCATGCCGGACATGCTGCTGCCGGGCGATGGCTGGCGCGATCATGCGCGACCGTTCCGCACCCACGAGGATATCCACGTGTCCACAGCCGTGGCTGCGCATCTTGCGGTGCACGCCGTGCGCGCACGCTGGCCCGACGCCGTGCTGGCCAGCCTGCTGGCGGCGCTGGACCGGCTGGCGGAATGCGCGGCCGGCGATGCGCGTGATCCGCGGGTACACCTGCTGCTCGCCGGTGCCGAACAGGAGCTGGCGCAGGTGGCGGCGCGCATGCCCGCGCTGCCTGACGATCACGATGACGCCTTCGCACGCGACTGGCGCAGCAACGGCATGCTGATGACGCTGGCCGTGCCGGCACGCATCAGGCGCCTGGAAAAAGCGCGGCTCAGTATCTTTCCGGATACATCCCGGAGCTGACCGGCGCATCCGGCAACGGTTTGTCCGGCGGCAGCATCGGCGGCGACAGGCAGGCCCGCAGGAAGGCGAGCATCAGCAACAACAGGCCGATGCCCGCCAGCAAACGGAATATCGCCGTCAGCTGTTCGCGCCGCATGACGGTTTACTGGCCGGCTTTCAGTTTCTGCCAGAAGTCTTCGTAGACCGTGATGGCATCGCCGATATCGACCTGCATCTCAGCCTTCTTCAGCACGTCCGGGCCGGGATACGCAACCGGATTGCCGGCCACGGCAGGATCAAGCAGCTTCAGTGCCGCCAGGTTGGGCGTGCCGTAGCCGACGGTTTCGCTGTTGCGTCTGGCGATCGCCGGATCGAGCAGGAAGTTGATCAGCGCATGGGCGTTGTCGATGCGTTTGGTGCCGGCCGGGATGGCGAGGTTGTCGATCCACAGGATCGAACCCTCTTTCGGATAGATCAGCGCGATCTTCGGATTCTCCTGCTGGGCGAGGAAGGCTTCGCCATTCCACAGCATGCCGATGCTTACATCGCCCTGCAGGTAGGCGTCCTTGGGTGATTCCGAGTCGAACTTGCGCACGTTCGGCATCAGCTTGACCAGCTTGTGGTAGGCGGCCTCGATCTGTTTCGGGTCGGTGGTGTTGCCTGAATAGCCGAGCGAGCGCAGTACCACGGCGAAGGTTTCCCGTACATCGTCCAGCAGCAAGACCTGACCCTTGAATTCCGGTTTCCACAGGTCCGACCAGGCGCTGATCTTTTTCGGATCGATCTTGTCCGTGTTCACGGCAATGGCCGACAGGCCCCACATGTAGGGCACGCTCACGGCGTTGTTCGGGTCGTAAGGCTGATTGAGCAGTGTCGGGTCGAGATTGCCGAAGTTCGGCAGTTTGCTGCGATCGATCGGCGCCAGCATGCCTTCCTTGGCCAGTTTGCTGATGAAGTAGGTGGACGGCACCACGATGTCGCAGCCGCCGCCATCGGTGAGCTTCATCTTTGCGTACAGCGTTTCGTTGCTGTCGTAGGTGGCGTAATTCACCTTGATGCCGGTCTGCTTCGTGAATTCGTCCAGTACGGTCGGGTCGATGTATTCCGACCAGTTGCAGAAATAGACTTCCTGTGCGGCGGCCGGCTGGGCCACCACCGGCTCGTTCTCCTTCTTGCCGCAGGCGGCGATTGCCAGCGCGACGCACAGCAGTGTCGACAGTTTCAGCGGGGATGGCATATTCACGGCGGGATCTCCGGGTTCAGCGGGCGGTGGCGGGGCGTCGTTCGCGCAGCAACAGCTGTGACAGCACGACGATGAGCAGGGACAACGCAAACAGCAAGGTGGCCAGGGCGTTCACTTCCGGCTTGAAGCCCAGCCGGACCATCGAATAGATGCGCAGCGGCAGCACTTCGTATTCCGGGCCGCTGACGAAATAGCTGACCACCACGTCGTCCAGGCTGAGCGTGAAGGACAGCAGCCAGCCGGCAATGATGGCCGGCATGGCCAGCGGCAGCAGAATGCGCATGACGGCAGTGAATTCGCCTGCCCCGAGATCACGGGCTGCCTCAAGGATGCGATGATCGAAGCCGGCCAGTCGCGAATAGACGGTTACCACCGTGAACGGCAGGCAGAACGTCACGTGTGCCAGCACCAGCGAGCCGAAGCCCAGCGTGATGCCCAGCAGCATGAACAGGCACAGCAGGCTGATCGCCAGCACGATGTCGGGCGTCAGCAGCAGTACGTACAGCAGGCCGGACAGCGTTTGCCTGCCGCGGAATCGGTATCGGTAAAGCGCAATGGCACCCAGGGTTCCGATCACGGTGGCGATGCTGGCGGCGACCACCGCCAGCAGCACGGAATTGGCGGCGGCATCGAGCAATTGCTGGTTGGCGAACAGCGCGTCGTACCACTTCAGGGTGAACCCCTTCCAGGCAATGCTGTACTTCGAGTCATTGAAGGAAAACGCGAACAGCACGGCCAGCGGTATGTACAGGAACGCCAGTACGCCACCGACGACCATGATGCGCATCGCTCGCAGGAACACGCCGCCGCCGGGGTTCACGATTTCACCGCTCCGCCGCCGGCGCGGCGCGCACTCCAGGCATAGCCAGCCAGCATCAGGATCATCATTGCGACCAGCGACACGCTGGCGGCGGCCCCGAACGGCCAGTCGCGCGATACCAGGAATTCGTTGCGGATCAGGTTGCCGACCAGCAGCTCGCGGGCGCCACCCAGCACATCCGAGACGTAGAACAGGCCCAGCGCCGGCAGGAACACCAGCAGCGAGCCCGCGATGATGCCGGGCAGGGTCAGCGGCAGTGCGATGCGCAGGAAGCGCTGCGTGCGGCCGGCGCCGAGGTCGGCGGCGGCCTCCAGCAGCCGCCAGTCGAGTTTCTCGATCACGGCATACAGCGGCAGAATCATGAAAGGCAGCAAGACGTACACCATGCCGGCAACCACGGCGAACTGCGTGTACAGCAGCTGCAGCGGTTCGCCGCTGTAGCCGAGTGCGGCCAGTGCCGAATTCAGGCCGCCGTTGGTGGCGAGCACCAGCTTGACCGCGTAGGTCCGGATCAGCGAGTTGGTCCAGAACGGGATGATCACCAGCAGCAGCAGGATGTAGCGCCAGGGCGTGCGCGCGCGCGCGGTGATCCAGGCATACGGATAGCCGATCAGCAGGCACAGCAGGGTGGCGACCGTGGCCATCGCGAACGACTCGACGAACACGTCCGCATACAGCGGGTCGAGCAGGCGCAGGTAGGCGTCGACGGACAGCGGCAGTGCGACGAACTGGCCGTCGTCACGGCTCAGGAAGCTGGTGACGACCACCATCAGGGTCGGTGCCAGCACGAACACGCCGAGCCAGAGCGCGATCAGGCCGATGCTGAAGCGCCGGAACACGGCATTGCCGTACATCAGGGCGTTTCCTCGTGTGCCAGCACGGTTTCCCAGTCCGGCACCCAGCTGATCCGCACTTCCTCGCCCAGCGGGTGATCGAAGTCCGGCGAGTCCTCGTCGAAAAACTCGCTGGCGATCACCCGGGTGCCGTCGGCGGTCTCGATCAGCGAATCGAGCGTGACGCCCTTGTAGGTGCGCTCGACAATGCGGCCGGTGAAGTACGGCTGCCCGTCCGGCATATGCTCGCCCTGGCTGTAGATGCGCATGTCTTCGGGCCGCACCACGATGTTCACCCGCGTGCCGGCCGGCCAGGGCTGCGGAACACGCACATGGAAGCCGGTGCCGGCGACGGTCACGCGCGCGCAGTGGCCGCCGGTATTCCACTGGCAGCTGCCCGGGGGCATCGGGCCGGCATCGACGGACAGCAGCGTGCCGCTGAAGATGTTGGCTTCGCCGACGAACTGCGCCACGAACAGGTTGGCCGGGCGTTCGTAGATTTCCCGCGGCGGGCCCGATTGGGCGATGCGGCCGGCATTGAGCAGCACCACGCGGTCGCTCATCGCCAGCGCTTCTTCCTGGTCGTGGGTGACGAAAACGAACGTGATGCCCAGCTGCCGCTGCAGTGCTTTCAGTTCCACCTGCATCTGCTTGCGCAGTTTGTAGTCAAGTGCCGACAGCGACTCGTCGAGCAGCAGTACCTGCGGGCGGTTCACCAGTGCGCGCGCCAGTGCCACCCGCTGCTGCTGCCCGCCCGACAGTTCGTGCGGCCTCCGGCCCTCCAGCCCGGCCAGCCGCACCACGGCCAGCGTTTCGGCCACGCGTGCGGTGATCTCCGCCTTCGGCACTTTTTTCATTTCCAGGCCAAAAGCCACGTTCTGTTGCACGGTCATGTGCGGGAACAGGGCATAGCTCTGGAACACGGTGTTGACGTGCCGGGCGTCAGGCGCAAGCGCGGACACGTCGCGGCCGGCGATTTCGATGCTGCCATGGTCCGGCTGCTCGAAGCCGGCGATCAGGCGCAGCACGGTGGTCTTGCCGCAGCCGGATGGCCCCAGCAGGGTGAGAAATTCGCCGTGCCGGATGTCGAGGTCGAGGCCGGCCAGCACCGGCTTGCCGTCAAACGATTTGGCAACGCCGCGCAGGCGGACAACCGTGGCGGGTGCGGTGGGGTCGGGTATGGGCCGCAGATCGTTCACGCGCGTCTCCGGCAGGGCGGGCAGGACGTGCGTGATTCTAGGGAACCTGCGAAATCCCCGCACGCGCCTGCGAAGGGATTATCCGCGGGTTCCCGGGGTTGCCGGTGCGTACTGCCCGGTCAGCGGGCGCCGCCCTCGAGCTGGGCGAGCGTCTGCACCACGGAGAGGCCGTGTGTGTAGACGATGTAGGGCGTGGACTGGCCGCTGGTTTTCAGCAGGGTCGGGCGCAGGAACTGCCAGCGGGTGGCGGCACGCTGCAGGGTGGCGGCCTCCGGTTTGCCGGCCAGCTGTTGCTTGAGTTCGGCCAGCCCCTTGTCGACGGCGGCAACGCCGGACGGAATGTCGTTGTCCTTGTCGTTGGCGCTGAAGGCGGTACCACCGACGATGCCGGTGGACAGCAGCAGGTAGGCCGACAGCGTTTTCAGGGCGCGGAACTGCACGCGTTTCACCGGTGTGGCGCCGGCTTCGTGGGTAGCGGCTTCGTCCAGGGCCATCAGCAGGGCACCGGAGCCGGCGGTGTAGCGTGCCGTGAGGCTGGTGTCGTACGTGCTCTCGCGGAACGCGACCATGAAGGGCTTTCCTTCATAGGCGGTCAGCAGCTCTTCCCACTGGGCTTTCAGTTCGTCGGCCTGCGCCCGGTCCTTCAACCCGGACAGCACGCCCGGCACCGATGTCTGCAGGCGGCCGAGGATGTCCTTCGCCCTGCCGGCGTGCTCGTCCGGCTGCTGGTCGGCGGTCACCATGGTGGTCTCGGCGATCAGCATGTAGAGATCGGTCGAGACCGACAGGGCTGTCGCGGCGGGCCCGGCGGCCTGGGCGGCGGCGGACGTGAGCAACAGGAGGCCGGCCAGAACCGTACGCAGGGCGGGGTGACAGGACATGCGGCAACTCCGGGGTACGTCAGGAATCCCGGAGTGTAGCAAGTGGCTGTCGTGATTCGTCCCGGAGCGGACGGCCGTGCATCCGTACGGACGAGCGTGCCGTAACGTCAGCCTTTGACAGCATCCGGCAGCGTTGCCGGATCAGGCCTCAACTGCCAGGCGCGCACTTCCGCCGGCCGGTGCGCTTCGTGGAAGGCCTCGCGGGCTTTCCAGATCTGTTTGTAGCGATAGAACGGCACGTTCGGATACAGATGGTGCACCAGATGCCAGTTCTGCCAGGCCATCAGCGGCGTCAGCAGCCACTCCTGGCCGCGACGCAGCAACGAGGCGTGGTAGGGCGCGTCCTTCTGCAGCACGGTGTGCGGCTGGTGCGGCAGATACACGAATACCGCCACGATCAGCCACAGCGTCACCCGGGAAGCGACCAGCCAGTAGATGAAGAAATCGATGCCTTGCCACCAGGTCACCAGTGCCAGCAGCGCGAAGCCGGCCACCAGCTGGGTGAAGACCTGCAGGACCTCCATGCGGGGTCGTTCGTGGCGGTGATGCCAGTAGTCCGGCACGTAGAAGAGTTCGAAAAACGGCCAGGCCGTGACCGGGGCGTGCCAGTGATCGGTCAGGAACTTGTCCGGATCGCGCCCTTTCTCGTTGGTGAACCGGTGGTGTTGCATGTGGCCCCAGCGCAACAGCTTGTGCGAGCTGTAGGGCAGCATCAGGTTGACCGTGCCGATGGCGATCAGGTCGTTGATCCAGCCGTAACGCGACACCGAACGATGCAGGGCATCGTGGATCGGGCTGAACAGGAAGTAGCCACCGATGCCGGCCAGCACGGCGCCGGTCAGCAGCGGAAGGCTGTGCGTGACCAGCGTGAAAAAACCGATGGCGAGCGTGTAGATCCAGCCGGCGATGAACAGCGCGACGGTCGGTACGGCAATGACCGGCTTGATCTTCAGCGCTTCGAAGCGCAGCAGATCGTCTTCAGGGAAATCCGGAGTCCGGCTGGCAGCAGCGTGGCCCATGTCTGTCTCCCGCAGGCCCCGGTGGCGGGCCCGTGATGCACAGGGTCGGCGAATACCGTGTTGTACGGGAGTGCCGGCGATGCCGGCATGAGGGCTTTTACTGACAGATGCCGGGTTCAGTGACCCTGCCGGCCCTGGTACTCCGACGGCGGGATGCCGAACCAGCGTTTGAAGGCGCGGCGGAAGGTGGACACGTCGTGATAGCCCAGCGCGGCCGCCACCGATTCGACCGTGTGGCGCGGGTTGTCCAGGTAGATGCGTGCCAGCCGTTGCTGTTCGGTGTCGAGCAGTTGCTGGTAGCTGGAGCCTTCATCCTTCAGGCGGCGGATCAGCGTGCGCGAGGACAGATGCAGCGAGCGGGCGACATCTTCCAGTGTCCACAGCTGGCCGGGGTTGTTGCGCAGCACGCCGGTGACACGTTGCGCGAACGAGCCGCGCAACTGCAGCTCCGCCGCGATCTGTTCACACTGCTGTTCGGCCTGTTGTTTGGCGACCGGGTCGGCGAACGGCAGCGGCATGCTTTCCAGGGCTCGCGGTATTTCCAGCAGGGTGCGCTCTGCGTCGAACCGGAACGGTGCGTGCAGGTATTGCCCGTACAGCGCCGCATGTGCCGGTGCAGGATAAGCCAGCTCGATGCGGGCGCCTTCGATGTGACGTCCGCTCAGGAATTCCATCGAGCTTTGCGCCGATGCCACCAGCGCCTCGATCAGGAAAATGCCGACTTCGTCGTACGGCACGCGCAGGTTGAACACCAGGCGGGAGTGGGCCGTATCGTGTTCATAGGTCATGCCGGCGAACTGGCCACGGATGTTCTGGTGGCGGACCAGGGTATCGGTGGCCTCGCCGAGCGTGGCCGAAGTATAGGCGGCGATGCCGACCGGCCCGTGTGCTGCCAGATGCATGCGTGAGCCCATCTGCAGCCCGAGCGCCGGGTTGCCGGAAAGTCGCAGTGCATTGCGGATGATGGTGACCTGGTCCGGCAGCGACAGGTATTCGTCCAGCTGGAACAGCTGTTGCGGCGAGATGCCGGTGCCGGCCAGCAGCGGAGACACGGTCTCGATATCCAGCTGCAGCTCGCGCGCCAGCAGCCGCGAATAGGTGGTGGCAAACAGCAGCGGGGTGCTCATTGTTCCTTGCGGCTGACGGCCAGTGCGGTTTCGAGTTTCTGGCGCAGCTCGGCCAGTTCGCGGGACTTGAACGAGTGCTTGGTCTTCTCCAGCACGTCCACGGCGTATTCCAGGGTCCGGCGGAACATTTCCGCTTCCGGATGGCGGGACAATTGCCGCACCGGGCGGCCCAGTGTTTCCTTTTCCATCAGGCGGAATGCTTCCACGGCCTCCGACAGGTTCTCGCCGCAGTTGCCCAGCAGCAGCAGGATGTATTCCGACAGCGACTGGTTGATCTCGCCGTGCTGCGGTGTGGCGGTGACTTCCCGCAGGCCGTCCAGCTGTGCGCCGAGCGTCTGCAGCCGTTCGCGGGTGGCGCCGAAGCGGCGCCGCACGCGCGCCTGCCGGGAGGCGTCATGCACCGTGGCGACCAGGTCGTTCATCACCAGCGGTTTGGTGCGATAGGCGAAGACGCGCATGTCCATGGAACGCATGGCGCTCTCGATCGAGGGCAGGCCGGTGATGACGATTACCGGCGTGCCGGCCTGCGCATTGCGCGCCAGCATGTCCAGTACCGGCGTGTCGACGGTGCCGGGCAGATGGATGTCGGTGATGACGATGTCGAACGCCTGTCCGGCCAGCAGCTCGCTGGCGCGGGCCAGCGTGCCCGCCACGGTGCAGGTGAAACCTTCCTGCTGTAACGTGTCTGCCATGAGGCCGGCGAACAACTCGTCGTCCTCGATGAGCAGGACCTGCTCGCCGGTTGTCATGCGTTCCAGGATTTGCCGGATGGGAAGCCGGGGCCGAGGTTAACACGCAGGGGGCGTCATGGGCGGCAGCGGGCATTGGCGGGGGCCGGCAGTGGAAGGCATGCGCCACATCGTGCTGGCGTTGTCGTTCGGCCTGCTGGCGTGGATGTCGGCCGGTCTGTTTTCGCTCGGTGCGGTGGGCTCGATTGTCTGGCCGCCGGCCGGGCTGGCTCTGGCTTTCCTGCTGCTGGGCGGACCCCGCTACTGGCCGGGGATTTTCCTCGGTTCGCTGGCGGCAGCCCTGATCGGCGGCTCTCATCCGCTGCCGGCAACGCTGAGCGCGGCCGGCAATGCCCTGTCGGCCTGGCTGGCCTGCCGTTTGGCGCAGTCCCGGTTCCCGACCTTGCCCACGCTGTCGTCGCTCGGTGATTTCACCGGCCTGTTGCTGGTCGGTGCGGCAGCGGCGGTGGTCAGTGCCGTATTCGGTGTCGGAGGTTATGCACTGCACGGTGCGGTGGCGCCGGAACGGGTGCTGCACCGGATGCTGCTGTGGTGGCAGGGCGATCTGCTCGGCATCCTGCTGCTGACGCCTGCATTGCTGCTGGCCGCGCCGCGTCGCGGGCGCTGGCCGCCATTCGGCCTGCGCTGGGCGGCGTGGTTGTTCCTGGCCGTCGCACTGGTCATCGGGCAGATCATCTACACCGGCTGGCTGGCGCCGTTTTTCGGCGTGTATGCGCGCGAATACTGGGCGTTCCTGTTCGTGACACTGGCCGCGCTCACGCTGGGTCGCACCGTCACGGCCCTGTTCGTGCTGATGACCGCAGTCCAGCTGCTGGCCGGCATTGGTCTCGGTATCGGACATCTCGGGCATGGCTTCGACCAGCATTCCCTGGCCGGCGCCTGGATGTTCCTGCTCGCGCTGACGATCACCGGCATGGCGGCTGCCATTCTCGTGCACGAGCGCGGACGTGCGCGCCGGATGCTGGAGTCGTCCGACCGCCGTCGCCGGCGGATGCTGGACGCGATGGCGGAAGGCCTGTTGCTGCAGGATGCGACCGGCGCCGTTCTCGAAAGCAATCCGTCCGCGCAGCGCATCGTCGGCCTGAGTGCGGAAGAGATTGCGGCGCGCGTGCCGCTGGATCCGGAATGGCAGACGATCCGTCCGGACGGCAGCCGCATGCCCATGGACGAGCGGCCGGCGCGTATCGCCCGCTACACCGGGCAGCCGGTGCGTGATGCCGTGCTCGGCGTGTACCACTCCAGTGGCCGCCTGACCTGGCTGTCGGTGAACGCCGAGCCGCTGTTCGATGACCGCGGTGTCCTCGAGGGTGTGGTGTCGACCTATGTCGATATCACCCGCCTGCAGCAGTCGATCGACTCGCTGACGGCCAACGCCGAGCTGCTGTCCCGGCAGGAGAAATTCCTGGGCGTGATCGTGGAAAACGTGCCGGCCATGATCGCCTATTACACGCGCGACCTGCGCTGCTCGTTCGCCAACGCCCGATACCGTGAGTGGTTCGGCCTGAAGGATGCGGATTTCCGGAATGCCGACATGCGGGCATTGCTGGGCGAGGAGATGTTCGCCGCGCGCGAGCCGTTCATCGAGGCTGTGCTTCGCGGAGAGCCGCAGACCATGGAGCGCAGCATCGTCGATCGTCATGGCGTTCATGCTGACGTGATCGTGCAGTACTTCCCGGACGCCGGCGACGAAGGCGTGCGCGGATTCATCGTGCTGCTGCATGACGTGACCTCGATCCGGAAATCCACCGCCGACCGCATGCAGCTGGCTGCGATCGTGGAGTCGGCCGACGATGCCATCGTCAGTACGTCGCTGGATGGCGTGGTGTCCAGCTGGAACAACGGTGCCGAGCGCATGTTCGGATGCCGGCTCGAGGATGCCATCGGCCGCCGGGTCGAGGATCTGTTCCGTGCCGGCACGCCCGGCATGTGGCAGCGTATCCTGGCCCGGGTGGCGCGCGGGGAGCACGTGCGCTTCGAGCACGAAGTGCAACATCATGCGGGTGCTGCGGCCATTCATGCCGGATTCACGGTATCGCCGGTGTGCGAGGAAGGCAGTGCCGTGGCCGGTGCCTCATGGATCATCCGCGATGTGACCGAACAGGTGCGGGCAGAGACGGAATTGCTGGCGCTGAACGCAGAGCTGGACCAGCGGGTCGAAGACCGCACGCGCGAGCTGCAGGAAGCCAAGGATGTGGCCGAGGCTGCGGTACAGGCGCGCAGCCGCTTCATCGCCACGGTTTCGCACGAGATCCGGACGCCGCTGAATGCCATTCTCGGCATGTGCCATCTGGCGCTGGAGAGCGTCACCGATGAGCGCCAGCGCGATTACCTGCAGAAGATGCGCATGTCCGGCGATCACCTGCTGTCGCTGATCAACAACCTGCTGGATTTTTCCAAGGTCGATTCCGGAAAGCTGGTGCTGGAGCATGTGTCTTTCGGCCTCGATGTGGTGCTGGACACGGTAATGATCCTGACCGGACCGCGCCTGCAGGGGGCCGGACGGCGCTGTGTTCTGGATGTGGGGGCCGACGTGCCGCTGCAGTTGCGCGGCGACCCGCTGCGGCTGGGTCAGATGCTGATCAACTACGCCAACAATGCCGTGAAATTTTCCGAAGTCGGCGACGTGATCGTGCGCGTACGTCTGCTGGAGCGCACGCTGGACGATGCACTGCTGCTGTTCGAGGTGCTGGACAGCGGCGTCGGCATCCCGTCGGCGGTGCGCGGTGAACTTTTCCGGCCGTTTCACCAGGCCGATGCGTCCACCAGCCGGCGCTTCGGCGGCACCGGTCTCGGGCTGGCGATCACTGCACAGATCGCCGCGTTGATGGGCGGTGAAGTCGGTGTCGACAGCGAGGAGGGCGCCGGCAGCCGTTTCTGGTTCACGGTGCGCCTGCAGGTCGATGCGCCGGTGACTGCGCCGGAACCGGAACCGGAAGAGGCTGCCGGCGAGCAGCCGCTGCTCGGGCGGCGCATCCTGCTCGTGGAGGACAGCGCCTTCAACCAGCAGGTCGGCCTGGAAATGCTGCGCATGGCCGGCGCCGAGGTGGTGGTGGCCGGCAGCGGTCAGGAAGCACTCGACATGCTGTTTGCCGGCACGCCGTTCGATTGCGTGCTGATGGACATGCAGATGCCGGACATGGATGGCGTGGAAACGACACGGCGACTCAAGGCCGATCCGCGCTTTGCCGACCTGCCGGTGCTGGCCCTGACCGCCAACGTCAGCAGCAACGACCGCGTGCGCTGCCTGGATGCCGGCATGGTGGATTTCATTTCCAAGCCGGTGCGTCCTGCCGACCTGTACCGGCGCATTGCCGGTGCGCTGGCGGCGCGTCCGGTCACGGTGCCGGAAAACGATCCGGTGATCGATCTTGCCGCCCTGCGTACCTACATCGGTGACCGCCCGGGTGCAGTATCGCGTTACGTCAGCATGTTCCTCGGCATGGCGGCCCGGAAGCTGGGCGAGGCGCATGAGGCCTGCGTGGACGGCCGGATGCAGGATCTCGCGGCCATCGGCCACCAGATGAAATCATCGGCGTTGCAGGTGGGCGCGCACGGGTTTGCGGAAATCTGCCGGCAGCTGGAAGCCGATGCCGGCAGCATGGCGGCTGGCGAGGCCCGCCGCCGGCTGGCGCAGCTGGACATCCTGCACGCGCGCATTGCCGCTTTTCTGGAAAACCACGTCAACGGCGGCGGCTGACCGCCGCCGGTTTCAGGTGGCCAGCGGCACGCCGTGCGTGCTGTCGTCGGTGAGGATCTCGAAGGCTGCGCGATGCGCGGTGCGCAGGATGCGCGTCGACATGCCGGGCCGTTCTACCGTCAGTTCGCAGGCGGCGATCTTGCTGTTCAGACAGGTGTGTGCACCGCCGGGCGGGTTGTAATACGTCAGGCCGATGAAATCGGCGCGCGCAGCGTGGATGCGCCCGCGCATGCGCAGGCCGCTGCGGTGCGCACTGTCGAACTGCCAGTCGAAGTACTCCCAGCTTCCGCTGGCGCGCAGTGACTGGGTCAGGGCGTTGAGCTTGTAATCCTCGCCGTCCAGCCGCAGGCAGACAATGGTCATGGCCGGCGTCCACACCGGGCCGAATTTCAGCTTTGCGGTGATCGCCTCCAGGAAGGCATCGGGCGCGTTGTCGAAGCCGGCCACCTGGCCCCACGCGTAGGTGTCGGTGTGCTTGCTGCCCCAGTTGTGGTTCTCGCTGCCGATCCAGTCGCGGACCTCGATCACTTCGCCGTCGACCTCCAGCGTGCCGCTGAACGACACCATGGGCCGTTGCGAGACGGCCTTGGCTTTCGGCAGCGGCAGTTCATAGAGTCTTTCCGGCAGGAACACCATCGGCTCGCCGCCGCCGGTGTAACGCAGGTTCCAGCGGATGCGGTGCGGCTTGCGCGCCTCGCCCTGGAGCTCGCCTGCGCCGAGGGTGGCGTGGCCGATCTTCACGTTCAGCCCGCGCGGAGAGAAATGGCAGTCGCGGACCGGGATTTCTTCCTTGGCGGCGCGCACGCGGCCGGTGGTGCCGTCGGAGTGGATCACCCACAGCTCGCCGATGGCATCGCCGGGTGCGCCGTGCGGCGAGAAGATCGTGTAGCGGATCCAGAACGCCTCGTTGCGAGAGGGGTGATTGCCGCGCAGGAACCAGCTTTCGTAATGGCCCTTCGGTTGCCCGGGGCGGTAGCGGGCGCCTTGCCAGTATTCGAGGTTGCGCAGCATGGGGCGGGTCCGTGGCGGCTGACAGTGCCCGGATCATAGCCGGGCCGTTGCCGGCCGGCATGACGCCGGCGTCGCTGCCGGCATGTGTCTGCCGACAAGGCGATCAGGCCGCGGAGTCTGCGTCCCCGTCATCGGCCAGTGGCCAGCGCAGGCGCAGGGCACAGCTGCCGTCATGGCGGCGCAGGGCGAGATCGGTGTGCCGCGCCGTGCGCGCGGTCGTGGGTGCGAACGGGACCAGGGACGACGGTTCGATCCGGACCAGGCCGAGGATCTCCTCCACCGCCAGCAGTTCCGGCCCCTGTCGTCCGTGCACCACCAGCTGGTGTGCGGGTGTTGCCGCCTGTGCCGGTGCGGCTGCGAAATAACGGCACAGGTCGCGGGCGGGCAGGGCCCGGCCGCGCCAGGCACGGTGCGCGCCGGCCTGTTGCCCGGCGCGGGTGTCCGCGTCACACAGCGCGACTTCCGCCACGTGCTCCATGGCCAGCAGCCAGTCGATGCCGGCGGCGCGGAACAGCAGATAGGGTTCGCTCATGATGCCCTCAGCAACCCGTCCAGCGACTGCGCGTTGCGCCGTGCCAGTGCCATCAGGTTGTCGCTGTCGGCGATCACCACCACCTGACCGTCACCGAGAATCGCGGCGCCGCCCACGCCCGGCAGGCGCATCAGCTCCGGATGGATGTCGCGCACGAAAACTTCCTGGCGGCCGACGATGCCGTCCACCACCAGACCGATCCGGTGCGCGCCGTCGGACAGCACCAGCACGATCAGATCGCTGTCGCCCTGCGGCTGCACGGTTTTCTTGCCGAGCAGGCCGTCCAGACGGTACAGCGGCAGCACCACGCCGCGCAGCAGGCAGGCGGCCTGGTTCTGCACGGCCTGCACATCGGCAGCGCATACCTGCAGCACTTCGTTGACGTGACGTTCCGGCAGTGCGTGCCGCCGGCCGCCGGCTTCCACCAGCACCACGTTCTGGATCGCCACGGACAGCGGCAGCCGCAGTTCGAAGGTGGTGCCGTGTCCGGTGCGGGTCTGCACGTCGACCTGACCGCCGATCTGGGTGATGCGCGTTTTCACCACGTCCATGCCGACACCGCGTCCGGACACTTCCGTGACCTGGCCCGCGGTGGAAAAACCGGGTGCGAAAATGAAGGCGGCAATATCGCGTTCCGAATAGTCGCGTGCCGAATGCTCGCCATCGCCGGCCAGTCCGAGCTGGCGCGCCTTGGCGAGAATGCGCGGGAGGTCGAGGCCGCGGCCGTCGTCACGGACGGTGACCACGATGGCGTTGCCCTGCTGGCGCGCGGACAGCCACAGCGTGCCGGCGGGGTCCTTGCCGGCGGCACTGCGTTCTGCGGCAATTTCCAGCCCGTGATCGACGGCGTTGCGTACCAGGTGTGTCAGCGGTTCCACCAGCAGGTCGACCATGCCCTTGTCGATGCGCACGTCGTCGCCACTGATTTCCAGCCGCACCTGCTTGTGCAGACTGTCGGCCACCTGGCGCACCACGCGGGTCATGCGGTTGAACACCGAACCGACCGGCACCACGCGCAGCGACAGCACGTCTTCCTGCAGTTGCCCCAGCGTGCCCTGCAGACGGCTGTCGGCCTGCAGCAGGCGTTCGTGCTGCGTGCCGAGCCGGGCGATCAGTTCCAGCAGCTGTTCGCGTTCGCGGGCGTCGACGCCGTGACTGCCGGCGATCACGTCGCGCAGGCGGCGCAAACCCTGGCCGGCTTCGCCATCGACCAGCGTGTGCGCCATCATGTTGCGCAGCATCACCAGCTCGCCCAGCCGGTTGACGAACGTATCCAGTGTGCGGCTCTCCACCCGCAGCGTGTTGCCGGTGGTGGTGGCCGGCGCCTGCGTCGCGGTCTTGCCCGGCGTTTGTGCGGCCGTGCCGCCATCGTCCGGTGCGTTGAGCACGCGCAGATGGAACACGGTACCGTCCGGGTCCAGTGCAGCCAGCGCATGGCGGATATCGGCCGGCGTCAGCGGCAGCGTGGCGAGAAAGCGCAGGCGTGTGGTTTCCTCGGTACCGCTGCCGGCGAATACCGTGTGACTGCCCAGCAGGTTGCCGGATGACGACAGCCATTCGATGAAGGCGGCGCCGTTGTCGGCGGTTGCCTCGAGATCGGCGTCGATGTCCGCCAGCGTATGGCCCTGCTGCAGTGCAGTGTGCAGCGTCGCGCGTGCCGATGCCGACAGTCCGGCCAGCGCCTGTGCATCCAGCCCCGGCAGGTCCGGCGGCGCTGCTTCGGCGTGGTGCCCCGCCAGCACGGACTGCAGGCGTTCCAGCAGCTGTTCGGCCAGGCCGACATAGGGCGGGTCTTCGCCCAGCACCGGATCGAGATCGGCGGCCAGCGTCATGGCCAGGCGCAGGCACTCGTCGAGTGCCGGCGTGATGTTGCGTGTGCCGCGCTCGAGCTCGCGCAGGGTCTGCACGGCCAGACGCAGCAGACGTTCGCTGGCCGCCAGGCCGAGCAGGGCCGTGGTGGTCTGCAGCCGCCGGGCCGCTTCCAGCCATCGTGCCGCATCGTTGCCGTCGGCGAGCGGGCCGCGTGCCAGTGCATCGGCGGCGGCCAGCGGCACGTGCAGCAGATCGGACTGCTGCTCGCGCAGGCGGCTGCCGGCGGCGGCGGTACCCGCATCGTGGTTGCCGAGTTTTTCCACCAGCCGTTGCCGGTTCAGCAGATCGACCAGCAGGGCCGTGCGCTGGTCCGGCATGGCGGCAACAAGACGCTCCAGCAGACGCGCCGGTGCGCTCAGTCCGGCGGCTTCGGCATGGCGCATCAGTGCCGCGGTGCCGGCCGGCAAGTCGCCGCCGGTCACGCAGGCAACGGCGAGGTCGGGCAACAGCAGGCGGCTGCCCGCCAGATAGGCGTCGAGCGCGGCGCTGACCTGGCCGGCCGCGTCGTGGCCGGTGCGGGCGTCCGGTACCGGTGTGCCGCTGCTGTTTTCACCGGCCAGTGCACGCAGCGTGGCCACCAGTGCCGGTTCGGCTGCCGGGGGCTGCCGGGTGGCCAGCGCTTCCGCCAGCTGCCGGCGCAGTACGTCGACCGACTGCAGCAGTGCCTGCCGGCAGGCCGCGTCGAAGGTGCGCCGGCCCCGGCGCAACAGGTCGAGCAGGTCTTCCGCGGCGTGGGCAAGCGCCTCCATGCCGCGGAAATCCATCATCGCGCTGCTGCTCTTGATGGTGTGGAACTGGCGGAACACCGCATCCACGTCGGTGGCGGTTTCATGCACCAGCAGTTGTTCGAGCGCATCGAGCTGCTCGCCGACCTCGGCCTCGAAGGCGGGCCACATCTGTTCGAGGAAATCGTTCATGTCAGGCTGCACACCGGTGGATGGCTTCCAGCAGCGCATGACCGCGCTGCTCCTCGAAATCGACGCTGAGCACGCCGGACGGTTTCGGCAGGATGTCGGCGGCACCCAGATCCAGCACTTCCAGCGCCTGCGGCGAACCGAGCTGGGTCACCGAGGAAATCACGATCACGCAGGCGTCGCTGACCAGCTGGGCGCGGCGCAGGAACTCGATGCCGTCCATGCGCGGCATCTCGATGTCCAGCAGGACCACGTCCGGCGACAGTTCCAGCACGCGTTCCAGGGCCTCGACCCCGTCACGCGCCTCGCCGATGATTTCCAGCGCCGGGTCGCGTTCGACGATGTTGCGGATCACCCGCCGCATCAGGAACGAGTCATCGACGATCAGGATGCGTCGGGTGCCGTGATTGTCCGTGCTCATCTCGGTTCTCCTGCTTTCATGCCGCCCAGGCGGCGAGCCGGCGGGCAATGCCGCCGATATCCAGTACATCGGTGGCCACCCCGGCTTCGGCCACTGCACGCGGCATGCCGTACACCAGGCTGGATTCTTCGTTCTGCGCCAGCAGCGGCAGGCGGCGTTTGTGCAGCGCGCGCCCTCCCTGCAGGCCGTCCTCGCCCATGCCGGTGAGCACGACGGCCACCGGATTGCGGGCGTGTGCCGCCGCGGATGCGAACAGTGCATCCACGGATGGATGGATGCCGTAGCGGTCGTCGCGGCGCACCGACAGCCGGTAGCCGCGGGCATCCGCCACGATGTGGCTGTCGGTGCCGCCCGGTGCCACCACCACCATGCCCGCTTCCAGCGTCATGCCGTCGCGCCCTTCCGAGGCCGGCTGTCCGCTGCTGCTGGCCAGATGCTCGGCGAAACTCTGCGTGTACAGCGGTGGCATGTGCAGTGCGATCACGACCGGGCAGCGCAGGCGCGGCAACTGCGCGAACAGCTGTGGCAGGACTTTCGGGCCGCCGGTGGATGCGCCGATCACCACCAGGTCCGGCGTGCCGTCCGGACGGATGGCTGCGGTCGCTGCGGCCGGGCGCGGCGTAGCCACCGACACACGCAACGGGCTGCGGCGCGTGGCCCAGTAGTGGATCTTGCGATGCAGTTCCTTCTCGATGGCGACGATGTCGAGATCGACGAAGGACGATGCTTTCGGAATGTAGTCAACGGCACCGCAGGCCAGCGCCTGCAGCGTGGTGTCTGCCGCGGCGCGGGTCAGGCTGCTGACCATGATGATGCTGGTCGGGCACTGCTCCATGATCAGGCGTGTGGCATCGAGCCCGCCGCCGCCCGGCATTTCCACATCCATGGTGATCACGTCCGGTTTGTGCAGACGTGCCAGCCGCAACGCATCGGCGCCGTTGTTGGCTTCGGCAACCACGCGGATGGCGCTGTCGTTCTGCAGCATTTTCTTCAGTGCCAGCCGCATGAATCCGGAGTCATCGACCACCAGCACCGAAACCGGACGGCGTGCGCGCGTGTTCATGACACACCCTGCGCGGCAAGGCGGCGCACGGACACCAGCGACAGCAGTTGCTGGTCGATGCTGGCGATGCCGCACAGCAGCGGGTTGTCGCCGGCCACGTCCTCGACCCGTTCGCGGTCCACCTGCACGATGCGGCGCGCGTCATCGACGGCCAGTGCCCAGGCGTCGTGGCCGTTGCCCAGCAGGACCCAGGCATGCGGCGGCGTGTCGCTGCTGCCGCGCCGGCGTTGCAGCAGGTGGCGGTCCAGTGCCGGCACGATGCGGCCGTCGATGTTGACGGCACCGCCGATGCGGCCCTGTCCGTCGTCCAGCTGTTCCGGTGCCGACCAGGGCACGATGCGCTGTACGTCCGGCAGGGGAAGACCGAAGCGTTCGCCGGCGATCACCACTTCCAGATGCGGTTCGAGAATGCGTTTCTGCGCGGCAGTCTCTTCGTGCGGCATGGCCGGTGCCAGCGGCGCCAGCAGCCGGCGACGGGTTTCGCCGAGCAGGCGCGACAGGCCGAGCAGACTGGTGATGCGGCCTTCGCCGTCGTGGGCCACGGCGCAGATGTCGCCCTGTTCGCCGTCCAGGATGCGGATGCGTTCTTCGGCAAAGCGCTCGACGGCCGCGACGCGATCGACCAGCAGGCCGATACGCAGGCCATCGTGTGACAGCACCAGGGCAGCGCCCGGCGTGCCGGCCTCGACGCCCAGCAGGCGTGCCGCATCGACGAACAGCAGCGGCTCGCTGCGCAGCAGGCCGATCCCGGCCACGGATGCCGGTGTGCCCGGCACCGGCGAGATGCCCGGCGGCAGGGTCACTTCGCCGACGTCGTCCAGCGCGAGCGCGTAGCGGCCGCCGGCAATCTCGAACACCAGACAGGCCCGGCCCGGATCGACCGCATGTTGCGTTTCCGTTTCCAGCGCGCCGAGCAGGCCGGCATCGCCGGCCGGCGCTTCTTCGGCAGCGAGCAGGCCGCCCAGCGCTTCCGGATCCAGCACCAGTACCGGCGTGCCGTCATGGGTGAATTCGGCGGTCACGTGGCCCTGGCCGCTGTCGACGCGGCACAGGGCCTCGCGCGCCACCGGCACGTGGGCCAGCACTTCGCCCAGGCGCAGTGCGCAGGGCGAATGCGTCGTGGCCAGCAAGACCACTTCCGTGCCGGCGCCGGCAGTCACGCCCAGCAGTGTCGCGGCATCGAGCATCGGCACCACGCGCCCGCCGACGTTAGCAAGGCCGGCCACCCAGGCCGGCGCGAACGGCAGCGGCGTGGCGATGCCGGCCGGCACGATTTCCAGAACCTGCGCAGCCGGCAGGGCGAAGCGTCGCTCGCCGACCCGGACCAGCAGGAAGTTTTCACTGTCGGCATTCGCCGACACGGATTCATTTGCGTTCATGTATCACCGTGCGTCCGTACCAGTGTTCGTGGAAGTCCTCGCGCCGCCACAGGCGGTCGACGACACCGAGCATGAGATGGCCTCCGGGGCGCAGGGCATCGCGCAGCGTCCGCTGCACGTCGGGCTGCACGCCGGGATCCAGATAAATGAGCACGTTGCGGCACAGCACCAGGTCGCATTGCAGGCGCGGCGGCGTGTTGCCGACCAGGTTGAAGTTCTCGAACGACACGTGCCGGCGCAGGCTGTCGCGCACGCGGCGATAGCGCGGGCCCTTGCCGCGCTGCTCCTCGAAGAACCGCAGGAACGGCGCCGGGAACTGGCGGAACGAGGCCAGCGGATCGTCGCTGTAGGCGCCGTCGCGGGCGATCCGCAGTGCGGGGCGGGCGATGTCGGTGCCCAGCACGTCCAGGGTCCAGCCGGGCGCGGGTTCGATATGCCCGGGGCGCGGTTCGCGTGCATGGCCGGCATCCAGCAGCGCCTGCAGGGCCAGCATCGCCAGCGACCAGGCTTCCTCGCCGGTGGAACAGGCCGCCGACCAGATGCGCAGGGTGCGGTCGGTGCGTGCTTTCTGCCGGATCAGTGCCGGCAGGATGTGCAGCGAGAGCACGTCCAGCTGCATCGGATCGCGGAAGAAATACGTTTCATGATTGGTCAGGTCCTCGACGATGGCCAGCAACTCCCGGCGGGAGCTGTCCGCGGCCAGCGTTGCCAGCAACTGGTCAAGGGCCTGCGCATCCATGTGCCGCAGTGCCTGTTGCAGCTTGCGCTGCAGGTGTTCGGTGGTCCGGAAGCCGACATAGTCGCGCAGCATGACGGCGAGCCTGGCCAGCGCCGCGCTGCTGTCTTCCGACGGCGGCCTGGCCACGCGCGCCACCGGCATTGCCGGCGCGACCGGTACGTGGCGTGCACGCATCTGCTGCAGCCCGTTCAGCAGTTCGTTCAGGCGGTTCTCCGCGCTCATGGCCGGTCCCTGTCCGTTCGTGTCAGATGTTGAACTTGCGGACTTCATGGTTGGTGTCGTCGGCAATGCGTGACAGCTCGAGGATGGTCTGGGTGATCTCCTCGGAAGCGTTGGCGTTGTTGTTGCCGATGTCCTTGAGCGTGTCCATGTTGTGCTGCAGTTCTTCCACCGTGGCCACCTGCTGTTCCATGGCGGTGGCGATGCGCTGCATCATCTTCTCGGTTTCGGTGGCAGCGGTACCGATCCTGGCCATTTCCTGGCTGACGCTGCCGGCGGCGGCGACGGCTTCGCCGGCATCGTTGTTGGCCTGGCGGGCCAGGTCGACGATGTCCTGCACGGAATTGCGCGAGCTCTCGGCCAGCTTGCGGACCTGTTCGGCGACCACGGCGAAGCCGCGGCCGTGTTCGCCGGCACGTGCGGCCTCGATGGCAGCGTTCAGCGACAGCATGTTGGTCTGGCTGGCGATGTCGTTGATCACGTCGGTGATCCGGTTGATGCGGGTGCTGTTGTCGGCGATGCGATTGACCACATCGGCCATGCGCGACATCTGGGCGCGGCCGTCATTGACGGTGCCGGCGGTCTGGCGCGAGAGGTCGGTGGCCTGCTCGGCGCTGCGCGACACCTCGGTGAGTACGGCCGCCGACTGGTTGACGGCGGTGACGGCCTGGCCGATCGCTTCCGACTGCTGTTTGGAGCCGTCGGCCACCACGCTGATGGCGTTGCTGCTCTGGGAGGCGGCCGATGCCACCTGCTGCACCGAGTTGCCGATGTTGGCCGTGGCCTTGCGCAGCGTTGCCAGGGTGAAGGCGGTGTAGATCACCATCGCCAGCGCGACCAGGACAACCACGGCGGCAATCACCAGCAGGATGTCCGCCAGCGAGGTTGCGCCGTCGGTGATGGCACCGACCGGCATGGTCTGCAGCTTCTGGACTTCCAGCACGAAGGCTTCCATGTCCGCGTTGTTGCGGATGATGGCGTCGACCTGCTTTTCACCGGCCAGTTTCGCCTGCTCCGGCCGGCCGGCCTCGAAGTCCGTCACCAGTGTTTCGAAGAACTTCGCGAAATCGCGCTCGCGCTTGCCGATGTCCTGGAGCTTTTCCAGGTTCTCCTGCAGGCGCAGGGCCGTGTCGATGTCGCCGCTGGCGCGGGCTGCCGCGATATAGGCCTGGAATTTCGCCACCGAGCTGTCCAGGTACTCCATGGAGCCTTCCTGGTGCATGCGGAAGCGGCCGACCTTGTCGTTGAACTCCTCGCGCTCGATCCGGCTGGTGGCCATGTTCTGGCCGTGGCGCAGCGTGCGTTCGTAGTTGAGGTTGCGCCGCAACAGGCGGCTGGCGGTCTGCGACACGTCCGCGGCCAGCGGCATGTTGTGCTCGTGGATCTGCTGCGCCTGGCTGGCCACATCGCGGGCGCTGAACAGGGCGAACAGGGCCAGCGCCACCAGCGCCAGCACCAGAACGGCCTGCTGCAGATAGATGCGGGTACTCAGGCGCATGCCGGTGGCGGTCATGTAAACCTCCGTTCACGGGGCGGCCACGGCGGCCGCCCGTTGCTGTCGCTTTGTCAGAGATTGAACTTGCGGACTTCGCTGTTGGTTTCGTCGGCAATGTGCGACAGCTCGAGGATGGTCTGGGTGATCTCCTCGGAAGCGTTGGCGTTGTTGTTGCCGATGCCCTTGAGCGTGTCCATGTTGTGCTGCAGTTCTTCCACCGTGGCCACCTGCTGCTCCATGGCAGTGGCGATGCGCTGCATCATCTTCTCGGTTTCGGTGGCGGCGGTGCCGATCTTGGCCATTTCCTGGCTGACGCTGCCGGCGGCGGCGACGGCTTCGCCGGCATCGTTGTTGGCCTGGCGGGCCAGGTCGACGATGTCCTGCACGGAATTGCGCGAGCTCTCGGCCAGCTTGCGGACCTGTTCGGCGACCACGGCGAAGCCGCGGCCGTGTTCGCCGGCACGTGCGGCCTCGATGGCAGCGTTCAGCGACAGCATGTTGGTCTGGCTGGCGATGTCGTTGATCACGTCGGTGATCCGGTTGATGCGGGTGCTGTTGTCGGCGATGCGATTGACCACATCGGCCATGCGCGACATCTGGGCGCGGCCGTCATTGACGGTGCCGGCGGTCTGGCGCGAGAGGTCGGTGGCCTGCTCGGCGCTGCGCGACACCTCGGTGAGTACGGCCGCCGACTGGTTGACGGCGGTGACGGCCTGGCCGATCGCTTCCGACTGCTGTTTGGAGCCGTCGGCCACCACGCTGATGGCGTTGCTGCTCTGGGAGGCGGCCGATGCCACCTGCTGCACCGAGTTGCCGATGTTGGCCATGGACTTGCGCAGCTCGCGCAGGGTGACGCCGGTGTAGATCACCATGATCAGGGCGGCAATCACGGTGCCGATGGCAACAATGAACAGGTTCTGGGCCAGGGAGGCCGTGGTCCAGTTGATTTCCTGGATCGGGTTCTGCTGGATCTTCTGGACCTCCAGCACGAAGCCCTCGATTTTTTCGTTGTTGTCGCTGACGGTCTTTTCCAGGGCTTCGCCGTCCTCCAGCGCTTTCTGGACGCGGCCTTCCTCGAAGTCACGGATGACGGCGTCCATGCTTTTCCGGAACTGTTTCTGTTCTTCCTCAATGTCATCCATGGTGGCGCTGATCTTGATCAGCATGTCCCGGTGTTCCTTGTCCTCGTCGCCCTGCTCGTTGGCAATGGCGCGTTCGACGAAGGTCCGGGATTCCTTGAGCTGGGCATGGATGTTGTCGTCGTGCTCGTAGAAGCGCTCGACCACGCCGTCGTACAGCTTGCGTTGCTCGCTGCTGCTGCGGATGTTGGGGCCGTAGCGCAGGATGCGCTCGAAGTTCCGGTTCTGGCGCAGGCGCTGGCTGGCGGCCTCGGTCATGGCTTCGCCCATCGGCACGTTGATTTCGCCGATGACTTCCGCTTCAGACGAGATGTTCTTGACGCCATACAGCGAGAAGGCGGATATGCCGACCAGCGCCAGTACCAGGATGGATTGCTGGATGTAGATGCGCGTGCTCAGACGGGTGTTGCCAAGTGCCATGGTTGTTCTCCTTGTGTTGCCCGGTGCGCGCTCAGCGCGTCGAGGTGATCTTGCGGAACGAGGTCAGGCGCAGGACGCTGCGCAGGTCGGCGTCGTGCGGTGGCTTGGTGAGGTAGTGGTCGCAGCCGGCGCTCTTGCCCTGCTGGAAGTCGAGGTAGGCGTTCTGGCCGGTGAGCATGGCGACACGCAGCGGCCGGATCTGCTTGAGCTGACGGCACACGTCATAGCCGTTGATGCCGGGCATGACCACGTCGACGAAGGCGACGTCATAGGCGGTGTCGCGCAGCGCGGCGAGGGCCTTGCTGCCGCTGTCGGCAAAATCGATTGCCAGCTTCATGGAATCGCCGGCCAGTTCCTGCAGTTTCAGCTTCATGTACTGACGGGCGGGGAAACTGTCGTCCACCACCAGTACGCGCAGGTGCTCGCCGCTGGCGTCGGCGGCACTGCCGATGGATGCCGCCGTGAGTGCATCCAGCATGCCGATGAAATCCCGCAGCGCCAGCGGACGCTTCAGCCAGCGCTGGCCGGCCACATGCCGGGTTTCATCCGCGGATACCAGGATGCCTTCCAGCTCCGGGCGCGCCCGCTGCAGGTTTTCCCAGCGCTGCAGGGATGCGGGGTCGTCCGCATTCACGAACAGGATGTCGATGTCGTCGTTGATCTCGGCGGAGCCGAAAACGAAGTGGCCGGCCAGCGAGGGCTGTGTGCGGAACATGCTCTCGATGACCAGCACATCGCGTGGCTCCAGGCCGATGTGGTGCAGGCGTGTCCTTGACTTCGTGGTGAGGTTCTTGTCGAGCTTCATGGCGTCGGGTCCTGCATGACGGATGAAATGTCCGGTGGCGACGCCGGCGCGGCGGCAAGGAGGTGGCGGCGCAGGGTGTCGACCAGGGCAATGAGATCGGCGGTGCGGGCCGGGCTGGGCAGTCGCCAGCGGTGGCTCTCGCGCGGGTTGTCGGTGTACACGACCGGTACCGGCCGCCGCGCGTCGCAATCGTTGCAGAGGAAACTGTTGCTGCCGGGTTCGCCACGCCGCACCAGCACGATGTCGGCGCCGGCCTCGTCACTGCAGCGCAGGCGCAGCCCGGCGCGGCGGTCGGCCATGCCGATGACCTGCTCCAGATGCTGGCGGTCGCGCTGGCTGGTGAAGCGCAGCGCGATGCGCATTTCCGGCGTGTCGCTGGACATCGGTGCCATCAACGGACCTTTTTCCGGGCAAAAAAAAAGGCACCGGGGGACGGAAGCAATGACGCTTCCGTCCCCCGGTGCCTTCAGCCGACAGACCCCGAAGGTCTGCCTGTTAAGGCGGTCTGGCTGCTAGCGGCCCTGTCGCCATTCGCACCATCTCCGATTCAGGTGTGAACCCTACGGTCAGGGTCCCGGCCCCTCAAGACGGGACTAGTACTTATTTACGAGAGGGTGCCCGCAGCGGATTCAGGCCCAGGCGCCGAACGCCTTGTTTTCGTTCACGATCCTGACCGCCTTGAACGGGAAGGCCAGCATCGAATCGCGGTAAGCCACCTCGGCGGCACCGGCCGGCCGGCCGTTGCGGTACACGGTGAGCGGGCAGGTGATCAGTGAGGCGACCAGCTTCGACGGGTTCGCCGAGTAGGTCTTTTCGCCTTCGGCCCGCAGGCTGCCCAGGTCCGGATGCACGCATTCCAGCTCGTAGCGCGGCCCGGTGACCTTGATGGTGAGCACCCCGGTGACCGGCATTTCCACACCGTCGAGCGTGGCCACGCCGCGGAATTCGCGCGGGGCACCCAGGGAAAAGATATGCGTGGTGAAGGCGCGGATGGTGAAAGCGAAGGGTTTGCGTGCCCCGCCTTCCAGTTGCAGCCAGCCGCTCATGGTTTCTTCAAGCACGATGCCGAGGGTCATGTGGTGTCTCCTGTTGCCGCCGAGAGGTTGTGTGTATCTGAAGCCGTCATGCCGAAAGCCGGTCGCCCAGCATGCGCGCCGCACGGGTCGCCATCGCCATGATGGTGACCTGCGGATTGGCGCCCAGCGAGGTGGGCACGCTGCTGCCGTCCATCACGTAGAGGCCGTCCACGCCCCAGACCCGGTGGGCGCTGTCGCACACGCCCTGGTCGGCGCTGGCCCCGATGCGTGCAGTGCCCAGCGGGTGGTAGGCGCTGACCATGAACTGGCGCGGGCCGGGCTTCGTGGCCCAGAACGCCGCCAGTTCCGCCTCGCTGCGCAGCACGGTCATGCGGGAAAGCCCCGGCAGGCACACTTCCTTCGCGCCGGCGGCGAAGTACATTTTCGCCAGCAGGTCGATGCCTTTCCTGAACAGCTCGAAGTCGCGCGCGTTCATGCTGTAGGTGATCAGCGGCAGGTCACGCGAGAAACCGCGGCGGACCTTGCCGCGCGAGGTGTCCTTGACCATGATCCCGAAGTAGGCGGTCTGCTGGTAGCGCTCGGTGAAGCGCACGAAATCCTCGGCCTGCAGCGGGTTCAGGATGCCATGCCCGACGAAGGGGATGGTGCCGCCCTCGAACATCAGGCCTTCGTCCTTGAGGTCGTAGACGCCATAGCCCTGCGGGATGGTCAGCGAGTTGCCGAATTCACGGTCCGGGAACCAGGCCGTGACAGCACCGGCCGGATGGATCGAGAGGTTGTTGCCCAGCCAGCGGTTGCGGATGCCGTTGGCGCGCAGGAAGTTCGGCGTCAGCAACGCGCCCATGCTCACCACGGTGGCGCGCGCCTTCAGGGTGAGGGTGATGCGCCGGCCGCTGGCATCCCGGCCGTGCGCCACGACGCCGGTGACACGATCGCCGTCGCGCAGCAAGGTATCTGCGCGATAGCCGGTGTAAAGAAACGCGCCGCGCTCAAGCGCCCGTGGAATGAAACTGACGTTGGTGGACTGCTTGGCATCGGTCGGGCAGCCGAACTGGCACAGGCCCTGGCCGTCGCAGCCTTCGGCGTTGCGGGTCAGCGGGCGCATTTCCTTCATGCCGATGCGGCGCGCACCCGTGGCGATGACATTGCCGATCTCGCCGACGTATTTCGGTTCGGCCGGTTGCACTTTCAGCACGTCTTCCACCAGCTCGAAGTACGGCGCCATGTTTTCCGGCGTGAATTCGGAAAGGCCCTCGGCACGCCAGGCGGCCAGCGTGGAATCCGGTGTGCGCAGGCAGGTGCCGGAGTTGATGGTGGTGGTACCACCCACGTTGCGGCCGATCGGGATCGGGATGATGTTGTTGCCGAACGCGGCGGTGGCGCCCATGGCACGGTACAGGCGCGGGATGACCTCGGTGAGCTTGCCGTTGAAGTCGCGGCGGTCGTAATAGCGGCCTTCCTCCACCAGCACCACGGCCAGTCCGCGCCCGGCCAGTTCGTGCGCGGCAGCGGCGCCGCCGGCACCGGTGCCGATCACCACCACATCGCATTCCAGTTCCTGGTCTTCGCCGACCTCGGCGGCCGTCGTCATCTGCGTGCGCCAGCGTGCCTGTTCGAGCGAGGCCGGCACGCGCACGCCGTTGCGCGTTTTCATGCGTGCCAGCGTGCCTTCATCCAGCAGATAGGCGGTGCGCAGCGGCAGGGACAGCGCGCGCAGCAGGTTGCCGGACAGCAGTCCGCCGGCGTGCTTGCGCAGGAAGGCGCTGCGGTCGGCGCGGTCGGCGCGCGAGAAGCGGGTGCCATGCCCGGCCAGGTAGCGCAGCTCCAGCCACCACAGCAGGCTGACGACCGCCTTGTGCAGCAGGGGGTTGCCGGCCAGCGACGGCTCCGCCTGGCGGACCAGGGTGGCCGCATCCGGCGCCGGCAACTGTTCGCCGGCCGGGAACAGCGCCTCGGCGAGGCGTTCGGCGATCAGGCGGGTGCGGCCGGTCAGCAGGGGTTCGGTCATGGGTGTCGGGAGCAGGAAGAGGCGGGCGCCGGCGCGGGGACCGGCAGGTCACGGACTTCCCGGATTATAGGCGGCGACCCCGGCCGGTCTTGTCCCGGGCGTCGCCAGCCCGTCGTCGATATGGTTAAGTCGGGCGCTTCGGAACAGGGGGAGACGCGACGTGCGCAGACATCCGGCGGTGATCGTGGCAGTGGTGGTCGTGACGGCGCTGGTCGCCGGCCTCTGGTTCGGCACCGAACCGCTGGTCCGCCGGCAGACCGCGGACAGTGTCGATCCGGCCACCGGTTCGCTGGCCGTGGCCGGCCTGTCGGCACCGGTTTCCATCCGCCGCGACGCGCTCGGGGTGCCGCTGATCGAGGCGCAGAACGTCGAGGACCTGGCCTTTGCCACCGGCTATGCGATGGCCCAGGACCGGCTGCCGCAGATGGTGGCGATGTCGCTGACGGCACAGGGCCGGCTGGCGGAAATGGTCGGCGATACGGTGTTGCCGATCGATCGCTACATGCGCACGCTGGACGTGCACCGCATCGCCGCCGGCCACTACAACTGGGTGCCGGCAGACCTGCAGAAGCGTCTGCAGAAATTCAGTGACGGCGTGAATGCCTACATGGCTGCGCATGAGGAACGGCTGCCGCTGCCGTTGCGCGGCTACACGCCGGAGCCCTGGACGCCGCTGCACAGCATGGACATCTACATGCTGCTCAATCTCGGGCTGTCGATGAATTTCCATCAGGAAGCCGCGTTCCTGAATCTGGCGGCCGCGGTCGGCCCCGAGCGTGCGGCCTGGCTGCTGCCGACCATGCCGGACGAGCCACTGCCGCTTGCGGAAGCGGCCAAGCTGGCCGACATCGATTTCGAGACCGCAGCGGCCAGTGCCGCCACGCTCGGCGATGTACAGCGGCAGCTGCGTACACTGCTGCAACCGGCCGGGCTGGCCGCCTCCAACAACTGGGTGATCGCGCCGGCACGCACCGCCGGCGGCGCCAGCATTCTCGCCAACGACACCCACCTGCTGCTGCAGCACCCGCCGTTGTGGATGCTGGTGCAGTTGCGTGCGCCCGGCTACAACGCGGCCGGCATTGCCATTGCCGGCGTTCCGGGCGTGGTGGCCGGCTACAACGGCAAGGTGGCCTGGGGCATGACCATGGTGATGGCCGACAGCCAGGATATTTTCGTCGAGGACCTGCGCCGCAACGGCGATGTCACCGAATACCGGGTCGGCAATGCCTGGTTACCGACGGAAACGCGCGAAGAAGTCTTCCGCATCAAGGGCGGTGGCAGCGAGCGCATGACCGTGCACAGCACCGCGCACGGCCCGCTGGTGAACGCGTTGCTGACCGACGAGCACATTGCGCTGGTGCAGCCGGTGCCGCTCGCCGCGCCGGAGCGTTACGGGCTGGCGTTGTCGTGGACGGCGAAGGTGCCGGACGATTCGCTCGATGCCGTGTGGAAACTCGGCACGGCGGGTGATTTCCGTTCGGCGCAGGAAGCCGTGCGCAACATCCGCTATATCCATCTCAACCTGGTGTATGCCGATCGCGACAACATCGGCTGGCAGGTCACGGGGCGCTATCCAAAGCGCAAGCAGGGCACGGGGAAATTCCCGTCGCCGGGCTGGAGCGGGGAATGGGACTGGGACGGCTGGTGGGATGTGAGCTGGCTGCCGGCGCAGGCCAATCCGGTGCGCGGCTACATCGGCACAGCCAATGATCGCAAGGTGCCGCCGGGATATCCGGTGGTGCTGTCGTCGAGCTGGTTCTCGCCCGAGCGCGGCGAGCGCATTGACGAACTGCTGGCATCGCGCAGTGATCACACCGCCGGCACCAGCCTGGCGATGCAGGCTGACCAGGTGAACCGGTTCGCGCTCAAGCTCCGGCGCGTGCTGCTCACCGAACCGTTTTCCGACGCGCTGCAGGCAGCCATCGGCAACCTGCCCAGCGAGGACAGCCTGCTGGCCATGGAAGCGCACGGACTGCTGACCGGCTGGGACGGCAACCAGGTGGCGACGTCGAAGGCCGCGGCCATCTTTGCCCTGTTCGAGGATGCCCTGCCGCGGCAGGCATTTGCCGACGAGCTCGGCGGCCCGGCGGATGAGGACGAGCCGGGCAGTGCGGCCTGGCAGGCGCTGGCAGGCGATACGCTCACGTCCTATTCCGCCGTGCAGGACCATCTGCTCGGTCGCGAGGACAGCCCGTTCTGGGACGACACGGGCACGGAGGACGTGCGCGAAACCAAGGCGGACATCGTGGCCCGCACGCTGGCCGCCGCGACCCGCGCCGCGGAAAAGCGCATGGGCCGCGACCGCAGCCGCTGGCAGTGGGGCTTGCTGCACGGTTACCACTGGCGTTCGCCCGGCAGCGCTGCGCGCGAGCACCTGCCGCCGGTCGAGCGCTTCCTGGTCGACCGGCTGGCGCCGTACCTCGACCGCGGGCCGTATCCGGCCGGTGGCAGTCACAACACGCTCAATGTCGGCGGTTACGCGGTCGGTGCCGGCGGCGAGAACCGTTTCGACGTCGAGGTGGTGCCGGCCATGCGCATGGTGGTGGACTTCTCGGCCGCCGAGCCGCTGCAGCTGGTGATTGCCGGCGGCCAGTCCGCGGATCCGGCCAGCCCGCATTACGACGACGGCATCGCACCCTGGCTGGCAACGCAGAATCGCGTGTTGCCCTTCAACGATGTGCAGGCGCGCCATGCGCACTTTGCCGACGAGTTCGTCCTGACGCCGGCGCCGTGACGCCGGTGCCGCTGCCGGGACTCCGGCCGCAGCGCCGGTGTTTGCGTGACAGGACGGAAGCCCGTGCTATATGCTCGGTCAAACCGGCGGGGTAAGCGCATGATCATCATTCAGGCCCGGATTCCCGTACAAAGCGAACGTCGCAACGTCGCCTACCAGTACATCCACGAATTCGTCGACCAGACCCGCAGTGAAAAAGGCTGCATGGGCTGCGAAGCCTTCGTCAGCCTCGATGATCCGGACGTGATCGTGATCCAGCAGGCCTGGCGTGCGGCTGAAGACCTCGACGAACATGCCTCCGGCGCCGGCCTCGACACCTTTCTGGAAGCGTTGCCGCTGTTCGTGGACGGAGAGGTTTCCACCCTGCGTTACGATGCCGCCGGAGACGACGCGGCCGATGCCCTGCCGGATGAACAGCCGGCAGCGGCGCCTGCCGGCGTGACCCTGCACTGAGTTTTCCCTGCCCGGTTTTCCCATGTCTTCCATTGCTTCTCCCGACGCGCTGGCCGCGCAACTGGCCGGTGGCGGCTACCTCGCCTCGGAAGCCACCTCGCTGGCGGTCTTCCTGGCGCGATCCCTCAACAAGCCGGTGCTGGTCGAGGGCCCGCCCGGTGTCGGCAAGACCGAGCTGGCCAAGGCCGCCGCGGCCGTGCTTGGCCTGCCGCTGATCCGCCTGCAGTGCTACGAAGGTCTGGACGAAGCCAAGGCGCTGTACGAATGGAAGTACGGCAAGCAGTTGCTGTACGTGCAGGTGCTCAAGGAGCAGCTGGGTGACCTGCTGCGTGGCGTCAAGGGGCTGGAAGAAAGCGTTTCCCGCCTGCACCAGTTCGGCGACATTTTCTATTCCGAGCAGTTCCTGGAGCCGCGCCCGCTGCTGAGCGCCCTGCGGCAGCCGCAGGGCTGTGTGCTGCTGATCGACGAGATCGACAAGGCCGATGCCGAGTTCGAGTCTTTCCTGCTGGAAATCCTGTCCGATTTCCAGGTGTCGGTGCCGGAAATCGGGACGGTGAGGGCGCAGACACTGCCACTGGTTTTCCTGACGTCCAACAACACCCGCGAGCTGTCGGATGCGCTGCGCCGGCGTTGCCTGCATCTGCACATCCCGTTCCCGGAGAAGGATCTGGAACGGAAGATCGTCGAGGTGCAGGTGCCGGAAATCCCGGCCGGCCTGCGTACGCAGCTGGTCGATTTCGTGCATGCGGTACGCGATCTCGACCTGAAGAAGCACCCGGCCATCAGCGAAACCATCGACTGGGCCCGCACGCTGCTGTTGCTGCATGCCGATTCGTTGTCGCCGGAGACGGTCTCGCGCACCCTCAACGTGCTGCTCAAGCACGAAGAGGACATTGCCGATGTGCGCAACGAACTGTCGGCCCTGCTGAAGAAAAAGTAGGCAGGCCGGCCCGGTCATCATGGCGCACGCTGTCCTGCTCGATTTCATCCGCGCTGCGCGTGGCGCCGGCGTGCGTATCTCCACGGCGGAATCACTGGATGCGCTGAGGGCGGTCGACCTGGTCGGCTACGGATCCCGTACACGCCTGCAGGCCACGCTGGCGCTGGCGCTGGCCAAGAGCGTGGACGAACGGCGCATCTTCGATGAAACCTTTGCCCGTTTTTTCACGGCCGAGCGTATCGGGGCCATGCCCGGTGCGGACGACGGTGCCGGCGACGGCCAGACACCGCCACCGGAAGGCAATGGCCCGTTGTCAGGCAGTGGCGGCGGAGGTGGTGGCGGCGGCATGCCGCAACCTTCGTCGGCACTCGGGCAGATGCTGATGCAGGGCAACGCCGATGCGGTGGCCATGGCCATGCTGCAGGCCGGTCGCCGCGCCAATCTGGAAGCCATGCGTCTGTTCACGCAGCGGGGCCTGTTCGGGCGGCGCGTGTTCCAGGAAATGGGCGGCGAAGCCCTCGACATGGAAATCATTGCCGCCGATGACCGCGCAGACGAAGGCGGCGGATCCGGTGATCGCATGCTGGCGGAGGAATTGCGCCGGCGCCGTCAGCTGCTGCGTGACGAGATCCGGGAGTTCGTCAATCGCCAGTATCTGCTGCAGGCTGCGCAGGCCAACCGCGAGCTGCGCGAGGAAATGATGCGTGAGGCCAACCTGGCGACGCTGGGGGAATTCCGGAATGCCGAGGCCATCGTTCGCAAGCTGGCAAAGAAGCTGGCCGCGCAGCATTCGCGGCGGCGGCGGGTGGAGAAGCGGGGGCTGCTCGATGTGCGCAGGACCCTGCGCCGCAACGTGCGGCACGATGGCGTGATGTTCGAGCCCCAGTGGCGCTGGAAACGCCAGGACCGGCCGAACGTGGTGGTGGTGTGCGATGTGTCGAACTCGGTGCGTGCCTATGCAAAGTTCCTGCTGCTGTTCCTGTACAGCCTGGCCGATGTACTGCCACGGGTGCGTGCGTTTGCCTTTTCGTTCCGGCTGGGCGAGGTTACGGATCTGTTCCGGCACAGCGAATTTCCGGATGCCATGCAGGTAACCCTGGACACCTGGGGGATGGGGTCCACCGACTACGGGCTGGCGCTGGAAACGCTCAATGAGCTGTGCGGCGACAGTGTCGACCACCGCACCACGCTGATCGTGCTGGGCGATGCCCGTTCCAACTACGGCGAACCGCGTGTGGATATCCTGAAGCGGTTCAGCGAGCGGGTCAGGCAGGTGATCTGGCTGAATCCGGAGCATCCTGGGCGCTGGGGCAGTGGCGATTCCGTGATGCACCGCTACCGGCCCTACTGCGCGCATGCCGAATGCACGCGCACGCTCGACGATCTGGAAAAAGTGGTGAGCCGCATCCTGCGGCGGGCCTGAACCGCGCGCCGCTCAGCGGCTGCCGGTCATGCGCGCGAGCGTCTGTTCCAGCAAGCGCAGGTTGAGCGGCTTGGCCAGGTGATCGTCCATGCCGGCTTCGCGGCAGGCCTCGATCTTCTCCGCGAAGGCGTGCGCGGTCAGCGCCACCACCGGTGTATGCGGCCGCTGCTCGCGCTGTTCCCGCTGGCGGATGGCGCGGGTGGCGGTGTAGCCGTCCATGCCCGGCATTTCGCAATCCATGAACACGATGTCGTAGCGCACGCTCGGCGCAAACACGCGCTCGATGGCATCGCGACCGTTGCCGGCGGTTTCCACCACGTGACCGAGCTTGCGCAGCAGGCCGGCCGCCACCTGCAGGTTGACCGTGTTGTCGTCCACCACCAGCAGCCGCAGTGAACCGGTCGGCACCTTGCCGTCGAGGCTGATCTGCGGCCAGGTGCCGCTGCTCACCTGCTGTACGGGGATGGTGAAGTAGAAAGTGGTGCCCCGGCCCAGATCGCTCTCGAAGGAAATGGAGCCGCCCATCATCTCGATCAGCCGGCGCGAGATGGCCAGGCCCAGGCCGGTGCCACCGAAGCGGCGTGACATCGACTGGTCGCCCTGGTTGAAGGACTCGAACAGGCGTGGCTGGATGTCGGTGGCAATGCCGATGCCGGTATCGATCACGGCAAAGGTCAGTTTGCCGTCCTCTTCCCGGTGCACGGTCAGGCGGATCTCGCCGTCATCGGTGAACTTGATGGCGTTGGACAGCAGGTTGTTGAGTACCTGCTGGATGCGCACCGGGTCGCCCATGATTTCGGCAGGCACGTCATCATCGATGGCGGTGACGAAACGCAGTTTCCGGCGTTCGGCCTCGGCCCGGAAAATCTGCACGGCACTGTTCAGCACGTCCCGGATGCGGAACGGCACGTGCTCCAGCGTCATCTTGCCGGCTTCTATTTTCGAGTAATCGAGCACGTCATTGATGATGGTGAGCAGGGTCCGGCCTGAGCTCTGGATGATCTGGGTGTATTCCCGCTGACGGCTGTTCAGCTCGGTATCCAGCAGCAGTTCGGCGATGCCGAGCACACCGTTCATGGGCGTGCGTATCTCGTGGCTGACCGTGGCAAGGAACTCGGAACGGGCATGCAGGGCCCGGTCCAGTTCGCGGGTGCGCTCCTCGACCCGGCGCTCCAGTTCCAGGGTCGCCTGCGTCTGTGCCTGCGAGCTCTCGTTTCTCATCAGGACGAAGCGGTGCGCCAGCGCCGTCGACAGCAGGATGGCTTCCAGTGCGGAACCGACCAGGATGCCGTACTCGGTCAGGGCAATGCTGGGTAAAACGCCCAGCTTGGTCAGCAGGAAGGCCGCCACGGCAATCAGCAGGATCACCCAGGCCAGCATGAAATAGCGTGCCGAGGTTTTTCCGGAGAGGACCTGCATGATGCCCACGTAAAGCAGCCACAACACGCACAGCACCGATACCAGATAGATGACGCGGACGGCGATGCCGAAGGGCGCAAACCAGGCCAGCGGCAGCAGCAGGACCATGGCCGCCAGCGCGCCGACCATGATGCGGTCGTAGAGACTGCGTGCCGGCAAGGCCAGGAAGGAGCGTGAGAACAGCAGGACGAAGAATCCGGACACAAGCACCAGCGTCGGTACGGCGCGGTTGATCCACCAGGGATTGCCCGGCCAGAAATACATGGCACTGAAGCCGAACACGGTCGCCATGGTCAGTGCGAAGGCGCTGACGTAGGCCACATACAGCAGGTTGTTGCGGTCCCGCATGAAGAAAAAAATCATCAGGTTGTACAGTCCGACGCCGGCGAGAATGCCGAAGTACAGGCCGTACACCAGGTTTTCCTCGGTGGCATCTGCCTCGAAGCTGTTCTTGTCCTGGATGTGCAGGGGAACCGTGACGGGCCCTTCGTTGGTGACGCGCACCAGCAGGGTGGCGGTTTCGCCGGGCGGCAGGTCGAGCAGGAAGGCGATGTTGCGGCTGCGGAACGGGCGCTGGTCCGTGGGCAGCATGTCGCCGGAGCGCTGCATGGTGCTGCTGCCGTCGGCGGCGATCACATACAGCAGGACTTCGTCGAGGTAGGGTGCACTGGCTTCCACCACCCAGCCGGTCTGCTCGGTGTCGTTGCGCACACGGGTTTCAAACCAGTAGCTGCCGGTCAGGCCCAGATTGGGTGCGGCCACGTGACTGCGTTCGGCCTGCCCGGCGGCAAAACGCTGCCGCGCACAGGCGACATTGCAGCGATGCCCGTGATCGGCGAAATAACGGAGCTCGAGGCCGGCCGGGTAATCGCCTCCGGGTTCGGACAGCACCACAAGCCCGCCGGCTGCCATTGCCGGCGGCAGGCCCAGGGCCCAGAACAGGACAAACAGGTAAAGGGCGGGGCGGCGGGCCATTTCCCTGGCATCTGGAGGTTGCACGATCCGGTCATGATACGGGCGCCTGCGTGCAACCGTCATCGATATCCGTCCGGGGCTTGTCCCGGCACCGCCGGGCGGGGACACTCCCGGTCCCGGCCGGCAACGAATCCAGGAGAGGGTCATGGGCGCCGACGACATCCGCATACATCACCGGGCCTGCAATCTGTGCGAGGCCCTGTGCGGCATCGAGATCCATACCCGCGGCGACGAGATCGTGGCCATCCGCGGCGACAAGCAGGACCCGCTGTCGCGCGGGCATATCTGCCCGAAGGCGGTGGCCCTGCAGGACCTGCACAACGATCCTGACCGTCTGCGCCAGCCGGTGCGCCGTACTGCCGACGGCTGGGAGCCGATCAGCTGGGAAGACGCCTTTGAGGATGTGGTCGACAACCTGCGCCGCATCCAGAAGGAACACGGGCGCAACGCCGTCGGCATGTATTTCGGCAATCCGACGGCACACAACCACGGTGCGCTGCTGATGCTGCCGGCACTGATCCGCGCACTGCACACGCGCAGCCGGTTCAGTGCCACCAGCGTCGACCAGCTGCCGCACATGCTGGCCTGTCTGGAGATGTTCGGGAACCAGGCCATGTTCCCGATTCCCGATCTCGATCGCACCGATTTCTTCCTGTGCATAGGTGCCAACCCGGTGGCATCCAACGGATCGATCATGACGGCGCCGGACATCGTCAATCGTCTCAAGGCGATCGGCAAGCGCAAGGGGCGGGTGGTGGTGGTCGATCCGCGCCGCACCGAAACCGCGGAGATTGCCGACCAGCACCTGTTTGTACGCCCGGGCACCGACGCCCTGCTGGTGGCGGCGCTGATCAATGTGTTGTTCGCCGAGCGCAAGGTGAAGCTGGGCCGCGTGGCTGATCACGTCGATGGTGTGGAATCGCTGCAGAAGCGCGTGCGCCCCTTCACGCCGGAAGCGGTGGCGCCGCACTGCGGCGTCGAGGCCGACGCGATCCGCGAGCTGGCACTGTCCTTCGCGGCGGCGAAAAGCGCCATCGCCTACTGCCGCGTCGGCACCTGCACCAGCGCCTTCAGCGCGGTCAGTGCCTGGCTGGTGTACGCGCTGAACGTGATCACCGGCAATCTCGACCGGCCCGGTGGCGTGATGTTTCCGAAGCCGGCCGTGGATGTGACAGCACTGGCCGTGCTGTCCGGCCAGACCGGCCATTTCAACGCCTGGCAGAGCCGGGTCAGCGGCCTGCCGGAGTTCGGCGGCGAGCTGCCGGCCGTGGTGATGGCCGAGGAGATCCTGACGCCGGGCGAAGGGCAGATCCGCGCCATGGTCACCCACGCCGGCAATCCGGTGCTGTCCACGCCGAACGGCAAGCAGCTGGATGAGGCGCTGGCACAGCTCGATTACATGGTGTCGATCGACATCTACATCAACGAGACCACGCGTCACGCCAACATCATCCTGCCGCCGACCGGACATCTGGAGCATGCGCAGTTCGATCCGGTGTTCCACGCGGTGGCGATCCGCAACACGATCCGCTTTGCCCCGGCACTGTATCCGAAGCCGTCCGGCGCCCTGCACGACTGGGAGATCCTGCTGGAGCTGGCCACCCGTTTCGAGAGCCGCGATCTGCCGAGCTCACTGGCCGCCAGGGCCACGCGTGCGGTGGTGAAAGCGCTCGGCGACGACGGCATCATCGATCTTCTGTTGCGTGCCGGGCCCTATGGCAACCGGGTGGAAATCGTCGATCGTCTCGATGATCTGCTGCTGAACAACGGCTTCTCGGGCCCGATCTACACGAAGCTCCGCAAGCAGGTGATCGACCGCATCATGGCCAGCGCGAAAGTACGCGAATTCCTCGCCAGCTCGCCCTATGGCACCGAACGCAAGCCGGAAGGCGGCCTGACGCTGGCGAAAGTGCTGGCCAATCCGCACGGCATCGACATCGGCCCCATGGAGCCGTCGCTGCCGGAACGGCTGGCCACGCCGGACAAGACGGTGAACCTGGCCCCGGCGCTCTACGCGGCGGACATGGAGCGAATGGCAAAAGGACTGGCGGACAAGCCGGCGGACGGCCTGTTGATGATCGGTCGCCGTCACATCCGCTCCAACAACAGCTGGATGCACAACAGTCATCGGCTGGTGAAGGGAAAGAATCGCTGTACCGTGATGATGAATCCGCGGGACGCGCAGGAAGCGGGCGTTGTCGATGGTGCCGAGGTGGAGGTGACATCCCGGGTCGGCAGCGTGCGGCTGCCGGTGGAAATCACTGACGCCATCATGCCCGGTGTGGTCTCGGTGCCGCACGGTTTCGGCCATGATCGCGACGGCGTGCAGTTGTCGGTGGCGCGGGAAATGGCGGCCGGTGCCAGCATGAACGACGTGACCGACGAGCGCCTGTTTGATCCGTTGACCGGCATGGCCATCATCAACGGTGTGCCGGTGACCGTGCGCATGCCGGGTGCGGCCGGCAAGGCCAGGCGCGCCCGCAAGGGCAGTGCCGGTGTGGAAACGGCCTGAGCCGGATTGAAGAAACGGGTTTGACAGCGGAGTAGCGCCGACGATGGCACGCATATTGATGGGATGGGAGCTGGGTGGCGGGTTCGGCCACATCACCAACATACTGACGCTCGGTCGCGCACTGCGCGATCAGGGGCACGAGGTGTTGTTTGCGCTCAAGGATACGGTTCCCACCTGGCCGCTGACCCGAGATGCGGGCTTCCCGGTTCTGGCCGCGCCGGTGCCCCGCATGCAGCCCATTGCCATGGGGAAGCGTTTCCTGGCCCGCACGTTCGCCGATGTGCTGATCGCGCACGGATATCACCAGCCGGAAATCCTGGAGCCGCAGGTCAGTGCCTGGAAAGCATTGATAGATCTGGCGCGCCCGGATCTCGTGATCAGTGAATTTTCTCCGTCACTGTGTCTGGCGGCCTGGTCGCGTGTGCCGTCGCTGGCGTTCGGCATCGGGTTCTGTGCGCCCTGCCTGCAGCGGGATGGCAGGTTTCCCGTGCTGGAATCCAATGCCACGGCACTGTTGCCCCAGGAGCGGCTCATGGAGGGCGTGGCGGACACGATGAAGCGCATGGGTCTGCCGGTGCCCGCGAATCCGCTGGATGCCTTGCTGGGCAATCGTTGTCTGGCGATCGGGCTCGATGAAATCGACCCCTATCGGGCCGCGCGCACGGAACCGGGTGTCGGTCCCCTGTGGGAACTGCCTGCCGCCGAGATTCCGATGCCGGAGAAACCCTACTGTCTGGTGTACCTGCCGGGCGAGCACCCGGCACTGCGCGAGATCGTGGAAGGGCTGGCCGCTCTGAAAACGCCGGGCGTCGTGTTTCTGCGCGGTGGCGGGCCCGCGGCCCGGGCGGCGCTGTCCCGGACGGTGCTGGAAGTCTCCGCGAAGCCCGTGGACATGGCGGCAATGCTTCCGAAGGTATCCGTGGTCGTGCACCATGCCGGCACCGGCACGGTCGAGCGGGCCATGGCCTGGGGGCGTCCGCAGGTGCTGTCGCCGATCGTGCTTGAGCAAGGCATTACGTCACGCAACCTGGCGCGTCTCGGCACGGCCCGGGTGGCTGCGGATACTGCCGGCGTCCAGCAGCTTGCGGCAACGATCGATGAAGTGGCGGTGTCCGTTTCCATGCGGTCTGCTGCCCAGAATCTGGCCGGAAGACTGCGTCAACAGTATCCGCGGGGTTCACTGGAAAAGGTCACGGGCGTGTGTGCGGAGTTGCTGGCCGGATAACGTCCCGGTCACGGTTCCGGCCCTGACAGGCAAGGCTGTTTTCTGTCACAGGAGAGTATATGTCTGCGGTATTGGTGGCGCTGCACGGAGCCAACGGGTCTGCTGCAACGATGGCGCCATTGCTTGAACAGTTGAATCCCGCCATTCCGGTTTTTGTGCCGGAGTGGCCGGGGCACGGTGGCCGCAGCCTGCCGGAAAGGCTTGATGTGCGCACGGTGGCCATGGACGTCCTGGCCCAGATGGACGAGCGTGGTCTGGAACGCGCGGCTTTCTTCGGCTACAGCCTGGGAGGACTGGTTGCGCTTTATCTGGCCCGGCACTTCCCGCAGCGAACGCTGGGTGTTGCCACGCTGGCGACGCGGGTTGTTTTCGATGATGACGCCATCAAG
The DNA here is from genome assembly GCA_049324475.1 of Pseudomonadota bacterium. GTDB lineage: Bacteria > Pseudomonadota > Gammaproteobacteria > Pseudomonadales > JADFDG01 > JADFDG01. Next base: position 5,408 of record JBMOOO010000018.1, on the reverse strand, counting down.
CATTTGCTGCATGTCTCGGAGCCGGAGCGGCTGAAGAAAATCCCCAACCGTCCCTTCCTGCTGCAGGCGCGTCACGCCCCCAACCGGTGGGAGGATGTGATTGCCATGAACCGGCAACTTTTCAGTGGGCTGCAGGCACAGCCACCGGTGCTGGGATATGACCTGTCACAGATCCAGGCTCCTGCCCTGGTGATGTGCGGGGACAAGGACAGCCTCGTGACGACAGGCGAAGCCCGCGAAGTGGCACGTCTGCTTGGCGCGGACACGTGGGTGTTTGCCGGCCCCTCTCACCCGATCACAAGCTGTCCGCTGAATACCATTGCGCAGAAAATCGAGCACTGGTACCGGGCATCGGTCAAGTCACGGTCCTGAGCCGCGGCAGGGCAATCGCGACGGCTTCCGTGCGGTTGGCCACGCCCAGCTTGGCGAAAATGTTCTTGAGGTGCCATTTGGTGGTGCTGAGTGCGATGCCGGTCTGGAGGCTGATGTCGTTGTTGGACAGCCCGCGTCGCAGCAGTGCCAGGATTTCCTGTTCTTTTGCGGTGAGCAGTGCCGTGGCCGGTTCCGGTTCCGCGGCATCCTGTGCCGATTGCTGGTACAGCACGCTGCGGAACATGCCGAGATAGATCTCGGGCAGGGCCAGGTTGCCCAGTTCGTGCGAGCGTGCCATGAACGTGGCCAGCCCCGGCGCTTCGTCGAATGCCGTGCGGTTGATGCAGATCAGGCCGTGCTCGCTTACCAGGCGAGCCAGCCGCTGCAATGCACCGTTCTCGTTGCCTTGCTGCAGGCGGATCACCACCCGGTTGGCATCAATCACGACCGCGCGTGAACGTACGCCATTGCGTGCCAGGGTTTCCGACAGCACATCAAGTATCTGGGCTGCGTCGTCCAGCCGACCGTGTGCGCGCAGGAACAGGGCTGCGGCCAGGCCGTAGCGCTCCCAGGCTTCATCGTAATCGCGTGGCGCTGTACGCCAGGTGCCGCGTGCGATGCGGCGCGGCAGATCGTGCTTGAGCGCCTGACGCTCAAGCAGCTCGATGTCGTCGCGCACCAGTGCCTGGCGGATCTCCTCGCAGGCCACCTGGGAGGCAAAGCGGTCGTAGTTGCCGAGCTTCAGGATGTGTTCCAGTTGCGACAGCAAACGGTTGGCGCGGGTGTATTCACCGCGATGCGACAGCAGGCGGGACAGGGTCAGGTAAACCGAGGAGATCACTTCCGTTGCGCAGGCGGAATTCACCACCGCCACCAGTTCTTCGCACAGGCGCTGGCAGTCGTCCAGCAGGTTCTGTTCGTAGCGCACGACGGCCAGGGCGGTGCCCGCATTCAGCCAGGTGGCGGTGTGGCGTGCGTCCTGGCAGCGGCGGAAGCCCTGCTCGGCACTCATCATCGCCTCCAGCATGCGGCCGGTGTTGCGGTCGCACAGGATCAGGATCAGGTCGGCATAGCTCTCGAGATAGTGATAACCGAGCTGTTCAAGGACGTCTTTTGCCTGCAGGGCATACTGGCGTGCGATGTCAAAGCGCGCATGCATCAGGTGATGGTAGGCGATGATGGCCGAGGCAAAGGCACGCAGGTCACGATGCTGGCTGCCGCTGATCTGGTCGATGACCCCCGGCTGCAGACGGAAATCGGTATCGTGCTGGAACAGCAGCAGCATCGTTTCGAGGAAGGGCAGGGTGGCGTCGTCGGCGAACCGTCCGCCGAGCGCATTGCCCTGGGCGCGCATCAGGTCCAGGTAGTAGTGTGCCTGGTTGAAACGGCGCGAGAATACCAGCGCCGCGATCAGCGGGCCGATCAGTTCCGAGTCCGGCGCCACGGTTTCATCCGGCAATTCGCCGATCCAGCGCAGGATGGCGACGTAATCGCCCTTGCGCAGCCACTGGTCGCAACAGACCCGCAGCAGGCGCAGGAAGAAATCCCCGTCCTGGGCTTCGCGTGCGTGTATCAGCGCACGCTCTTCGTCGCCCAGCATGACGAAGCAGTCTGCCGCCCGCCGGTGCAGCGCCAGCAGTTCGCCGGGCTGCTCCATGCACAGGCGGTCCTTCAGGAAATCCTGGAACAGCGTGTGGAACCGGTACCAGCCCGGCTGCTCGCCGACGGGTTGCAGGAAAAGCTCGGAGCCGCGCAGTCTTTCGATCATCTGGCCACTGTCGTGGCGTTCCAGCACCCGGTCGCAGAGTTCGGCGCTGAAGCGTTCGAAAACGGCCGCGCGGATGCAGAAGCTGCGCATGGTCTCCGGCAGCTCGCGCAGGACCACGTGTGCGAAGTAATCGACCAGCTCCGGCTGGCTGCCACGGACGATCTCGAAGGCTTTCCCCCGTGCCTGTGCCATCAGGGCGATCTTGATGCCGGCCACCCAGCCTTCGGTGACTTCCAGCAGGCGTGTGGCGTCGTCGTCCGGCAGCGGATGGCCGAGCAGCTTGCCGGCCATGTCGTCGAGTTCCGTGCGGGTCAGTCGCAGATCGTGGCCGTCGATCAGCAGCAGGCGGTCATCGAGCTTCAGGCGGCTCAGGGAAAAATCCGGATGCGTGCGGCTGGCGATCAGGAAATGCACCTGCGGTGGCAGGCGCGGCAGCATCGTGGCCATCACCTGTTGCACCAGCGGAGAAGAGGCATGCTGAAAGTCGTCGAGGATGACGAACAGTTCCTCGCCGCTGGCTTCGAATGCCTGCAACAGCGAATCGGCCACCACGGCTGCCGGTATGTCGATGGCGGCGCCGAGCGGGTTGTAGTTGAGGGTGTCGAAACCGGGGACCAGCTGGCGCACGGCGTTGGCCAGGCGACGGAAAAAATGCACCGGATCGGCGTCGCGTGCGGACAGGTCGATGCGCACCATGCGCCGGCTCTGGGCGCGGCGCTGCCACTGCCCGAGCAGGGTGCTCTTGCCGAAACCGGCCGGTGCGAGCAGCAGGGTGGTGGAGTAGTGGCGGCTGCGATCCAGCAGGGCCACCAGATCGTTGCGGTCGAGGCGGTTGCCGGAAATCTCTGCGGCCAGGGTCATGGGAGACCTCATGAATTCTTCTTATGTGCCGGTACCGTTCCTTCGAAGGGGGCGGCATGTCCGGGACGCTAGCACAGGCACGTTCGTCCCCACATGCCCCCATCCCCTACCCGGGAGGGGGGCGTGGCCGGTGCCCCGCTCTCATGCTCCCCGGCGCGCCGGAAACCACGCCGGCCGGAGGGATATGCCATGTACTACAAGAAAAAAATCCACTGGCGCCTTGCAGCCCTGCTGGCGGCGCCGTTGTTGCTCGCCGCCTGCGAGGAAGCAGGTGATTTCCCGGACCAGGAAACAGCCTGCCGTTTCGATGGTGCACGTGAAGTGACCCGTGCGGCCTCCGCCGCTGCCTTCCCGGCGCCGGTCGTGCAGAGTCTGTTGGTCAACGGCACGGTGGCCTGGACGTCCGCCACGCCGGCTTCGGTGCCGGCGATCAAGCCGGGTGATGTCATCACGCTGCGCGGCAGTGGTTTCGGCAGCGGCGCCGATGTCGACTTCGCCAAGATCATGATCGGCAACAGCCGCATCCTGGAAACCGACCTGACCATGTACGAGCAGAAGCTCGACATCAATGCGCAGGTGAACTTCGAAAAACCGAACGTGACCGGAACCTGGCCGAAGGACATCGTGTCCTGGACCGACGCCGAGGTGAAGTTCAAGGTGCCGGTGCACGTGAGCAAGGGCCCGCTGCGCCTGCAGGTGCAGAAGCGCGTCGGTTACAACGAGTCGTTGAAGCGTCCGGGCCAGCCGCACAACGTGATCGATGCCCAGACCAAGCGCATCACCGACGATGCCTTCAACCACAAGTGCGATGTGGTATCGACGCTCTCGACAGAGACGAAAGCCATTGCGCCTATCCCGGTGTCCGTGACCAACAGCAATTTCAACGCGCTGGTCACACAGGGTCGCAAGGTGTTCTGGTCGTATGACTACAACATCGGTCTCGCCCACAAGATCCGCAACCTCGACTGGACCAAGATCTTCGCCTACAAGACCACGGATCCCATAACCCGTGCGAAGGCCGATCCGGCGCTGCTGTTCGGCGCCTACAAGACGGTTGCGGGTGAGGTGCCGGCGGAGGCGATCAACAACGTCACCTTCGATCCGTATCCGATGCCGAGCCCGATCCCGGGTTTCCTGGGCGGGGCGCAGCTGAAGAAGGGCGTCACGAAGAACTCCGGCTGGGTCGGTTACCGCTATGCGGAAGCCAGCAATCCCTACACCGGCAACGGCTCGTGGATAGGCTTCAACTGCGCGTCCTGCCACGGTTACCGGATCAGCTACCAGAAGGGCACGTCCACGATCACGAAAGTGATTCCGGGCCTGCCGAATCCGGGCTGGACCATGAAGTGGACCATTCTGGGCGACAAGAACGCGGGCACAACCGCGACCTTCGACGGCATCGAGGCGGATGAAGAAGGTCCGTCGTGGGCGCCGGGCAAGGCCGCCATCGACAAGACCACACTCATCTACTACATGCCTGGCGGTGCCGGCGAGCACAACATGGTGCGTCTGAACGGTGAAGGCAGCGAGACCGACAACGACTACCAGTTCTCGCCGATCGCGATCCCGAACGTCACCAATTACATGGCGATCCGCCGCTCGCTGTCACACAGCGAGTCCTATGTCGGCTTTGAAGGTTCCTACATCCACTCCGAGGAGCCGGACGGTGCCATGGGTGCGATGCGGCCGGAAGACCTGAAGGCCCTGACTGCCTATATGACCACGCTGGACGGGAACGACGACGATCTGCGCAACGCAGGTCTGTACCGCTGGCTGAAATCGAAGGGCAAGCTGGCGCAGACCGGCAACACCTCGTTGACCGAGGGTGCGTTCGTGCAGGCCGGCTGGCGTTCCTACCCGGGCGTGATGGATCAGGTGGTCGATGGCAAGCGCGTGTTCGACCGCGATTGCGGCAGCTGTCACAACGACCAGGTGGGAGCCAACACCAACGAGCGCATGTTCAAGCTGAGTGAAGTCGGCCGTTTCTTCGCGCCGACCATTTATCAGAAAGAACAGCAGTCAATCCGCGCCACCTTCCTGCGCGACATGTACTGGGTCCAGTCGCGCGGCCTGCTCAGCGACGGACACGTGCGCAACATGGAAGATCTGGTCAATCCGGATCGCTGCACCGAAGGCTCCGCGCTGTACAACCAGTACTACACGCTGCACCCGGCCGTGCGCCCGGCCCTGGGCTCGCCGGACCAGCCGGCGGTGTTCCCGGACCTGAACCGCAAGGGCGACGTGTTCCGTGTGTACAAGAACGTCGAGTACACCTCGACTGACCTGTCGACCAAGCGCAACCGCTTCATCAAGCGCCACAAGTACTTCGTGGAAGTGCCGTGGGATACCGGCAACTACTACTGGGACTACCAGAAGATGCGCGCGGAATACGGCCCGGCGGAGATGG
>JBMOOO010000017.1:29323-70470 GCA_049324475.1 Pseudomonadota bacterium | reverse complement strand
GGCGCTCTTCGCTTTCTTGGCGGCGGACTTGGCGGCTTTCTTGGCCTTGGCTACTGCGGCCTTGGCTTCCTTGACGCCTTTCTTGTCCTTCTTGGCAGCTTTCAGTGCAGCCTGGGCTGCCTTCAGCTTGGCGGCTGCGTCCTTGGCAGCTGCGCCGGTCACTTTCACTGCATCAACTTTTGCTTTCGGGGCCTTGCGGGCCTTTTTCTTGGCTTTTGCCATTTTCGTTCTCTCCTAAGCTACCGCGGTTTTTGATACCACTGGCGTGGCATCGACCCGGAAAATAGCACAAAAAAAAACCAGTGCAAAACTTTTCAAGGGGTTAGGCGTGCATCGACTGCCCTCGACGGGCCCGCGAGGGGACTGAAAAAGCATTTTCACGATCCGCCGCAGCGCCTCGACGAGCACCCCGCAGGGCACGGCAGGCGCCGGCGGAGAAATTTGCCGTTTTTTCGAAAACGCCGGAAATTTCCGGGTGAAATGAATTTCACCAGCCCGCGATGTGGTCCCGCACGAGTGCCGCGATGGCGGCAACGTGGGCCGGCGAATCGTTCAGTGCGGGGATATAGGCATACCGCTCGCCGCCGGCATGAAAAAACCCCTCGCGGTTCTGCTCCGCGACCTCTTCCAGGGTCTCCAGACAGTCCGCAGCGAACCCCGGACAGACCACCTGCACCGTTTTCACACCCCTCTGCGGCCAGCTTTTGAGGGTCTCGTCGGTGTACGGCTGCAACCACTGCTGGGCACCGAAACGGGATTGATACGCCATCGACCACGCATCTGCCGGCAGGCCCAGACGCGCCACGACGGCACGCGTTGTCGCCTCGCAACAGTGCGGATACGGGTCGCCGCGATCGGCATACGGCTGCGGAATGCCGTGCCAGGAGAACAGCAGGCGGTCAGCATCGCCGTGAACGGCACGATACGTACGGATGCTGTCTGCCACCGCATCCAGATAGGCCGGGTACTCGCAGTAGTCGCGCACGATGCGCAGGTCGGGTGCGCGGCGGGTCTGCAGCAGATACCGCGCCACGATATCCACAACCGCACCGCTGGTCGTGGCCGAAAACTGTGGATAAAGCGGCAAAACGAGGACGCGGTTCACACCATCGGCCTCGAGTTTCCACAGGAGCGACGCCAGCGACGGTTCGCCGTAGGTCATGGCGGCATGCACGCGGATGTGCGACGACGGCAGGGCCGCTGCCAGGGCGGCACCGGTTTTCTCCGCCAGCGACCCGGTGATCGCCCGCAACGGTGAACCCGCCGGCGTCCAGATCGAGGCATACAGCGCCGCCACCCGGCGCGGGCGGAACGGCAGCACGAACAGGTTCAGGATGAACCACCAGGCCAGACGCGGCATTTCCACCACGCGACGGTCCCACAGGAACTCGCGCAGCCAGTGGCGGACCGCCGACGGGGTGGGCGCATCCGGCGTGCCGAGGTTGACCAGCACGACCGCGATGTCGGGTTTGTAGGGAGGTGTGGGCATGCGGACTCCGGGAAACAGCAATGCGCGGAGGATAGCCCAGCACGACGGCCGTAACCCGCAAACGAAAAAGGGAGGCCTCAGCCTCCCCTTCTTCCGTACTGCATCCGGCGTGGCGCGCCCGGGCGGGCGGGCGCCTATTTCTTCAGCGGATCCAGCGCGGCGAACACGCGATCGCGGATGGTCTCGACACTGCCGATACCGGCGATCTTCACGTAGGCCGGTGCCTTCTGCCCGCCCTTCTTCGCCAGGTCACCGTAGAAGCCGACCAGCTGTGCAGTCTGGGCGTGGTACACACGCAGGCGTTCACGCACGGTGTCCTCGCTGTCATCCGGGCGCTGCACCAGCTCTTCGCCGGTGACGTCGTCCCGGCCGGCCACCTTCGGCGGGTTGTAGACCACGTGATAGACGCGGCCGGAGCCCGGATGCACCCGGCGCCCGACGATGCGCTTCACCACTTCCTCATCGTCCACCGCAATCTCCACCACGGCACCGATGTCGACCCCGGCCTGCACCAGCGCCTCGGCCTGGGGAATGGTGCGCGGGAAGCCGTCGAACAGGAAACCGCCGGCGCAATCCGGCTGGGCAATGCGGTCCTTCACCAGACCGATGATGATGTCGTCCGATACCAGTTGCCCCGCGTCCATGATCTTCTTCGCGGCCACGCCGAGCGGCGTGCCGGCCTTCACCGCCGCGCGCAGCATGTCGCCGGTGGAAACCTGCGGGATGCCGTAGCGCTGCATGATGAACTGGGCCTGCGTGCCTTTGCCGGCGCCGGGCGCACCAAGCAGGATCACTCGCATCGACATGGGAGTTTCTCGGGGGGATCGTTCGGGGACGGCCAAGATACACACCGGCCCCCGGGCCCTCAAGCGCGGGGTGTCGGACAGGGAAAGGCCCGGTTCAGGGAACCCGCTGGTCGATGTTGATCGTGACCGGCGCGGCCAGCGGCAGACCGATACGCACCGGCGTGCTCTGCAGATCGCCGCTGGACGCCATGGGCGTGCCCGAGCGCGACAGCCGTGCCAGCACTTCCAGAGGCCCGCGTTCGGCCAGCGGCGCGCCGGCAATCATCTGGTCGGCATCGGTAATGACAATGTCCACCGGCAGGCGCGCCGGCAGGCGTTTGGCCGCCACCGGCATGGGCGGCCCGCCGGCAGCGCGCACGATCACGAACAGGGTGGCATCCGGCGGCGGCACACCCAGCGACGACGCCAGCACCACGCGCACCGGAATGCGCCCCGCCGCTGCACCCGGCGCCGCCGGTGCTCCTGCTGCGGCCTGCTGCTCCTGCGCGCGCGCCACGCTCTGGCGCAACAGCCGGGCGCCTTCGGACGCCGGATCCAGACGTGCCAGCAATTGTTCCCAGCGGGCGATCGCAGTCGCGTAGTCGCGGCTGTCAAACGCCGCCATGCCGTACACCAGCAGCGCACCCTGGTGGTCCGGCTGCACGGTGAGCACGAAATCGAGCAACTCGCGGATCTCGTCGGTGAGCTGACCCTTGCCCAGCATCAGCTCGACGCGCGCCAGGGTCACGGCAATGTCGACGCGCTCCGGTGCCAGGCGACGCGCCGTCCGCAGGCTTTCCATCGCCAGCACCGGCACTTCCGCGTCCAGCCAGGTCAGCCCGAGACGGAACCAGGCGTCGGCATCTGCCGGCCGGCGTTCCAGCATGGTCTGGCGCAGGCGCGCGATGTCGCGCAGGTTCCCGCCCTCCTGCTGTATCACCGCGGGGTCCGGCTGCGGCGGCAGCGCGGCCACGGCATCCCGCTGCGACTGCAGTGCCAGCCAGTCGCGGGCAGGCTCGTCAAAACCGGTCACGACATGCAGCCCGGCCACCAGCAGCGGCACGAGCGCCAGCAGGATGAAGGCCACCCGGCGCGGCGATCCGGCGCGCGCCGCCGGCGCGGCAACCGTGCCGGCATCGACGTCGTCGACCAGCAGTTGCTGCAGTTCCGCGGTCAGTGCTGCGTGCTGGCCGGCATCGATGCGACCGCTGTCGCGCTCGGCATCCAGCTCGGCCTGGCGCTCGCGGAAAATCGATACGTTGAGCCGTTCACGGTCCGGAGCGGACACCGCCGGGGCACGGCGCAAGGCCAGCACCAGCGGCACCAGCACGGCCACCAGCAGCAACAGGGCCAGCAGCAGGAATACCGTCATGGCGGTGTGCTCCGGTCGCTGTCGAAGCGCGCCAGGATGGCGCGCACCTGTTCGGGATCGGGGGTGACGGCAGCCGCGCTCGCGGCGCGGCGACGCAAACGCCACCACAGGGCACCACCGGCCACCAGCAGCACCAGGAGCGGCCCGGTCCACAGCAGCGCCGTCACCGCGTTGAACGCCGGCCGGTAACTGACGAATTCACCGTAACGCGCCTTCAGGTAATCGACGATCTCCTCATCGCTTTTGCCCTCGCGCACCAGCTCGTAGGTACGCTGACGCAGGTCGCGCGCGATCGGCGCATTGGAATCGGCCAGGTTGTTGTTCTGGCATTTCGGGCAGCGCAGCTCGGCGATCAGATGCTCGAAGCGGGCTTCCTGCTCCGGCGACTCGAAGCTGTACAGGTCGAAATTCTCCGCATGCACCGCCGCCATCATCAGCAGCAGCGGCAGGCACAGCAGGCTGCGCAGCGTCATGGCGCGCCCCCCGCCTGCAGCAGCGGCGCCACTTCGGCGGCAAAATTTTCCGGCGTCAGCACGCCGGCGATGCGATGCCTGATCAGGCCCTGCGCATCGACCACGAAGGTTTCCGGCGCACCGTATACGCCGAGGTCCAGCCCGACCCGGCCCTCGGCGTCCACCAGCACGGTGCGGTACGGCGAGCCGCGCTCGGCGAGAAACCGCTGCGCGGCGGCCGGCTCGTCCTTGTAATTGAGGCCGATGATGGTCACGCCCTGTTGCGCCAGCTGCAGCAGGTACGGATGTTCCTGGTAGCACGCCGGACACCAGGTGGCCCAGACATTGATCAACAGCGGACCGCGCAGGTCGGTGCTGGCCACACGGCCGCCGTCCAGCGTCGGCAGTTCGAACACCGGCAGCGGTTTCCCTGCCAGTGCCGTCGGCAGTTCCTGGTTGTTCTCGCCCAGACGGGACAGGAACAGCACCGCCAGCCCGAGAAAGGCCAGCAGCGGCAAGGCAAACAGGACAACCCGCTTCATGCCGGCACTCCTTGCGCCGACAGACGCGCCGCCAGACGGTAGCGCCGGTCGAACACCGCCAGCAGGCCGCCCAGCGCCATCAGCACGGCCCCACCCCAGACCCAGCGCATGAACGGTTTCTGCTGCACGCGCAGCGACCAGGCCTGTTGCCCCGCGGAGCCGCCCAGCGGCTCGCCCAGCGACACGTAGTGATCGCGCAGCAGACCGGCATCGATGCCGGCCTCGGTCATGACGTTGCGCTGCACGGTGTAGCGGCGTTTTTCCGGATGCAGCGTGTCGACCTGCCGTTCGCCGTCGTACACCGCGATGTGGCCGCGCGTGCCGATGTAGTTCGGGCCGGTGATGTTCTCCAGCCCGGTCAGCTGGTAGCGGAAGTCGCCGATGGTGACGCTGTCACCGATGGCCAGCCGGACGTTGCGCGCTTCCTCGCTGCCGCTGACCACGGCAATCCCGATGGCCAGCACGGAAACCCCGACGTGCGCCGTCCACATGCCCTTGTAGCTGCGCGACAGCCGCGCGAAACCGGCCCGCAGACCGGCGCGTGCGCTGCGCACCTTCCGTACCAGATCGACGACATGACTGCCGGCCAGCGCGCCGGCGCAGACCACGGCCACGATCGCCAGCCGGTGGTCGGCAGAGAGCGTGCAGGCACCGAGCACGGCACCGGCGCCGGCACCGGCCAGCGCGCCCGGCGCATGCTCGCGCAGCAGTGCCGGCAGGGCCTGTGATTTCCAGCGCGAGTGCGCACCGAAGGTCATCAGCAGCATCAGCGCCAGCCCCAGCGGGGCAAACAGCGTGTTGAAGTACGGCGGGCCGACGGAAATGCGGCCGAGACCGAAGGCTTCCGTCACCAGCGGGAACAGGGTGCCGAGGAAAACCACGGCCAGCACCGCCATCAGCAGCAGGTTGTTGCCCAGCAGGAAGGTTTCGCGCGCGATCGTGTCGTAGCGGCCTTCCGCCTTCAGTGCACGGGCACGCCAGGCGAACACCGCCAGCGCGCCGCCCACCAGCACGGTCAGCAGGCCCAGCACGAAGGCACCGCGTGCCGGATCGTTGGCAAAGGCATGCACGCTGGTGAGCACGCCGGAACGGACCAGGAAAGTGCCCAGCAGGCTGAGCCCGAAGGCCAGTATGGCCAGCAGCACGGTCCAGGCGCGGAACACGCCGCGTTTTTCCGTCACGGCCAGCGAGTGGATCAGCGCCGTGCCGGCCAGCCACGGCATCACCGATGCGTTCTCCACCGGATCCCAGAACCACCAGCCGCCCCAGCCGAGTTCGTAGTAGGCCCACCAGCTGCCCAGCGCGATACCGAGCGTGAGGAAGACCCAGGCGACCGTGGTCCAGGGACGCGACCAGCGCGCCCAGGCGCTGTCGAGCCGTCCTTCCAGCAGACCGGCAATCGCGAAGGCGAACGCGACCGAGAATCCGACATAGCCCATGTACAGCATCGGCGGATGCACGATCAGGCCGAAATCCTGCAGCAGCGGATTCAGGTCCTCGCCGTCCACCGGGAAGAACGGCAACGAGCGGGCGAACGGATTGGAGGTAAACAGCGTGAAGGCCAGGAAGCCGACCGCAATCAGCCCCATCACGCCCAGCACCCGCGCCACCACCGACGGCGGCAGCGCACGCGAGGTGAGCGCCACCGCCGCGCTCCAGCCGGCCAGGATCAGCGCCCACAGCAGCAACGAACCTTCGTGACCGCCCCAGGTGGCCGATACCCGGTAATACCAGGGCATCAGGGAGTTGGAGTTGCCGGCCACATAGGCGACGGTGAAATCGTTGCCGACGAACGCGGCCACCAGACAGGCGAAGGACAACGCCAGCACGAGAAACTGCAGGACCGCCGCCGGACGCGCCAGCGCCATCAGGGCCGCATCGCGGCGCGCAGCGCCGACCAGCGGCAGGCTGCCCTGCACCAGCGCCAGCACCAGGGCAGTCACCAGCGCGAGATGGCCAAGCTCGGGCAGCAGCGCAGACGACACGGCATGGGCTCGGGCAATGAAGGGATGCCGCGGATGATAAGACCAAGCCCCGGAATGTCCAGACGACCACACGACACGCCGGGAGTTCAGACACCGGAACACATTTGCTGACGATTGCAGCCCCGCCCTCGGGAGGGCATGGCAATGCCCTGTTGCTAGAATCGCCCCGCGCTCACGACCGTATGTCTTTTTTCTCTGATTTCATGCCTTCGGGCCCTGCCCGCAACCCGGCAAAACCTTTTCCAGACCGGACCCCCTGACTGATGGACCGCAAGAACAGCTACACCCGCGACGAATTGCTCTCGTGCAGTCACGGCACCCTGTTCGGCCCCGGCAATGCCCGCCTGCCGCTGCCGCCGATGCTGATGGCCGACCGCATCACCCGCATTGCGGACACCGGCGGCAATTACGGCAAGGGCGAGATCATTGCCGAGTTCGACATCCATCCGGACCTGTGGTTTTTCCAGTGCCACTTCGAGTCCGATCCGGTGATGCCGGGCTGCCTGGGCGTGGATGCACTGTGGCAGCTGGTGGGCTTCTATCTGGGCTGGCTGGGCAATCCCGGCCGCGGGCGGGCGCTGGGCTCGGGCGAAATCCGCTTCTCCGGGCAGGTACTGCCCACGGCGAAAGTGGTGCGCTATCACCTGCACCTGTCGCGGGTGATACAGCGCAAGCTGGTGATGGGCGTCGCCGACGGCGTCGTCAGCGTCGATGGCCGCGAGATCTATCACGCGAAGGATCTCCGGGTCGGCCTGTTCACCAGCACGGACGGCTTCTGAGCGGCACGCCCGCGGGCGTGCCATGAACATCGAAACGGAAACAGCGGAGTCACTGCAATGCGTCGCGTCGTCGTCACCGGCATGGGCATCGTCGGCAGCCTGGGCAACAACAGCGCCGAGGTTCTTTCCTCGTTGCGTGAAGGCCGCAGCGGCATCCGCTTCAAGGAGCAGTACCGCGAGATCGGCATGCGCTCGCAGGTGGCCGGCCAGGTCATCGGGCTGGATCTGGACGCCCTGATCGATCGCAAGCAGCGTCGCTTCATGGGCGACGCCGCCGCCTACGCCTGTGTTGCCATGCAACAGGCCATCGAACACGCCGGACTCACGCCGGAGCAGGTCTCCGACAACCGCGTCGGGCTGATCGCCGGCTCCGGCGGCGCATCCAGCTTCAACCAGGTGGAAGCCGCCGACATCGCCCGCCAGAAAGGCGTGAAGCGGGTCGGCCCCTACATGGTGCCGCGCACCATGGCCTCCACGGTCTCCGCCTGCCTGGCCACCGCGTTCCGCATCCGCGGCGTCAACTATTCGATCTCCTCCGCCTGTGCCACCAGCGCGCACTGCATCGGCAACGCCATGGAGCTGATCCAGCTGGGCAAGCAGGACATCATCTTTGCCGGCGGCGGCGAAGAGGAACACTGGACGTTGTCCTGCCTGTTCGACGCCATGGGCGCCCTCTCCACCGGCTACAACGAGACGCCGGAGAAGGCCTCGCGGGCCTACGACGCCAACCGCGACGGCTTCGTGATTGCCGGCGGTGGCGGCATGCTGGTGATCGAGGAATACGAGCACGCGAAACGCCGCGGCGCCAGGATCCTGGCCGAGCTGGTCGGCTACGGCGCCACCAGCGACGGCGTCGACATGGTGGCCCCCAGCGGCGAAGGCGCACTGCGCTGCATGCAGCAGGCCATGGCCACCGTCGACACCCGCATCGACTACATCAACGCCCACGGCACCTCGACCCCGGTCGGCGACGTTGCCGAGCTGGGCGCGATCCGGGAGGCCTTTGCCGGCCGCGACATTCCGCCGGTCAGCTCCACCAAGAGCCTGTCCGGCCACTCGCTGGGAGCCGCCGGCGTGCAAGAGGCAATCTACTCGCTGCTGATGCTGGAGAACGATTTCCTGGCTGCCTCGGCCAACATCGAGACTCTGGACGAGAAAGCCCAGGGCATGCCGATCCTGCGCTCGCGCCTGGACAACGCCGGCCTCACCACAGTGATGTCCAACAGCTTCGGCTTCGGCGGCACCAACGCCACGCTGGTGTTCCGCCGCCTCTGATCCACCGGCACAAAAAAGGCCCGCCGAAGCGGGCCAGGCTGCTTGCACTGCACGTGCTCGTCAGACAAGAAGGGCGGCATCAGCCGCCCTTTTGCATCGCATCCGGAATCAGAATTTCTGTTCCAGACCCAGGGCCAGCGTGGTGATCTCGGTATCCGGCGGCGCGGCGTTGTCGGTTTCCACCGTCGAGTAGTAACCGAACACCGTGGTGCTCTTGCCGAGCTTGTAGTCCGCACCGACGGCCATCATCGTTTTCTCGCGATCGTTGACGTCGCCTTCGCCCACACCGTACTGGGCCTTGAACTTCCAGTCGCCGCTGACGAACGCGCCGCTCAGGAACATGGCTTCGTCTTCGCTGGCCGCGCCCGTACCGACTTCCTCGGCAGTCTGGAAGATGGCGCCGACCTCGAAGGCGTCGGTCTTGTAGGCACCGACCAGACGGGTGATGTCGGCACGGCCGGAGGTGAAGGTGTCCACGGCCGAAGCGCTGGTCATGGACTGGTCCATGGCCAGGGCGGCGTAGAAGGCACCCGATTCCAGCACGACGGAGGCGGAAATCGAATCGGCGATGCCGTCTTCGTTGCCGGCTTCACCGTCGACGTTGGTGTTTTCTGCCGGCATGACCGCCAGGTTGACCGTGAACATGTCGGCCAGCTTCGGCGAGGAGTACTGGATCATGTTGTCGGCGCGGGTCTCACCCGGCATGACGTTCTTGATGTCGGCGGCCAGGTCATTGAACTGGTCGACCTTGCCCTGGGCTTCCTTGAGCGGGGTGTCCATCTTGCCCAGCTTCAGGGTGCCGAAGGCGCCCTTGAGGCCGGCATAGATGTTGCGCTGCTTGAACGGCGTGGCGCCGTCGTCGGCATCGATCTCGTACTCGGCGTAGTACAGGCCGGTCAGGCCGGTGACACCGGTCTCGGCATCGCCCTTCACGCCCAGGCGCGAAGCATTGCTGTTCAGGGACCAGACGTCGGTGCTGGTGGCCGGCACGCCGGTATCGGTCTCGACGCTGTCCAGCGTCACGTTGATCTTGCCGTACAGGGTCGGGCCGGCAGCTTCGGCCACGACCGGCATGGCCACGGCAGCGCCGATGGCCAGAGCAAGCAGCTTCTTGTTCATTCGAACATCTCCCAAAAGGTCCAGGTAAACGGTCCCGCAGGCCGTCGGGCCGGAGACAGCACTTGCGGTGCCGGGGCGCAGTATGGGAACGCCTTGTGACAGGGCCGTGTTTGGAATATTGCACTCGTGTGACAGCGTCGGCAGGGATGGCAGCCGGCGGCGGGCGCAAAAAAACGGGGCGGCTCGCGCCGCCCCGTTCCGTTTCATCACCGGAGGACCGGATCAGAACTTCTGCTTCAGGCCCACACCGAAGATGGTGGCCTCGTCACCAGTGCTGTCGACTTCGCCGATGCCGAACAGGGCATTGACGGTGGTCGATTTGCCCAGCGCGTAGTCCGCGCCCAGGGCCAGTTGGGTGATTTCTTCGTCGGTGGTGTCACCTTCGGTCATGCCGTAGGTAGCCTTGAATTTCCAGTCACCGGAAATGAAGGCACCGCTCAGGACGATCGAGGTGTCTTCACCGGCACCGTTGCTGTCCTCGGCCGTCTGGTACAGCAGACCGGCTTCAAACGTGTCGGCGGCGTAGCCGGCAACAAAGCGGGTGGCATCGACCGGGATGGCGGTCAGGCCATCGGCGCTGCCCATGCTCTCGTTCTCGATTTCGCTGTCAACGGCAACGGCGACATACAGACCTTCGTTCGCCAGAACGGCCGAGATCGAGGTGAAGTCGGCGATACCATCATCGGTACCCGTTGCTTCGCCCGGGATCACGGAGACATTGATCGTCACCAGTTCACCCAGCTTCGGCGAGGTGTAGCCGATGCTGTTGTTCGGGCGCGATTCGTTGGCCACGTGCGAGGCCATGTCGAGAACGGTGTCATCAAACTGGTCGATGGTGCCTTGGGCTTCCTTGAGCGGGGTGTCGAACTTGCCCAGGCGCAGCGTACCGAAACCACCCTGCAGGCCGACGAAGATGTTGCGCTGGGAGAACGGGCCGGCTTCGCCGGTGGCGTCGGTGCCGTATTCGGCCTGGTAGATGCCTTTCAGACCGGCAACACCGGTGTCGGCCTCACCACGCACGCCGATACGCGATGCGTTGTCACGCAGTACCCAGCCTTCATCGCCCGCGGTACCGGACAGATCGTTGTAAGTGAGGCCGATATCGTCCTCTACGCTCTCCAGCGATACGTGGATCTGGCCGTACAGCGTCGGGCCGGCGGCAAGAACGGTAGCCGGCAGAGCGGCTACGGCGCCAATGGCCAGAGCAAGCAGCTTCTTGTTCATCATTCGAACATCTCCTTGATCAAGTTAAGTGGCTCGGATGCCCGTTTTCGGTACCCGCAGTGCCGGGGCAGATACCGGTTCCATGACATCCCAGCGGCAGTCACATGGCATTTGCATGACACGTGCCCCGGCCGAAAGATAGACCACTTTCCCCGGTTTTGCACCGTTTCAGGACGCCCTGTTCAAGGCAGGTGCACGGGCCCGGAAAACCGGTTTTTGCCGGCATGAAACCGGTCCCGGGCAGGCCTCATGCCTACGGCGCAGGCAGGCTGTGGATAACTCGCCCGGCGACAGCCGTTTTTCTCAGCAGCACAGGCCGGACAGCAGCGGTCGATATTCGACCAGTTCGCCTTCGGCCACGGTGACGCCGGCCGGAATCACGGCAAAGCCGTCGGCCCAGGCCATCGACGTCAGTACGCCCGAACTCTGGTTCCCGAAACGTTCCAGGCGGGTGCCGGACGGGCCGGTCGCCAGCCGCACCCGCAGGTACTCGGTGCGCTTGCCCGCCTTGCGGACGGCAAAGCCGGCGGGCACCCGCAGGGCCGGCGTTTCGGTCACCGTCGCACCCTGCATGGCACGCAGGAACGGCAGCGCCAGCACCAGGAAAGTCACCGCCACGGAAACCGGATTGCCGGGCAGGCCCAGCACCGGCACACGATGCGCGCCGTCGACATGCCCGAACAGCAGCGGCTTGCCCGGCTTGATCGCCACTTTCCACAGACCGACGTCGCCGGCCGCGGCCAGTGCCGCACGCAGATGGTCTTCTTCGCCCACCGACGCGCCGCCGGTCGTGACGACAAGATCGCTGCACGCCGCTGCTGCACGCAGTGCCGCTTCGGTATCCGCACGCCGGTCGGCAATCACACCGCCATCGATGGCCTCGCACCCGGCATTTTCCAGCCAGGCACGCAGCGCGTAGCGGTTGGAGTTGAAGATGCGCCCGGCTGCCGGTGCACAGCCCGGCTCCAGCAGTTCGTCGCCGGTGGAAAAGAATGCCACGCGCAGGCGGCGCACGACCGGCACGGCGGCCAGACCGGTGGCGGCCAGCACACCGATCTGTGCGGGCCCCAGCACGGTTCCGGCCGACAGCACGACACTGCCGGCGGCGATGTCCTGGCCGCGCGGGCGGATATTGTCGCCACAACGCAGGCCGGCCAGCACATCGCCACGCACCTGCAGCGTGCCGTCACCGGCGATGACGTCTTCCTGCATCACCACGGTGTCGGCGCCGTCCGGAATGGTCGCTCCGGTGAAGATGCGTGCCGCCGTGCCTGCACCCAGCGGCCGAGGCACGGCACCGGCGGGAATCCGCTGCGTCACCGGCAACGGCACATCTGCCTGCAGATCGGCGAAACGCAGGGCATAACCGTCCATGGCCGAATTGTCGGCCGGGGGCACATCGATGCCCGACACACCGTCGCGTGCCAGCACACGCCCGCGCAACTGCACCAGCGGAATCTCCTCGACATCGCGCAGGGGCACCGCGGCCTGCAGCAGGCGCGCACGCGCCTCTGCAACGGACATCAGCCCAGGGCGTGCACAGGAATCGTCCGTCGCCACGGCGCGGCTGCTCCCGGTCAGCCGCGCGTGGTGCAGCCGGGCTTCTGCAGCAGATGCCCGACGAAATTGCAGGGTTTGTAACGCGCATCCAGCTGGTCCCGGATGATTTTCTCCCAGCCGGTACGGCAGGCATTGGTGGAGCCCGGCAGGCAGAAGATCACGGTGTTGTTGGCCAGCCCGCCCAGCGCACGCGACTGGATGGTGGACGTACCGATCTCGGCATGCGAGAGCTGGCGGAACAGTTCGCCGAAACCCTCGATGGTCTTGTCGAACAGCGGCGTCACCGCCTCCGGCGTGGAATCGCGGCCGGAAAAACCGGTACCGCCGGTGACGACGACCGCATTCACGGCACCGTCGGCAATCCAGCGCGACAGCACGGCGCGGATGGCATAGATGTCGTCCTTCACGATCACCCGCTCATGCAGCCGGTGCCCGGCTGCCGCCAGCTGTTCGGCGAGAAAGGCGCCGGACGTGTCGGTTTCCGGCGTGCGGGTGTCCGACACGGTGAGCACCGCCAGCGCGAGCGGGACGAATTCCTTGCCTGCCGGCATGTCAGCCTCCGGTCATGTTCATGAAGCGCACGATCTGCGGTTCCTCGTGCAGGTTGAAGTGGTGCTTTTCCGGCTTCAGTGCCATACCGGCCACGATGGCCGCCTGCAGACGGCGCTGCGTTTCCGGCGTCAGCCCCGGGGTTTCCCGCAGCACGCGCCGCAGGTCGACGCTGTGCTCGTTGCCCAGGCACAGCAAGAGGCGCCCCTCCACCGTGACCCGCACGCGGTTGCACAGGTGGCAGAAATTGTGGCTGTGCGGCGAGATGAAACCGACGCGGCTGTCACTGCCGGCCATGCGCCAGTAGCGGGACGGGCCACCGGTGCTCTCCGTGCTCGGGGTCAGCGGCCAGCGGGCGGCGATGCGCTCGCGGATCTCGTCCGAGGGCACGAAGGCCAGCGCCCGGTCGTGCTCGTCGATGTGACCGAGCGGCATTTCCTCGATGAAGCTGATGTCGAGGTCGCGCGCGCGCGCGAAAGACACCAGGTCCAGGATTTCCCCGTCGTTGCGGCCGCGCAGGATCACGCTGTTGAGCTTGATGCGCCGGAACCCGGCCGTGCGTGCCGCATCGATGCCGGCCAGCACCTCATCAAGGCTGCCGGTACGGGTGATGTCCCGGAAACGCCCGGCGTCGAGGCTGTCCAGGCTGATGTTGATGCGTGCGAGCCCGGCACGCTTCAGGTCGCCGGCCATCCGGACCAGCCGTGAACCGTTGGTGGTGAGCACCAACTCGTCCAGCCCCGGCAGCGCCGCCAGCCGTTCCACCAGCCAGAGGATGTTGTTGCGCACCAGCGGCTCGCCGCCGGTGAGCCGGATCTTCTTCACGCCCAGCGCAACGAACGCCTCGCCGACGGCCAGCAGTTCCTCCAGCGACAGCACCTCGCTGCGCGGCAGGAAAGTCATGTCCTCGGCCATGCAGTACACGCAGCGGAAATCGCAGCGATCGGTCACGGACAGCCGCACGTAATCGACCCGGCGGCCGTAGCGGTCGACCAGCGCCGTGGCGTTCATGTGTCCTGCTCACGGCGCTTGGCTTCCTGCCAGGCCGCCTCCATGGTCGCGGGCCCGGCCTCGCCCGCCGGTGTGCCGCGCGCCGCCAGGATGTCCTCCATGGCGCGGAAACGCAGCTCGAACTTCAGGCTGGCCTCGCGCGCCAGCGTCTCGGCGTCGAAACCTTCCTTGCGCGCCAGGTTCACCAGCGTGAAGAACAGGTCGCCGATCTCCTCGCCGGTGTTGCGGCGGTCACCGGCACGCAGCGCCGCCGCCAGCTCGCCGGCCTCCTCGCGCAGCTTGTCGATCACGCCGGCCGTATCCGGCCAGTCGAAGCCGACACGGGCGGCCTTCTTCTGCAGCTTCTGGGCACGCGCCAGCGCCGGGAAGCCGGCCGGCACGCCATCGACCACGCTGGCCGTGCTCTCGCCGGCGGCCTGTTTCTCGCTTTTCTTCGTGCTTTCCCAGTTGCTCTTGATGTCGCCGATGTCGTGCTCGTCGTGACGGCGGCGCACACCGTCGACCCGGCCGTCCGGAAACACGTGCGGATGCCGGCGCAGCATCTTCTCCACCAGCCCGTGTATCACGTCGTTCACGTCGAACAGGCCCTGCTCGCGCGCCATCTGCGAATGGAAGATCACCTGGAACAGCAGGTCGCCCAGTTCGGCACGCAGGCCCGGCATGTCGGCACGGGCAATGGCGTCCGCCACCTCGTGCGCCTCCTCGACCGTGTAGGGCGCGATGGTGCCGAAATCCTGTTTCAGGTCCCACGGGCAGCCGTAGTCCGGGTCGCGCAGCCGGGCCATCAGCGCGATCAGGTCGGACAGCGTGTGGCGGACGGGTGCATTCATGGGCGTCACTTCTTGTAGCGGTGCACTTCAAGCACGCTGGGCAGCTGTTCGACCCGGCCCAGTACCTTGCCCAGCAGATCCAGGCTGCCGATCTCGATGGTGAACAGCATGGTGGCGGTGTTGTCGTGCCGGTTCGACTGGGTATGTGCCGCCGTGATGTTCACCTTCTCGGCGGCAAACACGAACATGATGTCACGCAGCAGGCCGGTACGGTCCCATGCCTTCACGAAGATGTCGACCGGATAGGCGATATCGCTGCTGCTGCCCCAGCTGACCTCGACGATGCGTGCCGGGTCCTCGCGCTGCAGCTGCAGCAGGTTCGCACAGTCCACGCGATGCACGCTCACGCCGCGGCCGACGGTGACATAGCCGAGGATGCTGTCGCCGGGCACCGGCTGGCAGCAGCCGGCCATCTGCGTCATCAGGTTGCCGACACCCTCCACTGTCACACCCTGGCCTTCGCGGCTGGCCTGGGCCGGACGCGGCAGCAGGTCCTGCTGCGCGTTCTCCCGCGCCAGCGGCTCCTGGAACTGGTGGATGAGCTGGGAAATCTTCAGGTCGCCGGCGCCCAGCGCGGCAAACATGTCTTCCGGATGCCGGAAGCCGAGATCGGTGGCGAGCTGCCGCTGGTTGACCTCGTCCACCGCCAGCCGCTTCAGCTCGCGCTCGAGCATTTCCCGGCCGGCCTCGATGTTCTCGTCGCGGTCACGCTGGCGGAACCAGTGCTGGATCTTGGCGCGTGCGCCCGATGTCTTCACGAAGCCGAGCACCGGGTTCAGCCAGTCGCGGCTGGGGCCACCCTCGCGGGTGGTGAGGATTTCCACCTGCTCACCGGTATTGAGCACGGTGCTGAGCGGCACGATGCGGCCGTTCACCTTGGCGCCGCGGCAACGGTGGCCGACCTCGGTATGAATGCTGTAGGCAAAATCGACCGGCGTGGCACCGGCCGCCAGATCCACCACATGGCCGTCCGGCGTGAACACGTACACCCGGTCCATGCCGACATCGCCCTGCAGGATGTCGCCGACACCGGCGTCGCCGACTTGCTCGTGCCATTCCAGCACCTGCCGCAGCCACGCGATCTTGTGCTCGTAACCGGACACTTTCGGCGCGCCCTTGCTGCCTTCCTTGTAGCGCCAGTGCGCAGCGATGCCCAGCTCCGCCGCCTCGTGCATGGCGAAAGTGCGGATCTGCACTTCCAGCATCTTGCGGTCCGGGCCGATCACGGCCGTGTGCAGGCTCTGGTAGCCGTTTGCCTTGGGCGTGGCGATGTAGTCGTCGAATTCCTTGGGTACGTGCTGCCACAGCGAGTGGGCGATGCCGAGCACGGCATAGCAGTCGCGCACCTCCGGCACCAGCACGCGCACGGCACGCACGTCGTAGACCTCGTAGAAGTCGATCTGCTTTTTCTGCATCTTCCGCCAGATGCTGTAGATGTGCTTGGCGCGGCCGAACACCTCGCCGGCAATGCCGGCACGCTGCAGCTGCCGCTTCAGCTCGTCCACCACATCGACAATGTACTGCTCGCGATCGACGCGCTTCTCGTCCAGCAGGCGGGCAATCTTCTTGTAGGCGCCCGGCTGCAGATAGCGGAACGCCAGGTCCTCCAGTTCCCACTTGATGTGGCCGACACCGAGCCGGTGCGCCAGCGGCGCGTAGATGTCGAACACCTCGCGCGCCACCTTGCGCTGGCGCTCCTCTTCGGCGTTCTTCACGGCCCGGATCACGCAGGTACGCTCGGCGAGCTTGATCAGCGCGACCCGCACGTCGTCGACCATCGCCACCAGCATCTTGCGGACATTGTCCAGCTGGCCCTGCTGCTGGCCGAGCACGGCCTTGCGGGTGGGATTGCTGATGGCGCCGATGGCGGCCATGCGCAGCACGCCCTCGATCAGCAGCGAAACGTCATGGCCGAAATCGCGGCCGACCTGCTCCAGCGGCAGGCCACCCTCGCGCACGGTGCGGTACAGCACCGATGCCACCAGCGTGTCCTGGTCGGCACGCAGGCCGGCCAGGATCTGCGCCATTTCCAGACCGGTGCGGTAGGCCGAGGCGCCGCTGGCCCAGACATTGCCGGCGGCAACGGTCGCGCGCTCGACATCCTCCGCCAGCCGGCAGGCACGGCGCAGCTCGTCCTTGCTGAATTTTTCCGTCTGCGACTGGATCTGCTCCAGCCAGCGATCGAGATCGACGCTGCCGTCGTCGCGTACCGGATGCTCTTCGCGGACCTTGACCATGTGCTGATTTTACCGGCGTCCGGCCGTCTGCCGGAGCGTAAAAAGGGCCATCGATTCAACATGCGTGGTGTGCGGGAACATATCCATCACCCCCGCTTTTTCAAGCACATAGCCTGCCTCGGCCAGCAGACCCGCATCGCGGGCCAGGGTGGCGGGATTGCAGGACACGTAGACGATGCGGCGGGCACCGGACAGCCCGCCGGCCAGGGCCCGGCACACGGCCTCGGCGCCGGCACGGGCCGGGTCCAGCAGGATCAGGTCGTAACGCTCGCGGGCCCAGGCGGCACCGGTGAAGTCACCGTCGAGATTGGCGGCGAAGAAACGGGTCTCGCCCAGCGCCACACCGCGGGCGCGGTTGTGGGCCACGTTGGCGTTGCCGCGTTCAACCATCGCCGCATTGCCTTCCACGCCGGTCACGTGCGCGGCGCGCGTCGCCAGCGGCAGGGTGAAATTGCCCAGACCGCAGAACAGGTCCAGCACACGGTCGCCCGGCTGCGGATCGAGCAGGTCGACGGCATGACGCACCATCTGCCGGTTGATGCCGGCATTCACCTGGGTGAAATCGTTCGGGTGGAACAGCAGCTCGACGCCGAAATCGTCCAGCCGGTACGCGAGCAGGGCGTCGCCCTGCTCCGGCCAGATACGGTGCATGGTTGATTCGTTGCCGGGCTGCAGCCAGCAGTCGATGTTCCGCGCGCGGCACCAGTCGACCAGCGACTGCCGGTCGGCGTCGGCCAGCGGCGCCAGATGGCGGAACACCAGCGCGAGACGATCGTCGCCGGCTGCCACCTCGACCTGCGGCAGCTTGTCCTGTATGGACGGCGACAGCGACGACAGCAGCGCACGCAATTCGGCGATGCGGTTGCCGATGTCCGGCAGCAGCACGGCACAGGAAGCGATGTCCGCCACTTTCGCATTGCGCTTTTCGCGGAAACCGACCAGCACCCCGCCCTTGCCGGCCACGTAGCGCACCGCCAGCCGTGCCTTGCGCCGGTAACCGAGCGGCGCGCCGGCCAGCGGCGGCAGCCACTCGCCCGGCTGCACGCTGCCGAAATGCTGCAGCTGCTCGCGCAGTACGGTCTGCTTCAACGCCAGCTGCGAGGCCGGCGCCAGGTGCTGCAGGCTGCAGCCGCCGCAGACAGCCGCATGACGGCAAGCCGGCTCGATGCGGTCGGCAGCGGGATTCTCCACCCGCGAGACCACCGCTTCGTCAAAGGTCTTGCGCTGGAAGACATAACGGAAAGATGCCGTTTCGCCCGGCAGCGCACCCTCGACGAACACCGCCTTGCCGTCCACCGACGCAATGCCGCGGCCATCGTGTGCAAGACGATGGATTTCCGCGGTGACCTCACCGGCCGGCAGACGTTGTTTCCTGTGACGCATCGGGAAAACCCCTGTCGGTAGGAGCGCCTTCAGGCGCGATTCCTGCGGATGGTGTTGTGTCGTTGCACCGAATTGCCGGGTCGCCCCTGAAGGGGCTCCTACAGAAGATCGGTCCAGCGCTGTTCGAACTCGGCCAGGTGCGGCTGGCCGCTGGCCTTCAGGTATTCGCGCACACGCCGGCACTCGGCATCGTGGGCCTCGCGGGTGAGATTGCCGCGCATCAGCTCGAAGCGCAGGTACACCAGGAAGGTGTTGAGCACGTCGGTCTCGCAGTAGTTGCGGATGCCGCGGATGTCGCCGGCCCGGAACGCGTCGTACACCTTGCTGCCGTGCATGCCCATCTTGCCGGGAAATCCCAGCAGCGAGGCCATCTGGTCCAGCGGCACCACCGCCCGGCCCTGGTACAGCGAGATCAAATCCATCAGGTCGGTATGGCGGGCGTGATAGCGGGAAATGTAGTTGTTCCACTTGAAGTCCCGGTCGCCGTCGCCCTGGTCCCAGTAACGGGCCGCGGTGACGCCGTGCACCATGGCACGGTAATGCAGCACCGGCAGATCGAAACCGCCGCCGTTCCAACTCACCAGCGTCGGCGTGTACTTCTCGATGCCGGCAAAGAAACGCTCGATCAGTTCCTTTTCGCTGCTGCCCTCTTCCCCCAGCGACCACACCTTCAGGGTGTTGCCGGTACGCAGTACGGCGGAAATCGCCACGATGCGCTGCAGGTGGTGCCGCAGGAAGGTCGTACCGTTCTCCTGCTGGCGCAGGTTTTCCATGGCGGTGACCGTGTCCTTCTCCGACAGGCCGTCCAGCCCGTAGACGCGCCGGCCGCCGTCGACATCCGGAATGGTCTCGATATCGAACACGAAAACGTTCATGGCGGCTCCCTGCCCGGCGTCAGCGCGGCACGCCGGCTGACGCAAAAACGCCGGTCGAAAGATAGCGGTCGCCGCGATCGCAGATGATCGCCACGATGACCGCATCGCGGACGTCGCGCGCCACACGCAAGGCGCCGGACACCGCGCCGCCGGACGACACGCCGCAGAAGATGCCTTCCTCGCGTGCCAGCCGGCGCATCATGTCTTCGGATTCCTGTTGCGACACGTCCAGCACGCGATCCACCCGCGACGCATCGAAGATGGACGGCAGGTATTCCTCCGGCCAGCGCCGGATGCCGGGGATCGCCGAGCCTTCCTTCGGCTGCAGGCCGACGACCTGCACCCGCGGATTTTTTTCCTTGAGGAATCTCGACACACCCATGATGGTGCCGGTGGTGCCCATCGAGCTGACAAAGTGCGTGATGCGCCCCTGCGTATCGCGCCAGATTTCCGGGCCGGTGCCGCGGTAGTGCGCGTCCGGGTTGTCCGGATTGGCGAACTGGTCCAGCACCCGGCCCCGTCCTTCGCGCTCCATCTGTTTGGCCAGATCGCGCGCACCTTCCATGCCGGCTTCCTGCGACACGCTGATCAGCTCCGCACCGTAGGCGCTCATCGCCTGCCGGCGTTCCTCGCTCTGGTTGCTGGGCATGATCAGCACCATGCGGTAACCGCGGATCGCTGCCGCCATCGCCAGTGCGATGCCGGTGTTGCCGCTGGTGGCTTCGATCAGGGTGTCGCCCGGGCGGATCTCGCCACGCTCTTCGGCACGCAGGATCATGTTCAGCGCCGGGCGGTCCTTCACCGACCCGGCCGGGTTGTTGCCTTCCAGCTTGACCAGGATGCGGTTGGACGCGTCGATGCCGGCCGCTGCCGGAATGCGCTGCAGGCGCACCAGCGGCGTATTGCCGACAAAGTCGTCGATAGTGCTGTCGCGGGGGGGCTGGCTGGCGTTCATGCGGCCGGCATTCTACACCGGGTCACTGGGCGACCACGGCAGGGCAGTGCCATGATGGCAGCCGCGCATCACGACAACCCGAACGGTTACCCATGCCCGGCCTGTCGATAAGGCTACGCCTCACGCTGCTGATCATTGTGCCGACACTGCTGGCCGGCGGATTGCTGGCCGGCTGGGCCATGCAGCAGAACCTGCGGTCGCTGGAAAGCACCCTGATCGCGCGCGGCTGGATCACCGTGCAGCAGGTGGCAGCCGATGCCCGGCCGGCGCTGGCACTGCCGGCCGCCGCTGGCGCCCTGGGCACCCGCCTGCCGGCCTACCTCGAACAGCCCGATGTGCGCTCGGTGACGGTCTACGACGCCGGCCAGGCCATGCTGGTCCACAGCGGCCCGTTGCCGCGGGCGCCCGACAGCGGCGGCCTGCGGGTGCTGTTCGGTGACCGCGCGACCTCGGCCGCCACCGACAGCGGCTGGCGACTGCTGCTGCCGATCACCGAGACCGGCATCACCGCCATCCCCGGCAGCGACCGCCCCACGGCAGCCATCGGCCGCATCACCGGCTGGGTCGAGGTCGAACTCAACGACAGCCGTGTGCGCACCGAGCACTACCGCATGCTGGCCCTCACCCTGGCCATGCTGCTCGCCCTGTTCACCGTACAGGCCCTGCTCGCGCACCTGTTCAGCGAAAGCCTGCTTTCCACCATGGGGGCGCTGGGCAACAGCATGCGGCGCATCGCCGCCGGCCAGCTGGGCACCCGCCTGGGCACACGTGCACCGGGCGACCTGGGCCGCCTGCAGCGCGATTTCAACGCCATGGGCGAAGCCCTGCAAAAGGCACAGGAAGAACTGCAGCACAGCGTCAACCAGGCCACCGAGGACCTGCGGGAAACGCTGGAGACCATCGAGGTCCAGAACATCGAGCTGGACATGGCGCGCAAGGAAGCCGTGCAGGCCGCCCGGCTGAAAAGCGAATTCCTGGCCAACATGAGCCACGAAATCCGCACGCCGCTGAACGGCATCATCGGTTTCACCCGGCTGCTGCTGAAAACCGAACTGTCGCCGCGTCAGGCCGAATATCTCACCACGGTGCGCAAGTCATCCGACGCCCTGCTCACCATCATCAATGACATCCTCGACTTCTCGAAGATCGAGGCCGGCAAGCTGGCGCTGGACCGCAGCCCGGTCGACCTGCGGGAAATCATCGACGACGTGCTGGCGCTGATGGCACCGCTGGCCGCCGACAAGAAACTGGAACAGGTCGCGCTGGTGTACCAGGACACGCCGCGCCGTGTCATCGCCGACCCGATCCGGCTGCGGCAGGTGCTTACCAATCTGCTCAGCAATGCCATCAAGTTCACCGAGCGCGGCATGATCGTGGTGCGGGTGATGCTGGAAAGCGAGGACGAACGTTCGGTGATGCTGCGTTTTGCCGTGACCGATACCGGCATCGGACTCAGTCCGGAACAGCAGGGCACGCTGTTCACCGCATTCACCCAGGCCGATTCCAGCACCACCCGCCAGGCCGGCGGCACCGGACTCGGGCTGGCCATCTCGAAACACCTGGTCGAACTGATGGGCGGCGAAGTCGGGCTGGAAAGTGCGCCCGGCGAAGGCTCGACGTTCTGGTTCACCATCCGCGCCGATGTCGACCGCTTTGCCGCCGGCACGCCCGATGTGCTGGCCGGGCACCGCATGGTGGTGTACGACGCCAACGACACCACACGGCTGGCCCTGCGGCATCTGGTCGAGGACTGGGGCGCGACCGCCACCGAGGCGGAAACGCTGCCGGAGGTGCTGGCCTGCGTCGCCGAACCGGTCTCCGCGGTGCTGCTCGGCGGCGGCCCGGGCGAAGGCGACAACACGGCATTGAACGACATGGCGCGCCAGCTGCACGAGCGCGGCATCCGCGTCTGGCTGCTGCCGGGCACGGCCGACGGCAACAGCTGGCCGGAAGCCGGCAATACCGGCTGGAACGCAACCTGCGCCGTGATTCCGAAACCGGTATCCGCACAGCGGCTGCATGAATCGCTGGTGCAGGTGTTGCTGGGCAATGAAAGCCGCAGCAGCCGCAAGCCCGGCCTGCGCGCCAGTGGCAGCGAGCGACTGCGCGTACTGGTGGTGGACGACAATGAAGCCAACCTGAAGCTGCTCTGCACGCTGATCGAGGATCTGGGCGTACAGGTGCAGGGTGTGTCCAGCGGCAAGGCGGCAATCGCGGCCTTGCGCCGCGACGGTTTCGACCTGGTGCTGATGGACATCCAGATGCCGGTCATGGACGGCATCGAGACCACGCGCCGCCTCCGTGAGCTCGGCCCGGAATTCCGTACCCTGCCGGTGATCGCGGTGACCGCACACGCACTCGCCTCGGAGCGCGAACAACTGCTGGCCGACGGACTGGACGACTACCTCACCAAACCGATCGGCGAACAACAGCTGCGCTACGTGCTGGAGCGTTGGGCCGGCGTGCGCTTTGCCGATATGCCGGTGCCGGCCGCCAGCAGTGCCGGCGCCCTGCCGACCGGCGAGGTGGTCGATCTCGCGGCATCGGTGGTGCTGGCCGGCGGCAAGCCGGCACTCGCGCGCGACATGCTGCAACTGCTGGCACAAAGCCTGGCCGCCGACCGTCGCGACATACCGGCACTGGCCGCCGGCACCGACGGCGAGGCACTGCTGGCACGCGTGCACAAGCTGCACGGCGCCACCCGCTATGTCGGCACGCCGGCACTGCGCCAGGCGGTGAACGAATTCGAAACCGTGCTCAAGGGCGCGCTGGCACGCGGCGCACCGGACTGGCTGGCGCTGACGCCGCCGCTGGGGCGGCTGATCGGCGAAATGGAAGCGGTCGATCACTGGCTCGCCGCCAACCTCGACCACATCGAGACCCTGTTGCCCGGCTGACGGGCGGCTCAGCCCTCGAGCACTACAAACGCCAGCGCCAGATCCTGCTCGTCGCTCAGCGACAGGTGTACCTGCGTCACGCCGCGATCATGCGCCAGTTGCAGTGCGTCGCCGCGCAGTGTCACGGTCGGTCGGCCGGCCGGCTCGCGCCCGATCACGATGTCCTGGAAGGAAAGCTGTGCGCCGATACCGGTGCCAAACGCTTTCGCCACCGCTTCCTTCGCGGCCCAGCGCTTGGCCAGCCAGCGCGCTTCCTGCGCCGGGTCATCGAAGGCCCGATGTTCGTCCGGTGTGAGCACGCGATCGCGGAAGCGGTCGCCGTGCCGGGTCAGCACCGCGGCAATGCGCGCCATGGACACCAGGTCCGTGCCGATGCCGCGGATACTCACGCGGCTGCCCCGGTGACCAGCCGCTTCATCTCGCGCACCGCCTCGGCAAAGCCGGTGATGAGCGCGCGCGCCACGATCGCATGGCCGATGTTCAGCTCGTTGATGCCGGGGATCGCCGCCACCGGTTCGACGTTGAAGTAGTGGAGACCGTGCCCGGCGTTGACGGTGAGGCCGCGCGCAATACCGTGCGCTACCGCGCGCTCGATGCGGGCCAGTTCCTTGGCGCGCGCATGCTCGTCGGGCGCATCGGCATAGGCTCCGGTGTGCAGTTCCACCACCGGGGCACCGCACCGGACGGCCGCATCGATCTGGGCAAAATCCGGATCGATGAACAGCGACACTTCGATCCCCGCACGCGCCAGCCGCTCGCAGGCCGTCTTCACCTCGTGCTCGTGCGCCAGCACGTCAAGACCGCCTTCGGTGGTGATCTCGGTGCGTTTCTCCGGCACCAGACAGGCGTGCTGCGGCAGGATGCGCTCGGCGAACGCGATCATGTCCGGTGTCACTGCCATTTCCAGATTCATGCGCGTCTTCAGAACCCGGCGCAGGATTTCCACGTCGCGATCCTGGATGTGGCGGCGATCCTCGCGCAGGTGCACGGTGATGCCGTCGGCACCGGCGGTTTCCGCCACCAGTGCGGCTTCCACCGGGTCCGGATAGGCGACGCGGCGCGCCTGGCGCACCGTGGCCACATGATCGATGTTGACGCCCAGCAGCGGACGGCGGAACGGATTCGGGGCAGACATGTCAGTCTCCGGTGACGGTACGGGCCGGGCGGAACAGGGCGCGACTGTGCAGCGGACGGTCGCCCAGATGCGGCGCCAGTGCCGCGCGCATCAGACGCTTGGCATCGCGCAGCGCCAGCGCCAGCGTTTCCTCATTTGCCAGCGCGGCAAAGCCGTCCTGCTCCAGCGCCTGCAGCGCCACGCCGGAAAAGCAGCGTTCGGCCGGCAGACCGGCACCGGCAAGGCGCACGCCGCGCTCCGGCTCGAAAGTATACAGAGCGGCGGCCAGCACCGGCTCGCCCTCCACCGTCTCGCCATAGCGGTGGCCGTATCCGAGTTCGTCGAGCAGCTGTTTCTCGAAGCAGCGCAGCACCGGCTCCAGCGCGGCGCCCGCCGCCAGCTGTGCCAGTGCACGCGCATACAGTTCCACCACGTCCGGCACCGGCAGGTCGCGGTGCAGCAGGCGCACCAGCAGCTCGTTCAGGTACAGCGCCGCATACAGGGCCCGGCCGTTCAGCAGACAGGGTGCGCCGATGGCCTCCACCGTGCCGGCCCGGCGCAGCTCGCCGCGGCCACCCAGCGCAATCCGATAGCGACGGAACGGCTGCAGCGGCTGACCGCGCTTGCTGCCCCGGTTGCCACGCGTCAGCACGCCGATACGGCCATGCTCCACCGACAGCAGATCCACCAGCTGACTGCTTTCGCGATACGCCCGGGCATGCAGCACGTAGGCTTCGACCGCGTCCATGGCCGGGTCAGTCGTACCCGAGGCTCTTGAGTGCGCGCTCGTCGTCGGACCAGCCGCCGCGCACTTTCACCCAGATTTCCAGCATCACCCGGCAGTCGAACAGCTTTTCCATGTCGATGCGCGCCTGGGTTCCGATCTTCTTCAGACGCTCGCCGCCCTGCCCGATCACGATGGCTTTCTGTCCTTCCTTTTCCACCAGGATGGCCGCGTGGATGCGGAACAGGTTTCCTTCCTCGGAAAATTTCTCGATCTCGACCGCCAGCTGGTAAGGGATCTCGTCGCCCAGCTGGCGCATCACCTTCTCGCGGATCAGCTCGGCGGCCAGGAAACGCGGCGTGCGGTCGGTCAGTTCGTCCGGCCCGAACATGTGCGGCTGCTCCGGCAACCGGTCGGCAACCAGGCGTGCCAGCGTGTCGACGTTGTGGCCACCCTGTGCCGACACCGGCACGATCTCGGCAAAACTGCGCTGCTCCGACAGCCATTTCAGATGCGGCAGCAGGCGGCTCTTGTCGGTCAGCTCGTCCACCTTGTTCACCGCCAGCAGCACCGGGCACTTCACGGACGCCAGCCGCTCCAGCACCAGCGCGTCGTCGTCGGTCCACTTCAGGCCTTCGACCACGAACACCACCACATCGACATCCTCCAGCACGGAAAACGCCGCCCGGTTCATGTAGCGGTTGATGGCTTTCGTGGCTGCCCGGTGGATCCCCGGCGTGTCGACATAGATCGCCTGCACCGGCCCCTCGGTGGCGATACCCAGCACCTGGTGACGGGTGGTCTGCGGCCGCCGGGAGGTGATCGAGAGCTTCTGCCCGATCAGGCGGTTCAGCAGCGTCGACTTGCCGACGTTGGGACGGCCGACGATGGCGACATGGCCACAGCGGGTCGGTTGTTGCGCGTCGCTCATGCGGGGCCACCGTTCAGTTGTCGCATTGCTTCCGCCGCCGCGATCTGCTCGGCCACGCGGCGGCTGTCGCCCCAGGCCTCGACCGGCGTGGCCAGGCCGTCGGCCATGCAGGACACGCGGAACCGCTGCTCATGTGCCTTGCCGGCGGTTTCCAGCACGTCATAACGCGGCAGCGGCAACCCGCGCCCCTGCAGGAATTCCTGCAGCTGTGTTTTCGGATCCTTCACCACCTCGGCGATGCGCAGCTCTTCCAGCAGCGGTGCGTACCAGGCCAGCACGCAGGCGCGGGCTGCCGGCAGACCGGCATCCAGATGGATGGCACCGATCAGCGCCTCCAGGCAATCGGCCAGGATCGAACCGCGGCGGTGACCGCCGCTCTTGAGCTCGCCGGGGCCCAGCCGTACCACCTCGCCCAGGGAGAACCGCGCGGCGATGCCGGCCAGTGCCTCACCGTTGACCAGGCGGGCACGGGCCCGGGTCAGCTCACCTTCACTGGCACGGGGGAAACGCCGGTACAGCTCTTCCGCGATGACATGGCCGAGCACGGAGTCGCCGAGAAATTCCAGCCGTTCGTTGTTGCGCGAACCGCTGATGCTGCGATGGGTCAGCGCGAGCACGAGCAGGTCGCGGTCACCGAACCGGTGGCCCAGTGCCTGCTCCAGCGCGACCGTGTCATTCACTGCCGAGATCGGCCTCCAGCGTGTTGATGAAGTGGAGATTGAGACTGATCTCGAAGGTCTCGCTGGTGAAGACCGGCTTCTGCAGGGTGTAGTCGATGTCTGCGGTCAGGGTGCCATCCTCGCGGGACAGGGTGATGGCCTTCTCTTCCGTCAGCTCTTTCAGCTTGATGTTGTTGATGCTGAGCTGGTTGTCGATCTTTTTCAGGATGGCCTCATCCGACTGCAGGGCGATGCGTGGCTGCTTGATGGTTTCCAGCGTGGCGCCGCTGATGGTCAGGAAGTCCAGATACGGCGGTACGATCTTGACAGCCAGGCTGACGATGACACCGAGGATGGCCAGCAGGAATGCCAGACCAAAAAAGGACATACCTTTTTGATAGCGCATATTTTCATTCTCCGTTGGCATTGCCGCTGTCGGCGTGGTCGGTCCGGTACACGCTGCCGTTGCGGCTGAATGTCGGCAGGTGGAGGCCCGGTGCCTTGTGCATCCAGACATAGACGGCCTTGCCCACGATCAGCTCGTCCGGCACGAAGCCCCAACCGCGACTGTCGTAACTATTATCACGGTTGTCACCCATCACAAAGTAATGCCCTTCGGGCACGGTCCATTCATGCACGCCGGGAAAGGCCTCCCGGCCTTCTTCCCGGCGGATCGTGAAGGAATGCGTGCCCAGGTTCTGGCGGAACGTCAGTTCCGCACCGCCGGCCAGCATCACCTCCCGGCCGGTCTGTTCCAGCGGCACCTGCTCGCCGTTCAGCAGCAGCACACCATTGGCCCAGGCCACCCGGTCGCCCGGCAGGCCGATCACCCGCTTGATATAGCTGGTGGCCGGATTGCCCGGAAAGCGGAACACCATGATGTCGCCGCGCTCTGGCGTGCCGATATCGACAAGGTGCGTGCCCGCCACCGGCAAACGCAGGCCGTAGGCGTACTTGTTGACCACGATGTAGTCGCCGACCTGCAGGGTCGGCAGCATCGAGCCGGACGGAATGGTGAACGGCTCCGCCAGGAAGCTGCGCAGCACCAGCACCAGTGCCAGCACGGGGAAAAACGATTTCGCGTACTCGATCACCACCGGCTCGGCCTGGGCCTCGGCACGCCGCTTGCGCAGCCAGCAGTAATCCAGCAGGACGATCACGCCGGAAATGGCCGTGAGCACCACCAGCCAGAATGCAAAATCGATATCCATCTACAGCTCCGGCCGGTTACTTGTCGACTTTCAGGACTGCCAGGAACGCTTCCTGCGGTACTTCCACACGGCCGAGCTGCTTCATGCGCTTCTTGCCTTCTTTCTGCTTGTCGAGCAGCTTCTTCTTGCGCGACACATCGCCGCCGTAGCACTTGGCGATCACGTTCTTGCGCAGCGCCTTGACCGTGGTACGGGCAATCACATGACTGCCGATGGCGGCCTGGATGGCGATGTCGAACATCTGGCGGGGAATGAGCTCCTGCATCTTCTCGATCAGGGCACGCCCGCGGGTCACCGCGTTGTCGGCATGGGTGATGATCGACAGTGCATCGACCTTCTCGCTGTTGATCAGCACATCGACCTTGACCAGCTTGCTGGTCTCGAAGCGCTTGAAGCCGTAATCCAGCGAGGCAAAACCGCGGCTGACCGACTTCAGTCGATCAAAGAAATCCATGACGACTTCCGCCATCGGAATTTCCCAGGTCAGCTGCACCTGGTTGCCGTGGAACACCATGTTCTTCTGCACGCCACGGCGCTCCACGCACAGCGTGATGACGTTGCCGAGGTGCTCCTGCGGCACGAGGATGTGGACTTCGGCGATCGGCTCACGCACCTCTTCGATGTGGGAACCGTCCGGCAGCTTGGACGGGCTGTCGACGTAAACCAGAGCACCTTTCTTGGTCAGCACCTCGTAGATCACCGTCGGCGCCGTGGTGATCAGGTCCAGGTCGTATTCCCGCTCCAGGCGCTCCTGGATGATCTCCATGTGCAGCAGGCCCAGGAATCCGATGCGGAACCCGAAGCCGAGGGCATCCGACGACTCGGGCTCGAAGAACAGCGACGCATCGTTCAGCGACAGCTTGTTGAGCGCCTCGCGGAAATCCTCGTAGTCCTCGCCGTTCACCGGAAACAGGCCGGCATAGACCTGCGGCTTCACTTTCTTGAAACCCGGCAGCGCAGCGGTATCGGCGGTTTTCGCGTGGGTCAGCGTATCGCCGACCGGTGCGCCATGGATGTCCTTGATGCCGGCAACGACGTAACCCACCTCACCGGCCTCCAGCACGCCGGTTTCCTTGCGCTTCGGCGTGTGGATGCCGACGATGCCGGTCTCGTAGTTCTGCCCGGTCGACTTGACGTGGATCTTGTCGCCTTTTTTCAGCACGCCGTTCATGACGCGCACCAGCGACACCACACCCAGATAATTGTCGAACCAGGAGTCGATGATCAGTGCCTGCAGCGGCGCAGCGCGATCACCCTTCGGCGGCGGAATGCGCAGCACCAGTTCTTCCAGCAGGTCGTCCACACCCATGCCGGTCTTGGCGCTGACCAGGCAGGCGTCGGAAGCATCGACACCGATGATGTCGGCGATTTCCTGCTTTACGCGCTCCGGCTCGGCCTGCGGCAGGTCGATCTTGTTCAGTACCGGCATCACTTCGAGGTTGAGCTCGATGGCGGTGTAGCAGTTGGCGACCGACTGCGCTTCCACGCCCTGGCCGGCGTCCACCACCAGCAGCGCACCTTCGCAGGCGGACAGCGAGCGCGAGACCTCGTAGGAGAAGTCGACGTGACCCGGCGTGTCGATGAAGTTGAGCTGATAGGTGCGGCCGTCGCGCTTGCTGGTGAACGGCAGCGTCACGCTCTGCGCCTTGATGGTGATGCCGCGCTCGCGCTCGATGTCCATCGAGTCCAGCACCTGCGCGCTCATCTCGCGCTCGGTGAGACCGCCGCAGATCTGGATGAAACGGTCGGCCAGCGTCGACTTGCCGTGATCGATGTGGGCAATGATCGAGAAATTGCGGATGTTCGCGATGTCGGTCACGGGCGGGGCACGGCAGGCAGGACAAGGCCGGGCATTCTAGGGGACCGGCCCTGCCCTGTGTAGGAGCCCCGTCGGGGGCGGCCGTACGGGGTTACCCGCAGGGCCGCCCGCAAACGGGCTCCTGCTACTTCACGAAGACCGGCACGTAGCGGGAATTGCCGCCCCGGCTGACCAGCAGCGGAACCCACTTGCCGGCCGGCAGCCTGTCGACCTGGGCATTGAAGGCCGCCACGCTGTCCACGGCCCGGTTGTTGACCGCCAGGATCACGTCACCCGGGCGCAGGTCTGCCGCCGAAGCCGGCTCGCCGGAAATCCGGCTGATCACCACACCGCTGCCCACGCCCAGCCGCTTCTGCAGGGCCGGGGTCAGGGCCTCCACGGTCAGACCCAGCCGGCTGGCGCTGGCAGGGCCCGCGGCCGGTGCCGGGCTGCCCTCACCGTCACCGCCGGCCAGTTGCTCCTCGGAGGGCAGTTCCCCGACCTTGACCCGGAGGTCCCGCGCCTTGCCTTCGCGCACCACCTTCAGGGTGGCCGACACGCCGGGCTTCACCCGCCCGACCAGGTGCGGCAGGTCCGAGGAGAACACGATCTCGTGGTCGTTGAAGCGGGTGATGATGTCGCCCTCCTTCAGGCCGGCCTCCTCGGCCGGCGTATCCGGGAACACCTTCGCCACCAGCGCGCCTTCCGGTTTCGCCAGGCCGAACGATTCCGCCAGGTCACGGTCGACATCCTGGATGCTCACACCCAGCCAGCCGCGCGCCACCTTGCCGCCGCCCTTCAGCTGGTCGACCACTTCCATGGCGATGTCCATGGGAATGGCGAACGACAGGCCCATGTAGCCGCCGCTGCCGGAAAAGATCTGCGAGTTGATGCCCACCACCTCACCGTTCAGGTTGAACAGCGGTCCACCGGAGTTGCCGGGGTTGATCGCCACGTCGGTCTGGATGAACGGCACATAGTTCTCACGCGGCAGGCCGCGGCCCAGTGCGCTGACGATGCCGGCGGTCACCGAGTAGTCGAAGCCGAACGGGGCGCCGATCGCGAACACCCATTCCCCCACGCGCAACCGGTCCGACTGGCCGATCTTCACCACCGGCAGGTTCCTGGCATCAACCTTGAGCAGCGCGATGTCGCTGCGCTTGTCGGTGCCGATCACTTTCGCCTCCAGTTCCCGGCGGTCCAGCAGGCGCACGACAACCTTGTCGGCACCGTCGACCACGTGGTTGTTGGAGAGGATGTAACCGTCGGCGGAAATGATGAAACCCGAGCCCAGCGACTCGCGGTCCCGGCCCTGCTGCCCCGGCGGGGGAATCTCGAAGTTGAACTGGTCACCGAAGAAACGCCGGAAGATTTCCGGCACCTCGTTCGGCATCTGGCCCTGGATGTTGCCGCGCAGGGCCGGCTTCGCAGCGGACTCCGCACTGATGCTCACCACGCTGGCCTTGTTCTGCTCGACCAGCCCGGTGAAATCCGGCAGGCCGGTCACCACCGGCGCACGCGGGGCTTCTGCCGGTGCGGCTGCCACTGCAGACACGCCGGAAATACCGAAACCGGCGGCAAAGGCCGCCGTCACCACGAACACAAAGGCGAGAAAACGACGAAACGACAACATGACGTCACTCCGACAAAAAGAAATCAGGCCATTTTCACTACGGCGCGGAAACCGCCGTCGCTTCCGGGTCAGGCGGCGGATCCGCACGATAGCGGGTGCTTTCCACCACTTTCACCGCCGCACCGGCCGGCACTTCGCCGACCAGCGTGACCCGGAACCGGCCGGCATTGCCGGCATTGAGCACGCCACTGACCGCCACGGTCGGGCCGATCTGCCGGCCCATGGGCCGGGCATCGACGTCGGCCTGCTCGACAAAAAGGGAAAACGAGGCCAGCCCGTCCGAATAGGTGACGGACGAGGATTGCCGGATGGCTTCGGGACTGTCGCCGGCCTTCGCCAGACGCTGGGTCTGGCTGCCGGTCACGCGGAACCCCGGCGGCAGCCAGGACGGCGACACGGTCGGCATCGGCGCTTCCGTGGAACGCATCAGGGTCAGTGTGTTGCGCGGGCCGGACGGCAGCGCGAACAGGTCACGCGGTACCTCGATGCCGGTTTCGATGTCGGCAAACTCCACCGATTCCAGTGCAGCACCCTTGCGGTTCACCACTTCGTAGCGCAGCGGCAGCCGGCTCTGGCTGTCGATCCACAGGCGGTAGCCGTAGCGATAGAAATCGCGCGGCCAGATCTCGACGAATTCCGCACTGCGGCCGGCCACGCGCGACTGCCCGGAGCGGCGCACGATGTAGAAGCGCCCGGCACCCTTTTCCAGCGCCGCGAAGGCACGGAACGGACCGGCGGCACCGGCGGCATCCAGCCGGGTCAGGCGTGAATCGGGATGGATGCAGATGGTCTCGTCGCCGCGCCGGATGATTTCCGTGGTGGTGTTGTCGAGGTGGGAAAGGCGCTCGTGCTCGACGCCGTCGAACACGGCGTGCACGACCTGCATGGAATCCATGCGGTTGCCGCGCACGTAGAAAAAGCGGCCGCGGAAATTGCCGCTGCGCCAGGCATCGCCGGCCTGCCGGAGCAGGTCCAGCCCGGCCTGCCGGTCATCGTGGTCGACGGCATCATCGGCGGCCAGGGTGGCGGCCGGCACGGCTGCCGCGAGCAGCATCGCCGCCAGCAGCCGGAAAACGGTACTGCGCAGGAACACCGGCAACCTCATCGGGCCGGTGCGGCCGATTCCGGAGCCGGCAGCTCCTCGCCTTCGAGACTGACCACGCGGGCATACGGAGACAGTCCGCGGGCACTGCCGAGGCTCGTGGCCTGGGCATGCCGGGCCAGATAGGCATTGAGGCGGTCCTGGCCGGCGGTCGGCGACTCGCCGGCGGCAACCGGCACCACCAGTTCCTCGCCGTCCTCGCGCACCACCACCATCGGACCCAGCGCAACGCTCTGCACGTCCGGCGCCGCCGATGCCACCGCATCCGGGCTGTCGGTGCGCAGCATCTGCCAGCTGACCACGGTCATGGCCGCCACACCGGCCGCGACCGCCATGCCGGCCAGCGGCTGCAGCCAGGCCGGCGTGCGCCGGCGGGCCGGGGCCTGTTCGCCGTCGATGGCGGCAGACACCGCCGAGCGGATATCGATCTGCAGCGCAGGCAGGCCGGCGGCGGGCAGATGCTCGCCGCGCAGTGCGGACTGCGCCACGTGCCAGCGGGCCCAGGTGCCGGTGAGGGCCGGGTCGCGCCCGACCGCCCGCAGGACCTGATGCAGCTCGTGCTCGCCCGCCTCGCCGTCCATGAGCGCGGACAGGAGCTCGCGCTCCCGGCTGTCCGGCGACTGGCCCGCGTTTTCACTCATGACAAGTACCTCGGTTGTCTGCAGCCGGTGCCGTGCGCACGGCCCGGGAATTGAGCCTTGGAGCAGCCCCGCACGGCTTTGGTTCCCGCCCGGTGGCCGCCCTTCATCAGGTGTTGTCCAGCAGGGGCTTCAGGGCTTCGTCGATGGCCTCCCGGCCCCGGAAAATCCGCGAGCGGACCGTTCCGACAGGGCAGGCCATGACCTCGGCAATCTCTTCGTAGGACAGGCCGTCGAACTCGCGCAGCATGACGGCCTGACGCATTTCTTCCGGCAGCGCCTCGAGCGCGCGCCGCACGGTTTCCTCGATCTCGCGGGTCAGCACGTGGCCGAGCGGCGTGTCGGCATCGCGCAGGCCGTCGGCGGATTCCAGGAACTGGGCATCCTCGATGTCGACATCGGTATCGGGCGGCCGGCGGCTGCGCGCCACCAGGTGATTCTTGGCGGTGTTGATCGCGATGCGGTACAGCCAGGTGAAGAAGGCACTGTCACCGCGGAAATTCGGCAGCGCCCGCCAGGCGCGCACGAAGGTGTCCTGCGCCACGTCCTGCGCCTCGTCGAGGTTGCGCACGTAGCGGCCGATCACCGAGATGATCTTGTGCTGGTACTTGGCCACCAGCAGGTCGAAGGCGCGACGGTCGCCCTGCTGCACCCGCAGCACGAGCTGCTGGTCGATTTCCTTTTCGCTCACGGTCGGCAACGGATCCTGGGTGACGGCAGGTGCCGGGGACAACGGCCGGGAAGTGTCCTTCCGGTGCCCGAAACCGGTACCCGGGTGACGCATCTGCATGACGGCCTGCATGGGAAACACGCCTCGCTGGTGGCGGATGTGCTTCCTGTGACAGCCCGCCGGCGCGGGAAGTTCAGGCCGGCTACAGACGGGCACGCAGAGTATACAGACTGCTACAAACCCGGCCGGGGCCGGCCGCACAGTCCTGCTTCGCTATACTCGCGCCCTGCTTCCGCTCCGGCCTGCCCCATGACTTCCGACCCCGTGTTCGACGTGCTTGTCATCGGCAGCGGCGCTGCCGGCCTGACCACCGCCCTGCGCCTGTGCGGCCGGGCGAAGGTCTGTGTGCTCTCCAAGGGCGAGCTCACCGCCGCCAGCACCTATTACGCCCAGGGCGGCGTGGCCGCCGTGCTGGACGAGGACGACTCGCTGACCGCGCACGTGGAGGACACGCTGATTGCCGGCGCCGGCCTGTGCCGGCGCGATGCCGT
The DNA here is from genome assembly GCA_049324475.1 of Pseudomonadota bacterium. Taxonomy (GTDB): domain Bacteria; phylum Pseudomonadota; class Gammaproteobacteria; order Pseudomonadales; family JADFDG01; genus JADFDG01. The sequence continues at coordinate 36,120 of JBMOOO010000017.1, read as the reverse complement.
GGACTTCACCGTGCAGAACGGACCTGCCGCCATCCGCTGGCTGATCGACCAGGGCGTGGCCTTCACCACCGAGGAACAGCCGGACGGCACCTGGATCTACCACCTGACCCGTGAGGGCGGCCACAGCGCACGCCGCATCATCCACGCCGCCGACGCCACCGGTCTGGTGATTTCCTCGACGCTGATCGACCGTCTGCGCGAGCACCCGGAAGTGACGGTGCACGAACACCACATTGCCATCGACCTGATCGTGCAGATCGTCGACGGCGAACGCCGCGTGGCCGGCGCCTACGTGCTGGACAAGGAAAGCGGCATGATCCGGCCGGTCATGGCGCGCTTCGTGGTGCTGGCCACCGGCGGCGCCAGCAAGGCCTACCTCTACACCACCAACCCGGACGTGGCGACCGGCGACGGCATCGCCATGGCCTGGCGTGCCGGCTGCCGCGTGGCAAACCTCGAATTCAACCAGTTCCATCCGACCTGCCTGTACCACCCGGAAGCCAAATCCTTCCTCATCACGGAAGCGATACGCGGCGAAGGCGGCCTGCTGAAACTGCCCAGCGGCGAACGCTTCATGCCGCGCTTCGATCCGCGCGCCGAACTGGCGCCGCGCGACATCGTCGCCCGCGCCATCGACCACGAGATGAAACGGCTGGGCCTGGACCACGTGCTGCTGGACATCTCGCACAAATCCAAGGACTTCATCATCAGCCACTTTCCGACCATCTACGCCAAGTGCCTGTCGCTGGGCATCGACATCACCCGCGACCCGATGCCGGTGGTGCCGGCCGCGCACTACACCTGCGGCGGCGTGGTGACGGATCTCCGGGGCCGCACCGATGTCGCCGGGCTGTACGCCATCGGCGAAAGCTCCTGCACCGGCCTGCACGGCGCCAACCGCATGGCATCGAACTCGCTGCTGGAATGCTTCGTGTTCGGCAAGGCGGCCAGCGACGACATCGTGGCGCAGTTGCCGCGCATACGGGCGCCGCAGCCGGCCCGCGCCTGGGATGCCTCGCAGGTGACGGACTCGGACGAGGACGTGGTCATCGCCCACAACTGGGACGAGATCCGCCGCTTCATGTGGGACTACGTCGGCATCGTGCGTACCGACAAGCGCCTGCAACGGGCATTGAACCGCATGCTGCTGCTCAAGCAGGAAATCCACGACTACTACCGCAACTACAAGGTCACCGCCGACCTGATCGAGTTGCGCAATCTGGCGCTGGTCGCCGAACTGATCATCCGTTGCGCACTCAGCCGCAAGGAGAGCCGCGGCCTGCACTACACGCTGGATTACCCGGACCTGTTGCCGGAAGCCGTCGACTCCGTGCTGTCGCCGTCGTAGGAGCCCAGCCGCAACCGTGCGCGCAGGCGGCGAAAGCCGTCGGCATCGACCGCATCGCGGGATACGGCAATGCGCTGCCGGCCACTGGACACGAACAGCACGCAGGTGCCCAGCCACGCATGCCCCGACAACGGCCCCGCCAGCACACGGCCGTCGGCAAACTCCGCATGCAGCTGCCCGTCATGCAGGCACAGGCGGCGGCAGCCGGCCTGCTGCTCCGTGCGCCACTCCCGCCACAGCAGGAGCAGCACCGCCAGCAACAGGGACAACGTCAGCGGCAGGGAGCGCCCGGAAACCGTCGCGGCGAGGATGGCCGCCAGCGCCAGTACCGCCAGCCCGATGCCGTAAAGCCGTGAGGGCCGCAGCTCAACTGCGAGCGGCGGCGTCGGCGAGGACAAGATCGACCATCCTGGCCAGGTTGCGGTCGTCCGGCCGTTCGCTGCTGGTGAACCAGGCGAACAGATCGGCATCGCTGCAGTCGAGCAGATCCATGAACGTCTCCTGCTCGACCCGCGGCAGGGCCGAGAAGTGCGCCTGCCGGAATGGCGTCAGCAACACTTCGGTTTCCTTCATGCCACGCCGGCAATCCCAGTCGAGACGTTGCAGGCGGCGGGCAAATTCTTCATTGGTACGCATCGGGCTTCCCTTGGTACGCCTCGCGCCGGCCGGGCCGCCGCAAGGCTTGAACGGTGCCGCCGTCATGGCGGCACCCGTGATTATTCGCACTCTGGCCGGCCGCTGCCAGCGTCCGCTCCGGACACCGGCTGCATTCACTGACCGGGCTGCGTATCATCCGGCGACTTGCCGACCTGTAAGACACCTGCAAATGACGGACACCACGATCGATCTTTCCGGCCTGCTCGGCGTGCTCGCCATCGACGGGCCGGATGCTGCCACCTTCCTGCAGGGTCAGGCCACCTGCGACACCCGGCTGGTCACGCCCTCGCGTGGTGCGCTGGGCGCACTGTGCAACCTGCAGGGCCGCATGATCGTGTCCTTCCATGTGCTGCCGTCGGCCGGTGGACTGTATCTGGTCATGCCGCACGACCGTGTGGTCGCCGTCCTTCAGCACCTGAAAAAATATGCCGTGTTCTCGAAAGTGACACTGCACGATGCCGGTCCGGAACTCGCCGTGTCCGGAATCACCGGTGCCGTGTCCGCTGAACCGTTCGCGATGGAAACCCGCGGCGACGCGCGGATCATGCAGCTGGCCGGCAACCGCCGGCTGATACTGGCACCGCGCGGCAGCGTTCCGGCCGGCAACGGCGACACCGCTGCCTGGCTGGCCGCCGGCATCGCCGCCGGTGAACTGCTGGTCGACAGCGCGAACGCGGACAAATACCTGCCGCAGGCCTTCAACTACGACCTGATCGACGGCGTCAGCTTCCGGAAGGGCTGCTACACCGGGCAGGAAGTGGTCGCCCGCATGCACTTCAAGGGAAAGATGAAGGAACGGCTGTATCACGCCACCACCGGGGTGCACGCGATCCCCGCCGCCGGCGCGCCGGTGCAGGATGCTGCCGGCAGGCATGTGGGCGATGTGGTGGCCGCCGTCAATGCCGGGACACACGGCGCGCTGGCGGCGGTACTGCGTCACGATGCCGTCGACGCCGGTACGCTGCGACTGGCCGACGGCACCTCGCTGACCGTGCTGCCGCCGGCGCTCAGTTTCCCGGAGCGGTGACAAAACCGACCTTCACCAGGCCGGCGCGCTGCGCGGCCGACAACGCCTGCGCCACCTTGTCGTATACCACCGCCTTGTCGGCGCGGATGTGCAGCTCCGGCTGCGGCTGCTGGAAGGCCGCGGCACGCAGGCGCGTCTCCAGCGCTGCCATGTCCACGGCGTCCTCGTTCCAGGTGTAGCGGCCGTCGGCGCCGATGCCCAGGCTGATCTGCACCGGTTTTGCGTCTTCCGGCTGGCTCTTCGCCTGCGGCAGATCCATCTTCACCGCATGCGTCAGCACCGGCATGGTGATCATGAAGATGATGAGCAGGACCAGCATGACGTCCACCAGCGGCGTCATGTTGATTTCGCTCATGACGTCCTCGTCGTCGTTGTCCAGGCTGCCGAAGGACATTACTTGTTCCCCGCAGAACCGGCCGGCAGGCGCACCACGCCACTGCCGTCACGGCCTTCCCGCGCGGCCACCCGGGCACCGGCCACGAAGTACGCATGCAGCTCGTGCGCAAAGCGGTTCAGCTGCGAGGTGAGCAGCCGGTTGCTGCGCACCAGCGCGTTGTAGCCGAGCACGGCCGGAATCGCCACGAACAGGCCGAACGCGGTCATGATCAGTGCCTCGCCCACCGGGCCGGCCACCTGGTCCAGCGTGGCCGAACCGGCCGTACCGATGCTGATCAGCGCGTGATAGATGCCCCACACCGTACCCAGCAGGCCCACGAACGGCGCCGTGGAACCGATCGAGGCCAGCAGCGTGAGCCCGGACTGCATGCGCTGCGCGCTGTCGTCGATCACCCGGCGCAGGTTGCTGGTCACCCAGTCGCTGATGTTGAGCGAACCGTGCAGGTCGCTGCGGTTTTCCGCGTGGTGACGCACGGCTTCCTCGCCCTCGGTCACCAGCATCCGGAACGGGTTCTCGTGTGCCCGGTGCGATAGTGCGGCAATGCCGGCCGTGAACGACTGCGCGTGCCAGAAATCACGCTTGGCCTGCTGCGCCATGCGCCGCAGCTGCCAGTTGTCCCAGGCGCGCACGGCTATCACGGTCCACGAGGCGATCGACATCAGCATCAGGCCGACGGCCACGCCGCGGCCGATCGAATCGCTCTGTGACCACAGTGTGGCCAATCCGTATTCCTGCATGTCTGCTCCGTACTGCCTTCACTCGAGTTCGAATTTCACCGGCCACTGGTACCACATGGCGACCGGCTCGTTGCCACGACGGGCGGGTGTCAGACGCCAGCGCAGTGCGGCGTCCGATGCCGCCTTGTCCAGCCGGGGAAATCCGCTGGAGCGCAGCACTTTCACTTCACCGATACGGCCGTCCGCCAGCACGTGCAGGTGCAGCAGCACGGTGCCGACTTCACCCAGGCGACGCGACATCGAGGGATACACGATGGGCGGCGCCGAACCGTGGGCCTGATTCACCTGCGGTGGTGTCACCGGTTCCGGCGGCGGCAGTGACGGCGGCGGCGCCGGCGGGGCCGGCGGCGGTAGTGGATCGTCGATGGCGTTCTCCGGCGGCGGCACCGGTGGTGGCGGTGGCGGCGTCGGAATATCCGGCACTGGCACCGGCGGCTTTTCCGCCGGGGGCGGCTGCTCCATCACCATCGTCACCTGCATCACCGGCAGCGCCGGCGGCGTGATGGTTTCCTGCGCGGTCAGGGCCGCCGCCACCAGCGAGGCGTGCAGCGCCACGACTGTCGTGGCCAGGACAGGAACGGAGCGGCGGGTCATGGGCAGGCCGGGAGAAGATCAGGACGGCAAATGCTAATCGATCTCATCCGCAAAAGCGAATGGTTCTTGTTTGTGAGCCCCAACCTTCCCGGTCCGGGCTCAGAACGAGAACTTCACACTGGCCTCGACGCTGCGCGGCTCGGCATGGAAGGACTGGTCCCAGTACAGGCTGCTCAGGTACTTCTCGTCGGTCAGGTTGTCCACGTTGAGCGACAGCTCCAGATTTTCTGCCGGCTCGAAACTGGCGTAGGCCGAGAACACGGCATAGGCCGGCTGGCGGATGCCGGGCGTGGTCGAGCTGATGGCGTCCTGCCAGCGGGCGGTACCACCGACCTCCAGCCTGTCGAGCAGGTCGTAACCGGTGGTCAGCTTGAAGGTCTGGCGTGGCACCCAGGGACGCGCGTCGTCGTTGCCCGCGGCATCCTCGATCTCCAGCCAGGTGTAGCCGGTGCCGATCTTCCAGGCATCGGTGACGTATCCGGCCAGCTCCAGCTCGATGCCCTGCGCAGCCACCTCCGTGCCGCGGTAATAGTTGGCGCCGATGTCCGGATCCCAGCCAGCGACCTCGGCGAGGTTTTCCTGTTCGGCGCGGAACAGCGCGACGGTACCCAGCAGACGGCGGTCCACCCACTCCGATTTCAGGCCCAGTTCATAACTGAAGCCCTGTGCGGCGCCCAGCAGCTTGCCGTCGATGTCCGCCTCCACCTGCGGATCGAAGATGTCGCTGTAACTGGCGTAGAGGTTGGTGCGATCGTCCAGGGCGTAGACCGCGCCCAGATAGGGACTCACCTGCTCCTCGTCGCGATAGGCATCGGCACCGAAACTGAAACCGGCCGAATGCACATCGATGGCGTTGAAGCCGGCAATCACCTGCAGGGCATCGCTCGCAGCCATGCGCGTGGCGGCATGGAAGCGACGGTAGTCTTCATCGATGTCCGCGGAGACGTAGCCCGGTCCGAAGTCCGGCCGCGCGATCTCGGTCCCGTTCCAGCCCGGGAAGGCCGGCAGCGCACCCCAGGCCGGATCCGACGGCGGCGCGTCGTAGCTCCGGTAACCGCTGTCGTTGCGCGCCACACTGATGCCGGCCGTGAGTTCGTGACGGCGCCCGGCCAGATCGAAACTGCCTGACACCGACGAATCGAGCATGATGCGGTCGGCCGTCGAATGATACTTGCCGGGCCAGCCGTACAGACCCAGCCCGGTGACCGGGTCCGGCGTACCGTACACATAGAACAGCTCGGACGGTTCCGTGTAGTTGTTCTGCGTCACCGTGGTTTTCCATTCCCAGCCCTCGCCCACGCCCTGCAGCAGCTCGACGAACGCAGTGCGGTTTTCGTTCTTGTAGAACGTCCAGTCCATGGTGGTGCTGGCCGACACGTCGTAATCGGTCGGATCGCCGTTGCTGTCCAGCAACGGCAGTGCACCCCACAGGGCACCGCGACCGATACTGCGGTGATCGGTATAGCCGATGGTCAGCAGCGTGCTCTCGCCCAGCTTTCCTGCCACCACGCCGTACAGCACCGAGCGCTCGCTCTCGTAGCTGTCCAGCCACGAACCGGCATCCTGGCTGGCGGCCACCAGACGCGCCGACCAGTTTTCCGACAGCGGCGTGGACACATCTGCCTCCAGACGTTTCCTGTCCCAGCTGCCCTCCGTGATCTTCACACTGCCTTCGTACTCGCGCTCCGGGCGCTTGCGGATGAAATTGATGGCGCCGGACGGGTTCCCGGTACCCACCATCAGGCCGTTGGCACCGCGGATCACCTCCACTTTCTCGTAGATCGCCGAGTCGATCGAACCGACCACATTGGCCCAGTGCAGCGGCAGACCGACGCCGTCCACCTGCATGTTCTTCAGATCGAAACCGCGCGAGTTGTAGTAGGTTCGATCGGTTTCGGTGCGCTCGACATTCACGCCGGTGATCATGTCCAGCAACGCGTTGACGTCGTCCAGCCCGTGCTTGTCGATGGTGTCGGCATCCATCACGGAAACCGCCTGCGGCGTGTCCTTGATGCCCAGGGACAGGCCGGTGGCGCC
>JBMOOO010000017.1:0-29223 GCA_049324475.1 Pseudomonadota bacterium | reverse complement strand
GCGCCACGCAGCCCTGGCAGAAACGTGCACTGAAATCCTTCAGGTATCCGTCGCCATGGCGATAGGGCGGTCCGGCATCGAGCGGCGTCAGCGCGACGGTGAACGGCCCGGCCTTCTGCTCCGGCCATTCCGGCTCGAACACCGGGTTCAGGGACGTCCAGAGAAACCAGATCGGCAACACCAGCAACAGTCCGTTCAACCAGTACTTCCCGCGCGAAGGCAGCGAACGTTTCATGGCGAAACCTCTCCGGCGCCGGTGTCCGGGACGGCGCGGCGGGTTCGCCGCCGCCGTTCGCGACGCCGCGATGGTGGATGGCCGGCTTCTTTCAGCGTGCGCTTGCTCCAGATGAAAAATCCGGTGACGGACATGGCCGACAGCACCACACCGGACACGAACCAGATCGTCTTGGTCAGCAGGCCGCCGAACGTGCCGTAGTGCAGCGGATCCGCGAGGTGCTCGAGGATTTCCAGCGCGCCCATCCCGTCCGGCGTACTGCTGCGCGCCACTGCGCCGGTCCACGGATTGACCTGCACGCGGTACGAGAAGTCGTCGAACAGGAATGCACCGCCGCTGCCGTACACCGTGTAGTAATCGCGGTTGTGTTCCGGCATGGAAATCCAGTGCGGCTCCAGCTCCGGCAGCGTGAGGCGCGCCTGCTCCAGGGCCTGCGCCAATGCGATCGGTGCCGGGCGGCCCTCCCGGGCAAAGGGCACGTCGGCAATCGCCACCGGCGGTGTTTCCGTTTCGTACTCGATGCCGTTGTGCCAGAGCACGGCCTGGACGAGGTACCACAGCCCGGTCAGGCCGATGACCAGCATGAACCAGAGCGACCAGACGCCGGCATGACGGTGCAGGTCGCCCAGCAGGGTGCGGGCATCGCTGCGCCAGCGGATACGCGGCTGCGTGAACGCGCGCCAGAATTTCCTGTACACCACCAGGCCGGTGACCAGCGCGCCGATCACCAGCACGGACAATGCACTCACCAGGTAATAGCCGATGCTGTACGCGTGCTGCCAGGGGAACAGCAGCCAGCCGTGGAGCGAGCGCATGAATCCGATGAAGGTGATGCCCTGCACGATTTCCTGCACTTCCGCGGTGTAGGGATTCACATAGGCAATGCCGGCCGGGATGTCCTGCGTGCTGAACATCACGGCCGTCACCAGATACGGCTCCAGCACCATGACATTGCCCACTTCCGCGCCGGGCACTTTCGCCGTCACCGCATCCACCAGCGCCGGCAGCGGCTGGCGCGGCAGCTCCTGAGCGTTTTCCGCGCGCGCCGCCGGGTTCACCAGCCAGGTAATTTCATGGCTGAGGACGGCGATGGTTCCGGTAAGACAGACGAAGCAGAACAAGAGCCAGACCGGCAGGGAGAAAAAGCCGTGTAGCCGGAACCAGAAACGGCGATTGCCGGATTTCTTCCGGAGCGGCTTCGGGATTTTCGCGTCGCTCATGCTGTCCACCCACGGAGTTGCACATCCCTGCCTCCGCACGCTGTGGTCGGAAAAGGACGTTCAAAAAAGCGGCGCGGCCGACCGGCATCGGCCCGCACCGCAAGCTGCTTGCACGTTCAAGGGCCTTGTCGGACGCCATGCCGGAACCGGACGGGCGTCCGGAGGGCAGGCGGGGCGGGAACGGCGGAGCCCGAAGGGCCCCGGGAGTGCCGGACACCAGCCTGGTCCCCCGGAAAACAAGGGGTTGCATGACCATGGAGGCTGGCTGGCGACCGCAGGCGAGGCTGCGGTCAGTGGCTGGCGATCAAACGACTATGCGAATGATAGTGATTCCCATTAGTATGTCAACGCCATTTGCCCTGCCCGGACCCGGAAACTCCCATGCCAGACCAGGACCCCGCAGCCACAGGAAACGCGCCGCGTGCGGACGCCGCCGCACCCCGCAAGGAACCGCCCGTGGTGGATTCCGGCACCCTGTTGCAGGGCGCCGGCGAACTGCGCATCGAGCACGACGGCTCGGTCTACACGTTGCGTCTCACACGCCAGAACAAACTCATCCTGACCAAATAACGCACTTTTCCTCAGCGTCTGCCGAACAGCTGCTGGATGCTGGAAAAGTCCAGGTCGGCGGCGCCGTTGCGGTCGTGCAGCGCGTACAGGTTGCGCGCCAGCGCACCCAGCGGCGTTGTCGAACCGGAAGCCTGCGCGGCATCCATCGCCAGCATCAGGTCCTTGTTCATCAGCCGCGTCTTGAAGCCGCCGCCGTAGTTGCGTGCCGCCGGTACGTTTTCCATCACACCCGGATACGGGTTGTAGAGTTCCAGCGACCAGTTGCGGCCGGAACTCTTGAGCATGATCTCGCTCAGCGTTTTCGGATCCAGCCCGTTGTCCACGCCCAGCTGCAACGCCTCCGCAGTGCCGATCATGTGGATCGCCAGCAGCATGTTGTTGCAGATCTTGGCCACCTGGCCGGCACCTTCGGCGCCGGCGTGGAACACGTTTTTCCCCATGGCCAGCAAAAACGGCCGCGCACGCTCCACCGCAGCGGCATCACCGCCGCAGATGAAGGTGAGCGTGCCGGCAGCGGCGCCGGCCACACCGCCGGACACCGGCGCATCCATGAATGCCAGCTGTTTCGCGCGTGCGGCTTCCGCCACCCGACGCGGTGCTTCGGGCGCCACCGTCGATGAATCAATCAGCAACGTACCCGGTGCAGCCGCCGACAGCAGATCGCCGGCGCCGGTATAGAGATCCAGCATCGACTGCGTGGTGGGCAGCATGGTGATCACCACCTGCGCACCCTGCACGGCTTCCCGTGCGGACGTGCAGGCCGTGCAGCCACCCGCCTGCGCCTGCTGCACGGCTGCCGGCACGGGGTCGTAGACACGCACGCCGTACCCGGCTTTCACCAGGTTCAGCGCCATCGGGCCGCCCATCTGGCCCAGCCCGAGGAATGCGACCGTACTCATGATGCTGCCTCCACGAAGAATTCCTCCACGTACGCTGCCGGCACCGCGGCAACACCGGCGTGCTGCCACTTCGGCGCACCGTCCTTGTCGATCAATAGCGCGCGCACGCCCTCGACCAGATCCGGATGGCGCAGGCACTGCACGGCAATGATCAGTTCCAGACGGAAGATATCCGCCAGCGACAGATGCTTCGTGCGACGGATCTGTTCCCACACCAGATGCGCCGTCACCGGGCAGCCGCCGCGCAGGGTCTTCTGCGCACGCTGCAGCCAGGGATCGTCGGTGGCCAGGGCAAGGATGTTGTCGACCACGCCGGCACAGCTGTCGGCATCGGTGAGCGACTGGATGAGATCGAAATGTTTCCGCACGTTCGATTCCGGCAATACCGGCGCAGACTGTCGCTCCAGCGCGCGCAACGCGGCACCGGCCACAGCATGGTCGCCGGCATCACCGCGCCAGTCCGCCGCCACCAGCGCGTCGAATGCCGCCTGGCGCTGCGCGCCCGGCAGACAGCGGTCGGCCAGCCCCAGGAACAGCACGTCGGCAGCATTGCAATGCGCACCGGTCAGGCCGAGGAACAGGCCGCTGCGACCCGGCATGCGGTTCAGGAAGAAACTGCCGCCCACGTCCGGGAACAGGCCGATGGTGATTTCCGGCATGGCGAAGCGGGTGGTTTCCGTCACCACGCGATGCGAAGCGCCGGCCAGCAGACCCACACCGCCTCCCATGACCACGCCATGGCCCCAGACCACGAACGGCTTCCCGTACGTATGGATGCGGTGATCGAGCCGGTACTCGCGACCGAAGAAATCGCGCGCGTAATGATTGGGCTTGTGCGCACCGCAGGCCAGCGCCGACTCGTACAGCTTGCGCACATCGCCGCCGGCACAGAAACCCTTGTCGCCGGTGCCGTCAAGAAAAACGCAGGCCACCTGCGGGTCCAGCTGCCAGGCCGAGAGTTTCCCTTCCAGCAGATCGATCATCTCCAGGCTCAGGGAGTTGATCGATTTCTCCGCGTTCAGCGTGGCACGGGCGACCACGTAACCGCCGGCGGTGGGAATTTCCTCGAACAGGACCGCACTGCTCATCTGATGTATCTCCTGTATGACCGCAGGAGCGCCCGCAGGCGCGAATCACCCCGGAAAGGGCTCCTACCGGATGCGTTGCGCGGCTTCCGCGTCGGCAAGCAGGCGCCGCGCCACGATCAGCCGCATGATTTCGTTGGTGCCTTCCAGAATCTGGTGCACCCGGGTATCGCGCACGTGCCGCTCCAGCGGCAGTTCCCGGATGTAGCCGTAGCCGCCGTGCAGCTGCAGCGCCTCGTTGCACACCGCAAAGCCGGCGTCCGTGGCGAAGCGCTTGGCCATGGCGCAATAGGTGGTGGCTTCGGCATCGCCGCGATCCAGCTTCGAGGCGGCCAGCCGCACCATCTGGCGCGCTGCCACCAGTTCGGTGGCCATGTCCGCCAGCCGGAACTGCAACGCCTGGAATTCCGCCAGCGCCTTGCCGAACTGCCTGCGTTCGTGCAGGTAAGCCGCGGCACGCTCCAGAGCCGCCTGTGCCGTGCCGATCGAGCAGGCCGCGATATTGAGACGGCCGCCGTCCAGCCCCTTCATGGCGATGCGGAAACCCTCGCCTTCCTCGCCGAGGCGGTACCGCGCCGGCACGCGCACATCGTCCAGCGTCACCAGTCGCGTGGGCTGCGTCTTCCAGCCCATCTTGTCTTCGTTGCGGCCGTAGGAAATTCCCCGGGCATCGGCCGGCACCAGAAAACAGCTGATGCCTTTCGGGCCGTCGGCCCCGGTGCGGGCCATCAGCACCAGCGCATCGGTGCTGCCGGCACCGGAAATGAATGCCTTGGCACCGCTCAGCCGGTAATCGTCCCCGTCGCGCACGGCCCGTGTTTTCAGCGCCGAAGCGTCGGAACCGGCACCCGGTTCGGTGAGTGCGTAGGACGCCAGCTTCTCGCCGGCAAGCAACGGCGGACACCAGTCCTTTTTCACGGCCTCGCCGCCGAACGTGCAGGCCATCCAGGTCGCCATGTTGTGAATGGTGATGTAGGCCGTGGTCGACGTGCAGGCCGCCGACAGCTCCTCGAACACCAGCGTGGCATCCAGCCGCGGCAGCCCCATGCCGCCGGCTTCCGGCGGGCAGTACAGCGAGCAGAAACCGAGCGCGCCGGCCTCACGGATCACGTCGACGGGAAAGTGCCCGTTCGCGTCCCAGTCGGCGGCATGCGGTGCCAGCGCTTTCTGCGCAAAGGCGCGCGCCGTGGCGACGATCGCCTGCTGATCCGCGGAAAGTTCGAAGTCCATGCATCGGTCCCTGCAGGAGCGCCATCCGGCGCGAATCGCCCCGCCAGGGGCTCCCGTGATCTATTTCAGCGAAATGGTGAGGTTCGGGCTGCCCGAGGTCGGTACGTCACCGTCGAACCAGCGCGAGGTCACGGTCTTGGTCTCGGTATAGAACCGCACCGCCTGCTTGCCGTAGGCATGCAGGTCACCCATGAACGAGCCTTTCCAGCCGGTGAAGGAGAAAAACGGCAGCGGCACCGGAATCGGCACGTTGATGCCGACCTGGCCGACCGTGATCTCGTGCGTGTACTTGCGCGCGGCGGCGCCACTGGCCGTGAAGATGGACGTGCCGTTGCCGTAGGGGCTGTTGTTGATCAGCGCGATGGCCTCGTCCAGCGTGTCCACGCACACCACACACAGCACCGGCCCGAAGATTTCCTCGCGGTAGATGCTCATGTGCGGCTTCACGTCGGTGAACAGCGTGGGGCCGACCCAGTTGCCGTCGGGATAACCCGGCACCGTGCATTGCGAGCCGTCCAGCAGGCAGGTGGCGCCTTCCTTCTTGCCCTGCTCGATCAGCGACAGCACGCGCTCTTTGGCACGCTTGCTGATGATCGGGCCGTAGGCCGCGGCCGGATCGTTCCAGAAGCCCGGCTTGAGCTGTGACAGCTGCTGCTTCAGTACCGGAATGATGCCTTTCGCCATGCCGACCAGTACCGCCACGGAAATCGCCATGCAGCGCTGGCCGGCGGCACCGCAGCTGGCACCGACCAGCGCGCTCACCACCTGCTTCGGATTGGCATCCGGCATCACCACCATGTGGTTCTTGGCACCGGCAAAAGCCTGCACGCGCTTCAGTGCATTCGTGCCGGTCCTGTAGATGTGCTGGCCCACCGCCACCGAACCGACGAAGGAAATCGCCTGCACGTCCGGATGGGTGAGGATCTGGTCGACCTGCTCGCGGCCGCCGTGCACCACGTTCAGCACGCCGGCCGGGAAGCCGGCTTCCACCGCCAGTTCGGCCAGGCGCGTCGGCGTCATCGGATCCTGCTCGCTGGGCTTCAGCACGAAGGTGTTGCCGCAGGCGATCGCCAGCGGATACATCCACAGCGGAATCATCGCGGGGAAATTGAACGGCGTGATGCCGGCACACACGCCCAGCGGCTGGATCAGCGAATACGTGTCGATGCCGCCGGCCACGTTCTCCACCGTCTCGCCCATCAGCAGCGACGGAATGTTGCAGGCGTGCTCGACCACCTCGATGCCGCGCCATACATCGCCCTTGGCATCGGCGAAGGTCTTGCCGGTTTCCTGCGCGAGGATCTCGCCCAGCTCGTCGTGATGCGCTTTCAGCAGGTGCTGGTAGCGCAGCATCAGGCGCGCGCGTTCCGGCACCGGCACCTCGCGCCAGCTGTTGAACGCGTGCTTCGCGCTGGCAACGGCGGCGTCGACCTCGTTCTTCGTGGCCATCGGCACCCGTGCCAGCTCCTGCTGGGTGGCCGGGCTCAGCACCGGCAGGGAATCGGCGGCCGCGGACTCGCGGAACTCACCATTGAGGAACAGGGGAATCTTGCGGGTCATGGCGTGGCCTCCCGGGAATGCGGCCGGCAAAAAAGACCCGGGGATTCTGGCAGCCCCGGGCCCCGGCGGCGATTGATTATCTTGCCCCGGGGATGGACTATCTTGCCGTCATGTCCACCCCCTCCGCCTGGCCCCTCGGCAGCGATGCCCTGCGCATCACCCTGCCCCGCTTCCTGGTCGCGCAGCTGGCCGCACACCCGCTGGCCGCGGACGTGCACCCGCACGCCTTCGGCCATTACCCGCGCGCGCAGGGCCACCGCATGCAGCGTGAACGCCACGATGACCTGCTGGTGATCTGGTGCACCGCCGGCAGCGGCAGCGTCAGTGCCGGTGGCGACAGCAACCTGCGCGTGGGGCCCGGCACGCTGATCGTGCTGCCGCCCGGTCTCGCCCACCGCTACGCCGCCGACCGCCGCCAGCCCTGGACCCTGTACTGGGCGCACGTGGGTGGCCATGCGCTGCCGGAACTGGCCGCGCTGCTGTCGCCGTCCGGGCGGGTCACGGTCGAGATCGGTCTTGATGCAAACCTGCTGCGCGATTTCACCGCACTGCTGGCGGTGCGCGACACCGGCTACCGGCTCGACACCTGGCTGCACGCCGGCAGCCTGCTGAAACAGTGGCTGCTGCACGCGGCGCGGCTGGGCGCACGCGGCCCCGGCGACGACACCGCTTTCTCGCTGGACCGCGTCACCGCCTGGATGCACGCGCACATCGAACAGCCGGTGGAACTGGCCGACATGGCCTCTGCCACATCCAGTCTTTCCCTGTTCCAGTTTGCACGCCGCTTCAAGGCAGAAACCGGCGTGGCGCCGATCCAGTACTTCATCCACCTGCGCATGGAGCACGCCTGCCGACTGCTGGACATGTCGGATGCACCGGTGCACCGCATCGCCCGGCAGCTCGGCTACGACGACCCGTATTATTTTTCACGCCTGTTCCGGAAAGTGATCGGCGTGGCACCCAGCGATTACCGGCAGCAGGCACGCGGATAACCCATGCAGATTTCCTTCGTACTGGTCGGCCCGAAAACGCCGGACAACATCGGCGCCGCCGCGCGCGCGCTCAAGGCCATGGGCTTTTGCGACCTGCGGCTGGTCACACCCTGCGCGTTCCGCGACGACAGACAGCAGGGACCGGCCTACCGGCTGGCCATGTACAGCCACGACGTGCTGGACGGCGCGCAGGAATTTCCCGCACTGGCGGAGGCCGTGGCCGGCTGCGACCTCGTCGTCGGCACGACGGCGAAACTGCGCCACCACCGGCACACCGCACTGACACCGCAGCAACTGCGCGACACGCTCGCGGACAAGGCCGGCCTGACCGGCCGCGTGGCGCTGGTGTTCGGCCCGGAAGATACCGGCCTCACCAACGAGCACCTCGATGCCTGCGACCTGCTCACCACCGTGCCGCTGGCCGCACCGCAGCCCAGCATCAACCTGGCACAGGCGGTGATGATCTATGCGCACATGCTCAGCGACGTTCCCGCCGCCGTGCGCGAGGTGCGTGCCGCCGGCGCGGACGACTACGCTGCCGTGGTCGGCACCATCATGACGGCGGCACGCAAGCTGGGCGCAGACGACGATGCCCGCATCCGCGAATGGCTGAAGGAACGCGTGCCGCTGCTGCCGGCACGCGACCTGCGCATGCTGTTCAACCTGCTGAAGGAGCGCTGACCGTCCGGCAACGATGTCAGGCGGTGATTTTCCGCCACGGCTTCGCCTGCTCCAGCGCGAAGGCGATCTCCAGCAACGTGCGTTCGGCGCCGTGCGGTGCCGAGAACTGCACGCCGACCGGCAGGCCGTTCCGGCTGCTGCCCATCGGCAGCGAGATGGCCGGGCTGCCGCTGGCATTGTTGAGCGGCGTGAAGGCGGCGTAGCGCACCAGCCGGTCGAACAGCGTGTCGAACGGCACCTCCGGGCTGATGTAGCCCAGTTCCGGCACCGTGTGCGCCAGCACCGGCGACAGCACCGCATCCCAGGGCTTCATCTTTTCCGCATACTGCGCAGCCGTGCGGTGCAGGCGATACAGCATCTGCGGCGTGCGCAGCGGGCGCTTCCGGTAGAACGCGGCCAGCCCCCGGCTGAACGGATCAAGCCGGGCGGCATCGAAGCGCGGACTGAGCGTGTAGCGCCCGGTCAGCCCGAGCATGAAGGCGAGAAAGCCCCAGTACAGCGTGAAATCGTCGATGAACGATTTCGGCACCGGCAGCGGCATGGGCTCGACGCGGTGGCCCAGGCCTTCCAGCAGGCGTGCCGTTTCTTCCACCACCGCGCGCGTTTCCGCGCAGGTGGGCGTGCCGGTGACCGAGTCCATCACCAGCCCGATGCGCAGGCGGCGGCTGCCCGGGCCCTGCACGCGACCCACCGACGGCAGCTTCGGGTTGCGCCAGGTCTGCTCCATGCCGGCGAAAAATTCCGCGGTGTCACGCACCGAGCGGCTCACCACGCCTTCGCCGACAATGTTCACCGGCAGTGCACGCGCCTGTTCGCCGTCGATGAAACGGCCACGGGTCGGCTTCAGGCCGACCAGGCCACAGCAGGCCGCCGGGATGCGGATGGAGCCGCCGCCGTCGTTGGCATGTGCGATCGGCACTGCGCCGGCCGCCACCAGCGCCGCCGAGCCACCGGAAGAGGCACCGGACGAATACGCGGGGTTCCACGGATTGCGCGTGGGCGCCTCGCCGGCAAATTCCGTGGTGGCGTTGAAACCGAATTCCGGCAGCGAACTCTTGCCCAGCACGATGAAACCCTGGCCGAGGAACTGCTGCGCGAAAGCGCCGTGTTTCTTCGCCGGCCCCGGATTCACCGCACGCGAGCCGTGCCGGGTCGGCAGGCCTGCGAGATCGGTGTTGTCCTTGATGAACGTGGGCACGCCGGCAAACACCCCGGTGCTGCTGCGGCCGGCCGCAGCCAGCGCCTGCTCGTAATCGGGCAGCTCGACGGCGTTGAGCACGCCGTTCACTTTTTCCACGCGGGCGATTGCCGCTTCGGCCGCCTCGCGTGCGCTGATGTGCCGCTTGCGGATCAGCTCCGCCAGCGCCACGGCGTCGTGGTCGGCCAGAACGTCAGCGGAAGAGAAAGCATGCACGCGGGGATCGGTCATGGAAGTGCCCACGGGATCGGCCGGAAAGAGTTGGCACTATAGTGCAATATAAGTCCCCGTGCCAAACACCCGGCCGATCCCGCCGACAACAGGAGGCAAACCGCGGCGGCGCCGCTCAGCGAATCGCGATGCGGCGGGGCTCCACCGTGACCGGCACGGCCTTCGGAATGTTCAGCACCAGCACGCCGTGCTCGAACTTCGCCTCGACCTTGTCTTCCTGCACATCCGGGCCCAGCGCGAAGCGGCGCACGAAGCGGCCGTAGCGGCGCTCACGGCGGATCACAGTGCCGTCTTTCTTCTCTTCGGATTCGCGGCGGTTTTCCGCCTCGATGGCCAGCACACCGTCCTGCAGCGAGACGCGGATGTCGTCCTTCTGCACGCCCGGCAATTCCACCGCCACTTCATAGGCCGTGGCGGTTTCGTGGATGTCGGTGGCGGGCATGATCAACGCCGGTTCGCGTTCGCCTGCACGTGCGGCCGGCGAAAAACTGTCGAACAGGGCATCGAAGCCGGCGAACGGATCAACGTTGCCGAACAGGAACGGGGCGGTATGGGTGCGACGAATCAGGTTCATGACACTTCCTCCGGAAAGGGATCGGCGGTGCGTCGGAAAAAGACGCCGGTTTCTGCCGCCGTGCGGAGGAAATGGGGCCGCCCCTGCGGGCTTCAAGGGCGGCACCCGCCCGCTTGCCGATGAACGGCAGCGGGATGGTTTCCGGCTTATTTCTCGACGAACGCGCGCTCGATGGCGTATTCGGCGAGCTCGCCGTGACGGGTTTCGGCAAAGCCGAAATTGTTCAGGATGGCGCAGGTGTCCTTGAGCATGGACGGCGAACCGCACAGCAGGAAACGGTCCTCTTCCTTGTTCAGCGCCGGCAGGCCCAGGTCGGCCACGATCTTGCCGTTCTCCAGCAGGGTGGTGACGCGGCCCTGGTGGCGGAACGGATCGCGGGTGACGGTCGGGTAGTACTTCAGCTTGGCGCGTGCTTCCTCGCCGAAGAACTCGTTGTTCGGCAGGTCTTTCTCGAACAGCTCGGCGTAGGCCAGCTCGCTCACCCAGCGGGTGCCGTGCACCACGATGACCTGTTCGAAATGGTTGTAGGTTTCCGGGTCGCGCACGATGGACAGGAACGGCGCCAGGCCGGTGCCGGTGCCCACCAGCCACAGGCGCTTGCCCGGGCGGACATTGTCGATGGTGAGGGTGCCGGTCGGTTTCTTGCCCACCAGCAGTTCATCACCCGGCTTGAGGTTCTGCAGGTGTTTGGTCAGCGGGCCGTCCTGCACCTTGATGGAGAAGAACTCCAGTTCCTCTTCATAGTTGGCGCTGGCGATGGAGTAGGCGCGCAGCAGCGGCCGGCCGTCGATCATCAGGCCGATCATGATGAAGTGGCCGTTCTCGAAGCGCAGGCCGGCATCGCGGGTGGTCTTGAAGCTGAACAGGGTGTCGTTCCAGTGGTGGACACTCAGGACACGTTCGGTATGCAGGTTGCTCATGGCGCTCTCCGGGGCGACGGCCGGGCTGTCACTGGCTGGGCCTTGTGGTTGCCGCGCATTCTCCCGGGGCATAACCTATCGGGCAAATGAGTAATTCTACTTTCCGTTAGCGGAATAGCCGATATGAGATACACCCTGCGCCAGCTCGAGGTCTTCCTGGCGGTGGCCCACACCGAGAACATCACCCGGGCCGCCGGGGACCTGGCCCTGTCCCAGTCGGCGGCCAGCGGCGCCCTGAAGGACCTGGAAGACCAGTTCGGTGCCCAGCTGTTCGACCGGGTCGGCAAGCGGCTGCAGCTGAACGACTTCGGGCGGGCCATCCGGCCACGGGCCGAGGCGCTGATGGCGCAGGCGAAGGACCTGGAAGCCGCCCTGCTGCGCCATACCAGCGCCGGCGACCTGAAGGTGGGCGCGACACTGACCATCGGCAACTACCTGGCGGTGGCCATCATGGCGCGCTACATGGAAGCGCATGCCGGTTCGCACGTGAAACTCGACGTGGAGAACACGTCGACCATCGCCCGCAAGGTGGCCAACTTCGAACTGGACCTGGGCATGGTGGAAGGCGATCTGGCGCATCCGGATCTGGAAGTGATTCCGTGGCGGCGCGACGAGCTGGTGGTGTTCTGCGCGCCGGACCATCCGCTGGCCGGGCGTCCTGCCCTCACCGACGCGGACCTGCGCAGTGCAGTCTGGCTGGTGCGCGAGGAAGGTTCCGGCACGCGGCAGGCATTCGACCGGGCGATGCACGGCATCCTGCCGCACCTGAAACTGCTGCCGGAACTGCAGCACACGGAAGCGATCAAGCGCGCGGTGGAAGCCGGTCTGGGCATCGGCTGCCTGTCGAAGGTGACGCTGGAAGACGAATTCCTGCGTGGCTCACTGGTGCCGCTGCCGGTACCGCAGCGCGATTTCTCGCGCCACTTCTATTTCATCCTGCACCGGCAGAAATTCCGCAGCGCCGGCGTCGATGCCTGGCTGGCGCTGTGCCGCGAGCCGGCTGCTCCGTAGGCGCCTCCGCAGGGGCGACAGCATTTCCCTCGCGCGCCCCGGCATCTCCCGACAACACCTGAGCGCACCATCGGGAGCGAAGCCGAGTGTGGGCACGCGCACAGGGGCGCGGCCAGGGATGGCCGGGCGAGCGGCGACTGAGCCAGGATGGTGAATCGACGCGACCCGTCCGTGTGCGTGCCTGCACGAGGTTACGGTTCGCGCCTTGCGCGAACCGGCGCAGCGACCGTGCGCGAACGGTGTTGCCGGGAGATCTCCGGGGCTGCCTGCAAGGCGGATTCGCGCCTGCCGAGGCCCCTACGGCCGCTCGACGCCCACCACTTCGCAGGCAATCTTCTTGCCGGCGTGCAGCGCCGTTTCCAGTTTCTCCGCCAGTGCCGGATCGCGCGGGTCCAGTTCGCGCGTCACCGCCGGCATGCATTCGGCCACGCGCACATGCACGCGCGAAAAATATTTCGGCAGCACCGCCCGGTTCCAGGATCGACGGGAAATCCACGGCCGGCTCACGCCCACGCTCACCGTGTAGACGGGCGCATCCATCAGCCGCGAGAATTCGAATACGCCCGGCTTCACCTTGTAGATCGGCCCCTTCGGCCCGTCCACCGCAAACGACACATTGTGCCCGCCCTTGCGGCACAGCTGGATCACCCCACGCAGTGCATTGGCACCGCCCTTCGAGGACGAACCGCGCGCCGTCGCCGCACCCAGCCGGCGCAGCACCTCATCCATCAGCTCGCCGTCCTTGCTGGTCGAGGTGATGGTGGCGATGCGGTAGCGCACCACCAGCTGGATCAGCGCCAGCTCGTCGCCGTGCCAGTGCGCCAGGATCACCGGCCGGCGCGCTTCCAGATCGCGGCGGAACGGCTCGCACTCGTCGAAGGTCACCTTCCAGCTTGCGCGCAACGACACGTAGAAACCGTAGACCAGCCGCGGCAGCACGTGACGGCGCAGCCACTGCCCGATGATTTTCTTCAGGGGCCGGCGCCGCACGCCAGGTTCAGGGACAGGTTCGGACATGCAAATTTCCGGAAACGACGGCGGGCACGGCCCGGCGAAGCGGCGATAATACACGCCCTCCGCATACCCCCTCTGCCCGCCCGCATGCCGCTGATCCGCCTCCAGAACCTCCAGCTCGCCGTCGGCCAGCAGATCCTGTTCGACCACATCGACCTCACCCTCAAGCGCGGCGAGAAGATCGGCCTGCTCGGGCGCAACGGTACCGGCAAGTCGACGCTGATGAAGCTGATTGCCGGCGAGGCGAAAGTGGATGCCGGCGAGGTCTGGGTACGGCCCGGCACGCGGGTCGCGCTGCTGGCACAGGCCCTGCCCGCGGCCGACGACATGACCGTGTTCGAAGTGGTGGCCGACGGCATCGCCGAGACCGGGCGCCTGCTGGCCGAGTACCACGCGCTGGCCATCGCCGCCGATGTCGATCTGCAGAAACTGGAGCGCCTGCAGCATGCCATCGAGGCCGTCGACGGCTGGCGTTTCCAGCAGCGCATCGAAAGCACGCTCAGCCGCCTGCAGTTGCCGGCCGACACGAAAATGCGCGAGCTCTCCGGCGGCTGGCGGCGGCGTGTGGCCCTGGCCCAGGCGCTGGTGAAGGAACCGGACGTGTTACTGCTGGACGAGCCGACCAACCACCTCGACCTGCCGACCATCCAGTGGCTGGAAGAACAGCTGCGCGACTTCCGTGGCACGCTGCTGTTCGTGACCCACGACCGCGCCTTCCTGCAGGCAGTGGCCAACACCATCGTCGAACTGGACCGCGGCCATCTGTTCCGCCGCGACGGCGATTATGAAAGTTTCCTGCGCATGCGTGCCGAGCAGCTGGCCGCCGAGGAAGTCGCCAACGCGCTGTTCGACAAGCGCCTGGCGGAAGAGGAAAAGTGGATCCGGCAAGGCATCAAGGCCCGCCGCACCCGCAACGAAGGCCGGGTTCGAGCACTCAAGGCCATGCGGGTGGAGCGTGCGGAAAGGCGCGAGCGCCAGGGCAAGGCCGGCTTCGCACTGGAAGCGGCGGAACGTTCAGGCAAGCTGGTGGCGGAACTCGAGCACGTCACGCACGCATACCAGGGCCGCACGCTGATACGCGACCTGTCCGTGACGCTGCTGCGCGGCGACCGGGTCGGCCTGATCGGCCCGAACGGCGCCGGCAAGTCGACCCTGCTGAACATCCTGCTGGGCCAGCTCAAGCCGGACGCCGGCACCGTGCGCACCGGCACCAACCTGCAGGTGGTCTACTTCGACCAGCTGCTGACGCAGCTGGACCTGACGAAAAACGTGATCGACAACGTCGCCGAAGGCTCGGACGTGGTCGAGATCAACGGCAAGCGCAAGCACATCGTCGGTTACCTGCAGGATTTCCTGTTCGCACCGGACCGCATCCGCCAGCCGGTGTCGGCGCTGTCCGGCGGCGAGCGCGCGCGCGTCATCCTGGCGAAACTGTTCACGAAGCCGGCCAACCTGCTGGTGCTGGACGAGCCCACCAACGACCTCGACATCGAGACGCTGGAGCTGCTGGAAGAAATCCTGATCGACTACCCCGGCACGCTGCTGGTGGTCAGCCACGACCGCGCCTTCCTCGACAACGTGGTCACCAGCTCGCTGGTGTTCGAAGGCAACGGCATCGTGCGCGAATACGTCGGCACGCATTACCCGAGCGCGGCATCGATGGCGCCGCAGGGCAGCCCGGCATCCGGCGGGAAATCGGCACCGGTGCAGACGGCGCCCGCGGCACCGCCGTCACCGCCCGCCCCGGCGGCAAAACCGCGCAAGCTGTCGTTCAGGGAAAAACACGAGCTGGAAACGCTGCCCGGCCTGATCGAGCAGACCGAGCAGCGCATCGCGGAGCTGGAAACGAAACTGGCCGATCCGGCCTTCCACACCCGCGACCGCAACGCGGCCGCCGACGCGGCGCGTTCACTGGGCGAGCTGCAGTCGGCCCTGCAGACGTACTACGACCGCTGGGCCGAACTGGACGGCTGAATCAGGGTTTGCCGGCCGGCTTCGCGGCCGCCGGTGCCGCCGCGGCGGCCGGCTTGTCGCCCACCAGCGGAATGCGCGCGGCCAGCTGTGCACGCACGGCGGCACGCACCTTGTTTTCCAGCTGCAGGTAACGCGCGGCTTTCATCGGCGGCAGCACCTTCAGCAGCTTCGGCGCCATGGTCTTGCGCAGGTCGGCTTCGGCCTGCTCCGTGGCCAGCATGTCGTCGATCAGCTTCTTCGCCGAATCGTCCGGCAGCGCACCGCCCTTCTGGGCCTGCGCGAAATCGACAATGGCCTTGAGGCCCCTGGTGTTCAGGTCGGCCAGACCCTTCTGGTATTCCTCGTACAGCGGCCAGAACGCTTTCGCTTCCGTTTCCGTCAGCGCCATGTTGGTGGCAACCAGGGCCTTTTTGTCGGCCCGCGCCTTCTCGGCCAGGATTTCGTTGTTGTTGGCCGGCGCTTCGGCAGCAGGTGCAGCGGCCGGTGCAGCGGCTTTCTTGTCGGCAGCCTGGGCCGGTACGGCGAGGGTCAGGGCCAGGGCGGCAATGAGGGCAACGCGGGACATGGGATATCTCCTGGGGGGAATCGGCAGGGCATGAACGGCATGCCGGTGCAGCGTCAGACCATAACGTCCGGCCAGTGTTTCATCCAGAACGTCATGATGTGGTCGGTGGTTCCCGGCTGGTCGATGTCTTTCCAGCGGTAGACGGACTGGAACTCCGGATGCTTCCGGTAGCCCCGGTTGATCCAGAACCGGTCCAGCGGCACGTAGCCGGCCGGGCGCAGCGGGTGATCGGCCGGACGTTCCACGGCACAGAATGCCGTGTATTCGAACCGGCCCAGCTGCATGGCATAGCGCTCGCGCTCTTCGAAGAAGCGCACACCCAGGCCACGGCCGCGGTACACCTCGCGCAGCACCGACTCGCCGAAATAGAAAATCCTTTCCGGGTTGTAGCCGGCAGCCAGGAACGGCGCCTTGAACTCGGCTGTTTCGTCCCGCATCGGCACGCCGGTGGACACGCCCACCACCTCGTTGCCGTCGAAGGCCAGCACGAACAGCGATTCGGGCGACTGCGCGTATTTCCCGATGTACTGCTTTTCGTATTCGCGGGTGCCGTCGTACAGGTAGGGAAAGCTGCGGAACACCTCGATGCGCAAGGCCGCGAGATCGTCGATGTAGGGCGCGATGTCCGGCCCGCACACGGCGCGGATGGTGATGCTCATGCATCCTCCGCGGCGGTGGTCTTTTCCACCCGCCAGTCGATCGGCGTCATGCCGTGATCCTTCAGCCAGGCATTGGCCTGCGAGAAATGCCGGCAACCGAAAAAGCCGCGGTGGGCCGACAGCGGCGACGGATGCGGTGCCGTCAGCACCAGATGGCGGCTGCGGTCGATCACCGCACCCTTCTTCTGCGCGTAGCTGCCCCAGAGCATGAACACGAGGTTCTCGCGCTCGCGGTTCAGGTGCGCGATGGCGGCATCGGTGAAACGCTCCCAGCCCTTGCCGGCATGCGAGGCGGCATTGTGCGCACGCACGGTGAGCACGGCATTGAGCAGCAGCACGCCCTGGCGCGCCCAGCGCTCGAGATGGCCGTGGCTGGCCGGCGGAATGCCGAGATCGGACTGCAGTTCCTTGTAGATGTTGGCCAGCGAGGGCGGGATGTCGATGCCCGGCCGCACGGAGAAACACAGACCGTGTGCCTGGTCGGGGCCGTGGTAGGGATCCTGCCCGAGGATCACCACCTTCACCTTGTCGAACGGCGTGAAATTGAAGGCATTGAAGATGTCGCGGCCGGCCGGGTACACCACCTGGCCCTGCTGCTTTTCCGCCTGCAGGAAGGCACGCAGTGCCTGCATGTAGTCGCCGGCGAATTCCTCCGCGAGCGCCTGCCGCCAGCCCGGCTCCAGCTCGATGCTGCGCGCCGCTGCGCCGGCGGCCGGACCTGCATCGCCGCCGGCCATGGCCTATTCGCCCCGGATCATCAGGCGCATGCGGTGCGCCATCACACGCTCGACGCGGTCGCGGTCAAAGCTGCCGTCGGTGCGGATCAGGTGCTCGTACTCGAGCATCATGAACGTGTCGTGGATCATCTCGGCGTCCAGCGGCGGATCGATGGTGCCGAGCATGGTGCAGAACGAGGTCAGGCCTTCGATCACGCGCTTGCGGAACATGTCGGCCTGTGCGCGCAGGCGCTCGTCGACCACCGCCGCCTGCAGGAAGGCACGCTCGGCCAGCAGGTGCTCGCGGTGCAGGCTCAGCTCGCGCTCGACGAAATTGGCCGACAACCGCGCCAGCCCGGCGATCAGTTCCGCGCGCCGGTGCGGGTCGCGCAGCTGTTCGGCGGAATACTGGGCGGTGAACTGGTAGATCTCGATCCATACCGGATCGATCACCTTGGCCAGCGCGTTCTCCACGAACAGCGTGAAGGTGTCGGCGATCAGGTCGTGGATGTCCTTGAAATAGTAGGTGGTGGCCGACAGCGGCACACCCGCCTCGGCGGCCACGGCACGGTGCCGCACGGCGCGCACGCCGTCCCGGATGATGATGCGCAGCGCGGCCTCGAGGATCGCTCGGCGGCGCTGCTCGCTGCCGGCCCGGGCGGTACGACGGCCGTGATAGGCGATGTCGTCCTTGTCCTGTTTACTGCGTGCGGGACGTTTTTCCATGCCGGGTGGCTCCCCTGTATTCCTTGATGCGCCTGAGTCTTTGCCCGGCCGCGCTCATCGCGGCCGCATGTGCGGGAACAGAATCACATCGCGGATCGACGGTGAATCGGTAAACAGCATGACGAGGCGGTCGATGCCGATGCCCTCGCCCGCGGTCGGAGGCAGGCCGTGCTCCAGGGCGGCGATGTAGTCCTCGTCGAAGAACATCGCCTCCTCGTCCCCGGCCTCTTTCTCCGCCACCTGCTTGCGGAAGCGCTCAGCCTGGTCTTCCGGATCGTTCAGTTCCGAGAAGCCGTTGGCGATTTCGCGGCCGCCCACGAAGAACTCGAAGCGGTCGGTCACGAACGGGTCGGCGTCGGAACGGCGTGCCAGCGGCGACACCTCGGTCGGGTACTCGGTGATGAAAGTCGGCTGGCGCAGCGTGTGCTCCACCGTCTTCTCGAAGATCTCGATCTGCACCTTGCCCAGGCCGTAGCTGTCCTTGAGCGGGATGCCGAGCTTCTTCGCCGCGGCACGGGCACCGTCCAGGGTGGCCAGCTGCTCGCGGGTGATGTCGGCATTGCGGTCCAGGATGGCGTCGAACACGCTCATGCGGGTAAACGGCGTGCCGAAATCGATTTCCTCGCCCTGGTACACCAGCTTCGTGCTGCCCAGCACGTTCTGCGCCAGTGTGCGCAGCATGTCCTCGGTCAGGTTCATCAGGTCGCGGTAATCCGCGTAGGCCTGGTAGAACTCGATCATGGTGAACTCGGGGTTGTGGCGGGTGGACAGCCCCTCGTTGCGGAAGTTGCGGTTGATCTCGAACACGCGCTCGAAGCCACCCACCACCAGCCGCTTCAGGTACAGCTCGGGCGCGATGCGCAGGAACATCTCGATGTCCAGCGCGTTGTGGAAAGTGACGAAGGGTTTGGCCGTGGCCCCGCCCGGGATCACCTGCAGCATCGGCGTTTCCGCCTCGATGAAATCGCGCTGCGTCAGGTAATGGCGGATGCCTTCGACAATCTTCGAGCGGATGCGGAAGGTATTCCGCGTTTCCTCGCTGACGATCAGGTCGACATAGCGCTGGCGATACTTCATCTCGGTATCGCTCAGGCCCTTGTGCTTGTCCGGCAACGGCCGCAGCGCCTTCACCAGCAGCCGCGGGGTTTCCATGTCGACGTACAGATCGCCCTTGCCGGACTTGTGCAGCACGCCGTCGGTGCCGACGATGTCGCCCAGATCCCAGCCCTTGATCTGCTCCAGCTGTTCCGGCGACAGCGTCTTGCGGTTGACGTAGGCCTGGATGCGGCCGGTCATGTCCTGCAGCACGATGAAGGCGCCGCGGTTGAGCATCACGCGGCCGGCCACGCTCACGCGCAGGCCCAGCGCTTCCAGCTCTTCCTTGGTCTTGCCGGCATAGTGTGCCTGCAGGTCGGCGGCATACTGCTCGCGGCGGAAGTCGTTGGGAAAGGCATTGCCGTTCTCGCGCAGCTTCGCCAGCTTGGCACGCCGCTCGGCGATCAGCCTGTTCTCGTCTTCTGCCGTCAGCGATGTGCCTTCAGGACTGTTCTGTTCGCTCATGCTCGATTGCCGCCGTGGTCAGAGGCCGGCCTTGAGGCTGGCTTCGATGAAATCGTCGATGTCGCCATCGAGGAACTTGCCGGTATTGCTGGTCTCGATGCCGGTGCGCAGATCCTTCACCCGCGACTGGTCCAGCACGTAGGAACGGATCTGGCTGCCCCAGCCCACGTCCGCCTTGGTGGCTTCCAGCGCCGTCTTCTCGGCGTTGCGCTTCTGCATTTCCAGTTCGTACAGCTTCGCCGCCAGCATCTTCATGGCGGTGGCGCGGTTCTGGTGCTGCGAACGGCCGCTCTGGCAGGCCACCACGGTGTTGGTCGGGATGTGCGTGATCCGCACCGCCGACTCCGTACGGTTCACGTGCTGGCCGCCGGCGCCGGACGCGCGGTAGACGTCGGTGCGCAGGTCGGCCGGATTGATGTCGATCTCGAACGAATCGTCCACTTCCGGCGACACGAACACGGAGGCGAACGAGGTGTGGCGCGCGCCGCCGGAGTCGAACGGCGACTTGCGCACCAGGCGGTGCACGCCGGTCTCCGTGCGCAGCCAGCCGTAGGCGTACGGGCCTTCGAAACGGATGGTGGCGGATTTCACGCCGGCCACCTCGCCGTCCGTGCATTCCATGAGCTCGGTCTTGAAGCCGCGCTTCTCGCCCCACTTCAGGTACATGCGCAGCAGCATCGACGCCCAGTCCTGGGCCTCGGTGCCGCCGGCACCGGCCTGGATGTCCATGAAGGCGTTGTTGGGATCGTTCTGGCCGGAGAACATGCGCTGGAACTCGAGCTGCGCCACGTCCTTCTCGATGTTGTCCACCTCGGCGGCCACATCGTTGACGGTCGATTCGTCGTTCTCCGCCACGGCCATGTCCAGCAGCTCGCGGGCGTCGGTCAGCGCCGAGGCAATTTTCGTCAGCGTGCCGACGATGTTGTCGAGCGTGGCGCGTTCCTTGCCGAGGTTCTGCGCGCGCTCGGGATTGTTCCAGACCGCACCGTCTTCCAGCTCCTTGCTGACTTCTTCGAGGCGCTCGCGCTTGCCGTCGAAGTCAAAGATACCCCCGGAGCGAAACAGCTCGCTCGTCGAGGTCGCGGAGTTTGTTGACGATCGGGTTGATTTCCATGGCAGTTCCGGGCGGGATCGGGGCCGGGGACCCGACAGGGCCTCCGGAAAGCCCGCGAATTCTAGGGAACATCCGCCCGGCCCGCCACGGGCCGTTCAGCCGATGGCCTCGATGGCGGCCACCACCAGCTGCGGCGTGCGCATGCCCCGGAACTCGTTCACATCCAGCCGGAAGGCCAGCCGGGCGCGCCGGCAGCTGCCCGGCCAGCGCTCCATGTCGGCGTTGAAGTGGATGGCGTCGAACACCCGCCCGCCCGCCTCCGGCGTGGACACCGTGAGCTTCAGGTGCCGCTCGCCGACAATGCGCTGCTCCAGCAGCTCGAATTCGCCGTCGAACACCGGCTCGGGAAAGCCCTGCCCCCAGGGAATGCTGTCGCGCAGTGTTTCCGCCAGCGGCAGGTCGATGGCACCCGGGGGCAGCTCGCCGTCGCTCCAGAGCACGGCAGTGAGCGCCTCCGGCGCCAGCACCCGCCGCACCTCGGCGTCGAAGGCGGCGGCAAAGGCCGGGAAATCCCCGCGCCGCAGCGTCAGCCCGGCCGCCATCGCATGACCGCCGAAGCGCTGCACCAGCCCCGGATGATGCGCGGCCACCGCGTCCAGCACATCGCGCACGTGCAGGCCCGGAATCGAGCGCGCCGAACCGCGCAGCTCGTCGCTGCCGGTATCGGCCGGTGCGAACGCGATCACCGGCCGGTGCACGCGCTCCTTGATGCGCGAGGCGAGTATGCCCACCACGCCCGGATGCCAGCCGGCATCGAACAGGCACAGGCCGACCGGCAGCGCGGCCTCGTCCAGCCGCAGGCGCGCCACCGCGGCCAGCGCATCCTGCTGCATGTCGCTCTCGATCAGCCGCCGCTCGCTGTTGAGCGTGTCCAGCTGCTGCGCCAGCGCCGCCGCCTCCTGCGTGTCCGTCGCCAGCAGGCAGCGGATGCCCACCGCCATGTCGGTGAGCCGGCCGGCCGCGTTCAGGCGCGGCCCCACCGTGAAACCGAGATCGGCCGCCACCAGCCGCCGGCAGCTGCGCCGGCCCACCTCCACCAGCGCGGCAATGCCCGGCCGCAACCGGCCGGCGCGCATGCGCTTCAGACCCTGCGCCACCAGCGTGCGGTTGAGCGCATCCAGCGGCACCACGTCCGCCACCGTGCCCAGCGCCACCAGGTCCAGCGCGTCGGCAAGATTCGGTTCCGGCCGCGCCGGCGTGAACCAGCCACGGGCGCGCAGCTCGCTGCGCAGCGCCGTCATGGTGAAGAACGCTACGCCGGCGCCGGCGATCATCTTCGACGGAAACGGGCAGCCGGGCTGGTTGGGATTGACGATGGCGGCCGCGGCCGGCAATTCGCTGCCGGGCAGGTGGTGGTCGGTGATCAGCACGCGCATGCCCAGTGCGTTCGCACGCGCCACACCGGCCACGCTGGACATGCCGTTGTCGACCGTGAGCAGCAGCGCCGGCTTCGGCGTACGCGCGGCCGCCACCTCGACGATTTCCGGCGACAGGCCGTAGCCGTACCGGAAGCGGTCCGGCACCAGGAAATCCGCCTGGCCGCCCATGGCACGCAGCAGCGACACGCACAGCGCCGTGCTGGTGGCACCGTCGGCGTCGTAGTCGCCGATCACCAGCACCGGTGCGCCGGTGGTGACCGCTTCCGCCAGCAGTGCCACCGCAGC
Source organism: Pseudomonadota bacterium (assembly GCA_049324475.1). Lineage (GTDB taxonomy): Bacteria > Pseudomonadota > Gammaproteobacteria > Pseudomonadales > JADFDG01 > JADFDG01. Next base: position 6,825 of record JBMOOO010000017.1, on the reverse strand, counting down.
GTCCATGCCGGCGAACAGCGCCGGCGACGGCAGTCCGGCGAGGTCCGTGGCGAGCTCGGCCGGCGAGGCGATGCCGCGCGCCGCCAGCACGCGCGCCAGCACCGGATGCAGGCCGGCCAGTGCCGCCACGGCGCTGGCTTCCGGCGCGGCGCGGCGCCGGATGTCGGGTTGTACGGTCATGCGGGAATCAGCGCCGGGTATCCAGCTCGCGCAGACGCTGCGCCACCGATTCCAGACGCTCCTCGGCCAGCTTCAGCCGCTCGGCGAGCGCCACCTGCCGGGACACGTCCTTCTGGATACCGATGAAATAGGTGAGTTTGTCGCGCTCGCTGTACACCGGCGTGAGCGACAGCTCGTTCCAGAACAGGGTGCCGTCCTTGCGGTAGTTGCGCAGCACCACGCGGCAGGGCTGCTTCGCGTGGATGGCGGCCCGCACTTCCTGCAGCGCCGGCTGGTCGCGGTCGGTACCCTGCAGGAAACGGCAGTCCTGGTACAGGATTTCCTCGGCGGAATAGCCGGTGAGACGCTCGAAAGCGTCGTTGACGTAGATCAGCACGTTCTCGTCGCCTTCCTGCTCGGCCACCACCACACCGTCGTTGGAGGCGTTGACCATGGTCTGCAGCAGTTCCGGATCGATCAGCTTGCGTTTGTCCAGCGTCATGCCCGGGCTTCCTTCTGTGCCTTAAGTACCGCGTCATTCTGTGCAATGATCCGGCGCAATCATATCGCCGGTCCGCCCGTCATGGACGATACCCTCGACAAGAGCATCGACAAGAGCACCGACCAGAGCATCGACGACCGCAGGACGGACGCCTGCCTCCCGATCCGCACGGTGTCTGCGGAAACGGGCGTCAATGCCATCACGCTGCGCGCCTGGGAGCGGCGCTACGGCCTGATCCGGCCGGTGCGCACGCCCAGCGGCCACCGTCTCTACACGCGGGCCGACATCGAGCTGGTCCGCCGCGTGTTGCTGCTGCAGGACCAGGGCGTGCCGGTCAGCCGCGCCATTGCCTGGCTCAAGGAGCATCCGGAACAGGCCACGCTGCCGCCGGACCGGAGCGCCGCGGCGGGCGATGACGGCAACGACGCACCCACCTTCTGGGCCACGCTGCGCACGCGCATGCTGGACGCGATCGACCGCTACGACGACTACGACCTCGACACCGCCTGGAACGACGCCGTCGACCGCTACCCGGTGGACGTGGTGATCCGTTTCCTGCTGCTGCCGGTGGGCAGCGCGCTGCACAGCCAGCAGCCGGAATGCGCGGCCCGGCGCGCGGCGGTGGCGTTCTGGCGCGCCTTCCTGCGCAACCGGCTGGGTGCGCGCTTCGTCAACCAGTCGCGCGATGCGCACGGCACGAAAATCGTGCTGGCCGCCGTGACCGCCGGCGCCGAACTGTCGGCGCTGCTGCTGGGCATCGCGCTCACCCAGCGCGGCCTGCGGCCGATGCTGTTCAGCGCCGGCACACCGCCGGCCGATCTGGCCGAGGCGCGCCGCCGCAGCCGCGCCGGCGGCATCATCCTGGTGGCCGATCTGCCGCCTTCCTCCGGTCTGCTGCAGGAGCTGGCGCTGATGGCCCGTGAAAGCGGCGCGCTGGCCGGCGGTGCCGTGTTTGCCGGCGGCGAGGGATTTTCCGGCAACCGCGAGCGGCTGCATGCTGCCGGCGTGGTGATGCTGGATACCGATCCGGCCGCCGCCGCGCGGCTGGTGCAGGACATCCTGCCCGCGCCGGCGCACCGGCAGCACGACGACGGCTGACCGCCGTCGCTCCGCGGCCCGCTCACCGGCGACGCGCCAGGGCCGGTCAGTAGCCGTCGTTGTTGATCAGCATCGGCGCCTCGCGCGCGAGACCCGCGCCCGGCAACGCCATCAGGCCCAGCACGCGTTCGGCGATGCTCGCCACCACCTGCTTGCGCCGTGCCGACTCCGGAATGCCGCGCGACACCAGCACGCCCAGGTCGAGGCTGTGCAGGTGCAGCGAGAGATAGCCCCAGCGGTCCTCCACCAGATCGCTGCGCAGCACCACCGGCAGGAAACGCACGTGCTCGTCGTGGGCCTGGATCGAGAGCCGCATCAGGCCGTTGGCCAGCGGCACACGCGCGCCGCGGCGGCCACGCCGTGCCGGCATCTGCAGCGTGAGGAAGCGCTCGTCGTGGTCCGAATGCTGCTCCAGGTGGATCACCGCGCCGGTGGGCCGCACCGCGCCCGGCGGCAGCGCCACCCAGGGCTCGCAGTGCAGGTCCAGCCGGGGCTGCACCCGCCAGGAACCGCCGGTACCTACCGCCTGCCAGTCCAGCAGCAGCAGGCCGGCGCGGGGCACGAAGAAAGGCAGCCGGGAAGCCACCTCGTGGATGAACCCGGCCGCCTGGCCGGGAAAGCGGAACTCATGGACATCCCATTCCAGCGCATCGCCGGCGTTCCCTGCCAACCGCATTGCCGTCGCCGGCAAACCCGGTGGCACCATGACTGCACCCTCCCGCCATCCTTTTGCGTTAAGTAGGTAATTGTTCGTACAGACCGCCCGAAGATAGGCCAGAAATTCCCGGGCGGTCGGCTTCAGCCCCGTTTTTGTGCAGGTTTGCGGGCCCGGTCACACCGGCAGCGGAACCGGCACGTTCCCACCTCAAGCAGAACGCGGAGATGGCCGCCATTTCCCGGCGCTTTGTCGACCGTTTCATCGACACGGCACGGCCGGATACCCGGTGGTCACACGCCGCCATCGGCCGGCGCGGAGCCCTCGCCTATACTCGCCGCCCCCGGTTTACCGCTTTTTTCGTTTCGGTGGCGGGTTCCCGCCTCCGTATCTCCAGCAAGACCTCGAGGACCTCCCATGATCTACCAGGGCAACAGCGTCTCCGTGCAGGCGCTCGCCGACGGCGCCGATGGCATTGTCGAGCTGAAATTCGATCTCCAGGGCGAGTCGGTGAACAAGTTCAACCGGCCCACGCTCGAAGACCTCGGCAAGGCGGTCGCCGCACTCAAGGCGAACGCGAAGGACATCAAGGGCATGATCGTCACGTCCGGCAAGGGCGTGTTCATCGTCGGCGCCGACATCACCGAATTCACCGAGATGTTCAAGCTGCCGGCGGAAACGATTGCCTCCTGGTCGCTGGAAGCCAACCAGGTGTTCGTCGGCATCGAGGATCTGCCCTTCCCCACCGTCTGCGCCATCAACGGCATCGCGCTGGGCGGCGGCCTGGAAATGGCACTCAGCACCGACTACCGCGTGATGAGCGCGAAAGCGGAAATCGGTCTGCCGGAAGTGAAACTCGGCCTGTTCCCGGGCTTCGGCGGCACCGTGCGCCTGCCGCGCGTGATCGGCGTGGACAACGCCATCGAGTGGATTGCCGCCGGCGGCCAGCACAAGGCCGACAAGGCCATCAAGGACGGCGCCGTCGATGCCGTCACCGAACCGGAAAAACTGCGTGACGCCGCCATTCAGATGGCGAAGGACGCCGCCGCCGGCAAGCTGGACTGGAAAGCCAAACGCCAGGAAAAACTGGACCCGGTCAAACTCGCGCCGATGGAAATGATGATGGCGTTCCAGACCGGTGGTGCCGTGGTCTCGCAACAGGCCGGCCGCAACTATCCGGCGCCGATGGCGGCCGTGAACGTGATGCAGCAGCACGCCGGCATGAAGCGCGACGACGCGCTGAAAGCCGAAGCCACCGCCTTCGGCAAGATCGCAAAAACGGACGTGGCCACCGCGCTGGTCGGCATCTTCCTGAACGACCAGGCCATGAAGAAAGTGGCCGGCAAGTGGGAGAAGCAGGCCAGGCCGGTGAACCAGGCCGCCGTGCTCGGCGCCGGCATCATGGGTGGCGGCATCGCCTATCAATCGGCGGTGAAAGGCACGCCGATCGTCATGAAGGACATCGCCGACAAGGCCCTGGACCTGGGCATGAGCGAAGCCACCAAGCACCTGGCCAAGCGCGTCGAGAAAGGCCGCATGAAGCCGGACGCCATGGGCAAGACGCTGGCCATGATCCGCCCGACGCTCAACTACGGCGACTTCGGCAACGTCGACATCGTGGTCGAGGCCGTGGTCGAGAACGAGAAAGTGAAGAAGTCCGTGCTGGCCGAAGTGGAAGGTCTGCTCAAGGACGGCGCCATCCTCGCCTCCAACACCTCCACCATCTCCATCGACTCGCTGGCCACCGCGCTGAAGAAACCGGCCCAGTTCGTGGGCATGCACTTCTTCAACCCGGTGCACGCCATGCCGCTGGTGGAAGTGATCCGCGGCAAGCAGTCCTCCGATGAAGCCGTGGCCACCACCGTGGCCTGGGCGAAGAAGATGGGCAAGAACCCGGTGGTGGTGAACAACTGCCCGGGCTTCTACGTGAACCGCGTGCTGTTCCCGTACTTCGGCGGCTTCGGCATGCTGCTGCGCGACGGCGCCGACTTCCAGAAAGTCGACAAGGTCATGGAGAAATTCGGCTGGCCCATGGGCCCGGCCTACCTGATGGACGTGGTCGGCATCGACACCGGCGTGCACGCGGCGAAAGTGATGGCCGAGGGCTTCCCGGAGCGCATGAGCTACGACTTCAAGGACGCCTCCACGGTCATGTTCGAGAACAAGCGCTACGGCCAGAAGAACGGCGTCGGCTTCTACAAGTACGAGACCGACAAGAAGGGCAAGCCGAAGAAGGTGGTCGACCAGGCCACCTGGGATCTGATCAAGCCGGTGGTGGCCGCGACGAAAGACTTCGCGGATGACGAGGTCATCGCCCGCCTGATGATCCCGATGTGCAACGAAGTCGTGCGCTGCCTGGAGGAAGGCATCGTCTCGAACGCCGCCGACGCCGACATGGCGCTGGTGTACGGCATCGGCTTCCCTCCGTTCCGCGGCGGCGCCCTGCGCTACATGGACACCATGGGCCTCGACAAATACGTGGCGCTCTGCGACCGCTTCGCCGCGCTCGGCAAGCTGTACGAGCCGACCGCGAAGCTGCGCGAGATGGCCAAAAACGGCCAGAAGTTCTTCGGTTAATTCGCTGACGAGACCACAGGAGAATCATCATGAGTCTGAATCCCCGTGACGCCGTCATCGTCGATGCCGTCCGCTCCCCGATGGGCCGCTCCAAGGGCGGCGCTTTCCGCCACGTACGCGCCGAGCAGCTCTCGGCCAACCTGATCATCGCGCTGATGAAGCGCAACCCGAACTGGAACGTCGCCGAAACGGAAGACGTGATCTGGGGTTGCGTCAACCAGACGCTGGAACAGGGCATGAACGTGGCCCGCAACATCGGCCTGCTGGCCGGCCTGCCCAAGGAAGTGGCCGGCCAGACCATCAACCGCCTGTGCGGCTCCTCCATGCAGGCCCTGCACATCGCCGCCCAGTCCATCCAGACCGGCAACGGCGACGTGTTCGTGATCGGCGGCGTGGAGCACATGGGCCACGTGCAGATGACGCACGGCGTCGACCTGAACCCGGCCGCGTCCAAGCGCATCGCCAAGGCCTCCAACATGATGGGCCTGACCGCGGAAATGCTCGGCATGACGCACGGCATCAGCCGCGCGCAGCAGGACGAGTTCGCGCTGCGTTCGCACAAGCGCGCCTGGGAAGCCACCGAGAAGGGCTGGTGGAAGAACGAGATCGTGCCGATGGAAGGCCACGACGCCAACGGCGCGCTGTTCCAGCTGGACTTCGACGAAGTGATCCGCAAGGACGCCTCGCTGGAAGCGCTGGCGGCGCTGCCGCCGGCGTTCAACCCGAAAGGCGGCACCGTCACCGCCGGCTCGTCCTCCGCCATCTCCGACGGCGCGAGCGCGATGCTGGTGATGAGCGCCGAGCGCGCCAGGGCCCTGGGCCTGAAGCCGCGCGCGAAGATCCGCGGCATGGCCGTGGCCGGCGTGGACGCCGCCATCATGGGCTACGGCCCGGTGCCTGCCACGAAGAAAGCGCTGCAGCGCGCAGGCCTCACCATCGACGACATCCAGATCGTGGAGCTGAACGAAGCCTTCGCGGCGCAGTCGCTGCCCTGCGCGAAGGACCTGAAGCTCACCGACAAGCTGGACGAGAAAGTGAACCTGCAGGGCGGCGCCATTGCGCTGGGCCACCCGCTGGGCTGCTCCGGCGCGCGCATCACCGGCACGATGCTGAACATCATGGAACGGAAGGACGCCAAACTGGGTCTGGCCACCATGTGTATCGGCCTGGGACAGGGCATCGCGACGGTGATCGAGCGGGTGTGATATCACCGGCACGAAAGCAGAAAGCCCGGCATTGCCGGGCTTTTTGTTTTCAGGAGTCCGCGACCAGACCCTAGTTCTTCTCGGGCAGGGCCGACGAGTGGTGACTGGTGATCAGCCACGCCGAACCGTCCCAGCGATAGGTATAGCTGTAACGTGCACTGACCGATGCACCGGTCCTGGCAAACGTGAAGGTATAGAGACCCGCATCCACCACCGTGTTGCAGCCCGGCTCCACAAAGCGGAAATCAATCTTTCCGGAGGGCCGGTTTTCCAGGAAGTGATGGAAGTAATCCTCCTTCTCCTCAGGCGTCAGGCGCGGCTTGTTGGAAACCGTGGGCAGCAGGATGGAGTGCTCCGCATAGTTTGCAACCACCTTCCGCGGGTCTCCCGTTTGCAGGGAATTGTTCCAGCGGTCAAACAGGGCGGCGACTTCCTGTTCGGAAATGCTCCGGCAACTTGCCGTGTGGCCACCCGGATCAGGATTCTTCATGGCCTGATGCGAGGAACAACCGGCAAGGAGCGCCGCTGCGAGGAAAAAACAAGATCCTTTTGTCTTCATGAGTCACTCCCGGCGATTGGCAAGAACGAGGGCGTCGGGAGGAACTTTCGCACAGGACAGCGGGCCCTGT
>JBMOOO010000016.1:0-268341 GCA_049324475.1 Pseudomonadota bacterium | reverse complement strand
ACGGCGGTGGCCAGCTGCAGGCGGCGGGCGCAGTTGGCTTCGGTGCGCAGGGCACCCAGGCTGGCGCTGATGGCAGCGGCCGAACTGGCGCGGGCGCTGTTGCCGGCGCGCTGGGCCTTCTGCTGCTCCACCATCAGCCAGGTCTGCAGGGCGACGATGGTGGTCTGCGACGCCACACCCGGAGAAGCCGGTTGCCCGTTGGCGTTTGTCCCGCCACCCATCAACATGCTGCACCCCGCCAGCAGGGTCGTGGCGGCCAGCAACAGGGCAACGATCTTCGTTCGGGACATGGCGGTTCTCGGGGCGGCGGGTCGGCAGCGCAGGTTAGCAAATCGATGAAGTATTGCCGATCCGGCTGCGGTGCCTGCTGCATCGCGCCATCCATTGCCTCGCCGATTCCGGGCATGCCCGGCGGCAAACCGGCCGGCGTGCGTTGCGTGCAGCTGACCGCCGATTTCCGTTGCGCGATTTTCGGTTTGCCCGAACGCCCGGCGTTCTGCGGCACGTTGCAGCCGGCGGCGGATCTGTGCGGCGACGATCGTGAGTCGGCCCTGCGCCTGATCGGCGAGCTGGAGCGCGCGACGCGCCCGGCCTGAAGACACGTCAGCGCGTGGTGAGTGCCGCGAGCCTGCCGGTAGCAGCCATCCAGGCCAGCGCGATGGCATTGCCCAGCGTGGCCAGCGCCATGTCCTTGTGTGCGTCCCAGCCATCGCCCTGCGTGCCCAGATACGCGGCACCGAGCTCCGGTGCCACGATCATGGCCACGGCCCACTCGATCAGCTCGTAGATCATCGCGTGCATGCCGAGGAACGACGCGATCATCACGATCATCCAGCGTCGGCTGCGTGCCGGCGCCACGCGCCCGAGCAGCTCGGCGAATGCCGGCGTGAGCAGCAGGCCGTAGCAGAAATGCACCGCGCGGTCGAAATGGTTGCGCTGCCAGCCGAACAGCTCGTTGAACGTGTGGCCGGTGAGTGATTGCCACCAGGCGTCGTAGGGCACTTCCGAATAGGTGTAATGCGAACCGGTCGAGTGCAGGCACATGAACAGGAACAGGCCGATGTACGCGGCGTCGGACAGCGGCGCGCGCCGGTATGTGAGCACCAGCAGCGGTACGGCGATGAACACCAGCAGGTTCTCGATCAGCCAGTCGTGCGGATACAGGGGGTTGATCGCAGCCAGGGCCCACACCAGGGCATAGAGGCCGGCCAGCACCAGCGGCAGGCGGGTCGATGCCGGTGTCCCGTAGACGGTGGTGTTCATGGGGAAGTCTCCGGCGGGTTGCGCCCGGCATCGTTGCGGGCGATCTGCGCGAAGCGGTGCAGGGCCTCACCCAGCACGCCGTCTTTCGGCAGCTTTTTCGGCTGTGCCAGCGCGCGCTGCATGTCGTGGCGATGGCGTGCCACGGCACAGGCGATCAGGCAGATTTCCGGCACATCGGCGGCGGCGATCAGCCGTTCGCGCACGTCGTCCGCACATTCCAGCGCGCCGCTGCCGTTCGCCAGCGCCTGCACGATGCGGGCGCGGAACACCGGCGAGGCCTCGGCGCCCAGCACCAGGGTGTCGACGTCGAGATGATCGAGCGCGCCGTCGGCCAGGTCGGCCAGTGCGCGATCGAAGTACAGTGCATCGAAATCCGGCGATGGCGGCCGCGCTGCGGCCTGCGCCGCGTCGGAAAGGAATGCCGCCGGCAGGCCGTGCGTGAACAGCAGGGCACGCCGCAGTGCGTTCGGCAGCGTGCGGAAGGTGGCGTAGTCGAGTCGTGCGTGGCCGGCTGTGCCGGCGGCAGCGAGCAGTGCGGTGCGCAGGCGTCGCAATTTCGTCGCCAGCGCCTTCGGCCGGTCCTCACCGGCGGCAGCCAGTTTCAGGATGCGTGCCAGTACGGCCGGTTTGCCGAGCTGCCCGGCGGCCGCGGTTTCCCGGATGTGCAGTGCGAGCACGGTGTCGGCATCCACCGGCGCGAGTTCGTGCAGGCGCGTGGCCGGCAACGTGCCGTTCAGCAGCAGCTGGGCGTGGGCGCGCAACGGCGCGGCATGCCGGTCGAGTTGCGCCTGCACGGTGTGCGTGGGCCTGACCGGCTCGTGCAGTCGTCCGGCCTGCAGCAGGACCAGCCACAGCAGGGCATGCTCGTCGGGGTCGTTGTGGTCCAGCAGCCAGCCCGTGAACCGGGCCGGGGTCAGGCGCCGCGTGCGGGCCACCTCCTGCAGCAGGGCCAGGGCGGTGCGCGAGAAGTCGTCGATCAGCCGGCGGGCACGCTCCATGGCCTCCGGCTGCGACCAGGCCAGCCGGGCCAGCGCTGCTGCCAGCCGGCCCGGCCCGTAGCCGTGCTCGTGGAAGAAGCGGGTGGGGGGATTGCGCGGTGTTTGCCTGGAAGGCACCGGTTCGCTCCGTACTGGCCAGCCGCGGGAGTATAGCCAGCCCGGGCCCCGGTTCAGGGCGTGCCGGCGCCGCCCGGCGCGTTGCCGCTGTCAGGCCCTTCGGGGACAATGGCGCCCCCCGAGTTTGCCCCCTCTTTTATTACCTCCGCAGGAGTCTGGCCCGATGTCCGCGACGCCCAGCCGCCGTGAGCTTGCCAATGCCATCCGCGCCCTCGCCATGGACGCGGTCCAGAAGGCGAAATCGGGCCATCCCGGCATGCCGATGGGCATGGCGGACATCGCCGAAGTGCTGTGGCGTGACTGGTATGCGCACAACCCGGGCAATCCGCAGTGGGCCAACCGCGACCGCTTTGTGCTGTCGAACGGCCATGGATCCATGTTGCAGTACGCACTGCTGCACCTGGCCGGCTACGACCTGTCGATCGACGACCTGAAGAATTTCCGCCAGCTGCACTCGAAAACGCCGGGCCATCCGGAATACGGCTACACCGCCGGCATCGAGACAACCACCGGCCCGCTCGGCCAGGGCATTGCCAACGCGGTCGGTTTCGCCATTGCAGAGAAAGTGCTGGCAGCGCAGTTCAACCGTGACGGCCTCGACATCGTCGATCACTACACCTATGCGTTCCTGGGCGATGGCTGCCTGATGGAAGGCATCTCGCACGAAGTCTGCTCGCTGGCCGGCACGCTGGGTCTGGGCAAGCTGATCGCTTTCTACGACGACAACGGCATTTCCATCGACGGCGAAGTGCATGGCTGGTTCACCGACGACACGCCGAAGCGTTTCGAGAGCTACGGCTGGCAGGTGATACGCAATGTCGATGGCCACGATCCGGAAGAGATTTCCCGCGCCATCAAGACCGCGCGTGCCAACAGCACGCAGCCGACGCTGATCTGCTGCAAGACGATCATCGGCTTCGGTGCGCCGACCAAGGCCGGTAAGGAAGAGTGCCACGGCGCGCCGCTGGGCGATGAAGAGATCCGTGGCGCACGCGAGAAGCTGGGCTGGCCGCATGCGCCGTTCGAGATTCCGGCCGGCATCAAGGCAGCATGGGACGCGCGCGACGCCGGTGCGAAGCGCGAGGCGGCGTGGAACCGGCTGTTCGACCAGTACCATGCGAAGCACCCGCAGCTGGCGGCCGAATTCATCCGCCGCATGCGCGGTGAACTCCCGAAGGACTGGAATGAAAAGGCGGATGCCTTCATCCGGGAAGTGAATGCGAAGGGCGAGACCATCGCCAGCCGCAAGGCCTCGCAGAACGCCCTCAACGGTTTCGGCGCATTGCTGCCGGAGCTGATCGGCGGATCCGCCGACCTGGCCGGCTCGAACCTGACCCTCTGGAAAGGCTCGAAAGGCCTGACCCGCGACGATGCGTCCGGCAACTACGTCTACTACGGTGTGCGCGAGTTCGGCATGACCGCCATCTGCAACGGCATTGCCCTGCACGGCGGCTTCATTCCCTATGGCGCCACCTTCCTGATTTTCATGGAATACGCGCGCAACGCCATGCGCATGGCGGCGCTGATGAAACAACGCAACATCCAGGTCTACACGCACGATTCCATCGGCCTGGGCGAGGACGGCCCGACCCACCAGCCGGTCGAGCAGCTGGCCAACCTGCGCCTGACGCCGAACATGAGTCTGTGGCGCCCGGCCGATGCGGTGGAATCCGCGGTGGCCTGGAAGGCGGCGATCGAGCGGAAGTCCGGCCCGACCTCGCTGGTGTTCTCGCGCCAGAATCTGCCGCATGTGGCCCGCGATGAGGCGAAGCTGGCGAACATTGCCCGCGGCGGCTATGCGCTGAACGATGTTGCCAGCCCGGACGCGATCATCATCGCCACCGGTTCGGAAGTGGAGCTGGCGCTGGCCGCGGCGAAGACGCTGGAAGGCAAGGGCCGCAAGGTGCGCGTGGTCTCCATGCCATCGACCGACGTGTTCGATGCCCAGGACGCTGCGTACCGCGAATCCGTGCTGCCGAAAGCCGTGCGTGCGCGCGTCGCCGTGGAAGCCGGCATCGCCGAATACTGGCGTCGCTATGTCGGCCTGGACGGTGCCGTGATCGGCATGAATTCGTTCGGTGAATCGGCACCGGCCGGCGCGCTGTTCAAGCACTTCGGCATCACGCCCGATGCCGTGGTGGCCGCCGTCGAAGGCGTGCTGGCCTAAGCCATGACACTGCGCGTCGCGGTGAATGGTTACGGCCGCATTGGCCGCAACTTTCTGCGCGCGCTGCTGGAGCGCGAGGTGGCCGGCGTCGAGGTGGTGGCCATCAACGACCTGGGCAGCCCGGAAGCCGTTGCCCATCTGACCCGCTTCGATTCCACGCACGGTGCGTTTGCCGGCGAGGTGTCGCTGGCCGGCGGCATGCTGGTGGTGAACGACCGGGTGATCACGCTGCTGTCGATACCGGATCCGGCCGATTGCCCGTGGCGCGAGCTGAAGGTCGATCTGGTGATCGAAAGCACGGGCCAGTTCCGTTCCCGTGTCGACGCTTCGCGTCATCTGGCGGCCGGCGCGAAGCGCGTCCTGATCGCCGCTGTGGCGTTTGACGATGTCGACGCCACCCTGGTGCAGGGCGTCAACCACGGCAGCGTGCCGGCCGGTGCCCGGGTGCTTTCCGCTGCTTCCTGTACCACTCACTGTCTGGCGCCGGTGCTGGCATTGCTGAACGACGCGTTCGGTGTCGAGCGCGTGCTGATGACCGAGATCCATGCCTACACCTCGGACCAGCAGCTGCTCGATCACGTGCACCGCGATCTGCGGCGTGCCCGTGCTGCCGGCAGCAACATCATCCCCACCACCTCCAGCAGCATCGGCGCCGTGCAGAAAGTGCTGCCCTGGCTGCAGGGGCGCATCACCGGCTATTCGGTGCGGGTGCCGACCCAGAACGTGGCGCTGGTCGATCTTTCCGTGGAGCTGTCGCGTCCGCCGACCGCACAGGCGATCAACGCGCTGTTCCGCGAGGCCAGTGCCGGCCACTGGCGCGGCATCGTCGGCTGGAACGATCTGCCGCTGGTGAGCGGCGATTTCAACCATCGCCCGGAGTCGGCAATCTTCGACGCTACGGAAACGCATCTGGTCGGCAACCTGGCCAAGCTGATGGTGTGGTACGACAACGAATGGGGCTACGCGAACAGGCTTGTCGACCTGTGCGTGTCGCTGAAGCACTGAAGGAGAAAACATGAACGTCATCCGCATGGCCGACCTCGACCTCAAGGGCAAGCGCGTACTGATCCGCGAGGATCTGAACGTGCCGGTGAAGAACGGCAAGGTCGCTTCTGATGCGCGCATCGTCGCTTCGCTGCCCACCATCCGGCTGGCGCTGGAGAAAGGCGCAGCCGTGATGGTGATGTCGCACCTGGGGCGCCCGGAAGAAGGCGTTTTCTCGGAAGAGAACTCGATGAGGCCGGTGGCCGATTACCTGGAGAAGGCGCTGGGCCGGAAAGTGCCGCTGCTGAAAGAATATCTTGGCGGCGTTGACGTGCAGCCGGGCGGGATCGTGCTGTTCGAGAACGTGCGCTTCAACAAGGGCGAGAAGAAGAACAAGGACGAGCTGGCGCAACAGTATGCGGCCCTGTGTGACGTGTTTGTGATGGATGCCTTCGGCACGGCACACCGCGCCGAGGGTTCGACGCACGGCGTGGCAAAATTCGCAAAGGTTGCCTGTGCCGGCCCGCTGCTGGCGGCCGAGCTCGATGCGCTCGGCAAGGCGTTGAAGACGCCGGCCCGGCCGATGGTGGCCATCGTGGCCGGCTCGAAAGTCTCCACCAAGCTGGATGTGCTCACCTCGCTGACCGGCATCTGCGATCAGCTGATCGTCGGCGGTGGCATTGCCAACACCTTCCTGGCTGCTGCCGGTGTGAAGGTCGGCAAGTCGCTGTGCGAACACGATCTGGTCGATACTGCCCGGCAGATCGCGGCGAAAGTGAAAGTGCCGCTGCCGGTCGACGTGGTGGTGGCCAGACTGCCGGAAGGCGACGACTTCATGGCGCGGGTCGCCGCCTCGAAGGCCGTAGTCAAGAACGTCAACGACATTGCCGATGACGAGATGATCCTGGACGTGGGCCCGGAAACGGCGAAGCAGTTCGCCGGGCTGCTGAAGAGCAGCAGGACCATCCTGTGGAACGGACCGGTGGGCGTATTCGAGGTTGATCAGTTCGGCAACGGCACAAAAGCCCTGTCGGAAGCGATTGCCGACAGCAGTGCGTTTTCCATCGCCGGGGGCGGTGATACGCTGGCCGCCATCGACAAATACGGCGTGGCCGACCGCATCGGCTACATTTCCACCGGCGGCGGCGCGTTCCTGGAATTCGTGGAAGGCAAGGTGCTGCCGGCGGTCGATGTCTTGCAGCAGTGTGCGCGAGGGTGATGGATATGCGTACGGCCTGCGGTGCGATCCTTCTGTTTGCCGTGCAGGTGGCCGGGGCGAGCCTCGATCCTGCCATGAACGGCACCTATCGTTGCGAGAACGGGGTGGTGTTCACGGCGACGGTGAAGGCGTCCCCGACGGTCAGCACCAGCATGGAAATGGTCGGCCCCGGGCAGAAGAGCGCCAGCGCCAAGGCTGTCGCGGGCGCCCATCACACCACGCATACCCTGGGCGGGCCGGAGTTCTACGGCGTCCATGTCCGATACGATGGCAAGAAACACAAACTCTATCCGGTCGATGGCAAGCCGAACCTGTACACCGATAACCAGGGGCGGTTCAGCTGGACCCTGGCGGACGGAACGGCGCCTTATGCCGGCACCATCGCCGGACCGGAAGCGACATTGGGAAGCAATTGCCGGCTGGAAACAGTGGCGGGAAAACAGTGAGGTAAACGACATGGCACTCATCACCCTGCGTCAACTGCTCGATCATGCCGCCGAGCACAGCTATGGCGTGCCGGCATTCAACGTCAACAACCTCGAGCAGATGCGCGCGATCATGGAGGCTGCGCAGAAGTGCAATGCGCCGGTGATCGTGCAGGCGTCGGCCGGCGCCCGCAAATATGCCGGCGCTCCCTTCCTGCGCCATCTGATCCTGGCGGCAATCGAGGAATTCCCGGAGATTCCGGTGTGCATGCACCAGGATCACGGCACCAGCCCGGCCATCTGCCAGCGTTCGATCCAGCTCGGATTTTCCTCGGTGATGATGGATGGTTCGCTGGGCGAAGACGGCAAGACGCCGATGGATTACGCCTACAACGTGCGCGTGACGAAGCAGACGGTCGACATGGCGCATGCCTGCGGCGTGTCGGTGGAAGGCGAGATCGGGTGCCTGGGCTCGCTGGAGACCGGGCAGGCCGGCGAGGAAGACGGTGTCGGTGCGGAAGGTACGCTGGATCACTCGCAGTTGCTGACGGACCCGGAAGAGGCGGCCAGTTTCGTGAAGGACACCGGTGTCGATGCGCTGGCCATTGCCATCGGCACTTCGCACGGTGCCTACAAGTTCACCCGGCCGCCGACCGGCGACATCCTGGCCATTGAACGCGTGAAGGCGATCCACAAGCGCATCCCGAACACGCACCTGGTGATGCACGGTTCGTCGTCCGTGCCGCAGGACTGGCTGAAAATCATCAACGAGTACGGTGGCGACATCAAGGAAACCTACGGCGTGCCGGTTGAACAGATCGTGGAAGCGATCAAGCACGGCGTGCGCAAGGTGAATATCGATACCGACCTGCGCCTGGCATCCACCGGCGCCATCCGTCGTCACCTCGCGAAAAACCCGGCCGAGTTCGATCCGCGCAAGTACCTGAAGGATTCCACGGCTGCGATGCGCGATATCTGCATCGCGCGCTACGAGGCTTTCGGCTGCAACGGCCAGGCGTCGAAGATCCGGGTGGCCTCGCTGGAGAAGATGTCCGAGCGTTACACGAAAGGCGAGCTGGTACAGAAGGTGGCCTGACCGTGAGGCTTCCTGGCGCGCTGGTGCTGGTGCTCATGCTGCTCCCGGCGGATGCCGGGGCGGCGTTCTACCGTTGCACGGTGAACGGCAGCGTGGTGTACCAGGACACGCCCTGCGCCGACGGCAGTGGCGCCTTCACGCCGAAGCCGATCACTTCCATGAGCGGCAGCAAGGGTGGCGCGTCTGCCGGCAAGGCGGCGACGGGCAGTGCTGCCGGCGGCGCCTACAACAGCGACAAGTGGCACTTCGGCATGCCGGGTTACGAGCTGGCGTTGTCGGAGAGCAAGCGCACGGGCACGCCGATGCTGGTGTATTTCTATGCCAGCTGGTGCGGCTACTGCAAACGGGTGGAACGCGATGTGTTCCCCGATGCGAAGGTGATGGCGCAGTTGCGCCGTTTCATCAAGGTGAAAATCGACACCGAGCAGAGCAACGATACCAATGCCCTGTTCCGCTCGCTGGGCGGTTCCGGCATTCCCTTTGCGCTGACCGGCTCGGGCGGCAGCAAGCTGCAGCGCATCAGCTTCGGCAATTACCGCCCGGACAGCCTGGTGTCCGAGCTCGACCGGGTGCTGAAGGCAAAGAGGCGCTGAACGCCACGGTGTTCAGCGCCGCAGCCCGCGCAGTCTGGCCACCGTTTCGTACAGCGTTTCCACGTTCACCTGCGCTGCCGGTACCGGTTCGCCGATGCGCAGCACGACGCGCCGGAAAGGTCCGCGCAGCGATTTCATGGTTTCGTCCTCTTCTTCCTCCGGCACCGGCCGGCTGCCGTTGCTGCGCGAGAACACACTGCCCCAGAGGCCGCCAAGGCCGCAGGGAATTACCGGCACCGGGCGCTGCTCCAGGATTTTCATCACGCCGCCCTTGAATTCCGCGATCTCGCCATCGCGGGTCAGTGCGCCTTCCGGGAAGATGCAGACCAGGTTGCCGGCATCCAGTTCGGCAAAGATGCGGCGATAGGCATCTTCCAGCAGTTGCGGGTCCTCGTTCTTGCCGGCAATCGGGATGGCTTTCACGGTGCGGAAGAACCAGCTCATCACCGGTATGCGGAAGATCCTGAAGTACATGACGAAACGGACCGGGCGCCAGAATGCGCCGCCCAGCACCAGCGCGTCCACATAGCTGACGTGGTTGCAGACCACCAGTGCAGGGCCTTCGCGGGGTATGCGATCGTCACCAACGATGCGCAGCCGGTACACCACGTTCAGCAGCACCCACACCACGAAGCGGACCAGGAATTCCGGCACCAGCGAATAGATGTAGAAGGCGACGACGGCATTCACCAGCGCGCAGACCAGCAGCACCTCGGTCACGCTCAGGCCGGCCTGGAACAGCAGGCCGGCGGCGATGGATGCGATCACCATGGCCAGCGCGTTCAGTGCATTGTTGGCGGCCTGGATGCGCGAGATGTGGCTCTTCTCCGTGCGCGACTGGATCAATGCATACAGCGGCACGATGTAGAAACCGCCGAACAGGCCGATCGTGGCCAGTGCCAGTGCCACCGGCCAGTGCGTGGACAGGAATGCCTGCCAGTGCATGCCGGCTTCCGGTGCCGCCGGCGTGGCGGCCCACATGCATGCCAGCGCAACGGTCAGGCCAATGGAACCCAGCGGCACCAGGCCGATTTCGACCGTATGACGCGACAGCCGGTCGCACAGCAGCGAACCGGCACCCACGCCGACGGAGAACACGGCCAGCAGCAGCGTCACCACGCTTTCGTCGCCGCCCAGCACTTCACGGGAATAGGCCGGCAGCGACGACAGCACGACCGCGCCCAGCGCCCAGAACCAGCTGATGCCGACCAGCGACTGGAAGACGGTATCGTTGCCGCGTGCGTAGCGGAAGGTGTCCCAGGTGGTGGTGACCGGGTTCCAGTTGATGCGCAGGTTGCTGTCTGCCGGCGGCACCGGCTGGATGTACCGGCTGGCCGCGATGCCGGCCAGCGACAGCAGGATCAGCGCGCCGATCAGCGCGTCGACGGTGGCCTGCGCCGCGAGCAGGCCGGCCAGCAGGGTACCGCCGAGAATGGCGAGGAACGTGCCCGTTTCCAGCAGGGCGTTGCCGCCCACCAGCTCCCGCTCGCCCAGCACGTTCGGCAGGTAGCCGTACTTGGCGGGGCCGAAGAACGCCGAATGCGTGCCCATCAGGAACAATGCGGTCAGCAGCAGTGGCAGACTTTTCAGGAAGAAGCCGGCGCCGGCCAGCAGCATGATGAAGAATTCCGCGATCTTCACCCAGCGCATCAGCACCGCCTTGTCGTACTTGTCGGCCAGTTGCCCGGCCGTGGCGGAAAACAGCAGGAAGGGCAGGATGAAAAGACCGCCGGCCAGTTGCGCGACGATCTTCGGATCCATGCTGGTGTAGTCGGCGGTGTGGAAGGTCGCGACGATCACCAGCGCATTCTTCAGCACGTTGTCGTTCAGTGCGCCCAGTGCCTGGGTCAGGAAGAAGGGCCCGTAGCGGCGTTCGCCGAGCAGACGGAATTGCGAGGCCATCGTGGCTCCTGGAGGATGATCGGGAACGGAAACGCGTGACCGCAGATGGTAGCGCAAGTGTAAGATTCGACGGCGATGGTGCGCGTACCGGAACTGCCATGGACACAGCGATGACATTCGACCGCGAGGCTGCCGTGGCAGCCCTGCAGCCCTGGAGCTGGCAGCAGCCGGCGGCACCGGCAGGCGCGCTGGCGGACTATGCCCGTTTCTACGGGCTGGATCGCGTGTCATCGGCGGCGGTAGCGGCACCCGCTACCGTGCGGCACGGCATCGGCTACCTGGACGCCGCCGGCTACCGGATCGTGCTGCAATGCTGGCGCCGTCCGGCACCCCGGGGCACCGTGCTGGTCCTGCACGGCTACTACGACCACACCGGCATCTTCGACCACATCATCGGGGCGGTGCTGGCAAGCGGTTTCGACGTGCTGGCATACGACCTGCCCGGGCACGGCCTGTCGTCGGGCGAGCCGGCCGCCATCAACGATTTCGTGGAATACCAGACAGTGCTGCGTGCCGTGGTCGACGGCATGTCGTCATGGGCAAGACCCATGTACGTGGTGGCCCAGAGCACCGGCGGTGCCATCTTCATGGAGTATCTGCTCGCAGGACGGCAGGATCGCGTGCGCGCACCCTTTGCCGGAGCCGTGCTGCTGGCGCCGCTGGTGCGGCCGGTGAACTGGAAAGTGAACAGCCGCATACACCGCGTGGTCAGCCTGTTCCGGAAAACCATCGCCCGGAAATTTGCCGTCAATTCCCATGACGAGGAATTCCTGGCGTTCCTGCGCAACGGTGATCCCCTGCAGTCGCGCGTGCTGTCGGTGCGCTGGGTCGGTGCGCTCAAGCGCTGGATTCCGCGCATGGAGGCCCATGCGCCGATCGATTATCCCCTGGTGGTGGTGCAGGGCGATGAGGACGGCACGGTCGACTGGCGGCACAATCTCGGTGTGATCCGGGAAAAATTTCCCGGCGTCACGGTGCATATGATCGAACATGGCCGCCATCAGCTGGTCAACGAATCGGAGGCGATCCGCGCGCAGGTGATGGCGCGTGTCGCGGCCTTGCTGGAGTCTGCTGCGTCATGATGGACTGGACCCGCCTGCTCAACCGTACCCGCTATCACTCCAGCGACACGGTACAGGACGAGCTGGGCCGCTCGCCCTTCCACAAGGACCACGACAAGGTCGTGTTCTCGGGCGCGTTCCGCCGGCTCGGCAGGAAAACGCAGGTGCATCCGCTGTCGCGCAACGATCATGTGCACACCCGGCTGACCCATTCGCTGGAAGCCAGCTGCGTCGGCCGCTCGCTGGGCATGCGGGTCGGTGAGCTGCTGCGGGCGGACCTGCCGGCCTGGGCGGAGCCGGGCGATCTGGGCGCCATCGTGCAGGCCGCTTGCCTGGCACACGACATCGGCAATCCGCCTTTCGGTCACGCCGGTGAATACGCCATCCGCGACTGGTTCCGCAGTGCCGACGAGCGTGGCCTGCTGGCGGCGCTGTCGGCCGGCGAGAAAGCCGACCTGCTGACTTTCGAGGGCAATGCCCAGGGTTTCCGCATCGTCACGCAGATCGAATACAACCAGTTCGAAGGCGGCATGCGCCTGACCTGCGCCACGCTGGGCGCACTGATGAAATATCCGTTCACGTCCTCGCACGTCGAGCACGGCAAGTACGGCGTCTGCCGTACCGAGCTGCATATCCTGCGCGAAGTGGCCGGGCGGCTGGGTCTGCAGCAGCAGACGGACGAGAAATGGTGCCGGCATCCGCTGGCGTACCTGACCGAGGCGGCTGACGACGTCTGTTACGCGGTGATCGATCTGGAAGACGGCAACGAGATGGACATCCTGCACTACGAGCAGATCGAGCCCATCTTCCAGTTGCTGTCCGACCAGCAGCGCCCGCCGGCGGCCGAGAAATATTCCGACCGACGCCGGCTGGCAGCCTGGCGTGGCAAGGTGATCGAACGCTGCGTGGCGGAGATATCCGATGCCTTCGTGCGCCAGCAGCAGGCCCTGCTGGCCGGCAACCTGAAAGGCGATCTGATCGATTACTGCCATGCGGACGTGCGCGACGGCATCCGTGCTGCCAAGCAACTGGCGCGCGAGCGGATTTTCAACAACCACCGCAAGACCGAGATCGAAATCGGCGCCTTCTCCACGATTGCCGTGCTGCTGGAGGCCTATTCCGGTGCCATCCACGAGCTGCATGCGCGCGGCGAGTCGAGCTTCCGCAACCGCAAGCTGCTGGGCCTGATCAGCAACAACCGGCCCGCGAAGGACGAATCGCTGTACCAGTCGTACATGCGCATCGTCGACTTCATTGCCGGCATGACCGACAACTTCGCGATCGGGCTGGCACACCAGATCACGGGCAATCGTTACGACTGACCGTGTTCAGGGCAGCGCGGCCAGGATTTCGGCGGCGATGAAGCTCTGCAGTTCAGTCGTGGTTTCGTCGTCGGCGAGCGCGGCATCGCAGGTCACCACCACGATCAGGTCCTGCTCCGGGAACACGTGGATGAGCTGGCCGCCCAGGCCGCGCGCGCTGAGCGACGGCAGTCCGCCCAGGTCCGGCCCGGTCACGCGCCACCACTGGAAGCCATAGGGGATGTCGAAAGCCGTGCTGCCGACCGGGGCGCCGCTGCCATCGAAGGTGGCAATCAGGCCTGTGCCTTGCGGCGCAGTCGACAGTTCGAACCATTCCGGCGCCAGCAGTTGTTCGTCTTCCCAGCGGCCGTCCTGCAGCATCAGGAAACCGATCTTGGCCATGTCGCGTGCCGTCAGCTGCAGCAGGCCACCGCCGAACGTGTAGTCCGAGCCGGTGGGCCAGTTCGTCCAGTCGCCACTGACATAACCGATGTTCATCGGCGCGAACAGGTTGGCGGCTGCGTAGTCCCGCAGGCTGCTGTCGGTGAGCTCGAGGAAGAATGCGCCGATCAGGTAACTGTCGAAGGTGCTGTAGTTCCAGACGGTGCCGGGCGCCCAGGTCTGGTCGCGATGCAGCACCGAACACAGCGTGACGTCGTCGTTGCCGGGGCAGTCCGGGTCGGGGAACAGCATTGGGCTGGCCACCGAGATCACCCAGGCATCGTTCCAGTACAGGCCGGACCGCATTTCCAGCGCGTCGCGCAGTGTGATGTCGCGGCGGGTATCGTCGGCGTCGAGATCGGCGATGACGTCCGGGAAGCTGTCGCCGGTGGCGGTATCCAGGTCGCCTGGCAGCAGGTCGCCGCGGGTCCAGGCGGTGCCGAGCACCAGCGAGGTCACGCTCTTGGTCACGGACCAGACATGATGTTTCGTGTCGGCCGTGACGGTCGTCGATTCGCCCTCCGGCGTGTGGTAGCTCTCGTGCACGATGTAGCCGTCACGTATCACCAGCAGGCTGGTGTGGTAGGGCAGCGCGGTCGCGGCATCGGCCGCAAGTGTGTCGAAAGCCCCGGCGGAAAAACCTTTTGATTCCGGTGTGGCCGTCTGCCAGGTCTCGGTCGGCCAGTAGTCGGGCCCGTCGGCCGGCAGTGCGACGGTACGGCGTTCGCTGTCGTCGACACAGCCGGCCAGGGCAAGCATGACAACGGGCAGGAAACAGCGGCGGAGCACAGGAAGGATTGCCATGGTTCTTTTTCTTGTCGTCGGCACGGGCGGGTGAAAATGAAGAAGGGGCCTTGCGGCCCCTTCCCTGAACGCGGAGCCCTGAGGCCCCTGCCAGACTACCTGCGCGTACGCGGGCGTCACTACCACTTCATCGGCTTGTCGCTGGATCCCGGTGTCAGTTCGACCGGTGTTTCATCCTTCGGGACCGGTGCAGGTGCCGGCGCTTCCGGGCGGGCCAGTGCGGCATCGGCCACCTTGCCGGCCAGCAGGGTGAACAGCGCGCCTTTTTCGAAATCGTCGCGCTTCTTCCAGCTGTAGGCGTTCTTCGGCTTGCGTACGTTGTCGAACTCGACGTCGCCGGCACCCAGCAGCTTGCCGGTGGCGGCTTCCACCATGCGCCAGGACAGCCGGATCTCGTCGGTCTTCGTGGCCTTGCCGCCGTAGGCGCCTTCCTGCACTTCGGTGCGCGCTTCCTGCACGCGGCCCACCAGCAGGAAGTCGGCGCCGACGGAGGCGCCCAGCTTGCTGAGTTCCTCCGGCGCCGCGTCGGTGCCCAGCACGGCTTTCTCCAGGCCCAGCTCGGCGAAGAAGTCGCGGTTGATCACCACCACGTCCTTTTCATTGGCCAGGCGCGAGACCAGCTTGTCGGCCAGACGCTGGGAGAAGGCCACTGCATCGCCATGGTCAGCCAGCGTGTAGCCGTCCAGCGTCACGCGGAACGGCAGGACCGCGACACGCTTCTTGCCGTCGTCGCTGATGGCCGACTGGAACTCCGGCACCACGGCGCGGATGCGCACGTAGTAACCCTTGTCGGTCTGACGCGAGTCCAGCACCTGGTAGCTGCGCACGTAGCCGCGCGATACCGCGTACACGTCCTGTACCGGCTCGCTGGTTTTCGTGACGATGACCGCGCCGTCGCCGGCCACGGTCTGCAGCGTTTCCTTGACGGTGCGATCCAGGCCGGCCGCCGCGCCGCGCACCTGGCTGACCGCATCGGCCAGGGCGTTGGTCAGCGCTTCTTTCTGCGTGGCGCCGTAACCTTCGGCTTCACGTGTCACTTCCGTCGTGGCGGCCATCGCCGCCGACGACAACAGTGCGATCGAGATCAGCAAAGCGCGCAGCATGACGTACCTCCCGGGGTTTCCAGCCTGCAATTACAGGCCGATCCAGCCTTTGGTCTTGGACTTGCGGATTTCCTTCTCGCCCTGCCACTCGACGATGCCGCTCTGCAGGTGCATCAGCTTGAGCGTGAACTTGTAGTACACGTCCTTGGTGTTGCCGGCATTCTTCACGATGCTCGACATGTTGCCGTACAGCATGTACTCGGCGCCGATCTGCTGGCCCAGACGCACGGCGGTCTTCGCATCGACGTTGCCCGACTCGGTCTGGTAGTCCAGCTGTTCCTGCACCTGCTTGATCGCGGTCATGTCCACGAAGCGGAACTTGCCGGAGTTGATGACCTTGGTCTGGATGGTGTCGGTGACCGATTCCATGTCGATGTGCTCGGTGGTCTTGTTCTTGATCTTGTCGACGAAGATCACCGGGCGGCGCTGCGCGGTCACCTGCACCACCGGCGGGAACGCCAGCATCTGGTCGGCGAGGGTGCCGGCAATGGTCTGCAGGTCGGTGGACCCGAAATCGGTGTTGACGGTTTCCACGGCCTGGGCATCGCCGTAGGACACCTTGTTGACGCAGCCGGTGACGAGCAGCGCGGCAGCAACGACCGGAGCGGCCAGCGTGGCGGCAAGAATGCGGTTCATGATCATGTCTCCTTGAAGGCTCGCTTACGGTTTTTCCTGCAGGAACAGCTTGAAGGTGGCGCCGGTGGGGTTCGGTGCCAGCGACTGCAGCGATTTGGTTTCGTTGGCCATGATGGCCACCGGTGTCCAGGCGGTGCTGTCCGGATTGATTTCCATGCCGTTGGCGTCATACCACTTGAAGCGGTATTCGAACTTGTAGGCGAAGTTCGAATCGTTCTTCACTTCCACGCTGGCCTTGGAGAGATCGCCGGCCCTGGCGGCCACGACGTTGACGATGTCCAGCCGGCTTTCGGTATCGCCGGAGGCGACCACCTGGTATTTCACTTTCTCGTCCGGGGACGCATCCACGGATTTCATGCTGCTGCAGCCGGCGGATGCGAGTGCACCGACGACGATCAGGGCCAGGAACGGCCGGCGATTCTGGATCAGGTTCATGGGTTTCCCTCCCGGGATTCGTCAAACACTGGAACTCAAAGCGCAAACGTCTGGGTGATCAGGCGGCCGTTCACTTCGACGGCGCGGATGATCGTGGTCTTCCTGTCCTTCACATCCACCGGCACGGACAGGCTTCCCATGCCGGAAACCAGTTCGATGTTCTGCATGCCGGCCGGCACCGACAGGCGCAGGGCCTGGGCATTGGCCGGCAGTGTCAGCCAGCTGCGCAGGTCGGCCTGCTCGGAAGCCATGTTGTAGATATTGGCCGCGAGCTGCCCGAACACGCCACCCTGTTCCGCGGCCTTTTTCTGCATCTCGTACTTGGCGCGTGCACGCAGCACCTGCCGCAACAGCAGGGCCGGGATCTGTTCCCGCAGGGACTTCACGGCCAGGGCACCCGTGTTCACCAGCACCTCGGTCTGGCCGGAGCTGCCGTCCGGCAGGCGGACGGTCAGGGGAGCCGGCGGTGTGTAATCGGTTCCGTCGTAGACCGGGAACTGGATGCTGAATATCCCGCCGTCCGTCGTGGGAATGGCCAGACCAACGGGTTTTTTCGCCGGCACGAAGCCCTGCTCGAACAGCACCACCACGGTCCCGGCCGGCGTGCGTGCTGCCGGCTTGCCGTTCTTGCCGGTTGCGACCCTGGCCGCCTTGCCGTCGAAATATTCGTTGGCGCGAATCACGTCGGCACGCAGCTGGGCGTTGCCGGGGGCCAGCTCCAGCGCTTTCTTGTAATCGACCAGAGCGTCGTTGTACTCGCCGATCGCTTCGCGGATCACGGCGGCCGTGTAGAAGCTGTAGCCGTTCTGGAAGGAATTCTTCAGCGTACCGGTGATGCCGTCCATGCCGGTGAAGTACTGGTCGAACTCGCCGAGAAACACGCTTTTCTGTTCGGCCTCGCTCTGCGCCTTCGCAATCTCTTCGGCGTACTTGAGCTCCTGCTCGCGCTGCACCTGCTGGGCGCGGCGCAGTTCCACGGTGGCGCCTTCGATATCGCCCAGGCCCAGATAATTGAAGGCCTGGAACTGGTGCACCATCACGCGCTCGTAGGCCTGGCCCTTGTAGGGCAGCGCGTTGTCGTTGGTGAACATCGAGATGCCGCCGGCGCCGACGCCGGACAGGGACAGCCGTGCCTTGTCGGAAGCAGCCTCGAAGCCGGCGATGGCCTGCTCGAAGTCAGCCTTGCTGGCCGCGTAATCGCCCTGCAGCTGGTCGATGCGGCCGCGCTCCATCATGTAGAGCATGCCGTCGGCACCGGCCCGCTTGCTGTCCAGTTTCAGCAGGACGCCGGCCGTGTCCAGGCCGGAGGTGGCCTGGCGGAAGGCCAGCGCCTGGTTGGGGTAGGGATTGAAAACGCTCGTCGCCGCACAGCCGGAAAGCAGTGCGGCGGCGAGGATCAGGATCGCGCGGAAGGCAACGAAGGTCTGCACGCGGAATCCCCTTCTTGCGGCAACGACGGGCCGTTGTGGTTCCGTCAGAACTTGAAGCCGAGACCGACGCGCGGGCCGGCGATGGCAACGTCACCGCTGACGCCGGCGTCGCCTTCCATTTCATCGTCGAACAGCGAGGCATAGCCGGCGTCGACCAGCAGGTGATCGCCGAGCAGGAACTGCACGCCGGCGCCCCAGGCGACCGACTTGCCGTCGACGTCCTGCAGGATCGGGTCGTCGGTCAGCACCTTGGCGGCACCGTAGCCGAGGTAGGCGTAGCCGGACACGTGGTGCGCGAATTCGGCCTGTACGCCCAGGTTGACGGCGAAGGAGGCGCCCAGCTCGACATCGGTGCCCAGCACGGTGTCGCTGCTCAGGGTCGTGGCGAGCAGGCCGCCGATCCAGAAGTTCTTGTTCAGCGGTGCGCGCAGTTCCAGCGTCAGGCCGTCCGGTTCGGCATCGGGGAAGCCGTCGGTCTCGATGGTCGGCATGTAGACGCTGCCGATGATGGACGGGCCGGCCACGGCGTGGGCGCTGAGGACGGAGGCGGAAGCCAGTACGAACAGGGGCAGGGCGCGTTTCATGGTGTTGTTCTCCCTAACAGTGGTGGAGTCGTCCCCGGGGACGAGGCTTAGAACAGTACCCGGGTACGGATGGTTCCCTCAATGCCGTTCAGCTTCTCGAGGGCCAGCTTGCTGTATTCGGCTTCCACGTCGATCACCACGTAGCCGACCTTGGCGTTGGTCATCAGGTATTGGCCGGAAATGTTGATGTTGTTCTCGGAAAACACGTTGTTGATCTTGGACAGCACGCCCGGCACGTTCTTGTGGATGTGCATCAGGCGGTGGGTGCCGGTGTGGGCCGGCAGTGCCACTTCCGGGAAGTTGACGGCCGTCAGCGTGGAGCCGT
Source organism: Pseudomonadota bacterium (assembly GCA_049324475.1). Taxonomy (GTDB): domain Bacteria; phylum Pseudomonadota; class Gammaproteobacteria; order Pseudomonadales; family JADFDG01; genus JADFDG01. The sequence continues at coordinate 249,457 of JBMOOO010000016.1, read as the reverse complement.
TGTCGCTGTAGCGGATGAACTTCTCCGACACTTCCAGGCCAATGTTGGCCTGCGCCTCGGCGGTGGAGCCGCCGATGTGCGGCGTGAGGATCACGTTGTCGAACTTGCGCAGCGGGCTCATGAACTCTTCGTCGTTTGCCTTCGGCTCCACCGGGAACACGTCGAAGGCGGCGCCCACGACCTTGCCGCTTTCCAGCACTTCGCAGGCGGCATCGATGTCGACGCAGGTGCCGCGCGCGGCGTTGATGAAGATGGAGCCTTTTTTCATCCTGGCGAACTGTTCGCGGCCCATCATGTTCTGTGTGCTCGGCAGCTCCGGCACGTGCAGGGAGACCACGTCCGCCTTCTCCAGCAGCTCGTCCAGCGAGTTCACCTGTGCGGCGTTGCCCAGCGGCAGCTTGGTGACCACGTCGTGGAAAATCACCTTCATGCCCAGCGATTCGGCCAGCACCGACAGCTGCGTGCCGATCGAGCCGTAGCCGACGATGCCCAGCGTCTTGCCGCGCACTTCCCAGGAATTGTCCGCGGATTTCACCCACTCGCCGCGGTGCGCCTTGGCGTTCTTGTCCGGGATGCCGCGCATCAGCAGGATGGTCTGGCCCAGTACCAGTTCCGCCACCGAGCGGGTGTTGGAATAGGGTGCGTTGAACACCGGAATGCCGCGCACCAGCGCCGAGCCGAGGTCGATCTGGTTGGTGCCGATGCAGAACGCGCCGACGCCGATCAGTTTCTTCGCTTCCGCGAACACGTCCTCGGTGAGGTTGGTGCGCGAACGAATGCCGATGAAGTGGGCGTCGCTGATGGCCTTTTTCAGGTCGTCGCCGGACAGCGCCTTCTTGTGGTACTCGATGTTCGTGTAGCCGTTGCGCTTGAGGTTGTCGAGCGCGGTCTGGTGGACGCCTTCGAGCAGCAGGAACTTGATGCGGTCCTTCTCGAGGGAGGTCTTCGACGACATCGGGCGGGTCTCCGGAAGCAGGTGCGCGGCGCGTGATGCGGGGCGTTCAAAAGGGCGCGTATGGTAGCATGCGACCCCGAATTCCATTGCCGCCCAAGGGCTTGCGACCATCCCGGAACCGGCATCTCCGGAACCGGCCGGTCGAGACCCGTGGCGCCCTGTTTCCGGAGCCGCCGTGACCGCCCCGAACGCCGCCCTCAGCCCTGCCCGCATCGCCGACCTGTTCCGCCCCGTGGTGAAGCGGGTGCTGACCGACGCCGACAGTCTCCAGCGCTACGGCCGGGACTGGACCCGGGCCCAGGACCCGGCCCCGGCCTGCGTCCTGCTGCCGGCCTCCATCGACGAGGTCCAGGCCATCGTGAAGCTGGCCAACGAGCACCGGATCGCCCTGGTGCCCTCGGGCGGCCGCACCGGCCTCTCCGGCGGGGCCCTGGCCGCCCATGGCGAGGTGGTGGTCGCCATGGACGCCATGAACAAGGTGCTGGATTTCAACCCGATGGACCGTGCCGTGCGCGTCCAGGCCGGGGTGGTCACGAAGCAGCTGCAGGATTTCGCCGAGGAAAAGGGCCTGTATTACCCGGTCGATTTCGCCTCCGCCGGCTCCAGCCAGATCGGCGGCAACATCGGCACCAACGCCGGCGGCATCAAGGTCATCCGCTACGGCATGACCCGCAACTGGATCTCCGGCCTGAAGGTGGTCACCGGCAAGGGCGACCTGCTGGAGCTCAACAAGGGTCTGGCCAAGAACGCCACCGGCTACGACCTGCGCCACCTGTTCATCGGCAGCGAAGGCACCCTGGGCTTCGTGGTGGAAGCCACCGTGCAGCTGGCGCGCGCGCCGCAGGGCCTCACCGTGCTGGTGATGGGCGTGCCGGATTTCGCCGCGGTGATGAGCGTGCTGCACAGCTACCAGGAAAAGCTCGACCTCACCGCTTTCGAATTCTTCAGCGAGAAGGCCATGCGCCACGTGCTCGCGCACGGCGTGCCCCGGCCGTTCGATACCGAAGCGCCGTTCTACGTGCTGGTGGAATTCGAGAACACCTCGGAGGCGCTCGGGGCCGCTGCGCTGGAACTGTTCGAGTCCGGCGTGGAGAAGGGCTGGGTGATCGACGGCGTGATGAGCCAGTCCGACACGCAGCTGAAGAACCTGTGGGCGCTGCGCGAGCGCATCTCGGAGTCGATCAGCAAGTACACGCCCTACAAGAACGACATCTCGGTGACGGTGGCCAACGTGCCGGCCTTCGTGCAGGAAGTGGACGCCATCGTGCAGGCGAACTACCCGGATTTCGAGATCGTGTGGTTCGGCCACATCGGCGACGGCAACATGCACCTGAACATCCTCAAGCCGGATGCCGTCACCCGCGAGGACTTCCTGCAGAAGTGCAAGAAGGTCAGCGACTGGGTCTACGGCGCGGTGCAGAAGTACAACGGCTCCATCTCCGCCGAGCATGGCCTTGGCAACATCAAGAAGCCGTTCCTGCACTACACCCGCGATGTCGTCGAGCAGGAATACCTGCGGGCGGTGAAGCAGGTGTTTGATCCGAACGGAGTGATGAATCCGGGCAAGGTGATCTGAACCCCGCCCGCCGTTCTGTCTACTTCCTCCTGAACACAAACTCCCCCTGCCAGTCCGCCGGTGGCGGATTGACCGCGTAATCGCGGCAGCGCTGCGCCATCAACTGCGCAGGGCGATCATCCGGGTACTGCGCCCGGAGGGCGTCGAACAGCGCGCCGGCCTCGTCGAACCGCCGCTGGCCGTACAGTGCCCAGGCTTCGTCGTAGCGCGTGGCCAGCTCGCGCAGGGCGGGCGTGGCGTCTTCGGTCCTGCAGACCAGTTCGTGGATGCCGATCGCTTCGGTCTTGCCGGCCAGCACGGCCTTGTCGATCAGGCGTGTCAGGAACGGGTCGGGTGACTGCCCGCCTGCGATGTGGGACAGGGTGTCGCCGGTGATGAGGATGCGCGTGCCGTAGTACTTGTTGATGCCTTCCAGGCGGCTGGCGGAGTTCACCGTGCCGCCGATCACCGTGTAGTTCATGCGCTCGTCGGAGCCGATGTTGCCGACCACGACCTCGCCGGTGTGGATGCCGATGCGGGTGGTGCAGTCGAAGGTGACGCCCTGGCGGTCCCAGCGGCGGGACAGCTCGTCCAGATCGCGCTGGCAGTCCAGCGCCGCGAGGCAGGCGCGCAGTGCGTGGTCGGCCATCGGGCGCGGTGCGCCCCAGAACGCCATCACGCCGTCGCCCATGTACTTGTCGACAGTGGCGCGGTGGCGCAGCAGGCTGCCGTTCATGGTGGTCAGGTATTCGCTCATGAAGCGCACCAGCGTGTCGGGCGGCATGTTCTCGGACATGGCCGTGAAATTGGCGATGTCGGAGAAGAACACGGTCAGCACTTCCTTGCGGCCGCCGATTTCCGCATCGACACCCAGCTCGATGAGCTCGCGCACCAGATCGTTCGGTACGTACTTGCGGAAGGCGCGCAGCCCGCGCTTCATGTTTTCGAGCTGCAGCGACATGTTCTGGATCTCGGTGATGCGCGAACTCACCTTGACCTCGCTGTCGAGCTCGAAGCGGCGCACCTTGTCCATTTCCTCGGCCAGCGTCGCCAGCGGCTGGCGTATGCGCCGGGCCATCCAGAAGCTGAGCGGCAGCAGGATCAGCACCAGCCCGATCGATACCGACCACACCACCCACTGGTAGCGTCGCTGGTGGGCTTCCACGGTTTCGGCGGAGATGTCGATGCCGACCACGCCGTCCTGGCGGCCGTCCGCGGTGTACAGCGGCATGAAGGCCGACAGCCAGGTGCCCCAGGGATCGCGCGAGAGCGCGTGCTCCACGAACGGTACGGTCACGCCCGGGCCCGCCTGCAGCGCTGCCGCCAGTTCCGGCGAGAGATCCGTGTAGGGCGAACCGACGTGACTGAGATCGGCCGCGTTGCCGGCGGAATCGATCACGAACACGGTGCTGCCGTCCGGCTGGCGGCGCATGGTGTAGGCGTAGGCCACGTTGACACTCTTCTCGCGCATCTCGCGCAGCTGTGTCTGCAGTGCGATGTAGTCCTCGCCCGGTTCGTCGGCCTGCGTGGCGACGCGGCCATGGCGCTCGACGTCGATCTGGCTGGCCATCACGCTCACCACGTCGGCGAGCCGCATGCGCAGCTCCTCGTGCATGAAGTCGCGCACCATGGTCGAGGTGCCGATGGCGAGCACGGCGCCGGCGAGCACGGTGATGCCGCACAGCGCGGCCACCAGCGTGAGACGCAGACTGATGCGGCGGCCGGGCGGGGTTTTGCCGGCGGCCGGGGCGGAAGAAGGGTTCATGCGGCGTGCATCCTGACGCGTGGCGGGTGAGGGCTGATATTATTCAGCCCGCCCGCGCTCCCGGAATCCCCCATGCCCTACCAGCATCAACTGCCTGATGGCCGAGGCCTGCCGGCCGGCAAGGTCGTCTGCGTCGGCCGCAACTACGCCGAGCACGCGAAGGAACTGAACAACCCGGTGCCGGCCGAGCCGATCCTGTTCATCAAGCCGAAGACGGCCATCGTGTCCCTGCACGGGCCTGTTGCGGTGCCGCGCGGCCGGGGCGCCTGCCACTTCGAGACCGAGATGGCCGTGCTGATCGGCGCACCGTTGAAGAGCGCGACCGAAGCGCAGGTGCAGGCCGCCATCGCCGGCATCGGCCTGGGCCTGGACCTGACGCTGCGCGAGGTGCAGGACGGGCTGAAGGCGAAAGGCCTGCCCTGGGAGAAGGCCAAGGCTTTCGACGGCGCCTGCCCGTTGTCGCGCTTTGTTGGCCCGGCCGGGGTGGACCTTGCAAACGTGCGTATCCGCCTGACCGTGAACGGCGAGACCCGCCAGGACGGCAATACCTCGGACATGCTGACGCCGGTGCTGCCGCTGATTGCATACATGTCCGCGTTCTTCACCCTGGAGCCGGGCGATGTGGTGATGACCGGTACCCCGAAGGGCGTGGGCCCGCTGCTGGCCGGGGATAAACTGCGTGTCGTGCTGGGCGACGATCTGCTGGTCGTGGAGACGGAGGCCACATGAGCATGGAAGTCGACATCGTGATCGCGCTGCGGGTGCCGGAAACGCCGCAGGGCGTGTACATCCTCAAGGCGCTGAAAAAACTGCACAGCGCAAGGCCGGACGTGAGCGGCCTCGACGAACTGAAGGCGCTGCCGGCGCCGGCTGGTGCGCTGTTCGCGAAAGCCATCAAGGAAGAATCCGCGCAGCGTTTCCGCCTGTTCGATTTCGTGGCGCGCGGCCCGCAGGCGGCGTTCTCGATGGTGCTGCTGGCCGATTCGCTGGATTCCGCTTTCGTGCACCTGCTGCAGGGTTTCGAGGCGGCCGGCTGCCGGCGTATCGAGGCCACCGCCAAGGCCGATGAGCTGGCGCGCCACTACACCTGCGCCGACGGCAAGGTGGAGTGGACCAGCGAGCGCGGCGACGAAGGCATTTCTGACGACCCCAGCGACGATCCGGTGGACAACGAGTGAGCTGGATCGAATACCAGCGCAGCATTCTTGCGGACGGTGTGCGCAACCGTCTGTTCGAGCAGGCGCTGAAACAGGTCGTGGTGCCGGGCAGGTCCGTGGTGGCCGACATCGGCAGCGGCACCGGCTTCCTCACCTTCCTGGCCGCGAAAGCGGGCGCGAAGGAAGTGCTGGCCATCGAGCACAACGAGCAGCTGATGGCGCTGGCGCAGCAGCTGGCGAAGAAGAACCGCATCAAGGGCGTGACCTGGTTCGGCTGCAACAGTGCCGATGTCTTCGAGCTGCCGCCGGTGGATCTGGTGATGTCGGAGACGCTGGGCAATCACGCGCTGGAAGAGAACATCCTGGAAATCCTGCGCGATGCGCAGCGCTTCCTGGCGCCGGGCGGCACGCTCATGCCGCGCGCCATCGAGCAGTTCGTGGCGCCGGTGGTCAATCCTGCCTACCACGCAGAGCTCGCCAGCTGGGACAGCATCGGTTTCGGGCTGGATTATTCCGCTGCGCGCAGCCTCGGCTTCAACAATCTCTACGTGCGTCGGTTTGCGCCGGGCGACCTGCTCGGCACCGGCGAGCGCTGGGATGCCGTGGACCTGCTCGGGAAGTATTCCAGCGTGCGCAAGGGCGAAGCGACCTTCACGTTGCGCAAGGCGGCGGCGGTCGCCGGTTTCGGCAACTGGTGGCGCGCGGAGCTGGTGCCGGGCCTGTGGCTGTCGACCTCGCCGTTCGAGGCGCCCACGCACTGGGAACAGATCTATTTCCCGGTGCCGGAAGCGATTGTCGGCAAGGCCGGCGACGAGGTCTCGATCGCGATCGTGTCGGATTCCTCTTCCGGCCACGGCTGCTTGCTGAAGTGGGCCGTGAGTCACCGGCGTGCCGGCAAGGTGCTGTCGAAGCAGGCCGGCGACATCCGCAAGGGCTCCTAGGACGACGCTTTCAGCCCCAGCACGTCACGCAGCGTTTCCACCAGCAGCAACTGTTCGAGTTTTTCCTTCATCGAGCCCGGGCTCTCCATGCCCATGCGTTTCAGGTAGGGCTGGATCTCGTCCGGGATGGTCGGGTGCGTGGTGGACACCAGCATGGTCTGCAGGAAGTCCAGCATGTTGTCGGACGTCGCCTTGAGCTTCTTCAGTGCCTTGCCCAGCACCAGCTCTTCGTCCGTGAAGTCGTGCCCGAACGGGAAAGCCGGGAACAGACCCTGCCTGCGGTACGTCGCCAGCACGGCATCCAGCTGCTCCGGCGTGTTGCGGCGGAATTCCGCCGGCAGTTCGTAATCCGGCGCGATCTTGCCGGCCGCCTTTGCCTGCGCCAGCAGCTCGTCCTGGAAGCGCGAGTCGGCGATCTTGAGCATGGCCACGATCACTTCCGAGTCGGTCTTGCCGCGCAGGTCGGCGATGCCGTATTCGGTCACGTAGATGTCGCGCAGGTGGCGCGGAATGGTGATGTGGCCGTAGTTCCAGACGATGTTGCTGGAGACTTCGCCGCCCTTGTTGCGCGTCGAGCGCAGCAGCAGGATGGAGCGTGCGCCCGGCAGTTCGTGCGCCATGGCCACGAAGTTGTACTGGCCGCCGACGCCGCTCACCACCTGCCCGTTGGGCAGGCCGTCCGACACGGCTGCCCCCAGCAGGGTGGCGGTGAACACGGTGTTGATGAAGCGCGCGTCGCGCCGCTGCCGGTGCTTGAGGTCCTGCTCGCCGTACAGGGCATTCACGTACGAGATGCGGGTCATGCAGATACTGGCGCGCTCTTCCTCGCTCATGTTGCGCAGCCCTTCGTAGAACGCGTTGGGCCCGAGGAAGAATCCGCCGTGCATGACGATGCCGCCCTGCAGGCGGCTGCCGAGGCCGGATTTCTCCAGTGCCGCGAGGGTGCGCTCGTCATCGAGACTGGCCGGCACGCGGGTTCCGTCCGGCAGTACCAGCGTGCTGTCCTCAAGCACGACGTCGTTTCGCAGGATGCCGAAGCGCTGCAGGTTGCACAGGGCGATCTCGGTGACTTTCGGTCGCACGCCGTGGTCGACCAGCAGTTCGATCATGCGGCGGTTCACCTGTTCGGTGATCTTCCGCTCGTTGAGCAGGGTCTGCAGCACAAGATGGTCATACACGCGGCGCTTGAGGATGCCGGCTTTCATCAGCTCCCAGAAGCCGGACACGAACATCTCGCTGGAGCCGTACAGGCCTTCGCTGAACGGTTCCAGCCCGCCGGTCCGGTCGATCAGGCTCCGGCTCTGTTCCAGCTCGCCGGTGTCGGCCAGTGCGGCGCGGTAGTTCGCGTTGTCGGTGTTGCGCAGCTTGCAGGCGTAGACAATGGCATCGCCCAGGGAGCCGATGCCGATCTGCAGCGTGCCGCCGTCGCGTACCAGTGCGCTGGCGTGCAGGCCGATCAGGTAGTCCGGCGTGGCAATGGAGAGGTTGGGTGCACCGAACAGCGCGGTGGCACTTTCCGGCTCGTCGATCAGCATGTCGAAGAAAGACGGGCTGACCTCGGCATCGTTGACCATGAACGGCAGGTCCGGGTGCACCACGCCGATGGCCAGCACCGGCTCGCCGTTGCGCTTGCGCTCGACCAGCTCCGGGTACATGTCCAGCGTCACTTCCGGGTTGCAGGACAGCGAATAGCGCGTGCCGTCGCTGCCTTCCCGTTTGGCGACCAGCTGCGCCACCACGTTGATGCCGCGCAGCAGCAGGTCGCGCGGGGCGTAGGTGTAGTTGGTGCTGATGTAGTGCTGCTGGGCATAGGCGTTGCCCACCAGCGCACCGGACTTGAAGAAGAATTCGCAGACATCGATGTTGGCCGGCACGGTGCCGGCGCGGATGTCCGCCATGTAGTCGAGGTCTTCGTAGTCGCCGAAGACGCGCTCGATGAACGGCTTCATGAAGCGCTCTTCCATCCCCGGATGGGCTTTCGGACGTTCCAGCGACAGGGCGGTGAGGATCTCCAGGCGGATGGACGGGTCCGCCTTTGCGCGCCGGTACAGGGCGTTGACCAGGCCGTTGGGTTTGCCCATGCCCAGCGGCACGCCGAACACCACGCGCTTGCCGACCGTGGCGAGGATGTGGTCGACGCAGGCTTCATACCGGGCGTTCCGGTGCGTGTGCTTGATCTGTTGCATGGGCGGCCTCCGTTCGGGCCCCTATAATCCGTGCACCCATCGATGCACTCAACCCGCGCAGGTCACGCCACCGGCATGTCGTCTGCAGATCGTGCTGTCAGGAATCGCCTTCTGGGCTCGGCGCTGCGCGAGGCCCTGGCGCAGGGCTACGGGCGCAGGCATCTGTCCGCCGACCTCCTGGCCGGCATCACGCTGGGCGTGATCGCCATCCCGCTGGCCATGGCACTGGCGATCGGCACCGGTGTGGCGCCGCAGCACGGGCTGTACGCGGCCATTGTCGGCGGACTGGTGATCGCCGCTGCCGGCGGCTCCCGCTTCAACGTCTCCGGGCCGACCGCGGCTTTCGTGGCCATCCTGCTGCCGGTGGTGGCGGCGCACGGCCTCGGCGGTCTGCTGGTGGCCACCGTGATGGCGGGCGTCATCCTGGTGATCATCGGCGTGACGCGGCTGGGTCGCCTGGTCGAATTCATCCCGTATCCGGTGATCATCGGCTTCACGGCCGGCATCGGGGTGGTGATCGCCACGCTGCAGCTGAAGGATTTCTTCGGGCTGGATGCCGCGGTCGGCCAGCCGCATTTCACGGACAAGCTGCAGGCCCTGCTGGCAGCGCTGCCGGGCGCGCACGCGGGCGACACGCTGATCGCGCTGCTCACGCTGGCGGTGATGCTGTTGTGGCCGCGCATCCGGGTGGCCTGGCTCGTGCGCGTGCCTGCGCATCTCGTAGCCTTGCTGGCCGGCACGCTGGCAGCACTGCTGGCTCCGGTCCTGTTTGCGGATTTTTCCGTGGCTACGGTCGGTTCGCGCTTCAGCTGGAGCGCGGGCGGCGAGAGCGGCACCGGCATTCCGCCGTTCCTGCCTGCGTTCGTGCTGCCTTGGGAGCTGCCGGATGCCGACGGCAATCCGGTGGGGCTGGATTTCGCGCTGGTGCGCGAGCTGCTGCCGGCCGCATTCGCGATCGCGCTGCTGTGCGCCATTGAATCACTGCTGTGCGCCGTGGTGGCGGACGGTTTCGCCGGCACCCGCCACAATCCGGATTCCGAACTGGTCGGGCAGGGGCTGGGCAACATTGCCGCGCCGTTCTTCGGCGGCATCACCTGCACGGCGGCGCTGGCACGCACCGCCACCAACGTGCGGGCGGGTGCCACCTCACCGGTTTCCGCCATGGTGCATGCGCTCACGGTGCTGGCCGTGCTGCTGCTGTGTGCGCCGTTGCTGTCGTACGTGCCGATGGCGGCACTGGCCGCACTGCTGGTGGTGGTGGCCTGGAACATGGCGGAGCCGCGCCACGTGCTGCACATGATGAAAGTGTCGCCGCGCGCGGATGTGGCCGTGCTGCTGGTCTGCTTCGTGCTGACCGTGTTTTTCGACATGGTGCTGGCGGTGGGTGTGGGCATGGTGCTGGCCTCGGCGCTGTTCATCCGCCGCATGACTGCGCTGGCCGGCAGCGAGCTGATGACACCCGCGCAGCATCCGCATCTGGCGGGGTTGCCGGACCACGCCCTGGCCTATGACGTGAACGGGCCGCTGTTTTTCGGTGCGGCCCGACAGGCGCTGGAGCATCTGGGGCAGGCCGGCGGTCAGACCCGCGTGGTGGTGCTGGACATGACCGACGTGCCGGTGATCGACATGACCGGGCTGGTGGCCTTCACGGCCCTGCGCGACCGCCTGCACCGGCGCGGGCTGGTGCTGGTGGTCTGCGGCGCGCAGGCGAACATCCGCGCCAAGCTGGAACGGGCCGGGATCCGGCCTGAAGACGGCGTGCTTTATTTCGCTTCCGGTTACGACGAGGCCGTGGCACTGTGCCACCGCCTCTGAAGTACACCGGCCAACCGGGGAGTTCCGACATGCGTTTGTCATCGATGGCGTGTATTGCGCTGCTGGCCCTGCTGCCGGCGTTCGCATCGGCCGGCAAGGCCGGCAAGGTCATGTATGCCGTGCCTGCAGAAGAGAAGGCGCGTACCGACCTGGCCACGCTGATCCTGCCCGAAGCGCTGGACATCCAGATGGTGGACGGCTTCGAGTATGCGGGATTCAAGAACCTGTTCCGTCGCGGCGACATCGAAGTGCGCATCCTGCCGGGCGAGCGCGAAATTGCCGTCAAGTACAACCAGCTGTTCGAGTGGGGCAGCAACCAGCACGAGATCGTGCGCTCGAAAGTGATCGTGCTCGGTTTCGTGGCGCAGCCCGGGCAGGTCTACCGGGCCGAGCACGATCAGTACAGGACGGTCGAGGAAGCGCGCAAGGGCGTGGAGAATTTCGTGGTGCGCATTGTCGATGCGCAGGGCGCAAACCAGGTGCACGGTGCCAGTCAGGTGAGCCGCAACTGGAAGGGTGAAGAAACGGTGATGAAGCGTCGCGACCTGGCCTCGCCGGATGCCGCCGTGGCGGCGCTGGCCGCACGTCAGGCGCCCGTCGCCGCACCGGCTGCTGCGCCGGCCGCAACGCCGGCAGCACCTGTGGCTGCGCCGGTTCCGGCGGCTGTTCCGGCAGCGGTTGTTGCGCCCGCGGCACCGGTCGCTGCTCCCGTTGCCGGCGGCGTCAATGCACTGGAACTGCTCAAGTTCACCTGGCAGAGCGCCAGCGCGGCTGACCGTGCGGCTTTCCGCGCCTGGATTGCCGCCCAGCCCTGACGCGGGGAAGCACGAAAAAGGGCCGCGATTGCGGCCCTTTTTCATGGCGAGGCGTACTTATTCGTCGGAGTCTTCGTCCGGTGCGCGGGCGGTCTCGCGTTCCCATTTGCTCTCGTCGGCGGCGACCTGCACCACATTGCCGCCCCGCTTGAGGAACGCCTCCATGTCGGCTTCCAGCTTGCGCCGTGCCGCTTCCTTCGCGCTGACCGTCAGCGAGGCCGGATCGATTTCTTCCTCGTGCTTCTTGGCGGCAGCCTTGTTCTCGATGACCTCGGCTTCCTCTTCGTCGAGGCCGTCCTCCAGCGCCTTTTCCTCTTCGGCGCCGTCTTCCGCTTCTTCGTCTTCTTCCCACATGGCCATTACCCTCAGAAGGACGGCGCGAATCTTAATGGGCCCTATTTAAAAATCCAGATGCCTGCCGATTGCAAGATGCCCGGGGGGCATCGGCTGACGACCGGCAGGGGACCGGCATGTGACCGGACGGCAGGTATTCAGTCCGGGTGTTTCTGACGCCAGTTGACAATGTTGCGGGCCACGCCATCCAGCAGCCGCTGGCGGCATTCGCGGCTCGTCCACGCATTGTGGGGGGTCACGATCAGGTTGGGCAGGCCGGCGGTCAGCAGCGGGTGGTCGGCCGGCGGTGGCTCCTGTGTCAGCACGTCGAGTGCGGCACCGGCGATCCAGCCTTCGCGCAGGGCTTTCAGCAGCGCAGCTTCGTTGACGATGCCGCCGCGCGCCGTGTTGACCAGGAATGCGGTGGGCTTCATGGCGCGCAGCTCGTGTTCGTCGATCAGATCCTCGGTGTGCGGCGTGAGCGGGCAGTGCACGGAAATGAAATCGCAGCGGCCGATGAATTCCCGCCAGGGGATGCGCGGCCAGCGGCGCTCCGGGTCGACCGGTGCCGGCCGGCCCGGGAACTGGGCGGCGATCACCGTCATGCCGAAGGCTTCGCCCAGTCGTGCCACCTGCGCGCCCAGATCGCCGGCGCCGACAATGCCCAGCGTCTTGCCGGCCAGCTCCGTGACCGGGTAATCCATCAGGCAGAACATCGGGCTTTTTGCCCAGTTGCCGGCCTGGACGGCGGCCTGGTAGCGGTGCCATTGCGTGGCCAGGCCCAGCATCAGCGCCAGCGCGTGCTGGGCCACCGAAGCGCCGGCATACCGGGTCACGTTGCGCACTTCGATGCCGGCATGGCGCGCCGCTTCGGTGTCGACGTTGTTGACGCCGGTGGCGCAGACGCAGATCAGCTTCAGCTGCGGACTGGCGCGCATGTGTGCGGCCGTGATCATCACCTTGTTGGTGACGATGACGGTAGCGCCGGCAATGCGGGTGGCCACGTCCTCCGGTGCGGTGCGATCGTGGAAATCCCAGCGGTCGAGTGTCGGGCGCAGGCCGGAGAAATCGAGTTCTTCCGGCCGCAGGGTGGCCGTGTCGAGAAAAACGCCGTGCATCCTGCAGGCTCCGGAACAGGGGTCTTCGGGGATTATAGGATGCGGTGCCTATAATCCCGGCGATGGACATGTCCGACGATCTGCTGCCCGACCTGCTGCGCGATCCGGTATTTGCGGCGGCATGGCATGCCGGTGTGCGTGCCCGGGTGGGCGTGAGTGCCTGCCTGACCGGTGAACCGGTACGCCATGACGGCGGTCACCGCCGCGTGCCTGCCGTGGCGGACCGGCTGGCGACACTGGTCGAGCTGGTGCCGTTGTGTCCGGAAGTGGCGATCGGGCTCGGCGTGCCGCGGCCTGCCATCCAGCGCGTGCGGCTGGATGACGGCAGCGAGGTCGTGCGCGGCGTCGTGCAGCGCGATCTCGACGTCACGGCGGCACTCGACGCGTATGCGGCACGCATCGTGCGCGAGACGGCGCTGCACGGCTATGTGTTCAAGGCGCGCTCGCCCAGCTGTGCGCCGGGCAGTGCGCCGTTGTACGACGTGCATGACCGGCAGATCGGTACCGGCCGGGGGCGCCACGCACAGCGCCTGTATGAGGCCTGGCCATCGCTGCCGGTGTGCGACGAGGAGGCGCTGGCCGGGCACGGGGCGCTGCAGGCCTTCGTGCTCGCGTGTTACCGGATGGCGGCCCGGCCTTCGCATGGACGCCCTCCGGGCGGGCCGGTATGATCCCGCCCCCACGCGCCCGTAGCTCAGCTGGATAGAGCGCTGCCCTCCGGAGGCAGAGGTCAGGGGTTCGAATCCCTTCGGGCGCGCCAGCCTCAAACGAACAGGGCCCCTTTCCGGGGCCCTGTTCGTTTGAGGCCAGTGTCCTGAAGGTTCGGTGAGAACCCCCGGTTCGACCAGCCCGCCGCAGGCGGGCGCAGCATTGCCCGCACACAGTGCGGGCAACCCGGAGGGCGAGCGGCATGGCCGCGAGTCATCCCTTCGGGCGCTTTTCTGCCTTGACCCGCGGGCTACCCGCAGGTTCTATCCTGAACGCCTGCCATCAACAGGGCCCCCGGATGCACAGCCACGACCTGTCGGCGTGGAAACACGGCCATGCCTTCAACCAGGGCAGCCGCACCGCCGAGCGCCGCACCCGCGCGGTCATGTGGATCACGCTGGTGGCGATGTTCGTCGAGATCGGCGCCGGCTGGTGGTTCAACTCCATGGCGCTGCTGGCCGACGGCTGGCACATGAGTTCGCACGTGCTGGCGCTGGCACTGGCCGCATTCGCCTATTCCGCCGCGCGCCGCTATGCGCAGGACGCGCGCTTCGCCTTCGGCACATGGAAGATCGAGATCCTGGCCGGTTACACCAGCGCCATCCTGTTGCTGGTGGTGGCGGGCCTGATGGTGGTCGGCTCGGTCGAGCGGCTGCTGTTGCCGCAGCCCATCCATTACCGGGAAGCCATGGTCGTTGCCGCATTCGGCCTGCTGGTGAACGTGGTGTGCGCGTTCGTGCTGGCCGGCTCGCACGACCACGATCATGGTCATGATCACGCGCACGGCCATGCACACGGTGGCGGCGATCATCACCAGGACCTGAACCTGAGAGCCGCCTACGTACACGTGCTGGCCGATGCCGCGACATCCGTGCTGGCGATCGTGGCGCTGGCCGGCGGCTGGCTGTACGGCTGGGCCTGGCTGGATCCGGTCATGGGCATCGTCGGTGCGGTGCTGGTGGCGGTGTGGGCGCGCGGGCTGATGACCGACACCGGCAAGATCCTGCTGGATCGCGAGATGGATCATCCGGTGGTGCAGGAAATACGCGATGTCGTGGCGGATCTGCCGGGCGATGCCGAACTGGCGGACCTGCACGTGTGGCGTGTCGGCCGCCAGGCCTATGCCTGCACGCTGGGCATCGTCACCCACGACGACAGCCTGACCGCGGACAAGGTGCGCGAGCAGCTGGCGCAGCATGAGGAGATCGTGCATGTGACAGTGGAAATCAACCGCTGCCCGGGCGCACACTGAACGCCATGTCACGTTTTCGTCGCGGTCTCGTCCTGTTCACCCTCTGGGTCTATGCCTTGCAGGCGTCCGGCGCGCTTGCGGGTACGGAGTGCCTGCATCGCGCGCATGACGGCGAGCCGGCGGCAGCGCAGGTTTCCGCGGCGGACGCGCACGCCGGGCATGCCGGCCATCACGGCATGGCGATGAGCGATGCCGGCGACATGCCGGAACCGCCTCCCGTACCGGCCGCCGGTGCGGCGGAAAATGCCGGCGACTGCTGTGATTGCGATTGCAGTTGCGGCAGTCATGGCTGTGCCGCCGCCACGGGGTTGCCGCTGCCGACCGATGCGTTGCCCGCCGCAGGCCGGCAGCCTGCCGTTTCCTTCTTCGCGGAACGCGGGCCGCTCGACGGCCACGCGTCCGGGCTGTTGCGCCCGCCCGGTCTGTCCTGAGTCGAAGCCGCCGTCAGGGCGGTGCCGGTCCCGCGCGCATGCCGCGCGGGTTCGTTCGATCCGGGAGTCGCGATCATGTTCCTGAAAAAGTTTGCCGTGGCGGCAGGTGCCGTCACGATGCTGGCCGGTTGTGTGTCGGTGCCTGCCGACAACGGCAGGGCCGACGTCGGAAAACTGCTGGAAGAGCGTGGCCTGCCGGCTGCGGAAACGGCGGATCCGGAAGCGTGGACCGCGCAGCAATTGCGCGAGCCCGTGACGGCAGATGCCGCCGTGAAGCTGGCGCTGGCCAACAGTCCGGAGCTGCGCCGCTCCTTTGCGCAGCTGGGTCTTTCCGCCGCCGAACTGCACGATGCCGGCCGGCTGGCCAACCCGGTGCTGTCGGTGGCGAGAATGTCGCCGGGCGATCCGGCCGCGGAAAACGCAAAACTGTCGCTGGGCATTGCGATCGATTTCACCGATCTGCTGCTGTGGCCGGCACGGAAACGGTTTTCGTCGGCGCAGTTCGAGGCGGCCAAGCTCTCGGCCGGCGCCTCCGCGCTGGATCATGCGGCTGCCACGGCGTCGGCCTGGTATGAGGCCGTGGTGGCGGAACGGCGCGCCAACCTGCGCGACATGATGGCCGGCTCGGCCGAGGCCGCCGCAGCCATGGCGCGGCGTTTTCACGACGCCGGCAACATCAACCGGCGCGAACTGGCATCGGAAACCGCCGCCGCGGGCTCGGCCCGTGCCGAAGCGCTCGCGGCCCGGGCGGAAGCGGCGGCCGCGCGACAGCGGCTGGCGGTGCTCATGGGGTTGCCGGCGTCGCGCGACGACTGGCAGCTGGCGCTTGATCTGCCGCTGCCGGTCGACGACATCGCCGGTCTGGATGAGCTGCTGGCGACCGCGGGGCGGCAACGGCTGGACATCGCGGCCGCAGAGCGGCGCAGTGCCGCGCTGGCGCGTCGTCATGGCGTCGAGCGGCGGACCCGTTTTATTGACGGCATCGAGATCGGTTATGAGCGCGAGAAGGATTTTGACGGCACGGTCAACAAGGGCCCGTCGCTGGCCGTCGGCCTGCCGCTGTTCAACGGCGGTGGCGGACGGGTGCGTGCCGCACGCGCCGCGATGGAGCTCGAGGATGCCGGGCTGGATGCGCTGGCCCTGACCGCCGGCGGCGAAGTGCGCAGTGCGCATGCGGCGCTGGAGGCGGCCAGGCAGCGCGTGGATCTGTACCGGACCGTGATCGTGCCGCAACGCGCGGAGATCACGGAGCAATTGCGGCGGGAGCTCGACTACATGCTGACCGGCGTGTTCGAGGCAATGTCAGAGAAACAGCAGGAACTGCGGACCCGCGAAGAATATCTGGCCGCACTCGGCGATTACTGGCGCGCGCGGGTGGCCCTGGCACATGCCGTGGGCGGTCGCCTGCCGGCAGTGACTGCCCGCACCGGCAGCGGGGATGCCCATGACGACGGGCAGCAGGATACGGAAGCGGAGCAGGACAGCAGCGGGCACAATCACGGAGTACAGCCATGATCACGCGACGCAATCTTCTCAAGGTGATGGGCGCCGGCGGCGCGGGCCTGATTGCTGCGGCCGCTGCACGCAATGCGGTGGCGGCACCGGCGCCGGAAGAACTTCTGTTGCCGGAGAAATCCGTTCGCCATCCGCAGGGTTACCTGCCGGTGCGCACGCTGAACGGCTGGACACTGCCGTATGCCATGAAGGACGGCGTGAAGGAGTTCCATCTGGTGGCGGAGGAGGTCGGGCACGAGTTTGCGCCGGGCTCGCGTGCGAAGTGCTGGGGCTACAACGGCACCACGCCGGGGCCGACCATCGAGGCGGTGGAAGGCGACCGCGTGCGCATCTTCGTCACCAATCGCCTGGGCGAGCACACCAGCATGCACTGGCACGGCATCGACCTGCCGGCCGGCATGGACGGTGTGGGCGGCCTCAGCCAGCCGCACATCAGGCCCGGTGAGACTTTCGTGTACGAGTTCACGCTGCGCCAGCACGGCACGCACATGTACCACCCGCATGCCGACGAGATGACGCAGATGGCGTTCGGCATGATGGGCCTGTTCATCATCCACCCGAAGCGCGGCGAGGAGTTGCCGGTGCAGCGCGACTATGCGTTCCTGCTGCACAACTGGGCGCTGCACCCGGGCACCTACCGGCCGGACCCGTCGGTGCTGCAGGACTTCGACATCTGGACCTTCAACAGCAAGGCATTTCCTGCCATCGACCATCTGGTGATGCGCACCGGCGAACGCATGCGCATCCGCATCGGGAACCTCTCGATGTGGAACCATCCGATCCACCTGCACAGCAATCCGTTCTGGGTCACCGGCTCCGACGGTGGCCGCTGGCCGCGCGCGCAGTGGCGGCGCGAGGTGACGGAGATCATCGGGGTCGGCCAGATGCGCGACATCGAGTTCGTCGCCACCGAACCGGGCGACTGGGCGCTGCACTGCCACATGAGTCACCACACCATGGGGCCGATGGGGCACGGCCTGCCGAACACGGTCGGCGTGGACCAGTCCGGTGTGGCGCAGGAGGTGCGCAAATTCCTGCCCGGCTACATGGCGATGGGCAGGGACGGCATGGCTGAACACGGCGGACACGTTGCCATGGGCATGATGCAGGGCCCGGACAACACGCTGCCGATGATGGCCGGTGAGGGTCCGTTCGGTCCGCTGGAGATGGGCGGCATGTTCACCGTGCTGAAAGTGCGTGACGACCAGCCGCCAGGTGATTTCCGTGACCCCGGCTGGTATGCGCCGCCGGAGCACAAGCGCGCGCGTCGCGTCAGCAGCGATCCGGATTTCGGCGCACCGGCGCGTCGGCATCCCTACGCGCCGCCGCCGGCCGATGCATCCGGAGCTTCCACGGTGGACAGCGGCTGAGCGCCTCGCCAGAATGCGCGCCGTCATCGGGGAGTAGCTGACTGCCGGCGTGCCGGCAGGGTCTGCGTCAACACACTTGGCCCACAGGCCATGGCGCAGACGGCATCGTTCGCCTGGCAAGACCTTTGACCATGTCGCCTCCGTTTACTGGCCGGGGAGCGGCGTGGTCATTCGTCTTCGTTCCGGCCGGGGAGTATTCGATGGACGCCTTCCTTGTCTCCACGGGCATCGTTGCCCTCGCCGAGATCGGCGACAAGACCCAGCTGCTCGCCCTCCTGCTTGCCGCGCGTTTCCGCCGGCCGTTGCCCATCGTGATGGGCATTCTTGTGGCCACGCTGGCCAATCACGCGCTGGCGGGATTCGTCGGTGCGCAGGTGGCGGGCTGGCTGACGCCGGAAATCCTGCGCGTGCTGCTGGGCGTCGCTTTCCTGGCCATGGCGGTGTGGATGCTGGTGCCGGACCGGATCGACGACACCGTGGACCTCACCGTGCGCGGCGTGTTCGTGACCACGGTCATCGCCTTCTTCCTGGCCGAGACCGGTGACAAGACCCAGATCGCCACCGTGATGCTGGCGGCGCAGTATCCGGCCCTGATCGCCGTGGTGGCCGGCACCACGCTGGGCATGATGATCGCCAATGTTCCGGCCGTGCTGCTGGGCGAGCGGATTGCGCACCGGATGCCGGTGCGGACCCTGCACGCCCTGGCGGCCGGCCTGTTCCTGCTGCTCGGGCTGGGCGTGCTGTCGGGGCTGCTTTGATCCCGGCCTGGCTGGATTGTCATTGCCTATGACGCTTATCCCGACAATCAATTTGGAATATCAGGTGCGGGCCGCCACCCTGTAACCCGTATCGGCTTCCCGGATGCCGCCGGAGGAATTCATGGAACTTGCGCGCAATGCCCCGTTGCCGGCCAGCTGGCCCGATGCGCTGCGCATGCATGCCCGCGCGCATCCGCTGACGGCACTGGGTCTGGGTGTGGCGTTGTTGTCCGTGCTGGCCCTGCTGGTGCAGAGCATCGCGCACGTTGTGGATGGCACCGCCAGTCCGTACCTGCATTACGCGCTGCTCGGCGGCGCCGCCGGTTTCGCGACCACGGCGCTGGGCGCGTTGCCGGCCCTGGTGTTGCGCGGGATTCCGCAGAAGCTGGAAGACAGCATGCTGGGTCTGGCCGCCGGCATGATGCTGGCGGCGAGCGCGTTCTCGCTGCTGCTGCCCGGGCTGGAAGCCGGCGAGAAAATTCTCGGCAGTGCGTCGCTGGGTGCCGGCGTGGTCGTGTCCGGCATGACGCTGGGTGTGCTGCTGATGCTCGGGCTGGATGAATTCACGCCGCACGAACACGACAAGACCGGCCCCTGCGGTCCCGGTCATGAACGTTGCGGTCGTGTGTGGCTGTTCGTGTTTGCCATCGCCCTGCACAACCTGCCGGAAGGCATGGCCATCGGGGTGTCGTTCGCGCAGGGCGACATGAGCGTCGGCCTGCCGCTCACCACCGCCATTGCGCTGCAGGACATCCCGGAAGGCCTCGCGGTGGCGCTGGCGCTGCGGGCGGCGGGTTTCGCACCGTCGACCGCGGTGCTCGCCGCCATTGGCAGCGGATTGCTGGAGCCGGTGGGTGCGCTGCTGGGCGCGGGTCTGTCGAGCGGCCTGGCGCTGGCCTATCCGGTCGGGCTGGGCCTGGCTGCCGGCGCGATGCTGTTCGTGGTATCGCACGAAGTGATTCCGGAAACGCACCGCAACGGTCACCAGACGCCGGCCACCCTCGGCCTGATGGCGGGCTTCGCCCTGATGATGGTGCTGGACACCACGCTCTAGGTTTTCGTACGACCACGGCTTTCACGCAGCCAACGGAGGACACCGTCATGGACATCGGGATCAGCGAAAAAGACCGGAAGAAGATCTCTGCGGCGCTCTCGCGCCTGCTGGCAGACAGTTTCGTGCTTTACCTGAAGACGCACAGCTTCCACTGGAACGTCACCGGCCCGATGTTCCAGACCCTGCACGTGATGTTCATGGACCAGTACACCGAGCAATGGAATGCGCTGGACCCGATCGCCGAGCGCATCCGTGCGCTGGGGTTCCCGGCGCCGGGTTCGCAGAAGCAGTACGCGGCGCTGGCCGGCATCGCGGAAGAACCGGGCGTGCCCGACGCGCACGAGATGATCCGGCAACTGGTGGCCGGCCAGGAGGCGGTGGCGCGCACTGCGCGCGAGGCGTTCCGGATCGCGGACGAGGCCGATGACCAGCCCAGTGCCGATCTGTGCACCCAGCGCATGGAAATCCACGAGAAGAATGCGTGGATGTTGCGTTCGTTGCTGGAAAACGGCAGTCCGTCGGGGGATGGACGGTCGCCCGACGCACGGAGGGTGCGCAGCAAACGCTGACTGATGCAGACTTCCGGGACTCCCTACCCGGTGGCTGCCCATGACGAGCGCCCAGGCCCTCTACACCCTCGAACAGCTCAAGGCGGCCAGCCGCGACGAGCTGGAAATGATCTACCGCAAGGCGGTGCCTGTGCCCTGGGAGCCGGCGCTGTGGCGCGGCCATTTCCTGTGCATGCTGGATTCCACCGCTGCCCGCAACAAGCCGCTCAAGTGGATCAGCGAGATCGGCTTTGCCAATGCACCGTTCTGGCTGGACAGCGCGCTGCGGCTGTGGTGTTTCGGCACGCCCGACATCGGCATCGGCCGTTTCACGCCCACGCCGGGTCCGTCGCGCTGGCGCAACACGCAGACGCTGTGCCTGAATTACCGCGAATCGAAGCTGCCGGGGCTGATCCGGCGTGAGCTGTACGACGAAGTCAAACCGCTGTCGCCGGACCTGTGCCTGTGTATCAGCGGTATCAATGCCGAGCGCGGTGCCGGCGAGCTGTTCTTCTTCGCGCTGACCCGGGAGCCGGAGTGACGGTATTTCCGGCCCATGAAAAAGCCCGCGTGATGCGGGCTTTTTCTTTCCGGGCGGGATGTCAGTAGCCGCGCTGCTGGCGTTCCTGCATCTTTTCCATGCGCTTTTCCATCCGCTGTTCGCGGCGGTCCATGCGCTTCTCGCGTTTTTCTTCCAGCTTCTGCATCTGCTCGGCGGTCAGCACCTTCGAGACCTTGTCGTGCGTTTCCTTGCGGATGGCCTCGTGTTTCGCGCGCGCCTCCTCGTGGATTGCCTTGAGCTGCTTCTTCTGGTCTTCGGTCAGTTTCAGGTCTTTCTGGACCTCGGGGTTCTCCAGCGGTTCAGACATCTCGCCGCCGGCCGGAGGCTGATGCTGGTCGGCGTATACCGTGCCGGCCGGCAGGGCCAGCAGGGCGGTCAGGGCAAGGGCGTAACGGGTTTTCATGGGCTGCTCCGGGGCAGGGAAGTTGTCGGGTCGGAACCTGTGACCGCGGGGAACCCGCGCAGTTCACGCCGGTACGATTCTGCTACCCTGCGCGCCGTGAAAACCGCCATCCGGCGCCGTCCGGGGAGCCCGCCATGCGCAAGGTCACCGTCGCTGCCACCCAGTTCGCCTGCAGCTGGGACATCCAGGCCAATATCGCCAGGGCCGAACAGCTGTGCCGTCTGGCGGCGAAGCAGGGCGCGCAGGTCATCCTGGTGCAGGAACTGTTCGAGGCGCCGTACTTCTGCAAGGACCAGGACGAGAAGCATTTCGCGCTGGCCACACCCTTTGCCGGCCATCCGACCATCGAGCGTTTTTCGCGGCTGGCGGCCGAGCTGAACGCCGTCATTCCGGTGAGCTATTTCGAACGTGCCGGCAATGCCTTTTTCAATTCGCTGGCGATGATCGACGCCGACGGCACGGTGCTGGGCAATTACCGCAAGAGCCACATTCCGAACGGGCCGGGCTATCAGGAGAAGCATTATTTCTCGCCGGGCGACACCGGCCCCATGGTGTGGGAAACGCAGTACGGCTGCATCGGCGCCGGCATCTGCTGGGACCAATGGTTCCCGGAGCTGGCGCGCTGCATGGCGCTGGCCGGCGCCGAACTGCTGCTGTATCCGACGGCGATCGGCAGCGAGCCGCACGATGCCTCGCTCGATTCCAGCGGCCACTGGCAGCGTGTGATGCAGGGACATGCCGGCGCCAACCTGGTGCCGGTGATCGCCAGCAATCGCATCGGTGTGGAAAAGGGCGACAGCTGCACGCTGACTTTCTACGGGTCGTCGTTCATCGCCGATCACACCGGCGCCAAGGTGCAGGAAGCCGACCGCGTCACCGAGGGCGTGCTGGTGCATACCTTCGATCTGGACGCCGTGCGGGAGGCCCGCATTGCCTGGGGGGTCTTCCGTGACCGCCGGCCGGAGTTCTACGGGGCCATCCTGTCCTACGACGGCGAGGGCGACACGCCGGACGACGGCCACGAACACGGGCCGGGCTGCGGGCACGGCCACTGACGTCGCCCCCGACCCCGACCGGCATCAATACCCGGTGGTCCGGCCCTCGTCCGGCCGGGGTCGGACGTCTATAATCCCCGCCGCTTTCGGGGCTATCGCCCGGCCATCACCCCGGCCGTGGCCGGCCCCGCGACCACTCCCAACGAGGTAAGTCCCGTGATCAAGCGTGTTCTGGTGGCTGCAGCCGCCCTCGTCATTTCTGTTTCCGCATCGGCAGCCCCCGGCCAGCTGGGCGCCGAATCCTCCCTGAGCCCGGAGGCCGTCAAGGCCCGCATCAAGCCGGTCGGCGGCGTGTGCGTGCAGGGCGACGAGTGCAAGCCGGCCGGTCTGGCCTACACCCCGATTGCCGGTGCCGCCAGCGGCCCGCGCACCGGCGAACAGGTCTACAACGCCGTGTGCACTGCCTGCCATACCGGCGGTGTGGCCGGTGCGCCGAAGCTTGGCAGCAAGGGCGACTGGGGTTCGCGCATCGGGCAGGGCGAGAAGACACTGATCCAGCATGCGCTGAACGGCATTCGCGGCATGCCGGCCAAGGGTGGCTGCGCCAGCTGCTCGGATGAAGAAATCGCCAACGGCGTGAAATACATGGTGTCGAAGGCGAAGTGATCGCCCGACCCTGAAAACAAAAAGGCCGGCGTGATGCCGGCCTTTTTGTTTTCCGCGTTCTGTGTCAGTGCGGCCGGCGTCGCAGCAGCAGCCAGCCGCTGGCCGCCAGCACCAGCAGCGACAGCGCGAACAGGTCCCAGACCCAGCGCGCCAGCGGGCCGAACAGGCGGCCGCTGTGCAGATCGTGCACCAGTCGCTCGATATCGATGGACGGCGGTGACAGGGCTCCGGCCAGGGCAGCACGGTTTTCCGCCGGCAATGGCGTCAGCGCCGGCACCGGCAGCACGTCCGGACGCGTGCAGGGTTTCAGTTCGGTGATGCCGGTATCGGCGCAGTAGCCCGCTGTGGATGTTGCGATGAGCAGATGGTCCGTGCCGGCCAGCCCGAGGATGTCGCCGTCGATGCCCCAGGCGGCACCGATGCGCTCGACGCGGTTGCCGTCGGCATCGAGCAGGTGCACGGCGTCCGCGCAGGCGACCACCCGGTAATCGCCCAGCAAGCGCGCGCCGCGCAGGCCGCCGGGGCAGGCGCTGATGGCATCGGTGCCGGCGTACAGGGTTTCACCCAGGGCCACCACCCAGTACTCGCCCAGATGCACGCCCGACAGTTCGTCCGGCAGGTGCGTGCCGTACAGGCGCTGGGTCCAGTTGCCCGGCAGTGGCTGCCGGTCGAAGCCGAGGTCGTGCGCGTGATTCAGCAGCAGGCCGGTGAGGGCGAACCACAGCACCAGGGCGATGGCAACGCCGGCAATCCTGCGGTGGATGCGACGTGGCTTGCGGCGCGACATGCGGACTCTCCGGGCTGCGGGGCCGGGCGATTCTATCAGCCGTTGCGCAGGGCTTCCTGATGGAAGGCCAGCGCCAGCCGGGAGACGCGCGTGACTGCCCATACGGAGAGGGTGGCACCGGTAATGCCATCGATGCTGCGATCGAGACGGTCGTCCGCGACCAGGGCAGCATCGGCGAACTGCCGGGTGAAGAACCCGTGGCGGACTTCGCCACCGCGTGCTTCCCGGAACGCCAGCACGCGGGTGCGGACGATGCGGTCGCGGTCGACCACCACGCCGATGGTGATCGGCAGCTCCTTGCCGATTTCGTCGAGAACCCAAACGGTGCGCGTACCGCCACGCCAGTAGCGTACGCGCAGCCCCGCGTAGTCATGACCCAGGATCCTGGCTGCCCTGGCCTTGATGTCCGGCGTCAGCCACAGCATCCGGCTTTCGTGCGGGCGCCCCTCAAAGGCGTCCGCGACGAAAGCGTCCACCGGCTCCGTGGTGGCGGCAAGGGACAGGGCCGGTGCGGTCAGCACCAGAAGCAGGATCAGCAGGGAGCGCATCGCTCAGAACGAGAAGCCGATACCGAGGTTGAAACCGTCCTGGTCTTCATTGGCGGGATTGGGGTCGTCGCGGAACTGCAGGTCTGCCTTGACCGCGACACGTTCGTGCAGCCACCAGTTCACGCCCACCGATTGCTCGCTCCATTCGGAGTCGGCGGAATCGGCCGCTTCGTTGTCCCACACGCTGTGACGCACGAAGATGCCGGTGGTCGGCGTGATTTTCCACGACGGTTCGATGTACCAGCCGTTCTGTTCTGCGCGCTTGCGGTTGGCCGGCGCCATGGCGGCTTCGTTGAATTCCCACTGCGCATACAGCGCACGCAGGCCGAAGGCGCCCTGCTTGATGGCTACGTGGGTTTCCAGCAGATCGCCATCCAGATTGTCGGCGAGCGTGCCTTGCGATGCGTCGGTCTGCCGTTGCCAGGTAGCACCGATCTCCATGCCGGCGATGCCGGTGTATTTCAGACGTGCCGTCCAGGCCAGATCGCTGCCGTCGGCCTTGGAGCCACGCTGACGCATATCCTTCACGACCTTGCCGCCGTCGCCCTTCAGTCCGCTGGAGACCATGGCGTCGTAGGAAAGACCGGGCGCTATCTCGCCGGAGAACATGGCGCCGGTTTCGAACCAGGTGCCGGGCACGATCTCGCGCTCCACGGGTGCGCGGAACACGCCGTAGAAAGTGTCCGGTTCGTGCGTCTCGTTGAGGATGCCGACCGGTACCAGCAACTGACCGGCGCTCCAGCGGTGGTTTTCTGCGTAACGGTGCTCGATGAACAATTGCTCGAGCGCGACATACCCCTGGGTGGTGGAAGGCTTGCCGCAGACCAGCTCGCCGTCTTCCACCACCAGATCGCCGTCGTCGGTGAACGTGCAGGATGTGTCGCTGTCCTTCACATAGGCGTGTTCGATTTCCAGTTCGCTGCCGAAGCGCACGGTGTCGCTGAACTGGTGGCCGACGAACAGGACCAGCCGGTAGGCGTCGAATTCGTCGCGCTGGCCGTCAATGCGCTTGAAGTAGGCCTCGCCGTAGCCGCCCAGCGTGGTCCTGTCGCCGAGACCGGCGCCGCCGGCCGGTTGCTGCTTCTTCTGGGCCTCGATCTCGGCGGCCAGGGCCTCGATCTGCTTCTGCAGGTCTTCCAGGGTCGGGGCGGCCGTTTCCGCCAGGGCGGGTACCGCGGCCAGCAGCAGGGCCGGGGCGAGCAGGGCGCGTTGCAGGAACATGGGGGATCTCCGTGGGAGGTCGCGGGCGGCACGGCGCGTGGCGCCGTGCGGGGAGCCGTCGGGGCTCCCGGGGCGCGAACACTAACGCGAACCATTCTCGCGAGGCAAACGGTTCGCGATTACCGGCGGTCAGCGCTTGAACAGGGCGTCCAGGGCGGCCAGGGCGTTGTCGCGCGACTGGAGCTTCTGCTCGGTGCTGGCGGCGGCACCCTCGCCCTCGCGGGCCAGGTCATCGGCCGGCAGTTCGGCGATAAAACGGCTGGGGGTGCAGCTGACCATGTCGCCGAACTGCTTGCGCTTCTGGGCATGGGTGAAGGTCAGCTGGCGGCGGGCCCGGGTGATGCCCACGTAGAGCAGCCGGCGCTCTTCCTCGATGGTGTTGGCCTCGATGGAATTCCGGTGCGGCAGGATTTCTTCCTCGAAGGCCAGGATCCACACGTGGGGGAATTCCAGGCCCTTGGATGCATGCAGGGTCATCAGCTGCACGCGGTCGGTGTCGTCGTCCTCGGCCTGCTGGTCCAGCATGTCCAGCAGCACGAGTTTGGCGATCACCTCGCCGATTTCCGGGCGCTCGCCGTTTTCTTCCTTCTCGCTCATGCGATGGATGGAGTCGACCAGCGATTCCACGTTCTCCATGCGCTTCTGGGCGGCGGCCGGTGATGACGACTGCGAGCGCAGCCAGGCCTCGTAGCCCAGCTCTTCCAGCATTTCGTTCAGTGCCTGCCTGGCCGGCAGCTGCGAGAGGCGGCGGCGCACGTCCTCCAGCCAGTGCACGAAGCGGCCGAGTTTTTCCCGGTACTGGCTGCCCAGGTATTCCGACAGCCCCATCTCTCCGGCAGCGGTGGCAAGGGATACATGGCGGGTGCCGGCATACTGCGCCAGCTTTTCCAGCGTGGTGGGGCCGATCTCGCGGCGCGGCACGTTGATCACGCGCAGGAAGGCGGTGTCGTCGTCCGGATTGGCCAGCAGCCGCAGGTAGGCCATCAGGTCCTTGATCTCGGCGCGTGCAAAGAAGGACTGCCCGCCCGATACCTTGTACGGCACCTGGCGCTCGCGCAGTTTCTCCTCGATCAGCCGCGACTGGAAATTGCCGCGATACAGCACGGCGAAATCCTTCCAGCGGGCGCCCATGCGCGCTTTCTGGCTGACGATTTCCGAGGCAATCCGGTCGGCTTCGTGCTGCTCGTCCTTGCAGCAGACCAGCCGGATCGGATCGCCCGGTGCCAGATCGCTCCACAGTTTCTTCTCGAACACGTGCGGGTTGTTGGCGATCACCGCATTGGCAGCGCGCAGGATGCGCTGGGTCGAACGGTAGTTCTGCTCCAGCGCCACCACTTTCAGCTGCGGGAAGTCTTCCTTCAGCTGCACCAGATTTTCCGGCCGGGCGCCGCGCCAGGCGTAGATGGACTGATCATCGTCGCCCACCACGGTCAGTGCGCCGCGCACGCCCGTCAGCTGCTTCACCAGCCGGTACTGCGACAGGTTGGTGTCCTGGTATTCGTCCACCAGCAGGTAGCGGGTGCGGTTCTGCCATTTTTCCAGCACGTCGCCGTGCGTGGCGAACAACTGCACCGGCTTGAGGATCAGGTCGTCGAAATCGACGGCGTTGTAGGCATTCTTGGCGCGCTCGTAGCCTTCGTACACCTGCGCGATCAGCATCTCGCGCGGGCTTTTCGCCATGGCGATGGCTTCCTCGGCAGAGACCATGTCGTTCTTGAGGTTCGAGATGGCGTGCTGCACGGTGTCGGCCATGTCGCCGTCGCCGCCGGCATCCCTTTGCATCAGCTCGACGATGAGTTTGCGCGAATCGTCGCTGTCGAGGATGCTGAAGCCGCCGCGCAGGCCCAGGCGCTTCTGCTCGCTGCGGATGATGTTCAGGCCCAGCGTATGGAAGGTGCTGATCGACAGGCCCTTCAGGTCGCCGCCCACCAGCTTGCGGGCACGCTCGGCCATTTCGCGTGCGGCCTTGTTGGTGAAGGTGACCGCCACGATCTTCGCCGGATCGTAGCCGGCGCCCTCGATCAGGTGCGCGATCTTGCGGGTGATCACGCTGGTTTTGCCGGAGCCGGCCCCGGCCAGCACCAGCAGTGGCCCGTCGAGGTAACGGACGGCTTCGCGCTGGCGGGGGTTCAGGTCGGACATCGGCAGGGGGTCGGCAACGGCGGGGCGCGGGGGCGGGATTCTAGCCTGCATCGTGTGTTGCAGGGCGTGGGTGTGGGCGGGCACGGGCCCCGGTGGCGCGCTGCGCCGGCCATGTTCCCGAACGCACGTTGCCGTGCCGGCACAAAAAAGGCCCCACCGCCTCGAGAGCGGTGGGGCCATGCAAGCCCGGGATCGACGCGCCGGGTCTCTAGAGCGTCTTCATGTACTCGAGAAGGGCCCGAACCTCCTGCTCGGTGAGCACGTCGGAGAACTCGTGCCCCGCGTTGCCCTGGGAGTACTTGTGGGTGTTGTAGATCTTCCGGTCCCTGACCGTCTGGTCCGCGAAGGGCGGGACGTTCACGAGGTTGAAGAGCAAGCCCGTGTTGATGAGCCTGGAGAGCGTGTCCCCGATGGTCTCCGGCGCGGGCTCGTTGCAGTTCTGCACACCTCCGAGCCACCACGGACTGCAACTGAGGGTGTCGTAGCGCCAGCCGAGGTTTGCTTTGTCGTAGTACTGGAGATTGGTGGCGAAGCCCATGACTGCGTGTGACTGACCGGCAGGGGTCGGAGTGGACACGCGACGCCAGAGCGCCGGGCGCTCGTTCGACCGGAGCACCTGGCGAACCGATGGCACGGACCCGTTGTGGAAGTAGGGCGCCGACGCCCACACGCCGTAGAGCGGAGGGGCGAGGTAGCCAAGCTCGCGATCGCCGCGCAGTGCCGGGTCGTTCCAGTTGCCGCAAAGCGCGTTGCCCTGGTCGTCGAAGGGACCGTCGTTGTAGGCGAACCAGGCGTTGCGGGAGGCGTCCACGATCTCCTGATTGTTGCCGTCGAGGCGCTTGCTGTCCGTGCCGATGATGTCGATCGGCGTGATGTTGGCCGCGATGCCCTCGAGCAGGGGCGAGTCCAGGAAGGCCGGGTCGTGGACGTAGCGGGGCGAGTACGCGCCGTGGCAGCTCGCGCAGGAGCCGTTGCCGGCCGCGGGCTGGCGCACCGGATTATTCAGGTCAGCCGCCCACAGGTTCTTGGTGTGGAACAGGACCGCCCCCTGCTCGGCCAGCGCGACGTCGATGGCGCCGAGCTTGCCTGCCGGCCAGGCCGGTGAGCGCAGTGACTCGATCCAGGCGTCGCTGTCCTGGACGTTGTCCAGGATCCACTGCTTGTCTTCGTCCCAGGTGCTGCCCGGGGGAAGCAAGCCGTGCAGCGGCGCGCCCGGCAGGTGGAAGGACAGCTCGATGCGCTTGGAGCCGACGACCTGGGCGCCGTCGTAGAACTTGTTCACGCGGTGGCCGAGGTTCCACCAGAGGGGCGGATCCTCGGTGCCGGTTGACGGCTCGTCCTGCACCGCGAGCACGGACGGCGCCGCCTCGGCGATGTGGCCGGTGACCTCCAGCATGCCGAAGAACTGGAAGTTGGTGATGTTGCCGGTGCCGCGGACCTTGTTCAGGGAGAAGACCGCGAGCGAGGCGAGCAGGGGCTGGACCTGGCCCAGGTCCGCGTACATCACCGTCATGTCGGACAGGCCGTTCACGCCCCACATGGGGCCGAGGCCGGGGCCGTCGCTCTTCTCACCCACCTTGCCGGCGTGGCAGACGTTGCAGGTGATGCCAATGTTGCCGGTCCAGGTGCCGTCCGGCTTGCGCAACTGGGTGAGAGCCATGGGCAGCCGCCCCGAGCCGCCGTTGGTCTTGTTGGGATCCTCGCCGGGCAGAGGGTAGGGGTTTCCCCAGGGCGACAGGGGTGTGCCCCAGCGCTCCGCGGCGAGTTCGTCGAAGTTGGCGGGCCGCTTCCAGAAGCCCCATGTCGTCCACAGCCGGTTGTAGGCGCCGGCGCTCAGGGTGAACAGGCCCGGGTTGCCCGAGCCGCCATTGAACGTGGTGCCGCCGCCGACGCTGCCGTTGGCCGCGACCAACCGGAAGCCGCGCTCGACGCGCGCGCGAAGTTCGCCGCAGGTGCCGGGGTGATCATCGACCTGGCAATCCTGCCAGTGCCCGTTCATGTGAACGGCCTTTCCCGCGTTGACCCCCGGCACGACCATCCGGCGGGGATCTTCCGGCACGACGGTGTCGTCAGGCTTTCCTTCGCAGAAGTGGTTCCAGTAGTGCCCGCCGCGGGCGCTGCCCAGGAGCGGGAGGAGACTTGCGGCCCTGGCCGTGGGCGCCGGGCTCGAGTCCAGTGCGGTGAGTTCCGCGGAGTCGGGCGCCGATTCGGAGCCGGTGTCCACGCATCCGGCGGCGAGCAGGGCCAACATCACGCACAAGCACAAACGGTTGATATTGTTATTCGACATTCTGCACCTCAGTTCGCGGGAACGCGGGAAGAGGGGCAGCGGTCAGAACTCCGCCCCTCAGAGTAGACAACTGCAAGTGTCGGCGGGAACCGTACGCCGGACCGCGCCGCCAAAGTCAGGACCGACTCCGCCGACATGGGTGCAGAGTCGGCCAACATGGGCGGGCTCAGCGGCGGACTCAGTCCTGCGTGGTGCTGCGCGAGGCGAGCCAGGCCTGGGGCGTCATCCCCGTCCACCGCTTGAACGCGCGACGGAACGCGGAAGCGTCGTGGTAACCGAGCGCGCCCGCGACCGAGTCCACCGTGTGGCCCGGCGTCCTGAGGTGGATCTGCGCCTGCCGCAGCAGTTCCTGGTCCTGCACGCTCTGGTGGCTGCAGCCCTCCGCCTGGAGGTGCCGCGCGAGCGTGCGCGCCGACACGTGCAGCGCTGCCGCGACCTCCTCGCTCGTCCAGAGCTGCCCCGGATGCTGCTCGAGCAGGCGGGCGACGCGTTGCCGCCACGTGCCCTGCGCACCGAGGTCTGCCTGTGAGCGCTCGCACTGCAGCACAGCTTGCGCATAGACCTCGGGGTCCGCGAACGGGTTCGGCTCGTCGATGCAGCGTGCGGGCAGGCGGACCGTCGTGTGGGCGTGCCCGAAGGTTGCCGGACGCTGCAACCACGTCGCGTATTGCGCGGCGTGCGGCGGCGCCGGATAGCCGAGGTTGATCTCGCCGACGTCCGGGGACGCGCCGACGGCAACGGTGAGCACGGGGTCCATGGCGGCGAGGAACGCCTCGGCCAGGAAGAGCCCCACACCATCGAAGGGGATCTGCGAGTCGATGTCGATGAAGGCGTCCGGGCCCTCGACGCGATAGCCGAGCGTGAGGACCGGGATGCGCAGACGCTGGAACCGCTCGACGACCTCCATCGAGTGCCGGAGCGTCGGCGCCGAGGCGATCGCCACGCCGACCGCTCCGTGCGCCGCGTGCGGCATGTGCGCGCCGACCTGAAGACCGAGCCCGGGGTTCTGCGAGAGCGCGAGCGCGTTGCGGATGATCGTTATCTGGTCGAAGAGCGCGATCTTCGCGTCGAGCCGGAAGAGGTGCTCCGGGGTGATGGAGGAGCCTTCGAGCAACGCGGCCGTTCCCGCGTCGTTGAGCCTCAGCTCCCTGACGAGGAGTCGCGAGTAGGTGGACGGGAACTCGAAGGCATCCATGTCGCGCCGGAGGATAGCGCACATGAGCACCCTCTCCGCACCAGGGGGGGGGCTCGTCACGGGGCTGATACGTCCGTCCACGGTAGACGAAAGCGGCGTTACAGTCGGCCCCGATGGATCGCGTGCGCATCGTCGAGACACCACCGGGCCGGGCCCTGCTGCCGGCGTGACGTTGTGTCGGCGGCACGTGGCTGCCGCGCCTGGGCCGGCGGATGCCGGCTGCTCATTGCGGCCAATCTTCTGCGCGCTTGCGTCATTGCTGCCCGGAGTGGCCTGCCTATACTGACCGCCCGGTCGCGCGCCCCCGTCCGTTTTCCGGCCGCCACCGGTTCCCGCCTTCCTGCTTTCGGAGCCCTGCATGGCCGATCTGTTCCGCCTCGATGGCAAACGCGTGCTGATCACCGGCGCATCCAGCGGCTTCGGTGCCCACTTCGGCCAGGTGCTGGCGAAACAGGGCGCAACCGTGATCCTCGGGGCCCGGCGCGTGGAGAAACTGGAAGAAACGGCCGCTGCCATCCGTGCCGCGGGCGGCAAGGCCGAGACCGTGAAACTGGACGTGTCGAGCAGCGCGAGCATCGCCGCAGCCTTCGCCGCCATGGGCCAGGTCGACGTGGTGATCAACAACGCCGGCATCAACGTCGAGGCGTCGGCGACGGCGCTGACCGAAGCCGACTGGGATTCGGTGATGGACACCAACCTCAAGGGCATGTGGATGGTGTCGAAGGAAGCCATCACGCAGTGGCTCAAGGACAAGCGCCCCGGCAACATCATCAACATCGCGTCCATTCTCGGCTTGCGCGTGGCCAGCCAGCTGCCGGTCTACACCGCATCCAAGGCCGGCGCGGTCCAGCTCACGAAATCGCTCGCGCTCGATTACGCGCGTCATAACATCCGCGTCAACGCCATCTGCCCGGGCTATTTCGAAACCGACATCAACCGCGACTGGTTCCGCACCGAGCCAGGCCAGAAGATGATCAAGCGCATGCCGTTCCGCCGCCTTGGCAACCTGCCGGAGCTCGACGGCCCGCTGCTGCTGCTGGCCTCGGATGCGTCGAGCTACATGAGTGGCAGCATCGTCGTCGTCGACGGCGCCCACACCCAGAATTCGCTGTAAAGGAGCCGACCATGGATTTCACCCTGCCCGCGCACATCGAGGAAACCCGCCTTAAAGTGCGCGCCTTCGTGGAACGCGAGGTGCTGCCGCTGGAAAGGGACAAGTCGAATTTCGACGAGCACGAGAACATCCGCGAGGAGGTGGTCGCGAAGGTTCGTGTGAAGGCGAAGGCGGAAGGCCTCTGGGGCTTCCAGCTGCCGAAATCGCGCGGCGGCGCGGAGATGGGTGTGGTCGGTATGGCGGCGCTGTACGAGGAGGCGGCTCGTTCTCCGTTTGGTCCGGTGATGTTCAATGCCGCACCGCCGGATGACGGCAACATGATCCTGCTCAACAAGATCCTGAAGACCGATGCCCTCAAGGACAAATGGCTGCAGCCGATCATCGACGGCAAGGTGCGCTCCGCCTTCGCGATGACCGAGCCGGACGGCGGCTGCGGCTCCGATCCGTCGCTCACCTACACAAAAGCGACGAAGAAAGGCGACAAGTGGGTCATCACCGGCCGCAAGTGGTTCATTACCGGTGCCGAAGGCGCGCAGCATTTCATCCTGATCGCACGGACCTCGGACGATGACCGCAAGGGCCTGACTGCGTTCATGTTCCATGCGAACCAGCCGGGCTGGCGCATCGTGCGCCGCATTCCGATCATGGGCCCGG
Source organism: Pseudomonadota bacterium (assembly GCA_049324475.1). Taxonomy (GTDB): domain Bacteria; phylum Pseudomonadota; class Gammaproteobacteria; order Pseudomonadales; family JADFDG01; genus JADFDG01. The sequence goes on along the minus strand of JBMOOO010000016.1, from coordinate 216,604 downwards.
AAGAGCACGGCGGCCATTGCGAGCTGGAATTCAACGGTCTGGAAATCAGCGATGAAGATCGTCTGCTGGAGGTCGGCGACGGCCTGAAAGTCACGCAGATACGTCTGGGTACGGCGCGGCTGACCCACTGCATGCGCTGGCTGGGCCTCAGCAAGCGCTGCATGGAGATCGCCGCGGGTTATGTCGAGAACCGCAAGAGCTTCGGTATCACGCTGGCGCAGCACGAAGGCGTGCAGTGGATGCTCGGCGAGGTGGCCAAGGACATCCATGTCGGCCGGCTGCTGACCATGAACGCAGCCTGGAAGCTGGACCAGGGCGACCACGCCAAGACCGATATTTCCATCGCCAAGATCCATGTGGCCGACACCCTGCACAAGTCGGCTGACACGGCGCTGCAACTGATGGGTGCGCGCGGTTATTCAAAGGACACGCTGGTCGACTGGATCTACCGTTATGCGCGTCAGGCGCGCCTGGTGGATGGCGCCAGCGAGGTGCACAAGATGGTGCTCTCCCAGGCGTATCTGGCGAAGAAGAACGATTTCTTCAAGTGGGGTGTGTGAGGTTCTGTTGCGGCCGGCATTCCGGCGTTGGTGATGGCCCCGTGGTGCGTGAGCATGGATATTGAGAAGGTTTCTGCATTTCTCGCCGCACAGGCCGGCGCGGTGTCTGTCCGCATCGACAACCTGAAGAAGCTGTCGGGCGGTGCGATCCAGGAGAACTGGGCGGCCGACATTGTCGTCGAGGGAGGCCCGCGTGCCGGCACGATCCCGGCCGTGATCCGTTGCGATGCGCCCAGTGGCGTCGGCCATTCGCATACGCGTGCCCAGGAGTTTGCACTGTTGTCGGCCGCTTTTGCGGCCGGCGTCACCGTGCCGGAGCCGCTCTGGCTGGGTGACAGGAGCGTGTTCGGCCGCGACTTCTTCGTGATGCGCCGGGCGGCCGGCACCGCTGCCGGCCACCGGCTGGTGAAGGACGTATCGCTGGGCGGCGACCGCGCGGCGCTGACGCGCCGGCTCGGTGAGGAAATCGCGAAGATCCAGCGCGTTCAGCCCTCGCAAGGGCTGGCCTTCCTGGAAAAGCCGTCGGTGCATCCGGCGCTGCATTTCGTGGCGCAGTCGCGTGCGTATCTCGACGCTTACCACACGCCGTATCCGGCACTGGAGTGGGGCCTGCGCTGGCTGGAGAAGAACGTTCCCGATGCGTCGTCCTGGAGCGCCGGCAGGCTGGTGCTGGCGCATCGCGACTTCCGTACCGGCAACTACATGGTCGATGCCGGCGGGCTCACGGCCGTGCTGGACTGGGAATTCGCGGCCTGGTCGCACCCGCTGGAAGATCTCGGCTGGCTGTGCGCGCGCTGCTGGCGCTTCGGGCAGCAGGGCGACGCGAAGGCCGTCGGCGGCATCGGTACCCGCGCCGATCTGCTGGCCGGGTATAACGCGGTGGCCGGCGCGAAGGTGCAGGCGGCCGATCTGTTCTACTGGGAAGTGTTCGGTGAGCTGCGCTGGGCCATGATCGCCATCCAGCAGGGCGAGCGACATGTTTCCGGGCGCGAGCCTTCACTGGAACTCGCGCTGACCAGCCACATCGTGCCGGAGCTGGAGCTGCACGTGCTGCGCCTGACCGGCCTTGATTTCTCGCGGAGTGCCTGATCATGCGCGATCGTCCGCAGGGCCATGAACTGCTTGCCATTGCTGCGCAGACCTTCCGCGAGCAGTTGCTGCCGGCGCTGCCGGAAGAAAAGAAATACGTGGCGATGATGCTGCTGAACGCGCTGTCGATTGCCGAGCGCCAGCTGGCCAACGGCGAGGCGGCATTGCAGGCGGAGGCGGAGGCGCTGGAAGCCCTGCTGGGCATGTCGACCGATGAGGGCGCGGCGATCAATGCCCGTCTTGCCGTGCTTGACCGCACGCTGGCCCAGCGCATCCGCAAGGGTGCACTGGACGATGACCGTGCTGCGCAGCAACTGCTGTGGGCAATCACCCTGCAGAAAGTCCGCGAAAGCTCGCCGCGCTATCTGAAGGCCGAAGGTCTGGAGTAAGGCGCCGCCAGGGCCGCGCGAGTCTTCATCCGGCCGCCAAAGCGGCACGCTGTTTTTATCCGGCCGCCAAAGCGGCACGCTGTTTTCATCCGGCCGCTAAAGCGGCACGCTGTTTTCATCCGGCCGCTAAAGCGGCACGGATACCTGCAACGTGCATTCGCCGTTGTCGACCCGCCAGCCGATGTCGCCTCCCAGCTCGCGGATGCGGCCCTGCATGATCTGTCGGCCACGCCCCCCGGCCCAGTCGGTTACCGGTTTCACCGTGCCATCGTTGGTTACGTGCAGCTGCAGGCGGTTGTCCTTCTGGGCGATGCTGACACTCAGGCGTGTGGGTCGGGCATGCCGGAGCGCGTTGCTGATGGCTTCGCGCACGACACGCGCCAGATTGGCGTGCTGGCGTGCGTTCAGGCCCGCTTCCGCCGCCACATCGCTCTCCTGCCACTGCAGGCTGATGGCCGCGGCTTCGGTACGCTTGCGGGCTTCCGCCTGCCAGGCATCGAGGGCATCGCGCAGCGGTACGCCGTCGAACTCCAGTGCACGCACCAGGGTGCGCAGGTCTTCCAGCGCCTCGCGTACCAGCGGCTGGTTCTGCTCGGGCGAGGTGTGCAGCAGGGTCAGCAGCTTGGCGCCGATGTCGTCGTGGATGTCGCGCCGGATGCGCTCGCGCTCGATGCGGGCACCGGAATCGCGTGCGCGCAAACGGTCCAGTGCCAGGTCGAACAGTTCCCGCAGGGCGGCCAGCGTTTCCAGGTCGTTGCCGTTGAACAGCCGCTCGCCACGGTCGGCGTGCCGCAGCAGCAGATGACCCTGCTCGTTGCGTGCATCGGGGATTGCCAGGGCCAGGCCGTTCTCGCGGATTTCCGGCGTCGCCAGCGTGCCGGCGATGACCGTCGTTTCCAGCGGACGGAACACCGCTGCCAGCACGCCGGGCCAGCGCTCGCGGATCTGTGCTTCGTGTGTTTGCCCCGGCCGGGTTTCAATCAGCAGCGGAAGCACATCCGGCAGCCACTGGTCCAGCGTGCGTGCACGCGGCTTGCCGAAGCGCGCCCACAGCCATTGCCGGACGGGGAAATACAGCCAGCCGACCACGGCCACGGAAATCGACAGGGCCAGGGCATCCGACAACGCCAGCATCGACACCAGCACTATGTCGAGCACCACCACCGCGATGCCGCCGAGGAACCACCACCAGATGGCGCGCCACCAGCTGTCGATGTCGAACAGACGGTAGCGGGTCACGCCCAGTGCAAGCCCCCAGTACATGATCAGGAAGGCGCCGAACATCACGCCCTGCGATGCGGGCGGCGGCACGCCGAGTGCATTCGGGATCAGGATCACACCCGCGAACAGGCCGGTGGCCAGATAGATCGACAGCAGGAACCAGCGCAGCGCTGCCCGTTCCGCCGGCGCCCGGCGCGTGCGCCACCATTGCCTGCCGGCGAACACGAAACTGAGTGCAAAGATCAGCAGCACGGTGGTGGGCGACAGCGTGTTGTCGGGGCCGAGCTGGAGCACGTCTGCCAGCCACGCCGCCAGTGCCGCCAGGTAGCACAACGCCACCACCGGCACCCGGCCGGGGCTGACCGGATAAACCCAGAGCAACGACGTCAGCGATGCCGTGAACAGCAGCGCGCCGAAATGGTTGGCGAGGGAGAGCGCGCGGAACACATCGCCGGACAGCACCAGTTCCCGCGTGCTGTACACCGCCGCCGCCGGTGCAAAGATCAGGAAGCCGATGCCGGTAAGAAAGTAGAGGCGGGTGGCACGATCGGCCGGTCTTGCCGCCAGTACCAGCGTGCCGGTGAGTGCGCCGCCGACACCGAACAGCAACTGCAGCCAGAACATCACCGGCAGATCGCCGGGGTGGCGCTGTGTTGCCTGCAGCTGCAGTTCCCGTCCGTCCGCCAGCACGACGCCCAGGTGGCCGCCGTTGTCCAGGGCTGCCGCCAGCGCAGTCTGCGCGGCCATCATCGCGCGGTATTCCGGCCAGCCGGGGATGCCGTCCGGATCTTCCACCACGAGCTCGTGGCGTGCCGGCACGCGCTCGTTGCCGGCGATGAAGGCGACAATGCGGTCGCCGGCCTTCAGGCCGGCCGTTTCCGCCGCGCCGCCGGCTGCCGTCACCTCGAGGCCGATGCCGTCGGTGGCGTCGGCCGCCGGCACCAGCGACAGTCCGGTGCCGGGCGCCGACAGGGCCAGGGCGATGGCCAGGGCGCAGACCAGCAGGGTCAGGGTGACCGTGGCGGCGATCGACGTGCGCGGTGACAGCAGGATCATCGGAACTCCGGGGCAGCAGCAGATGCAGGGCAGGGCAAACATGCCGTTGCCGGCCGGTGCATCCCTGCTTCAGGGGGTTGCCCCGTCGCAGTGCCACCGACAGCATGGGCGTCCCTGGACGTTGTGTCCGGCCCGCGGCGTTCGGGCCGGATCATTACCGTGAACGCCGGCAGGGTCAATCGCGCAGGGGACAGCATGCAGCGTGTGCTGATAGTCGAAGACATCGCCGAAGTTTTTCGCGCGCTGCAGTCCATGCTGGAGGTTGCGTTTCCCGGCGTTGCTGTTGCCCATGCCGGTACCGTTGCCGATGGTCGCAAGGCGATTGCTGCCGGCGGGCACGATCTGGTGTTGCTCGATCTCGGTCTGCCGGACGGCAGCGGCATCGATCTGGTGCGGGAGTTCGGCGGCAGCACGCAGATCGTGATCACGACGATCTTCGACGATGACGATCACCTGTTCGACGCGCTGCGCGCGGGCGCCAACGGTTATCTGCTGAAGGATGAACCGCGCGATGCGCTGATCGAACTGTTGCGTGGCATCGGCGCGGGCCGGCCGCCGCTGTCGGCATCGATTGCTCGCCGCATCCTGCACTTCTTCCGGCCGCCGTCGCCCACGCGCACCCCGTTGTCGCCGCGGGAAACCGAGGTGCTGACGCTGATCGCGCGCGGTTATACGGTGCGTGATGTCGCCGGAACGCTCAACATGAGCTACAACACCGCCGCCGGACACCTGAAAAGCATCTATCACAAGCTGTCGGTGAATTCGCGCGCGGAAGCCGCCATGGAGGCGGTACGGCTCGGCGTGGTGCGCTCGCCCGGCAACTGAAAGGGCTCTCCCGCTCAGCCGGCTTGTGCGCCGGCCGGGCGATCCAGCGCACGGAAGGCCATGGCCTCCAGCAGGTGCGCGCGTGTCACGTTGACATGCTCCGGTGCGAGATCGGCAATCGTGCGGGCGATGCGCAGCACGCGATTGCCGGCCCGCGCAGACAGCCGCAGCCTGTCCAGCGCATTTGCCAGGAACAGGCGGTCCTCTTCACTGAGGGCGGTTTCGCTTTCCAGGGCTGGCCCGGCCAGCGCGGCGTTGGCGCAGCCCTGCCTCTCCAGCTGTTTTTGCCGGGCGGCTACCACCCGTGTGCGTACGGCCGCGCTGCTTTCGGCAGCCTGTCTGGCGGTCAGCAGCCCGGCCGGCAACGCCGCAATCTCGACGTGCATGTCGATGCGGTCCAGCAACGGGCCGGACAGCCTGCCGCGATAGCGTGCGGCGCGGTCGCAGCTGTAGCCGCAGCCGCGTTCGGGGTCACCGAGAAATCCGCAGGGGCAGGGATTCATGGCGGCCACCAGCTGGAAACGCGCCGGGAATTCCACCGGGCCGTTGCTGCGGGCGATGTGCACGCAGCCCGATTCCAGCGGTTCGCGCAGGGTTTCCAGTGCATGCCGGCCGAATTCCGGCAACTCGTCGAGAAACAGCACGCCGTTGTGCGCCAGCGAGATTTCTCCCGGGCGCGGCACGCTGCCGCCGCCCACCAGTGCGGCGCTGGACGCGGAGTGGTGTGGTGCCCGGTACGGTCGCATGCCGGCCAGCAATGATGCCGGTACATGGCCGCGCAGCGAGCGCACGGCGGCGGCTTCCAGTGCTTCATCGGACGTCATCGGCGGCAGGATGCCCGGCAGGCGCGCCGCGAGCATGGTCTTGCCACTGCCGGGTGGCCCGATCATCAGCAGCGAGTGCCCGCCGGCAGCAGCAATTTCCAGCGCACGCCGCGCATGCGCCTGACCGCGCACATCGGCGAGATCCGGCGGACTCTCCGTGTGGCCGGCTTGCGGTACCGGTGCGCGATGGCAGGGCAGTGGCGTGTCGCCGCGCAGGTGCGCGCAGACATCGAGCAGGGTGGTGGCGGCAATCACGCGGGCGTTGCCGGGCAGTGCGGCTTCGTCGGCGTTGCCGTGCGCCACGACCAGTTCCTGCCCGGCACGTGCGCAGGCGATGGCGGCCGGCAGCACACCGCGTACCGGCCGCAGTTCGCCGGTGAGTGCCAGCTCGCCGAGAAATTCCCGGCCGTTCAGCGCCTGTGCAGGAATCTGCCCGGACGCGGCGAGGATGCCGAGTGCGATCGGCAGGTCGAAGCGGCCGCCTTCCTTGGGCAGGTCGGCCGGCGACAGATTGATGGTGATGCGCCCGACCGGGAATTCGAAGCGCGACGTCACCAGCGCACTGCGCACACGATCCTTGCTTTCGCGCACGGCGGTTTCCGGCAGGCCGACGATCGATACCGATGGCAGGCCGCCGGCCAGATGGGTTTCCACCCGCACGGGCGGCGCCTCGATGCCGCGCGAGGCGCGGGTAGCGACGACAGCAAGACGCATGGACAGATTCCCGGCAGGTCGAGCGCGCATCCTGCGTCGCCGTGCCGGCGTTGTCCGGCGGCGCGGGCGGGGAAAGCGTGTGGGAGTCCGGCCCGGGCCGCTGTCAGCTGCGGCGATCTTCCAGCGCGGTCAGCCGCAGTTCCAGTTCCTGCAGGTCACGGTTCAGGGCTTCCAGCTGCTCCCGGCTGCGTGCCAGCACGCGTGCCTGGGCATCGAACTCTTCCCGGGTCACCAGTTCCAGGCGGGCGAAGGCGTCCGACAGCACGGCACGCGCAGCCGTGCTGAACTCATCGCGTGCGGCAGCCAGGCCGCCCGGCAGGTTGCGGGCCAGCTGGTCGACCAGCCGGTTGATGGTGTTTTCCTGGTTCATGGCGGGATTCCGTCGATCGGCGCGCCGGCAGCATAGCAGCGGCCGGCCCGGCAGGCCGTGCCGGCACCCTTGTACGCCGTGACGTGCGCTGCGACCGTGCACCATTCCGGATCGCCGCACCAAATGCGTGCGCTATACTGCTCGCGCGTGTTTGCGGAACCCCGGAAATACGCCACAACCCTCTGTTTTGACGCAGTTTTTTCGATCAGGCATGGATCGTGCACCGGCGGGTGCACAGGCTGCAGAACCGGGTCTGGACGGGCTCCGGCCCGAAACCGAAGTAACGAAAGCAGGAAACGGCGCCGGCATTTGCCGGCCAAGCGAACAGGAGAGAGCCATGAAGCTGGTTACGGCAATCATCAAGCCTTTCAAGCTCGATGATGTCCGCGAGGCGCTGAGCGATATCGGCGTACAGGGCATCACCGTCACCGAAGTCAAAGGCTTCGGTCGGCAGAAAGGTCACACCGAGCTCTACCGTGGCGCGGAGTACGTGGTCGACTTCCTTCCGAAAGTGAAGGTGGAAGTTGCCTGCGCCGACGACCGCGTGGAGAGCGTCATCGAAGCAGTCACCAAGGCAGCGAACACCGGCAAGATCGGCGACGGCAAGATTTTCGTCAGCCCGCTCGAGCAGGTGATTCGTATCCGTACCGGCGAAACCGGCAACGAAGCGATCTGACGCGGATCGCTCCGGCACGAATCGTCACGCAGCCATGATCCATGCCCGAAACCGAACTGAACCAGCTTGCGTCTCAAGCGGAGGTAACACCGTGAAACGCCTTTTGATTGCTCTCACCCTGGGGTGCGCCATGCTTGGCGTCAGCCCCGTATTCGCCGAGGACGCAGCTGTTGCTGCCGATGCGGCTCCTGCTGCCGAGGCCGTTGCGGCCGAAGCGGCACCTGCTGCCGAGGCAGCACCTGCTGCTGAACCGGCTGCTGCCGAACCGCCGCCGCCCGAGCGCAACAAGGGCGACATCGCCTGGATGCTGATGGCCACCGTCATCGTCATGTTCATGACGCTGCCGGGCGTTGCCCTGTTCTACGGCGGCATGGTGCGCAGCAAGAACATGCTGTCGGTGCTGATGCAGACCTTCACCGTGTTCTGCGTGGTGGCGGTGCTGTGGGTGCTGTACGGCTACTCGCTGGCCTTCACCACCAACCCGAACCCGGCGCTCGATCCGTTCATCGGCGGTCTGTCCAAGGCCTTCCTGAGCGGTGTGACCTACGATTCCTGGGTCGAAACCTTCTCGAAAGGCGTGCAGATTCCGGAGCTGGTGTTCGCCATGTTCCAGCTGACCTTCGCGGCCATCACCTGCGCCCTGATCGTCGGTGGCTTCGCCGAGCGCATGAAGTTCAGCGCCATCCTGCTGTTCACGGTGATCTGGTTCACCTTTGCCTATGCGCCGATGGCGCACATGGTCTGGTACTGGGGCGGCCCGTCCGCGTATGACGCTGCTTCCGGCTTCCTGTTCGGCAAGGGCGCCATCGACTTCGCCGGCGGCACCGTGGTGCACATCAACGCCGGTATTGCCGGTCTGGTCGGCGCCATCCTGGTCGGCAAGCGTCTGGGTTACGGCAAGGTCGCGATGGCTCCGCACTCGCTGACCATGACGCTGGTCGGTGCCTGCATGCTGTGGGTCGGCTGGTTCGGCTTCAACGCCGGCTCCAACCTGGAAGCCAACGGCTTCGTTGCGATTCCGTTCGTGAACACCATGTTCGCCACCGCAGTTGCTGCGCTGACCTGGACCTTCGTCGAGTGGTTCCACAAAGGCAAACCGAGCCTGCTGGGTGCGGTTTCCGGTGCCATCGCCGGTCTGGTCGCCATCACCCCGGCCTGCGGCTTCGTCGGCCTGCAGGGCGCGCTGGTGATCGGTCTGGCGGCCGGTGTGCTGTGCTTCCTGGCCGTCAGCGGCCTGAAAGCCAAGCTCGGCTATGACGACTCGCTGGATGTGTTCGGTGTGCACGCCGTGGGCGGCATCATCGGCGCCATCCTGACCGGTGTGTTCGTCAACCCGGCGTGGGGCGGCATGGGCGTGGTCGACTACTCCGTGACCCCGGCCGGCGTGGTGGCCTACGACTTCGCGGCACAAGTGACTTCGCAGGTGATCGGTGTGGTCACCGCGATCCTGGTGAGCGGCATCGTTGCCCTGATCGCCTTCAAGATCGTCGACATGGTCATCGGCCTGCGTGTTACCGAAGACCAGGAGCGCGAGGGTCTGGACCTGGCCGAGCACGGCGAGCGCGCCTACACCCCGTAATACGCGTCACGCGATACAGGCAAAAAGAAAGGGGCCCTTCGGGGCCCCTTTTCATTGGGTGGTGCGTTCATTGGGTGGTGCGCACTGAGCTAACGGCGCATCGTTTCGTTGCAGTTCCGGCTCGGAATCCTCACGTACTCCTGTGTACGCTGCGGTTCCTCGCCGTCTTGCGCCTCACGCTGCATCCGTTATGTCAGCGCTCGGGATGGTCCGGGCCCGGGATCAGCCGATGGCTTTCTGCATGAACGGCGGCAGCACCAGCGCACCCTTGTGGATGTCGGCGCTGTAGTACTGCGTTTCGAACTTCTTCGCCCGGGCATCGGCTTCGCGGAATCCGTTCACGTTGCCGCCCTTCGTGGCCAGCGTGCAGCTCCACCAGCCGGACGGATACACGATCTGCGGGAACGGCAGGGTCTGCGTGCCGGTGAAGCCGGCAGCGCGCATGTTCCGGTGCAGGTCGCGGATGATGGTGTCGCTGTGCAGCAGCGGCGATTCGCTCTGCTGCACGATGATGCCGCCTTTCTTCAGGATGCGGATGCAGTCGCGGAAGAACTCGACCTTGAACAGGCCTTCGGCGAAGCCGACCGGGTCGGTGGAGTCGACGATGATGATGTCCAGCGATTCGTCCGGCTGGTCCTTGACCCATTGCACGCCGTCGATGAACAACAGCTTCGCGCGCGGGTCGCCGTTCTGCTCGCACAGTTCCGGGAAGTATTTCTCCGACATGCGCGTGACCTGCTCGTCGATGTCGATCTGGGTCGCGCGCTCCACGCCCGGATGGCGCAGCACTTCGCGCAGGGTGCCGCAGTCGCCACCGCCGATGATGGCAACGTGCTTCGGATCGGCATGCGAGAACAGCGCCGGGTGCGACATCATCTCGTGGTAGAGGAAGTTGTCGCGGGTGGAGACCATGGTGGCGCCGTCGATGGTCATCAGGCGGCCGAAGGTCCCGGTGTCCCAGATCTCGATCTTCTGGTACGGGCTCTGCGCCTCGTCCAGCTTCTGCGCGCTCTTCAGCTTCAGGCCGAAGGCGGTGCCGGCGGACTCGAAGTACTCGATGTACCAGTCGTTGCGGGCGGTCATGGGCGAGGCTCCCCGGGGCAGGTGAAAACGGGCGCGGATGATAGCAGGCCGGAAGGTGCGGCCCCATAATGTCGCCCGCCTCAATGACCGGAATGCGACTGACCCGCCATGACCGACTGGACGCTGGCCGACGCCCTTGCCACCTGGAACATCCGCCACTGGGGTGACGGTTATTTCGACATCGACGCCGATGGCGACGTGGTGGTGCACCCGGACGGTGTCGGCGACGCGCGGGCGGTGTCCCTGCACGAGGTGATCGAGGCCATCCAGGCCCGCGGCCTGCGCCTGCCGGCGCTGGTGCGCTTCTCCGGCATCCTGCGCCACCGGGTGCGGCGCCTGCGCGGCGCCTTCGAGCAGGTCATCGCCGAGCTGGGCTACCGCGGCGGCTACACGCCGGTGTTCCCCATCAAGGTGAACCAGCAGCGCCGTGTGGTGGAGGAGATCGTGTCGGTCGGCGAGGCCGGGCGCACGGTCGGGCTGGAGGCCGGCTCCAAGCCGGAGCTGCTGGCGGTGCTGGCCATGAGCCGCTCGCCCGGGGACACCATTGTCTGCAACGGTTACAAGGACCGCGAATACATCCGCTTCGCGCTGCTGGGCGAAAAGCTCGGCTACAGGGTCACCATCGTGGTCGAGAAGTTGTCCGAGCTGGACATCATCCTCGACGAGTCGCGGAAGATGGGTGTGGTGCCACGCATCGGCGTGCGGGTGCGGCTGATGAGCATCGGCAAGGGCAACTGGCAGAACACCGGCGGCGAGAAATCCAAGTTCGGGTTGTCGCCGGCGCAGATCCTGGAAGTGGTCGGGCGTTGCCGTGCCGCCGGCCGTCTCGACAGCGTGCAGATGCTGCATTTCCATCTCGGGTCGCAGATCGCCAACATCGAGGACATCAAGAACGGCATGCGGGAAGCCGCGCGCTACTACGTCGAGCTGCGCAAGCAGGGCGTGCCGGTATCGGTGCTGGATGTGGGTGGCGGCCTGTCGGTCGACTACGAGGGCACACGCTCGCGCAGCTACTGCTCCATGAATTACGGACTGGCCGACTATGCCTGGCAGATCGTGCACACCGTGCAGGAGCTGTGCGATGCCGAAGGCCTGCCGCATCCCGATATCGTCAGCGAATCCGGCCGCGCACTGACCGCGCACCATGCCGTGCTGGTGACCAACGTGATCGACGTCGAGCGTGTCGGCGAGCCGGTGCTGGCGCCGCCGCCGGCATCGGTCAGTGCCAGCGTGGCCTATCTCCGGCAGATCCACGGAAAGCTTTCCGCGGGCGATCCGTCGCTCAACATGCTGGAGATCTACCACGATGTGCAGAACGCCTATCAGGATGTGCTTGCGCAGTTCCAGCACCAGTCCCTGCCACTGACCGAACGTGCCTGGGCAGAACAGGCTTACCATGCCTGTTGCGGGCTCATCCGTGCGCAACTGGACCCGAACCGGCGCAAGCAGCGCGAGCTGTTCGACCAGCTGAACGAGAAGCTGGCCGACAAGCTGTTCCTGAATTTCTCGCTGTTCCAGTCGGCGCCGGACGTATGGGGCATCGACCAGATCTTCCCGGTGCTGCCGCTGGAACGGCTCATGGAGCGGCCAACCGCCCGTGCCGTGGTGCAGGACATCACTTGCGATTCCGACGGCCGCATCGACAGCTACGTGGACGGCGAGGGCATCGAGACCACGCTGCCGCTGCCGCCGTTCGATCCGGCCCGGCCGTATCATCTCGGCATCTTCCTGGTCGGCGCCTATCAGGAAATCCTCGGCGACATGCACAACCTGTTCGGTGATACCGATGCCGTCGATGTCGAGATCGACGCGCAGGGCAATGTCGACATCCGCAATGCCATCCGCGGCGACACCGTCAGCAGCGTACTGCGTTACGTGAATTTCAATCCGGACGAACTGCTGGCCCGTTTCGGGCAGAAACTTGCGGCCACGACGTGGCCGGCGGATGAGAAGGCCGCGCGCCTGGCCGAGCTGCGGGACGGGCTGGACGGTTATACCTACCTCGAATAATCCCCTGCGGGAGCGGCCCGGCCGCGATGCGCTTCCGGAAGCACATCGTGGCTGAAGCCGGTTCCGCGCAAGCAGAACGGAGTTGCCATGGCCGCCGACGGTTCAACCAAAGCCATCCTGTATGCGCTGTTCGCCAACGGCGGCATTGCCGTCGCCAAGGGCTGGGCGGCCTGGTACACGAATTCCAGCGCGATGCTGGCCGAGTGCATCCACTCGCTGGCCGATTGCGGCAACCAGGGTCTGCTGCTGCTGGGGATGAAGCGGTCGAAGCAGGTTCCGGATGAAAATCATCCGCTGGGCTACGGCAAGGCGATCTACTTCTGGAGTTTCCTGGTCGCGATCCTGCTGTTCAGCATGGGCGGCATGTTTTCCATCTACGAGGGCGTGCACAAGCTGCAGCACGACGAGATGCCGAATGCGCCCTGGGTGGCGGTGGCGGTGCTGGCAACGGCCATCCTGCTGGAGAGCGGTTCCCTGCTCGGTGCGCTGGTGGAAGTGAACAAGATCAAGGGCCGGCGCACGTTCTGGCGCTGGTTCCGCGAGAGCCGGCAGGGCGAACTGGTGGTGGTTGTCGGCGAGGATCTGGCCGCGCTGCTCGGTCTCGTGCTGGCGCTGGCCGCCGTGTTGCTGACCATCATCACCGGCAATCCGGTATTCGATGCGCTGGGCACCATCGCCATCGGCGCGGTGCTGATTGTCGTGGCGGTGGCGGTGGCCATCGAGGTCAAGGGCATGCTGATCGGCGAGAGCGCCGACCCGGAGCTGCAGGCCCGCCTGCAGGACTTCCTGGCGTCGCGGCCGGAGGTGGCCGAGATCTACCGGGTCCTGACCCTCCAGATGGGGCGCGATGTGATGCTGTCGGTGAAGGCCCGCATGGCCGAGACCGGGTCGGCGCTGAAGCTGGTGGATGACATCAATGCCGTCGAGGCCGCCCTCCGGCGGGCTTTCCCGGAAGTGCGCTGGATGTTCTTCGAGCCGGATCGCCGCGACTGAGCGAACGCCCCGCCCCCGCGGCGGGGCAAGCCCGGATCCGGAATCGGGCTTGCCTTGCGGCCATTTATTTCGATAATTCCGGAAATATGGAAACCGATGCCGCCCTCAGGGCCTTTGCCGCCCTTGCCAGCGAACACCGTCTGGCCGTGTACCGCCTGCTGGTGCGGGCCGGCCCGGACGGCATGACCGTGGGCGAGGTGGCCGCCGCCCTCGGCCTGGCCAACGCCACGCTGTCGTTCCACCTGAAGAGCCTGGTCGAGGCGGGCCTGGTCATGACCCGGCAACAGGGCCGCCATATCCATTGCTCGGCCGACCTGGCGCACATGAAGGCGCTGACGGCCTTCCTCACCGAGAACTGCTGCGGTGGCAAACCCTGCTGAATCCCCGGAGTCCTGTCATGGAACGTGTCTACAACATCCTGTTTCTCTGCACCGGCAACTCGGCGCGCTCGGTCATGGCCGAGGGCCTGGTGAACCTGCTCGGCAAGGGCCGCTTCCGGGCCTTCAGTGCCGGCAGCCGGCCGGTTGGCCGGGTCAATCCGCTGGCGATCGAGCAACTGGCCCGGGTCGGCTACGACGCGTCCGGTGCCCGCAGCAAAAGCTGGGATGAATTTGCGCAGCCCGATGCGCCGCCCATGGATTTCATCGTCACCGTCTGCGGCAGTGCTGCCGGCGAAGTGTGTCCGGTATGGCCCGGGCACCCGGCGACCGCACACTGGGGTTTCGATGATCCTGCTGCCGTGGAGGGCAGCGAGGAGCAGAAGCGCGCCGCTTTTCATCGCGTGTTCGGCGAGATCCGCCAGCGTGTCCAGCTGTTCCTGGCGCTGCCGGTCGAGAAGCTGGATCGCCTGGCCCTGTTGCAGCAACTGCGGGAAATCGGCGAGACCCGGCCGACGTGACCGGTCCGCTCCTGAAGCAGAAACTGCTGGCCGAGTGGCTCGGTACCGCCCTGCTGCTGGCGGTGGTGATCGGCAGCGGTGTCATGGGCGAGCGCCTGGCCGGAGGGAATACGGCCATCGCGCTGCTGGCCAACGCACTGGCAACCGGTGCGGCGCTGTTCGTGCTGATCACGCTGCTGGCGCCGGTGTCGGGTGCGCATTTCAATCCGGCGGTGACGCTGGTGTTCGCGCTGCGTCGCGAGATTGACGGCCGTACCGCCATGGCCTACGGGGTTGTGCAGGTCGCCGGTGCCTTTGCCGGCGTTGCCTGTGCGCACCTGATGTTCGGGTTGCCGCTGTTTGCCGCCGCACAGCACGAGCGGGCCGGATGGTCGCAGGCCTTCAGTGAAGCGGTGGCCACGTTCGGGCTGGTCCTGACCATCCTGCTGGTCCTGCGCCATGCGCGGGAAAAGATCCCGGCGCTGGTGGCCTGCTGGATCGTGTCGGCCTACTGGTTCACGGCGTCCACCTCGTTCGCGAATCCGGCCGTCACGCTGGCGCGGGCCGCCAGCGACACGTTTGCCGGCATCCGGCCCGTGGATGTGCCCCCGTTCCTGGTGGCGCAGCTGGCCGGTGCGCTGCTGGCCACCGGGCTGGCCCGCTTCATGGCGCCGGCCACCACCGGCCGGGCTTCATAAGCAAAGCAGATTTTCCTGGTTCGCTCCTGCGGGCCTGCTCTCCAGAATGCCCGTATCCCGTCAGATGCGGGCATTCATTCCCTTGAGGAGAGCGTCCACCATGCAAGCCCTGAAGTCCCTGAAGTCCGCCCTGGCCGTTGCGCTGGTGGCCGGTACGCTGAGCAGCGCCGCCGTGGCGGCCGAAGTGACCCTGCTCAACGTGTCCTACGACCCGACCCGCGAGCTGTACGAGGAGTACAACAAGGCTTTCGCGGCGCACTGGAAAGCGAAAACCGGCGATGACGTGACCGTCAAGCAGTCGCACGGCGGTTCCGGCAAGCAGGCGCGCGCCGTGATCGACGGCCTGGAAGCCGACGTGGTGACGCTGGCGCTGGCCTACGACATCGACGAGATCGTCAACAAGGGCAAGCTGTTCAACGCCGACTGGCAGAAAGAGTTCAGGCACAACAGCTCGCCCTACACCTCCACCATCGTGTTCCTGGTGCGCAAGGGCAACCCGAAAGGCATCAAGGACTGGGGCGATCTGGTCAAGCCGGGCACGCAGGTGATCACGCCGAACCCGAAAACCTCCGGCGGTGCCCGCTGGAACTATCTGGCCGGCTGGGCCTGGGCGGCCAAAAACAAGACGGGCGACACTGCGTCCAGGGATGCGGCCGGCAAGAAATACGTCACCGACCTGTTCAGGAACGTACCGGTGCTGGATTCCGGCGCACGCGGCTCGACCGTGACCTTCGCCGAGCGTGGTCTGGGCGACGTGCTGATCACCTGGGAAAACGAAGCGTACCTGGCGAAGAAGGAGTTCGGCGCCGACAAGTTCGACATCGTGATTCCGCCGTTCTCCATCCTCGCCGAGCCGCCGGTGGCGATCGTCGACAAGAACGTGCAGAAGCGTGGCAATGAAAAAGTCGCCAAGGCCTATCTGGAATACCTGTACAGCCCGGAAGGCCAGGAAATTGCGGCGAAGAACTTCTACCGCCCGACCGACAGCAAGGTAGCGAAGAAGTACGAGAGCCAGTTCCCGACAATCAAGTTCGCCAGCATCGCCGACTTCGGGGGCTGGGCGATCGCACAAAAGACCCACTTCGGTGACGGTGGCATCTTCGACCAGATCTATCAGCCGGTTGCCAGGTGATCCGTCCGGAAGCGGAAGGCCGATCCGGCAAGCCATGGAGAGGCCCCGCACTGCGGGGCCTTCTCCCGATTCCGGAATAACGATCTGAAGATTTGTTGTTTCCGGCCCTCCGGGCCCGGCTGTCAGGATGGGCGCCTTGCCACAGGGGCGTCTTGCCCCGGCCGGCCCTTGACCCTTGCTGCAGCGAACCCATGACCGCCCTTGCCCGACGCCACAGCGTCATTCCCGGATTCGGCCTCACCCTCGGTTACACGATCCTGTATCTGGGCCTGATCGTGCTCATTCCGCTCTCTGCCCTGTTCTTCAAGAGCATGGAGTACACCTGGCCCCAGTTCTGGGACACGGTGACCGCACCCCGGGTGGTGGCTTCCTACAAGCTGAGTTTCGGTGCGGCACTCATCGGCGCGGCGATCAATGCCGTGTTCGGCCTGATCGTGGCCTGGGTGCTGGTGCGGTACACCTTCATCGGCAAGCGTTTCATCGATGCGCTGGTCGACTTGCCGTTTGCGCTGCCCACCGCCGTGGCCGGCATTGCGCTCACGGCCATCTACGCGCCCAACGGCTGGTTCGGCTCCGTGCTGGAGCCACTGGGCATCAAGGTCGCGTTCACGCCGCTGGGCGTGATGGTGGCGCTTACCTTCATCGGCCTGCCGTTCGTGGTGCGCACGCTGCAGCCGGTGCTGGAGGACCTGGAGATCGAGGTGGAGGAGGCCGCTGCCAGCCTCGGTGCCTCGCGCTGGCAGACCATACGCCGTGTCATCTTCCCGGCCATCCTGCCGGCGCTGATCACCGGTTTCGCACTGGCGTTCGCGCGCGCGGTGGGCGAGTACGGCTCGGTGATCTTCATTGCCGGCAACATGCCGATGATTTCCGAGATCACGCCGCTGCTGATCTTCACCAAGCTGGAACAGTACGACTACGCGGGTGCCACCTCGATCGCCGTGGTCATGCTGGTGATCTCGTTCGTCATGATCTTCCTCATCAACCTTCTGCAGTGGTGGGCGCGCCGTCGCGCGGCATAGACAATGGCTGGCAATACGATTTCCCATCGCCGTCCGCCGGCGATCAACGAGCCGGTCTGGGTCAAGGTCACCCTGATCCTGGTCGCGCTGGCGTTCCTGACGATTTTCCTGTTCGTGCCGCTGGCGGCCGTGTTCTCGGAGGCGTTCCGGAAGGGCGTCGATCTCTATTTCGAGGCCCTGAAAGAGCCGGATGCGCTGTCGGCCATCAAGCTGACCCTGATCGCGGCGGCCATTGCCGTTCCGCTCAACCTGGTGTTCGGCGTGGCTGCGGCCTGGGCCATCGCCAAACACGAGTTCCGCGGCAAGAACCTGCTGATCACCTTCATTGACCTGCCGTTCGCGGTGTCGCCGGTGATCGCCGGTCTGATCTACGTGTTGCTGTTCGGCATGCAGGGTTGGTTCGGCCCCTGGCTGCGCGAGCACGATATCAAGATCCTGTTCGCGGTGCCGGGCATCGTGCTGGCCACGATCTTCGTGACCTTCCCGTTTGTGGCGCGCGAGCTGATCCCGCTGATGCAGGCCCAGGGCACTGAAGAGGAAGAAGCGGCCATCTCGCTGGGCGCGTCCGGCTTCCAGGCTTTCCTGCGCGTTACGCTGCCCAACATCAAGTGGGGCCTGCTGTATGGCGTGATTCTCTGCAATGCGCGTGCGATGGGCGAGTTCGGCGCGGTATCGGTGGTGTCCGGCCACATACGCGGTCTGACCAACACCATGCCGCTGCACGTCGAGATTCTCTACAACGAGTACAACTTCGTGGCGGCGTTCGCGGTGGCATCGCTGCTGGCCATGCTGGCCCTGGTCACACTGGCCCTGAAGGCCTTCGTGGAGTGGAGGCTGGCGCAGGAAATGAAGGCGCTCAAAGAAACCTACACCGAGGCGCATGCATCATGAGCATCGAGATCCGCAATATCGGCAAGCGCTTCGGCAGCTTCGTGGCGCTGGACAATGTCAACCTGGATGTGCCCTCGGGTGAACTGGTGGCCCTGCTGGGTCCGTCCGGCTGCGGCAAGACCACGTTGCTGCGCATCATTGCCGGTCTCGAGAAACCGGATGCCGGCAGTATCCTGTTCAGCGGCGAGGATGCCACGCACCGCGATATCCGGGAGCGCCAGGTCGGTTTTGTGTTCCAGCACTATGCGCTGTTCCGGCACATGAACGTGTTCGAGAACGTGGCGTTCGGCCTGCGCGTGCGTCCGCGCGGCCAACGGCCGTCGGAAAAGCAGATCCGGGAGAAAGTCACGGAGCTGCTCAAGCTGGTCCAGCTGGACTGGCTGGGTGACCGCTATCCGAATCAGCTGTCCGGCGGACAGCGCCAGCGCATTGCCCTGGCGCGTGCCCTGGCGGTGGAGCCGAAGCTGCTGTTGCTGGACGAGCCGTTCGGCGCGCTCGATGCACGCGTGCGCAAGGACCTGCGGCGCTGGCTGCGTCGCCTGCATGACGAGATCCACGTCACCAGCGTGTTCGTGACCCATGACCAGGAAGAGGCGCTGGAAGTGGCCGACCGCATCGTGGTGCTCAACAAGGGCCACATCGAACAGATCGGCACGCCGGACGAGGTCTATGCCACGCCGGCCACGCCGTTCGTGTACCAGTTCCTGGGCAACGTGAACCTGTTCCGTTCGCGTGTGCACGGCGACTGGGCGGATGTCGGCAGCGTGGGCGCGAGCGAGCGAGCCGTGGCCTACGTCCGCCCGCACGATATCGACCTGCTGACCGAGCCCGGTCCGGACACGCTGCCGGGCACCGTGCGCGACATCCGCCCGCTGGGCCCGTTCGTGCGCCTTGAGCTCGATCACAACGGTGAAACCGTCGAGGTTGAACTGCCGCGCGAAAAATACGTGCCGGGGCGCTTCCTTGTGGGTGGCCCCGTGCATTTCCGGCCGCGCAATGCCCGTGTGTTTGCCGAGCAGGATGTCGGCAGCGACTCGTACAGCATCTGAAAGACCGGGAATCAGAAAAGCAAATCGCTGGAAATTGGTTCGGCGGCAGGGTGCGGTCGTTTATCGTGGCGACATCATCAAGACGGTACTCCTGTCATGTCTGCTGCACTGCCGCTTCCTGCCCTGGGCATCGCCGCTGGACCCGGTCCGGCCCGTCACGTCCTGCCGCTGTCGACGCGTGCGGCGCTGGCCATGCTGCTGGCACGTCACCGCGTGCTGATCGTGCCTGGCTGGAACAATTCCGGCCCGGCGCACTGGCAGACACTCTGGGAGCAGGAATTTCCCGCACTGGAACGTGTCCGGCAGAGCGAATGGGCGCAGCCCGATCCGGATGTCTGGGTGGCAACGCTGGATGCGACGGTCCGTGCCTCACGCCGCCCCGTTGTACTGGTGGCACACAGCCTCGGCTGCGTGACGGTGGCCCGCTGGGCCGCGGCACACCGTGGCAACACCTGGCCGGCGGTTGCAGCCCTGCTGGTGGCGCCGGCCGATGTCGAACGTCCGGATGCGAACGTGGCCCTGCATGCGTTCGCGCCCATCGTGCGCGAGCGTCTGCCGTTCCCGGCGCGCGTGGTTGGCAGCACCAATGATCGTTGCTGCGGCGAGCAGCGTGCCCGCGAAATGGCGCGTGACTGGGGTGCCGCCTTCACGCTGGTGGAGAATGGCGGGCACATCAATGCCGATTCCGGCATCGGTGCCTGGCCGCAAGGGCTGGCGCTGCTGGCCTGGCTGAACGGCGGGTGATCTTTCAGGAACCTGTTTGCGGGCGGCCGTGCCCTGTGAGGGGGCTCCTACTCTTCCCGTTGCGGTGCAATGGCTTCCTTGACGACGGCTTCGGTCAGTGCCGGAGAGCACTGGTTGATGAATCGCCAGGCATAGCCGCGCAGGTAGTGGCCGCGACGCACTGCCAGCCGGGTGACGTTGCTGCCGAACAGTCCACCGGAGGGCAGCAGTTTCAGACCCTGGTCACGTTCGGGATTGAAGGCCACCGATGCAATCAGGCCGACGCCCAGGCCCAGCTCGACATAGGTCTTGATCACGTCGGCATCGAGTGCGGTGAGCACCACATCGGGCGTGACGCCGGCCTTCGCAAAGGACTCGTCGATGCGGGCGCGGCCGGTAAAACCTTCGTGATAGGTGATCACCGGGTACTCGGCGATGTCTTCCAGCGACAGCTTCTTCTTTTTTGCCAGCGGATGCCCGTCCGGCACCACGATGCCATGCTGCCATTCATACATCGGGAACGTCACCAGATCAGGCACCTGGGCCAGCGACTCGGTGGCGATGCCGATGTCGGCCTCGCCGGCCAGCAACAGCGTCGCGATTTCCTGGGGGCTGCCCTGGTGCAGGGCCAGATGCACGCGCGGGAATTCCTTCTTGAAGGCACTGACGATGGCCGGCAGCGCATAGCGTGCCTGCGTATGCGTGGTGGCGATGGTCAGGCTTCCCTGGTCGCGTTTGGCGAACTGGTCGGCGATGTGCCGGATGTTGTTGGCGTCGACCAGCATGCGCTCGACCACCACGGCCAGCTCCTTGCCGGGCTCGGTCAGGCCCAGCAGGCGTTTCCCTTTGCGCACGAACAGCTCGACGCCGAGCTCGTCCTCGAGGTCCTTGATGTGCTTGCTGACGCCGGACTGCGAGGTATAGAGCGCATTGGCGACTTCGGTCAGGTTGTAGTTGCGGCGAACGGTTTCCCGAATGATGCGCAGTTGCTGGAAATTCATGACGATTCCGGGATGGCAAAAAGATGACCGCCGGGTTGCGGATGTGAACCCGGACTATAGATGTATGGGCGACTGCCCCGGAAATACAAAAAGGTTTCTTCGATATGCCGGGAACGCGCAGCCAAAAAAATGCCCGCGCGTGGCGGGCAAAGCTGCTTGCACTGGCGGGACTTCAGGCTTGCTCAGAATTTCTGGAGCAGACCGACCCCGATGGTGGTGTCCGTGGTGTCGGTGGCAGCGTCGGTGTCCACGGCCGTGTAGTAACCGTAGGTCGTGGTCGACTTGCCGAGGGCGTAATCCACGCCCAGCGCGGTGATGGTTTTCTCGACGCCGGTGGTGTCGCCTTCGTTGACGCCGTACTGGCCCTTCACCTTCCAGTTGCCGTTCTTGAAGGCGCCGCTGACCAGCACGCCCTGGTCTTCCAGGCCGCCGGCACCGTTGGTTTCTGCCGTGGTGAACAGCAGGCCGGCCTCGAAGGCATCGCCCTTCAGGGTGCCGACCAGACGCACGATGTCGCCACGGGTGATGCCGTCCGGCGAATAGCCACCGATGGCCTGGTCCTGGTCGTAGCCCAGGGCCAGATAGACGCTGCCCTGCTCGTAGACCACGGAGGCGGACAAGGTATCGGCGATGCCGTCCTCGTTGCCGGCTTCGCCGTCGACGTTGGTGTCTTCGGCCGGAGCGACGGACAGGTTCACGGTAACGGCGTCAGCCAGTTTCGGCGTGGTGTAGTAGATGATGTTGTTGGAGCGGTTCTCACCGCCGACCAGGTTCTGGATGTCGCCGGACAGGTCGTTGAACTGGTCCACCTTGCCCTGGGCGTCCTTGACCGGCGTATCGATCTTGCCCGCGCGCAGGGTGCCGAAGCCGCCTTTCAGGCCGGCGTAGATGTTGCGCTGGCTGAACGGGCCGGTGCCGTCGTCCACGTCGATGCCGAATTCGGCGTAGTACAGGCCTTTCAGGCCCTGGACGCCGGTATCGGCATCTCCCTTCACGCCGATGCGCGAGGACCAGCTGTTCAGCTGCCAGGCTTCGGTGGCAGTGGCGGATTCCTTGTCCAGGCTGTCCAGCGTGACGTTCAGCTGGCCGTACAGGGTCGGGCCATCGGCCAGGGCGAGGCCCGGCAGCGCGAGGACGGCGAGGGCGAGAGCGTGCTTCTTCATGGCGTTTTCCTTCAATACTTGTTCCGGGATTCGAGGCCATGCGCTACGGTGGAGCGCGGCCTGACGGAATCGAACTCTAGGGATCGGGTTCCCCGGCCGGAACGAATAAAAACAGAAATGCATTTGGCCGGATGTGACGGCCTGGCAACGGACGGGACCTCATGATCGACTATTCCGGGCGCAACGTCTGGATCACCGGCGGTGCCAGCGGCATCGGCCTTGCCGTGGGAAAACGCCTGGCCGGTCTCGGCGCCTGCATCACGGTGTTCGACCTGCGGGTGCGCGAGGACGTGCTGACGGAACTGGACGGTGCGCGTCGTGGCGCGGCGGTGCCGGCCTGCGGTTTCGTCATGGACGTGACCGACAGTGAGCAGGTCCGGCGGATCTTCCAGCTGGCCGCGAAGAACAACGGCGCTCCGGATCTGGTGCTGAACAGCGCCGGCATCATCAGTGCCGTGCCGTTCGGGAAACTGGGCTATGACGAGTGGGATCGCGTGCTGCGGGTCAACCTGTATGGCTCGCGCAACGTGGCGTCGGCCAGCCAGGGCCTGATCCGGCCGGGTGGCCGGCTGGCGTTCGTGGCATCGCTGGCCGGCATTGCCGGCGGTTACGGTTACGGGGCCTATGCGGCCTCGAAGTTCGGTGTGGTCGGGCTGGCGGAAGTGCTGCGGGTGGAATGGAAACCGCAGGACATCGCCGTGAGCGTGATCTGTCCGCCGGAAGTGGAAACGCCCATGGTGGAAGCAGAGCGGCGGATCCGTCCGGCTGCAACGGCGGAAATGAAACTGTTTGCCGGCACCCTGACGGTTGACGAGGCCGCGGCGGACATCGTGGCCGGGCTGGTGCGTGGCCGTTACATGATCGTGCCGGGCGTGCGTGGCCGGCTCACCTACCTGCTGGCGAAATTCCTGCCGCGCTTCCTCGTTCACGCGGTGGCAGACCGGCTGGTGGCCAGGGCGCTGGGCAAGGGCGGGCAGAACCGCGCCGTGTGAGTGGCCGGCGGTCTGCCGGTACCGGAAAACAGAAAAGGCGCCGAAGCGCCTTTTTGTCTTGTTGCGGCCGGGTGTTACCGGCTGGATACCGCGATATTGCCGTCGCGGTCGGTGGGCAGGAACTCGAAGTTGCGGGGCAGGCCGCGCAGTGCGATGCGGCCGTCGCCGTTGATGTCGAAGCGGGAGTCGTACCAGACGGTCCCTTCGTTGACGCCGACCTTCAGCTCGCCGTTGGTGGCACTCCAGGTGCCACGGCTGGTGTTGGCGTTTTCCAGGGTCAGGGTGCCGACCACGTCGGTTGCCGGGGCTTCCGAGCGGGCGCTGAGCACGATGCCTTCCGGGTAGAAACGGTAGTACAGCGCACCACCGGTGTTGCTGTAGGAAAGGCGGTAGATGCCGTCGAAGTGGGGGTTCTGGGCGACCGGGGCCTGGGGCGTGGCGGCACAGGCGGCCAGCAGGGCTGCAGCGGCAATCACCAGCAGACGACGAACCATGTTCTGTATCTCCCTTCCATGACCGACGCCATGTGCGTCATGGCGGCGGATTATTCCACCCGCGCGCACGCGCGAAAGATGAAAAACCGGCCGTTTGTCACATAGTTATCAAATTGAGCAATAGGTATGACCGGCATGGCACAGGTGACCGGGCTGCCGCTAGGAAAAGGGTATGAGGCGCCGGGGTGGGGCCCGGAAGCAGCCCGTAGCGGCGCGCGCGCCCTCAGGCCGGCGATGACCAGAGCGCGTCGCGCAGGCCGGAGGAACGTTGCGTGCGGCGGACGATGGCCGCGGCAAGGACGTCGCGCGGCGCCCAGACCGCCACCGACGATTTCGCGCGGGTGATGCCGGTGTAGACCAGCTCGCGGCCCAGCACCGGGCTGTCCGCGTCCGGCAGCACGAGGGCGACGCGATCGAACTCCGAGCCCTGCGACTTGTGCACGGTCATGGCGTAGCAGGTTTCGTGGGCGGGGAGGCGGTTGAGCGCGACCTGCCGCACGCCCTGGTCGTCGCCCGGCGGGAAAAACGCGCGCAGCACACCGTCGGCATCGGGCAGCACCAGACCGGTGTCGCCGTTGAAGAGCTGGACGCCGTAATCGTTCTGCGTGACCAGCAGCGGCCGGCCGGCGTAGTGGCGCTGGCGAAGATCGACCAGTCCTGCCTGTTCCAGCGCGCGCTCCGCGAGGCGGTTGATGGCGTCGACGCCGAACGGCCCGTCGCGCAGCGCGCACAGGAAACGGAACCCGTCGAATGCCCGCAGGGCATCGGCTGGCGCCCGCTGCCGGCGGTAGCCGGCCAGGTGCTGCATGACTTCCTGCGCCACCTGCGCGGCGAGTGCGTTTGCCGCCACCGTCTGCCACGGCGTGGTGTCGCGATGACGGTCGAAGGTGGCGAGGGCGGCGTCGGCATCACCGGCGTTGACGGCGCGCGCAAGCACGCCGATGCCGCTGTGCGCGGGATAGCGGTGGCTGCGCGTCAGCACGGCGATGCTGCGGGCGATGGGCCGCGTGGCATCGCCGGCCTGGCCGGAGCGACCCGGATGGCACAGGTCCCCGAGCACGTTGCCGGCTTCCACCGATGCCAGCTGGTCGCGGTCGCCGAGCAACACCAGCCGCGCGTCGCGCGGCACCGCGGCCAGCAGGCGCGCCATCAGCGAAAGATCGATCATCGACGCCTCGTCGATCACCACCAGGTCCACCGGCAGCCGGTTGCCGGCGTGGTACCGGAAGCCGTTGCCGGGTTGCCAGCCGAGCAGGCGATGCAGGGTCGAGGCTTCGGCCGGGATGCGGGCAAGCAGGGCATCGTCGATGCCGGCCGCGCGCAACTCGCCTGTCGCCTGGCGGATCGCGCCACCGAGTCGCGCCGCGGCCTTGCCGGTGGGGGCCGCCAGCGCGATGCGCGGCGGCGCGTCGCCGGCCAGCATCAGCAGCACCGCCAGCAGGCGGGTGACGGTGGTGGTCTTGCCGGTACCGGGCCCGCCGGTGATCACCGCGAAGGGCCGGCGTGCGGCGGTGGCGGCGGCCAGCCGCTGGGCATCGTCCGGCTCCCGTCCGGGGAAGCACCGCGCCAGCGCCCGTTGCAGCGCGGCTTCATCCACCGCACAAGGCGCGGTGAGGCGCCCGGCGAGGTCGTCGGCGACGGTGCGCTCGAAGGAGAAATATTTCTGCAGGTAAAGCCGGCCCTGGTCGTCCAGTACCAGCGGCGCGGGCGATTCCGTCGCGCCGGCATCGGTCACAAGGACGCTGGCGCGCAGCGTCTCGCGCCACGCATCGATCGCCGGCGCCGGGATGCCGGCGTAACCCGCATCCGCGGCCAGCAGCCGGGTGCCGGCCGCCGTCGCCAGGTCGAGGCACACGTTGCCGTCCGCGTTGGCGCGCGACAGCGCGGCGATCGCCAGCGCCAGTTCCGGCGTCGGTTGCGGCTCGAGCGCCAGCAGGTGGTTCGCGAGATGCAGGTCGACATCGCGCAGCGCGCCCGCGGCGCGCGCCGCCTCCAGCGCGGCAAGCATCTTCTTCATGCGCGGCCTCCGCGCAGCAGGGTATCCAGCGCTTCCACCTGCGCGCGCGCGGGCCTGTCGAAGAACACGCCGGTGTCCATGCCGCTGGCCGGTCGCATGCCGCGCAGGAAAAAGTAATAGACGCCGCCGACGTGGCGATCGTAGTCGTAGGCGGCGCCGAGTTTCTGTTGCAGGTGGCGGTGCAGGGCCACGGTGTACACCCAGTACTGCAGGTCGTAGGCGTGGTGGCGCATCGCGTGCTGCAATGCCTCGCCGGCGTAATGCGCGGGCGTGCTGCCCAGCCAGTTGGTTTTCCAGTCGGCGACGTACCAGCGGCCGTCGTGCTCGAACACCAGGTCGATGTAGCCGTGCATCAGGCCGCTGACCGGCGAGAAGGTAAAGCGCGCCGTCTGCGCTTCGCGGCCGGCGAGCCCGGGCACCACGCGTTCCAGCGCCTGCGCATCCAGGTGTTGCAGCGGGTAATAGAACTCGCACTCGTTGCTGCGCCGCGGCGCGGCCAGGTTGCGCAGCAAGAGGCCGTCGGCCAGCGGCGTATCGAGCACGTCGCCGATGTTGCGTGCCACCACGTCCAGCCAGCGCACCGGGATATCGTGGCGCAGGCACTGGCGGCGGATCGCCGCTTCCAGCTCCGCGCCGCGCGCGCGCGGGAAATCCAGGTTTTCCAGCAGTTCGTGGAAGAAGTGGCCGGCGCGGGTACCGCGCGGGAAACTGCCGATGTCGTCGCCGGCGAGGTTGGAGCCGGCCGCGTCGCCGGCATCCTCGCCGGCACTGCCGACCGGCAATACCGGCGCCGCCTCCGCCTGTTCCGGCGCCTGGCTGGCGAGCGCGCTGAAACTGGTTACCCGCCAGTCGCGGGCCAGCGTGCGTTCGATGACGCGCGTTTGCCAGCCGGAACGATCGACGGCGCGGCCTGCGTAACGTGCGTCGCCGGCGGGGGGCGCGACCACGGCCAGCGACCGCGGATGCGCCGCGGCGAGCAGGCGCACGGCGGCGGCGACCTGCCGGTTGCCGGCGGTGGCCTTGCTTTCGCACAGTGCCTTGTGCCGCGCCTTCGTCATCGTGATGTCCTCGCCCGGCGCGCCCAGCAACAGCAGCGCCAGCGCGGAGAAACCGGGCACGGCGCCCCACTGCACGCAACACAGGTGCTGCGCGCGGGTCAGCGCGACGTACAGCAAGCGCATGTCCTCGGCCAGCGCCTCGCGCGCCGCCCGCGGATCGGCGACGTCCCGGTCGCGGTAGTCGAGCACCAGCCGGTGATCGTGGCCGGCGTCGTGGTAGAGCGGCTTGTCCTCGCGCTGGTTCGAGGAACCGTATTCGCTGCCGAGCCCGGCGAAGGGCAGGAACACCACCGGGTATTCCAGGCCCTTGCTTTTATGCATGGTGACGACCTGTACCAGGTTCTCGTCGCTCTCGAGGCGCAACTGCTGCTGCTCGGTGGTGGCATCGCCGGTGCCGGCGATGCCACGGGCCAGCCACCGGCGCAATGCGTCCGGCGAGGCGTGTTCGCGCGACGCCTGTTGCAGCAGCTCGGCCAGGTGCAGCAGGTTGGTGAGCGCGCGTTCGCCGCGTGGCCGCGCCAGCAGGTTGGCCGGCACCTGCGCAGCGTGCAGCCAGCGGCGGAACATGGGCATGAAGCCGCGCACGGCCCACAAGCGGTGCCATTCGTGGACGTCTTCCAGCAAGGCGTCCCAGGCGCGCTCGTCGGCGAGCCGCTCCGCCAGGGCGGTCGCCGACAGGCCCCACAGCGGCGTCACCAGCGCGCGTTTCAGCGCGCGCTCGTTGCCGGGATCGAGCAGCGCGTCCAGCACGCAGCCCAGGTCCTTCGCTTCCGGCGTATCGAACACGCTGTGCTGGCTGGCCAGTGCGCTGCCGACGCCGCGCGCGCGCAAGGCGTCCTGCACCAGTGCTGCCTCGCGGTGGCTGCGCACGAGGATGGCGATGTCGCGCGGCACCAGCGCGCGGTCGCCGATGCGTGCCGTGCCGGCGTCGGCGGCGGTGAGCAGTCCGGCACAACGGATGGCAACGGCCGCGGCGGCCGCGTCGCGGAAATCGTCCTTGTTGCCATGCGCGTCGTCCTCCGGGATCCAGAACTGCAGCGGCACCGGCGTTTCGCCGTCCAGCGACAATGGCGCGCGATCGGCCTTGCCGGCGGCATCCACCTTGACCCAGCCGACGGCATCGCCCATCAGGAACGGTTCCGGCAGGCGGGCGAACAACGCATCGACGCCGTCGACCAGCGCCTGCGTCGAGCGCCAGTTGGTGCTCATCGTGTGGCGCTGCGCCGGTGCGGCTTCGTTGCGCGCACGCACGTAGGCGAAGATGTCGGCGCCGCGGAAGCTGTAGATCGCCTGCTTCGGGTCGCCGATCATCAGCAGGCAGGTGCCGGCGCGATCGCGGTAGATCCGGCTGAAGATGTCGTACTGCGCCGGATCGGTGTCCTGGAACTCGTCGATCATCGCCGCCGGGAACTGCGTGGCAATGCGCTTCGCCAGCCGTTCGCCGTCCGCGGCCAGCAGGGCCGCGCGCAGGCGCACGATCAGGTCGTCGAAGCCGAGGACGTTGGCGCGGCGCTTCTGTTCGTCGGTGCGCCGGCGGACTTCCTCGCGCGCCTCGGCAAGCAGGGAGAATTCGAGGGCGTGCAGGCCGGCGAACAGGGCGTCGAGATCCGCGGCAAACGCCAGCTGCGGGGCGAAGCCGCCTTTTTCCCGGCGCTTGTCCGTCACATGGCTGTCCAGTCCGTCCTGGCCCAGTTCGCGGGCAGCGGCGGCGGGCGCGAACGCATCGCCGGCTGCCCAGGCATCCAGTGCCTCGATGGCGGCGCTGAAATCGCCATGCATCGATCCGTCGCGCTTCCGGCTGAGATGCGGGCTTTCGTCGAGGGCGCGGATGATGCCGGAACGTTGCTGCGGCCACTGCGCGCGCAGCGTTGCTCCGAGCGTCTTCAGCGCCGCGGCATCGCAGGGCGGCGCCCTGAACTCAAGGTCGCGCGCCAGCACGTCGCGCAGCCACGTGCCGGCGGCGGCCGGGGTTTCCAGGCGCTTGCTGCCCGCGGCGAATCCGGCCAGCGCGGGGTCGGTGTAGAAACGTTCGCGCCACCAGTCGGCCACCGCGGCGTCGACGATGTCCTGCTGGCGGTCGGTGAGCTCGGCGTCGAAGGGTTCGCCGCTCTCGAAGGCGTGCTCGCGCAATGCGCGCTGGCAGAACGAGTGGATGGTGAAGATCCCGGCTTCGTCGATGCCGGCAATCATCTGCGCCAGCTTGCAGCGTGCCTCGATGCCGCCGTCGCGATCCAGTTGCCGCTGCAGCACGGCCTGCAGCGCCGGGTCGCCGAGCGTCGCGACCTGCGCCGGCGCGGCCAGCAGCTCCCGGGCCTCGACCAGGCGGTGGCGGATGCGGGCGCGCAACTCGTCCGTGGCGGCGAGGGTGAAGGTGACCACCAGCACATCGCGTACTGTGTGCGTGGTTTCCAGCAGCAGCCGCAGGTACAGCGTGGTGATCGCATGTGTCTTGCCGGTGCCGGCGCTGGCCTCGATCAGTTGCAGGCCGGTCAGCGGCAGCGCGGCGGTATCGAGCCGGTTCATGCGTCGCCTCCGGCGCCGTCCAGCGCGGCGAGCACGGGGCGGTAAACGGCCAGCGCCAGCGCCTCGAAGCGCGCATCGAACGGCGGTTCGTCGTCGCCGTATACGATGCGCACCGCGGCATCGTCGCGTTCGCCGGGTACGTCGCCGAATTTCGGACCGCGCCAGGCGTCCAGCGCCTTCTGCCGGACCTTGTCCGGCGTATCGGCATGGCGGGCCCAGGCGAGCGAGCAGGCCGGCAGCAGCGGTTGCGGTTCGCGCCGCGCGGCATCGAACAACTCAACCAGTTGCGCGAGCGCGGCATGGGGATCGGCGACCGCCGACAGTTCGCGGCGAGCGATGGGGCCCGTCTTCTTCGGGTCGTCGCTGCGGGAAATGAACAGGCTGCGCGGTGCGACGTTCGCGGGCGCCGCGGCCAGCAGCACCAGGTGCTGCAGCCAGAACGGCAGCAGATGCTTCTCCCGGAACTTGCCGACGCCATGCAGCACGAGTCCGTCGTCGGTGACGTCTCCCAGCCGGCCGCGCAGGCGGCGTGGCCCGTTCGCGGTGGCGACAGGCAGGTCGATGTCGAGTGCACGCCGACCTGCCAGCCGCGGTGCGAGTTCGCGGACAAACGGTTCGATGTCGCCGGCGATGCGCTGCCAGGCCAGCTCGCCGAAACGGCCCTGCGGCAGGTCGCCGCGGGCGCGCAGCTTCGCGTGCAGCACGTCGTTGCCGGTTCCGGCCAGCCGCGCCGCCAGTGCTTCCTGCCTGAGGCTGTGCGCGGCGAGGCCGCCGATCGAGAACGGTTCCTCGTCGTCGAAGGTGTCGTCTTCCTCGAACACGCTGATGCCGAAGCGTTCGCGCAGGAAAGCCTGCGCGGGATTTTTCAGGAAGCGGGCAAGGCGCTCCAGCGTCAGTTCGCCATCGTCTTCCGCCGGTGGCAGCGGCCCCGGGCAGAACGGCGGATGGTGCGCCGTCGTGCCAGGGAGGGCCTGTGCCGGCGCCAGCCAGTCGGGATCGCAGGTGAACAGTGCCTTGTCATCGCCTTCGGGCTTCGCGAAATAGCGCGCGCTGAACGGCTGCAGCGGATGGCCGGTCACCAGCGACGTTTCCACGGCCTTGCGCGCCGTCTCGCCGCCGTGGGTGGCCACCACCTGGTCCAGCAGTTCGCGCACCAGCACCGACGGTTCCTTCGCGCTGTTGTCCTGCTGGCTGCGGCCGGTGTAGCTGAGGTACAGCGCGTCGCGCGCGCTGAGCAGCGTTTCCAGGAACAGGTGGCGGTCGTCGTGCCGGCGCGAGCGGTCGCCGGCGCGCGGCGACAGTGCGATCAGGTCGAAGCCCGGTGCGCGCTGCTGCCGGGGAAAGGCGTCGCCGTTCATGCCCAGCACCGCGATCATCCGGTACGGCAGGCTGCGCATGGGGACCATGCCGCAGAACACCACACCGCCGGTGCGCAGGTTGCCGCCCGCGGCCGGCGCCGCGAGACGCGCGAGGAAATTGTCGCGGAACACGGCGGGCGACAGCGCCTCGACGAACGCGGCAGCGGTGGTCTCGTCGTAGAACTCGCGCGCCGCCTTCAGCACGTCGTCCAGTACCTGTTGTTCATCGTCGTCGGCGGCGAAGAAATCGGCGAGCAGCGCGTGTAGCGATGCCACCCACTGGGCGGGTGCCTGCGCCTGCGCAAGTTTCCGCTGCCAGTGCGCCAGCCGGTCGATGAACGTCTGCAGACGGCCGAGCGCCGCGGTCGCCTGGCCTTCGAAGGCCGGCTCCGGCAGCACGCCCAGCACCGGCGCCGCCTGCTCGTCCATCGCCACGCCGAGGAACAGCCGCTGCAGCGCGAAGTGCCAGCTGTGGGTGTCGTCCGCCGGCAGGCCGCGCGCGGCGCGGGCCGTGCCGTCGAGGTCGCCGTGCAGGCGGGCGCGGTGCAGCGCGTCGCGCAACGCGCCCAGCGTGTCCGGGTCGAAGCGGAAGCGGCGGGCGATGGCGGGCGTTTCCAGCAGGCCCAGTGTTTCGCTGGCGGCGAAGCGGCTGTCCGGCAGCCGCAGCAGTTGCTCGACGGCCGCCGTCAGCGGGTGCGCGGCGCGGCGCGACAGGTCGGTGATCGACCAGGGAATGAAACGCGCGCCTTCCGCCGCGCCGAACACCGCCTCGATCGCAGCCGCGTAGCGTTCGATGTCCGGGATCATCACCAGAACGTCACGCGGCTGCAGCCCGGGGTCGCGCTGGAAACGGTCGAGCAGCGTGTCATGCAGGATTTCCACTTCACGCATGGCGCCGAAGGCGCTGGTGATGCGCAGGCTGTCGTCGTTCCCGTCCAGCGTGGCGGGCGTTTCCGCCAGCGTGTGGATATCGTCCTGCAGGCGCTGCAGCAGTGTGTCGCGCCGGGGCAGCGGCTGATGCAGGTCGACCAGCTCGGCCGGGTGGCCGTACAGCTCGCTGATGAAATGCCGCACCGGCTGGCCCCAGGAACCGAGCAGCCGGTTGCCGACGTCCGCGCCATCGATGCTGCCGTCGTCCAGCCGGGCCATTTTTTCCGGATCGCCCAGCTCGCCCCAGAACTCGCCGCAGGGATTGAATACGTAGAGATCGATGTCGATGTGGTTGCCGAGCGCGAGCAACGCCTGCACGTAGACCGGGGGCAGGGCCGGGATGCCGAAGATCGCTGCGCGCGGCGGCAGTTGCGCGGGGCGTTGTGCCCGGACCTGCGCGTCGTTGAGGAACGCATCCAGCAGGCCGGCGCGATGCAGCGTGCCGGTTTCCGCGGTGATCGCCCGCCACAGCGTTTGCTGCCAGCGTTCGTCGTCGTGCGCTGTCGCGGTCCGGCCGCGTTGCCAGCCGATGATCATCTCCGGCCGGTACACCAGGTAATCGTTGAATACGCCGGCGATGCGGTCGCACAGCTGATGCAGCTTCCGGCCGTCATCCTGCGCGAGGTAGCCCGCCAGTGCGCGGAACTCGTGGCGATCGAGCAGCGACGGCAGCAGGCGGGCGATCCGCCAGGCCAGCGGCGCGCGATCGAAACGGGTGTCGGCCGGCGCGTCCGGGAGATAGCAGCGCAGCATGCGCCACAGGAATCCCGCCGGCTGCTCGAAGCGCAGGTTGGCGGCGATGCCGTGCGTTTCCGCCAGGAACTGCCACAGCCAGCGATCGGTGCCGCGCTCGGCGACCAGCAGGTCCGGCGCCAGCGGATCGCCGGCGGCGGCGGGCCCCAGGCTGGCCGCGAGGTGCGCCAGCAGCGGTTCCTGGCGATTGCCGGTGACGATGCGCAGCATGCGATGCGGGCTCAGGCCGCGCCGTAACGTGTTGCCAGCGCGCTGGCGATGCCGGCGAATTCCGCGCGCAGCGACGCCGGCTCCAGCACTTCCACCTTGTCGCCGAAACCGAGCAGCCACCAGCGCAGCTGCTGCGTGTCCTTCACCGTGGCGCGCACGATCACCTGCGCGTCGCCGTCGGCGTCGATCTGCTGGTCCTTCGCCAGCGGCCGCTCGTCCAGGTGGGCGGCGGTGATGCGTTCCATGCGGAACACCAGCTTCAGCGGCTTTTTGCCCACCGGATAATCGAAGTTTTCATTGACGAACTCGTCGAGATCAAACCCGGCGGGGACATGTACGGGTTCACCGGTACCGCGGATGCTCCGGATGCGCTGCAGGGGCAGGTGTGCGATGCGGGACTCGCTGCCGTGCAGGTGACAGACGAGATAGACCACGCCGTCGACGAACACCAGGCCCAGGGGGTCGGCATCGTACTCACGTGCACGACCATCGTTGCGGCGGGCGCTGTAGACGAGTCTTGCGCGCGTGCCGGCCTGCAGCAGGTCGTAGAGGGTCTCGAGAATGCGGTGATCGATCACGGGCAGTGCGAGTTTCTGGCCGCGCGATTTCACCCGGATGCAGGCCGGCAGCCGGGCCAGATCGCGACCGTCGCCGGCCAGCAGGCGTTCGGCAGCGGCAAAGCGCGGTGCCAGCACCTTGATCACCGAGGCCGGCAGCAATGGCGCGAGATGATCGCGTGCCA
Source organism: Pseudomonadota bacterium (assembly GCA_049324475.1). Classification (GTDB taxonomy): domain Bacteria; phylum Pseudomonadota; class Gammaproteobacteria; order Pseudomonadales; family JADFDG01; genus JADFDG01. The sequence continues at coordinate 183,582 of JBMOOO010000016.1, read as the reverse complement.
GCATCAGCGTGAGTGCCGATACCTTGTCGATCGGCTGGATGTCCACGCGCGCGGCGTCGCGCAGCCAGCTCCAGCCGTAGGGCTTGCTGCGGTCATCCTTCACCAGCGGAAAAATGTCGGACAGCTTTTCCAGATCGCGCTCGACCGAGCGCGCGCTGATGTCGTGCCCGGCCGCCAGCAGCAGCTCGCGGATGTCGCGCGCGGCGATCTTGCGCGGCTCGACCGGAATGCTGTCCAGCATCTTGATGTAGCGCAGGGTGGTGTCGGTCATGACGGCCGGTGCGGGAATCGGTGACCGGAGGATAAAGCACCGGCACGCCTTGCGGTGCCGGGCGCCGGCTCAGTGCACCATCACGTGCAGCGGGCGCTGGCGTTCCAGCCGGTGCACGCCGTGATCGTCTCCGGTGAACACCAGGGCCCGGCCGGCGCCGGCTTCGCCGGCAACCACCGCCGCCAGCCACAGGACGAGACCGGACGGCAGCCCGGCGAACTGCACGCAGACGCTGGTGGCATCGAATTCCGCCGGTGTGGCCGTGGCCGGTTCGCTGCCGATGTCACCGCGCAGGAAGTGCCCGACGGCCATGGCGTGCCGGTCGCGCAGGAACTGCAGCGCAGCGGCGCCGGCCACGCTGCCCGGTGTGGCACCCAGATCGATGTGGGCCAGCAGGCGAGGATCGGCCAGGGCGGCATCCAGCCAGGCGCGGCCCTGTGCGGCCACCTGCAGGAACAGGTTGTGGGCGGCGGTGACCGGCAGATCGCCGCGCGATGCCGGCAGGACCAGCAGTCCGCCCGACGGGGCATGGCCCGGTGCGCAGAACAGGGCGCCGGCCGTGGCGAGGTTGCGTGGGCGCAACTGCTCCTCCCGGGGCGCCAGAACAGCCGCGGCGGCCGCCGATTCGCCGGAGGTGACGGCATAGCCGGTGGCTTCCTGCAGGCAGGCGGGAAACCAGTTGGCCGGTGTGGCAGTGGCCAGGCGTCGGGCGAGGTGAAGGAAGGGCGTCTTCATGGCGTGCTTTCCTGCAGGCGGTGGCGAAGTGCCTGCAGGATGGCCGGGGCCTGCGACAGGGGCTGTCGGAGCCGGACTGCGCTACTGCGAACACTCCGTCATCCAGTCGTTCAGGAGGTCTGCCGGTGGGCTCCTGTCGCTGTGTGCGGCGCGGTATTCCGCCACGTGCAGATCGACGCAGTCGCCGTCGAATGCGGAAATGCCGAGCCCGGTATCCGCCGGCGGCGCGAGCGCCGCGGCGGCGAAGTCGGCACGCGCGATGGCGGCATGCCGTGGCAGCTGCACGTCCGTGAGCTTCCAGCGTGTTGCGTCCTGGCGGGTCATCACCAGCAGCACGGCGCGCGCGCCGGGCTGCTGCGGGGTGACCCGGACGGTGAAGCGGTTGAAGTCTTCATAGCCGGCCGCGGCACCGGACGGTGCCGCGGCTTCCGCGGACAGGCGCTCGCCCGGTGGTGGAACGTGGGCCACCGTGCCCTCCATCAGCCGGGAAATGCCGTGCGGTTGCAGCAACAGGTCGACGGCCGGCCCGATCAGCTCGCGGGCGCGGGTTTCGTCAACGACGGCGTCCGGTTTCTGCCCTTCCTCGGCCAGCACGGAGGCCAGTTCGCCCTCGAGCTGCGCCCGCAGGCTGCGGCCGACGCTGTGATAGTCGACCAGTTGCTCGAGCGTGCCCTTGTCGGCACGCCGTGCCGCATCTTCCAGTTCCCGGACGGCGCTCCACGGGGCGTACGCGATCAGCGCGCCGCCGGCGATCAGCAGGCTGCCGAGCGCGATCGAGACAAGGTTGCCTTTCCAGTCCATGGCAAAGGTTTCCGGTTGGGGGGATTTCCGGGAGGCTAACGTCGCGGCGTCCGTGGCGCCAAGAAAAAAGGCGCCTTGCGGCGCCTTTTTCCCGGTGACCTGCACTCAGGCCTGCGGGCCTGCGGCGCGGATGGTCTTGTCCACGTCCGGGTATTTCTCGTCGAAGTTCTTCAGGAACAGACCGGCCAGCTCCTTCGCCTTGGCGTCGTGCGCGGCCTTGTCCGCCCAGGTGTCGCGCGGCACCAGCAGTTTTGCGTCGACACCCTCGACCGACACCGGCACATCGAGATTCATGATGTCCAGGTGCTGCGTCTTCACGTTGTCCAGCTTGCCGGTGAGGATGGCGCGGATGATGGAACGTGTGGTCGGGATGCTGAAGCGCTTGCCGGTGCCGTGCGGGCCGCCGGTCCAGCCGGTCGATACGATGAACACCTTCGAATCGAATTCCTCGATGCGCTTGATCAGCAGCTCGGCGTACTCGCGCGCCGGGCGCGGGAAGAACGGTGCGCCGAAGCAGGTGGAGAAGGTGGTCTTGATGCCGGCGCCGGAGCCCATTTCCGTGGAGCCCACCAGCGCGGTGTAGCCGGACAGGAAGTGGAACGCGGCCTGCTTGTTGTTCAGCACCGCGACCGGCGGCATCACGCCGTACAGGTCGCAGGTGAGGAAGATGACGTGCTTCGGCTCGCCGGCGCGGTTCTCGACGATGCGCTTCCTGATGTGCTCCAGCGGGTAGGCGGCCCGGGTGTTCTGGGTGCGCGAGGTGTCGTCGTAGTCCGGGGTGCGGCCCGGGGTCAGCACCACGTTTTCCAGCACGGCGCCGAACTTGATGGCGTCCCAGATGACCGGCTCGTTTTCCTTCGACAGGTTGATGCACTTGGCGTAGCAGCCGCCTTCGATGTTGAACACGCTGCCTTTCGCCCAGCCGTGTTCGTCGTCGCCGATCAGGTAACGCTCCGGGTCGGCCGACAGGGTGGTCTTGCCGGTGCCGGACAGGCCGAAGAACAGGGCAACGCCGCCGTCCTCGCCGACGTTGGCCGAGCAGTGCATCGGCAGCACGTCTTTCTCCGGCAGCAGGAAGTTCTGCACCGAGAACATGGCTTTCTTCATTTCACCGGCGTAGCGCATGCCGGCCAGCAGCACCTTGCGGGCCGCGAAATTGATGCAGACGATGCCGTCGGAGTTGGTGCCGTCGCGGTCCGGAACGCATTCGAAGCCGGGCGCGTTGATGATCTGCCACTGCTCCTTGTGCTTCGGATTGAATTTCTGCGGAATGATGAACAGGTCGTTGGCGAACAGGCAGTGCCAGGCGGTCTCGGTCGCCACTTTCACGGCGATGTAGTGATCGGGGTCGGCACCGACGTGCAGGTGCGAGACGAAATTGTCGCGCTCGCTCATGTAGTCCTGCACGCGGTTCCACAGGGCGTCGAACTTGTCGGCCGGGAACGGGCGGTTGATCGCGCCCCAGTGGATGTGTTCGCGGGTGGAGGGCTCGTCGACGATGAAGCGGTCGGCCGGCGAGCGACCGGTGCGGTGACCGGTGAAGACGTTCAGGGCGCCGTTGTCGGCCAGCTGGCCTTCGTTGCGCTGCAGGGCAAGTTCGACGAGTTGCGTGCGGGAGAGATCCTGGAAGATCTTGAGCGTAGTCATGTTCTCGTGGGCCTGGTTGTGGCCGTAGCGGGCAGCCGGGTTTGGCGCCGTCGGCAGGTCCGGGTTCGCGCCTTCTGGTCGAACGGTGCGGCCGGTTCCCGGTCGGGGTAGCGGCCGGGAGCCGGCGATTATCCCCGAATCGGCCCCGGGCGTGAAACGCCGGTACTCGGAAGAAAGGCTGACTGCGGGGTCATCCGGTCCGCGGCCGGGCGGGGCGCGTCACGGCCGCCCGGCGAGGTCGGCGGCCAGGAAGTCCCGGCGCCGGTTGCAGAATTCGCAGGTGACCTCGATCCGGCCCTGTTCGGCCAGGATGGCCTGCAGCTCGCTCTCGCCCAGCGAGCGCAGGGCGTTCAGGACCCGGTCTGTGCTGCAACTGCACTCGAAATGCAGGGATTCTGCTTCGAACAGGCGGACATCTTCCTGATGGAAGAGCCGGTTCAGCAGGGTTGCCGGCGCCAGACCCAGCAATTCGTCGGCGGTCAGGGTGTCGGTCAGGCGGCACAGCCGGTTCCAGGCATCGGCATCGCGCCGGGTACCGCCGGCATCCGGCAGCTCCTGCAGCAGGAAACCGGCCGCCCGTCCATTGCCCGCCACCAGCCACAGACGGGTGCCGAGCTGCTCGGACTGGCTGAAGTAGTGCTCGATGCACTCGGCCAGCGAGATGCCGTCCAGCGGCACGATGCCCTGGTAGCGGGTACCGGTGGCCGGGTCGATGGTGATGGCGAGGTGGCCGTTGCCCAGCAGACTGACCAGCGGTGCCGCCGGCACATCGCCTTCCCAGCGGGCGATGGCCCGCAGCCGGCCGTCGTGCGAGCACTCCGCCATCAGCAGGGTCAGCGGGCCTTCGCCCTTGGCCTGCAGCACCAGCAGTCCTTCGAACTTGATGGTGCCGGCCAGCAACGCGGCGGCCGCCAGCGCCTCGCCCAGCAGGTCCTGCAGGGGTGGCGGGTAGTCATGGTTGGCGAGCACGGTCTGCACCGTGGCATCGAGGCGCACCAGCTCGCCGCGTACGGCGAGTGCCTCGAACAGGAAACGGGAGCGGGAGTCGGCGGCGGTCACGGGCGTGCTGCAGAAAAAGGGATGCCGGCAATTCTAGCGGGTGCGGGCCCGTTTACGGGCGGCCGTGCGAGGACGGATCGTTACGGCTGCGGAAGCGTTCCATCTGCCGTCGCTCGCGTTTGTCGGGCCGGTGGTCCGGCGTCGGGTCGGTGAGCGCCAGGGCCCGGCGCTGTGCGGCGGCGGCTTCGCGCCGGGCGATGCTGTCCGGCGTTTCCGTGTACAGCAACGCCGCCTGCGCCGCGCTGCCGCGCTTGTCCGCCAGCGCCGTCACCACGATGTCCCGGCTGTCATGGCCGACCACCACGGTGAGATGCGCGCCGACCTGCACATCGCGCGAGGATTTGGCGCGCTGCCCTTCGTAGTGCACGCGGCCGCCGTCGACGGCCTCCTGCGCCAGTGCACGGGTCTTGTAGAAACGTGCCGCCCACAGCCACTTGTCCAGCCGGGTGCGGGTTTTTTCGCTGCCGCCGCTGCTCATGCGGTGGCGGCCGGTATCGGCATGATGTCGTCGAAGGTGTGCAGGGCGTGGAACGGTGCGGTATCGCGCTCGTGTCCGCGCGAGTCCGGCCTGGCAATGGACAGCAACCAGCGGATGCCGTACTGCTGCGCCGAATGCAGCACGGACAGGCTGTCATCGATCAGCAGCGTGCGTTGCGGGTCGAACGGACGCTCGCGTGCGAGCACGCCCCAGAAGGCTGGGTCTTCCTTGGGCCGGTGCAGATCATGGGAACTGATCAGGGCGTCGAAGTATTCGCCGATGCCGGTCTCTTCCATTTTCAGTTCCAGGCTGCGCGGGTGTGCATTGGTCACCAGCAGCACCTGTGCGTGATGACGCTTGAGTGCGTCCAGGAAGGCGAGCGTGGTGTCGCGCGGCCGGATCAGGTGCCGGATCTCGCGTTTCATCGCCGCGATGTCCATGCCCAGCTCGTCGCTCCAGTAATCGACGCAGTACCAGTTCAGGGTGCCCTGCTCGCGGGCGAAGCGCTGCTTCAGGAAGGTTTCGGCCTCGGCGAAGGTGCAGTTGCGCTGGCGGGCGTACTGTTCGGTAACGTAGTGCTGCCAGAAGTAGTTGTCGAAGTAGAGGTCCAGCAGGGTGCCGTCCATGTCGAGCATGACGGTGTGGATGCTGTTCCAGTTGACCAGGGATGTCATATCGGGGACGCTGCCGGCAGCCGGGAGGCCCGCCAGTATGTCGCCGAAAACGGACCCTGTAAAAATCCATCCGGAAATACGCTCCCGGCGCATCGTGGCCCGCAGCCGGCTGTTTGCCGTGGAAGAGCTGGAAATGCGTTTCTCCAACGGGGTCGAGCGCACCTACGAACGTCTCCTGACGCCACCCATCCCGGCCGTGCTGGTGGTGCCGCTGCTGGATCCGGAGACGGTGTTGCTGATCCGCGAATACGGTGCCGGTGTCGAGCGCTATGAGCTGTCCTTGCCCAAGGGGGCACGGGATGCCGGTGAGAGCGTGATCGAGACCGCGAACCGGGAGCTGATGGAGGAGTGCGGTTACGGTGCACGCACGCTGGAGCCGCTCACCGAACTGACCCTGTCGCCGGGCTACATGGGGCATCGCATCGTGGTGGTGCTGGCGGAAGACCTGTACCCGCAGAGGATCGAGGGCGACGAGCCGGAGCCGATCGAGGTCGTGCCCTGGCCGCTGGCCGACATCGACGCGCTGGTGGCGCGCGAGGACTTCAGCGAAGCCCGTTCGCTGGCTGCACTTTATCTGGTGCGCGACCGGCAGCGCAGGAAAGGCATCAAGGTGTGAAGACTGCCCCATGAAGTACGAGAACCTGCTCGAACCCGTCATCGCGATTGCCGTCCGGGCCGGCGCGGCGATTCTGGAGGTCTATGGCCGTCCGGAGGCGATTGCCGTCACCGACAAGGCGGATGCCTCCCCGCTCACGGAAGCGGATCTGGCCGCGCACGGCGTTATCGAGGCGGGCCTGCATGCGCTGACGCCGGACGTGCCGGTGCTGTCGGAAGAATCCGGCGAGCAGGCCGCATGGGACGTGCGCCGGCACTGGACCCGCTTCTGGCTGGTCGATCCCCTGGACGGCACGAAAGAGTTTGTGGCGAGGAGCGGCGAGTTCACCGTCAACATCGCGCTGGTGGAGAACGGTGTGCCGGTGCTGGGCGTGGTGTACGTGCCGGTCACCGGTGTGACGTATGCGGGTATCCATGCACAGCGTGTGGCGTTCCGCGAGCAGGACGGGAAACGTGCGCCGATCCGCGTGCGCACGCTGGCGGAAGCGAAAGCGGGCGGTGTGCCGGTGACGGTGGTGGCCAGCCGGCGTCACGGCGGCGAGCGTCTGCCGGCGTTGCTGGAGCGCCTGCAGCGCGAACTGGGGGACTACGCGCTGGCAAACATGAGCAGTTCGCTCAAGATCTGCCTGGTGGCCGAAGGCAAGGCGGACCTTTATCCCCGGCTGGGACCCACCAGCGAATGGGATACCGCTGCCGCGCAGGCCGTGCTGGAGGCGGCGGGCGGGCACATTGTTGATACCGGTCTGCAGCCGCTGCGCTGCAACCGCGGTGAGTCGCTGCTGAACCCGGAATTCCATGCGCTGGGTGACAGCGTGGAAAAATGGCGCTGGCTGGCGGAGTGCGTGCCGCCGGCAGCGCGGTGAATCTTTCAGGAGAGGAGACGGATCATGGTGACCTATCTGTACTGGTTCCTGCTGGTAGCGCTGGTGCTGGGTGTGTTCATGGGCCTGGGCGTGCGCTTCGGTCAGTGGAAGTGGGGTTTCTTGGCGGCCATCGTCATCGGGGCGGCCGGTGCGCTGGCGTACTACTTCTATTTCGAACAGATCTTCGTCAAGCGCTACGGTGGCGTGATGTCGATCAGCGCGCCGGAAGGCCGGCTGCATCTGGGCTCCACCTGGAAGGACGACCATCTGTGGGTGGAGAGCTGGGACCCGCAGGAGAACAAGTGCTATTTCACCGAGTACGCGCGCAGCCACATGCTGCAGGGTTCGGTGGTGATCGAAAACTGCAATCCGCTGCAGGCGCGGCCGGCATTGCCGGTGCAGCAACAGCCGTAGGAGCCCCTTCAGGGGCGACTCTGGTCGCCCGTAAACGGGCTCCTACAGCGCGAACATCAGCGTCAGTACCAGCACGCAGACGATGTCCAGCCACAGTCCGGCGCGGATCATTTCCCGCTGGCTGACCAGGCCACTGCCGTAGATGATCGCGTTCGGCGGCGTGGCCACCGGCAGCATGAATCCGCAGCTGGCGGTCAGTGCCACGAACGCAGCCATTTCGCCGGGCGAGAGTCCGATCGACGGCGCCAGTGGCAGCAGCAGCGGGATCAGCAACGCAGCCGTGGCGGTGTTGCTCGCCAGCTCCGACAGCAGCACGATGAAGGTCGCCAGCAACAGCAGCACCAGCACCAGCGGCAGGCCCTGCGTGTAGCCGACCATCGATTCCGCCAGCCAGTCGCTGGTACCGGACGCCTTCAGGACCGCGCCCAGGCACAGGCCGCCGCCGAACAGCAACAGTACGCCCCAGTCGGTGCCGCGCTCCGCGTCTTTCCACGACAGTGCGCCGGTGCCCACCAGCAGCACGGCAGCGGTGACCGCGATCAGCGCATCGAGGTCCTTTTCGATGCCGATCCATTTTCCGGCCGGTTCGCTGAACATCCACAGCAGGACGGTGCCGGCAAAAATGCCGATGGTCAGCAGTGTGCTGCGTTCCCAGGCCAGATCCGGTGGTGCGAGATCGACCGTGACGCCGCGCAGGTCCGGACGCAACACCAGATACAGCACGAGTATGGCCAGCGGGCCGAGCAGCCCCAGCGCGGGCAGGCCGACGGCGAACCAGTCGTTGAAGGTCCAGCCGGCCGCCGCCGCGGCGATTGCGTTCGGCGGGCTGCCGATCAGCGAGCCCATGCCGCCCAGGCTCGCCATCCAGCCGACGCCCAGCAACACGAACAGCACGGTGCTGCGCTGCTTGTCACGATCAATGCCGGCCAGCAGGCCGAGCGCCAGTGGCAGCATCATGGCGGCCGTGGCCGTGTTGCTCACCCACATGGAAATGAATGCGGTTGCGGCAAACAGCAGCAACGCGGACGGCAGCATGCGTCCGCGCGCGAGGCGCACCAGCCGCGACGCCAGCAGACGGTCCAGCTCGTGCACGCGCAGTGCCGTGGCCAGCACGAAGCCGCCGAAGAACAGCGCGATGACCGGATCGGCGAATGCCGCCAGCGCCTGCCTGCCGTCGATCAGGCCCAGTGCGGTTGCCAGTACCGGCACCAGCAGTGCTGTCACCGTGAGATGCAGGGCTTCCGACAACCACAGGGCGCCGATCAGCAGGAACAGGAACAGTCCGCGCTGCACCTCGGGGGCGGCCGGTGCCAGGAACGCGGTCGATGCTGCCAGCAGGCAGATCAGGGGGCGCAGCATGGGCTTGCATCCTCCGTGAGCGGGCAGGCAGTGTAGGCGGGGATTGGCGCCGATGACGAGGTGGCCGGGTACCGGCGGCGAATGGCGGGCACGCGGCCGCGGCCCCATAGTGGCGGTCCATTGCGCCACACCGTCACAACAACAAGATCACGGGGCACTTCCATGCGCATCACTTTCCTGACGTCATTGCTGGCTGCAGCAACACTGTTGACGGCAGCCGCGCCGCTGCACGCGGCGGAGAACTATACCGACCAGATCAAGCGCGAAGCGGAATCGGTGCGCGGCGCCATCAACCTGCCGAAGCCGCCGGCCACGCCGCCGAAAGAAATCAAGATGGTGCGGGTCTGCGTGTTCGATCCGATCGGCGCGCATGGCCCGCTGGCGAACGCCGCCAAGGACGTGCGGCTGGAGACGCTGAAGTGGGGCTATGACCTCACGCTGCTGACCTATACCAGCGAAAAGATTGCCGCCGAGGATTTCAAGGCCGGCCGCTGCGAGGCGGCGATCATCTCCGGTCTGAGGGCCCGCCTGTTCAACCGGTTTGCCGGCAGCGTCGACTCCATCGGCGGTCTGGTCACGGAAGAGCATCACCGCCTGATGGCGGAAGTGCTGGCCAGTCCGAAGATCTCGCCCAAGCTGCGTGCCGGTGAATTCGAGTCGCTGGGTGCGGTGCCGATCGGTCCGGCCTACGTGTTCACCAACGACCGCACTGTCAACAGCCTGACCAAGGCTGCCGGCAAGCGTGTGGCGGTGCTTGATTACGATCCGGTGCAGGCGCGCATGGTGTCGCAGATCGGCGCCTCGCCGGTGACTGTCGACATCACCAATGTGGCCGGCAAGTTCAACAACGGTACGGTCGACATCATTGCCGCACCGCTGGCGGCATTCGATGCGATGGAACTCTGGAAAGGTCTTGAGCCGCGCGGCGGCATCATCGACTACCCGATCGTCTGGCCGACTGTGCAGGTGCTGGTGCGCACCAGGGACTTTCCGCCGGAGATCGGCATCGCTGCGCGCTGGACCGTGCACGCCAACTTCGACCTGCTGCTGAAGTACATCCGCCTGGCGGAAGGTTCATCGGCGCAGAAGTATTTCGTGCAGATTCCGGATGCCGACAAGCCCAAGTACGAGGAAATGATGCGCCAGGCGCGCATCAGCCTGCGCGACGAGGGCTACTATGACGGCGAGATGCTGGCGATCCAGCGCAAGATCCGCTGCCGGGTCGCACCGGCCCGCGCGGAGTGCAGTGACAAGCTCGAGTGAACGGAGGGAGGCAGGCATGAGCGGGCAGCAACACGAAGGGCTGGTCAGCGGTCTGATGGACTGGCGCTTCGAGCGCTATCTCACCATGCAGCTGCTGCCGGTGTTCTACGTGCTGCTGGTGGTGGCTGCGGTGGCGGTGATCGCCGGTCTGGTCGGGCTTGCCTTCCTGTTCTCGACCATGGCCGGGCTGATCCTGCTGGCGGTGGCGCCGTTCATCCTGCTGATCGCGGTGGCGATCATCCGCGCCGTGCTCGAATACCTGGTCATGGCGCACCGCATCATGCGCGTGGTGGAAAACATGGAGCGCATTCCGGGCCATGTCGACCAGCTGACGGCGCGCGTGGATGTGGTGGTGGCACGCGTCGATGCCCTGGGCGGGCAGGTGGACGACATTCACCGCACGGTCGGCCTGCCGGGGAAGCTGTTCGGCCGCTGGTGGTAAGCCCCTGCGGGGGCGATGCGATGCCCGCGATTGCCCGTCAACGGGCGCTTACGGGCGATACGCCGTGTCGGCGGGGTTCGGCAGCCGCAGGTTCTCTTCCACGGTATCGATCGCCGGCAGTTCCTTGCCGGCATCGTCGACTTTCAGCTCCATCAGGCGCTCGCCGGTTGGCCGTACCCGCGAGTCGTAGCTGGCCACGGCGCGGTTGAAGGCCTGCGAAGCCCGGCCCATGGCATCGCCGATGCCCTGGAAGTGGCCGTAGAACACCGCCACCCGCTGGTACAGCTCCCTGGCGGTATCGGCGATCAACCGGGTGTTCTGCGTCTGCGCGTAGTGCTGCCAGCTCATGCTCACCGAGCGCAGCAGCGCGATCAGCGAAGCCGGTGTGGCGATCATGATGCGTTGCTGGGCCGCCCACAGCAGCAGGTCCTGGTCGCCCTCCAGTGCTGCCGAGAACAGCGATTCGGCCGGCAGGAACAGCACCACGTAGTCCAGCGAGTTGGCAAACTTCTGCGGATAGTTGCGCGCTGCCAGCTCGCGGATGGTCTGCTTGAGTTTCTGGGCGTGATCGCGCAGCTTCTGCGAGCGCTGTTCGGCGTCGGCCGAGTCCAGCGCCTCGATGAAATCGAGATCCGGCACCTTGGCGTCGACAATGATGGATCTGCCTTCCGGCAGTTTCACCACCATGTCCGGGCGCGAATCGCCTTCGCTGACCTGCACGTCGAAGTCCACGTGCGCGCTCATGCCGGCGGCTTCCACCACCCGGCGCAGCGTTTCCTCACCCCACTTGCCGCGTGCCTGGCTGGACTTCAGCACCATGCGGAAGCGCGAGGTTTCGCTGGCCAGCAGTTCGTTGGTGCGCTTCATGTCGTTGAGCTGCTGCACCACTTCGCCGATGGTCTGCTGGCTTTGCAGGGACAGCGCCTGGTAGCCGGTGAGCTGTTCCTGCAGCGGCTTCAGCAGCGCCTCGATTTCCTTCTTGCGCATGTCCAGATCGCCTTTCGCCTCGGCCTGGAGCCTGCCGAGGTTTTCCTGCGCCAGCGCGAGGAAGGCCGGGGTGTTTTCCTTCAGTGCGTCGGCCGACAGGGCCTTGAAGGACTCCTTGAGATCGGCCAGTGCCCGGTCGTGGCTGTTGCGCAGTTCGACCAGCGCACGCGCATGACCTTCCTTCAGTTCTTCCTGCTGGCGGCGATGGAACGCGTCGCGTTCGGCCAGCTGGCGCTGGTGCTGCTCCTCCAGCGCGGGGAACTGCCGTTTCAGGGCCTCGGCATCGGCCTCGGCGCGGACGCGCCGCTCGCCGGCCTCGCGGGCCGCGGTCTGGAATTCGCCCATGCGCCGCTCCAGCCCGGTGATCTGCATGCGCAGCTCGTCCTCGACGCGGCTGTCGTCCGGTTTCGCGCGCGTGCCCAGGAACCAGCCCAGCAGCACGCCGGCGATCAGGGCAACAGCGGCGACCAGGGTGGAGATCAGGACGGGGCTCATGGCGGCAATCCGGCGGTGTCGTTCGGGTGCGGGAAGCGCAGTCTAGCGGGCCGGCCGACAGCGGGTGTCGTTGCAGTTGGCATTCGGGGCGGCGGGTGCCGGTACCCGGCCCGCGCCCCGCCGGATTTCTCCCTATGGAGCCGCGATGCCGGGGCAGGCAGACTGCATGCCGCCGGGACGCCCCGGCCTTGCCTGACCGCACGGGACGACCCGGCACCACGGAGTCGTCGCCATGTCTGCCTGGACCCTGCTGCTGGCCGCCGGTTTGCTGGAAATCGGCTGGGCCGTCGGCCTGCGCTACACCGAAGGTTTCACCCGGCCCCTGATCACCCTGGCCACCGTGCTCGCCATGGCGGTCAGCCTGTTCCTGCTCGGGCTGGCCCTGCGCCAGCTGCCGGTGGGCACGGCCTACGCCGTCTGGACCGGTATCGGCACTGCCGGCACGGTGCTGGCCGGCGTGCTGTTCCTGGGCGAACCCGTGACCGTGATGCGCATCGCCTGCGTGGCGATGATCGTGGCCGGTGTGACGGGGCTGAAGACGTGGGGGTGAGGCGGCCACCAACAAAAAGCCCCGCAGAGCGGGGCTTTTTGCCGGTTCCCGAAACTATGGCGGGAACCGCAAGGGTGGTGCCCGGAGGCGGAATCGAACCACCGACACGGGGATTTTCAATCCCCTGCTCTACCGACTGAGCTATCCGGGCATTCGCACCGGGCGGGCCCGGCGCGAGAGCGCGGTATTAAAGCGGCGGCCCCGGGGGCGGTCAAGGCAAATCCCGGCCGTTTCCGGGGTGTGTCCGGGGCCGGTGTTCAGTTTTCCGGCGGCGTACCGGCCGGTGGTACATAACCCTCGGCCCGGTCCACGGCCTCGCCGGCCAGGAAGCGGTCGCGCTGGCCTGCCAGGTAGGTCTGGGTTTCCGGGGCGGTGAGCACCAGCCGCTTTTCGTTGATCAGCAGGGTCTGGTGCTTCAGCCATTCCTGCCAGGCCTTTTTCGAAACGGTGTCGTAGATCTTCTGGCCGGCCGGGCCGGGGAAGGGAGGCCGGTCCAGGCCTTCCAGTTCTTCCTTCAGGCGCGAGCAGAAAACAGTGCGTGTCATGTCGGCTCCAGTGGCCCGGTTATGTAGGAGCCCGTTGACGGGCGAGGTGCGATGTCGCCCGTGACGGGCGCTACCGGATCGTGTCGAGCAGTTTAACCACCGGCGCGGCCAGGCCCAGTGTGCCGGGCGCGGCCGGGTCCACCCAGGCCAGCCGGCCGGCGTCGGCAACGCGCCCGCGCGCGGCGCGCCGTACATCGATCAGCACCGGCTCGATGTCGAGATGGAAGTGGCTGAAGGTGTGGCGGAACGGCGGCAGCGGCGCGCGTGCATGTTCACGCAGTGCCAGCCGGCCGAGCAGGGCGTCGACCTCGCTCTCGCTCCCGCACTGCGGCAGCGACCACAGCCCGCCCCACAGGCCGGATGGCGGGCGCTGCTCCAGCAATACGCGGCCCTGCGCGTCGCGCAGCAGCACCATCTGTGTATTGCGCACCGGTGTCTTCTTCGTCGCCGTCTTCCGGCCGGGATAGTCTTGGGGGTTGCCCTGCGCGCGCGCGACGCAGTCCCCGGCCAGCGGGCAGGCGCTGCAGCGCGGCTTGCTGCGGGTGCAGACAGTGGCGCCCAGATCCATCATGGCCTGGGTGTAGTCGCGCACGCGCTTCGCCGGCGTGTGTTCTTCCGCGTATTGCCAGAGCGCATCCAGCACGGCGCTGCTGTTCTTGTCGCCGGCCACGGCATGGAAGCGTGCCAGCACGCGCTTGACGTTGCCGTCGAGGATCACCGCGCGCCGGCCATGTGCCTGCGCGACGATGGCGCCGGCGGTGGAGCGGCCGATGCCGGGCAGCGCAGCGAGCCCGTCCACGGTGCCGGGGAATGTGCCGCCGTGTTCGGTCACCACGCGCTGCGCGGCGCGATGCAGGTTGCGTGCGCGGGCGTAGTAGCCGAGGCCGGTCCAGAGGTGCAGCACTTCGTCGATGTGCGCTGCCGCGAGCGCCTCCACGTCCGGGAAGCGCTGCATGAAGCGTTCGAAGTAGGGAATGACGGTGCTCACCTGGGTCTGCTGCAGCATGACCTCCGAAACCCACACCCGGTAGGGTGCGGGTTTCTTCTGCCAGGGCAGGTTCTTGCGGCCGTGAGCGTCGAACCAGGCAAGAACGCGGTCGGAAAACGCCATCAGAAGTATTTCTTGAGCGCGTTCTCGAGTTCCTTGTTGACCTTTTCCTTGGCCTTCTTCTCGGCTTCCTTTTTCACTTCCTGCCTGATTTCGCTGCTGCTGCCGACGGCATCGCCGCTGATGCCGAGCTTCTCGGCGATTTCCTTTTTCGCCCGGTCCTTCACCGCGCTTTCCGCGGCTTTCTTCAGCATGTCGCCGATGGCCTTGCTGTCCGGCCGGCACCAGCTGGCCGGGCTGCCGGCGATGTTGCCCTTGCAGTGCACCGGGAACTCGGTGTTGGCGAAGTACTTGCTGTCCTTGAGCTTGTCGGTGCGCATGGCCAGCGTGTAGTCGAAGTCCATGGTGGTGATGTTGAACTGACCGCTGCCCTTGACCGCGCCGTCCTTCACGCCGGCGTTGAAGGACGGAATCTGCGCAATGCCGTCCTTGAGCTTCGCGGACGTGGCCAGCGTGCTGAACACAGTGTCCTTCTGCATCTCCTGCGGCAGCTTGTTCTGGTAGTCCGGCACCAGCATGGAGAAGGCGCCCAGCTGCTGGGTCAGCGTTTCCGACAGCATGTTGTTCAGGTTCATGCCCTTGAGGGTGGCGTCGGCGAAGCTGAGGTCGAGGCCGCCCACGGCTTTCTTCAGCAAGGTGTCGACGTCGTTGCCCGACGTGTCGAGGTTGAGGTCGAGGTTGGTCTTGCCGAGAAACAGCTCCTTGCCGGTGAAACGCTTGACCACGCCGCCGATCTCGATCCTGTCCAGCTTGAGGCTGGTGGTGATGTGCGGCTGCTCGCCGCGGGCATCCACCAGCACCTTGCCGCGCACGGTGCCTTCCAGCACGCCGGCGGAGAACGGGTCGAGGCGGATGTCGCCGGCGTGGGCCTTCACGCTGGCGGCGAGGTTGGTCATCGGCCATTCCATGAGTGTGATCTTGCCGACCGCGAGCTTGCCGTCGAGGTTGAGCGCGCGCAGCGTTTCCACCGGCAGCAGCGGCTCCGGCTTTGCCGGTGCTTTTGCTGTGGTGGCAGCAGGTGCCGGTGCTGCGGCCGGTGCTGCCGGCGCTTTGGCCGGCGGCGGCAGGTAGCGGTCGGCATTGATGGCGTCGACGTTCAGGTCGAAGGCCAGTGCCGTGGTGGCGAGGTCGGTCACGCCGGCCTTGCCGCGGATGTGGGTGTCGTCCAGCGTGATGTCGAGGTTCTCGAGCATGGTGCTCTTGAGGCCGCCGGCGAAAGCGGTCTTCAGCGCAACCTTCGTCATCGCCAGTGCGTCGGTGGTGGCCGGTGCGGTGATGCCGAAATCGCGCATCAGGTTCTTGGCATTGAACGGCTTGATGTCGAGCGTGCCGTCGAAGGCCAGCTCCTTGCTCAGCTCCCTCGTGTTCACCAGCAGCGTGCCTTCCAGCACCGATACGCCCAGCGCCATCGGGCCGACCACGGCGCTGTCGGCTTTCATGTCCATGGCGATCGGGCCGCTGATGCGGGCCGTGACCGGTGCGCTGCCCAGCGCCAGATCGCTGACGGTGAGCGAGAGTGCGGTGACCGCGACCTTCTGTGCTGCCAGATCGGCAGCGGCGTCGGTGGTCAGCAGCACGTTGAACGGCTTGTCGAGGATGCCGCTGACGCCGGCCTTCAGTTCCAGGGCGCGCACGGCATAGCGTTGCGCGGTGGTGTCCAGGGTGACGAAGGCGCGGGTGTCGATGTCGGCGCTGATCTGCGAGCGGTCGGCCACGGTGGCCACCAGATGCAGCGGGAATTCACGCGCGAGGGCGATGTCCTCGGCCACGAACTCCTTGATGGTGACGGTCTGGTGCGCCAGCGTCTGCTGGTTCTCGAAGTCGATGATGGAATTGGTGATCACGATTTTCGGCACCGATACCAGCAACGGTTCGCCGGCCGGTTCTTCCGGCACCGGCTCCGGCTCGGGTGCAGGCTCGCCGCCGGCATTCGCCAGCACTTCCCAGTTGCCCTTGCCGCTCTGGTCCACCACCAGATCGGCCATCACCTTGTCGACGAAAAGGGTCTGGACGTTCACCTGTTTACTGAACAGTGGCAGCAGCTCGACACTGATCATCGCCTTGCCGACCGAAGCGATGGGCGCTTCGCTCTCGCTGGCGGCCAGCGAGACGCCTTCCACCGAAAAGCCGAGCGCCGGGTAGATGCTCCAGCCGATGTTGCCGTCGATCTTCAGGATCAGGCCGGTCTTGTCCTTGACCAGTGCAGTGATGTCGTCGCGGTAGTCGTTGGGGTCGATCCAGACCAGCAGGAATACCACCAGGGCCAGGACCAGGCCGGTGATGCCGAGGAGGGACCATTTGACGTATTTCCAGACCTTGCCTGCTGCACTGGCCATGACGCGTACCGGAGTCGGATGGATGGAGTCGGGCGAGTGTGCCACAAGGCCGGGGCGCGGCTATATTGTCCCGCGACCGGCTTTTCCGGCCGGGTCTTCCGGGGTTGTCACCATGTTGCGTCGCTTCCTGCCGGCCGGTCTTCCGGGGCTTGCCGTCCTGTTGCTTGTGACCGTATTTGCCGCGGCTGCGCCGGCGGCGGTGCTGAGTGTGGAGCCGGGGGTGCCGGAATATCCGGTCGGCCTGAGCATGGACGTGCTGGAAGACAAGACTGCGGCGCTCGACATCGCGGCGGTGTCGTCGACGCTGTACGAAAGCCGCTTCCGGCCGGTGGCCCGGGCCCAGACCAATTACGGTTTCACCCGCTCGGCGCTCTGGTTCCGGGTACAGATCGATTTCAGTGCCGGTGCCGGCCATGCCTGGCATCTGGTGGAAGGTCACCCGATCCTCGACGAGCTGACCTTCTTCCTGCCGGACCGCAGCGGCGGCTGGAAGCAGGTGGTGATGGGCGATGTGCTGCCATTCGACGCTCGCCCCTACAAGCTGCGCGAGTTTGTGCTGCCGGTGCCGCCGGAACTGGTGGATGCGCGCCAGCCGGTCACGCTCTACATGCGCGTGGCGGGCCAGGGCGCACTCAACGTCGGCCTGCGTCTGCTCGACCAGCAGGCGCTGGCGGAGCGGGTCAGCCGCCAGCAATGGGGCTTCGGCCTGTTCTACGGCGCCCTGTCGATCCTGTTCCTCTACAACCTGTTCCTGTTCCTTTCCACGCGCGAGCGCTCGCAGCTGTACTACATCGTGTGGCTGGGCGGCTTCATCATGCTGTTCGCCAGCCTGAACGGGCTGGGCCTGCAGTACGTGTGGCCGCACATGCCGGCGCTCAACGGCTGGTTCCCGGTATTCACCTGCATCGCGCTGTGGGGCGGGCTGCAGTTCACCCGGATCTTTCTCGACATCAAGCGCGACAACCCGCGCACGGATGCCGCTTTCCGCTGGATGATCACGGCGATCATCGTGGTGTTCCTGCTGGCACTGCTGCTGCCCAAACACTGGATGTACATCCTGGGCAATGCCATGCCGGTGCTGTTCGCGGTGGTCATGTTCGCGGCCGGTGTGGTGCGGTTGCGGCAGGGTTACCAGCCGGCGCGCCTTTTTGTCGCCGGCTGGGGCGTGCTGCTGATCGGTGCCATCCTGCTGCCGCTGTCCATGCTGGGCCTGCTGCCGGTCAGTACATTCACCACCTACTCGCCGCAGTTCGGCGCCGTGCTGCAGGGCATGCTGCTGTCGCTGGCGCTGGGCGAGCGCATGAAGCTGCTCAAGGTCGAGAACGAGCGTATCCAGCAGGAGTCGCACGAAAAGCTGGAGCAGATGTTCGCCCAGCTGCGCAGCCTGGATGCCGACAAGCTGCGTTTCCTGCATTACCTCAGCCACGAGCTGAATACGCCGCTGAACTGGATGACGGCAACCCGCGCCATCGAATCCAGTGCGGTGTCGGACGACGTGCGCAACATGGTCGATGCGGTGGAGGCCGGCCAGCAGCGCATGATCGACCTGGTGGGCACCGTGCTGCGCTACTTCGACCTGGCCGACGAGGATCCGGCTTCGCAGTCGCTGGCGCCGCTGGCGCCCATGTGGCTGGTCGATGATCTGCTGCGGGAATTCTCGCCGGCCATCGAGGCGAAAAAACTGCAGGTGCGCAACCGCGTGCCGGCCGACCTGGTGGTGCTGGCCAACGAACAGCGGCTGCGGCGGGTACTCGCGCTGCTGCTGGACAACGCGATCAACTTCAGCAGCGAAGGGCAGACCGTCGAGTTCGGTGGCGGTACCGAAACCTACGGTACCCGCGGCGTGGTGACCATCCGCGACCAGGGGCGCGGCATTGATGGCGAACACCTGCCGCGCCTGTTCGAGCCGTTCTTCATGGTCGGCTCGCACCACCGCGAAGGCGGTTTCGGGCTCAGCCTTGCCACCGCGCGGCTGATGATTTCCCACATGGGCGGCGACATGCGCGTGCGCAGTGCCGGCCGTGGTCAGGGCGCGGAGTTCTCCGTCATCCTGCCGGCCCGAGCGGCCGCTGCAGCAGATCCGGCTGACGCGGATCCGGCACAAACCCCAGCCGGCTGAGCACGTTCGCTGCCTGTTCGCCGCCGGGAGCGATCACCAGTACCTGCGCACCGGTGAGGTGTTCCAGCCGGGCAATCTCGTCGATCAGGCGCACCGAAACACCGCGGTTGCGCGTGGCCGGGCGTACGGCCACCAGCTGGATGCGGCGGGTATCGGCCGGGCCGCTGACCAGTGCGCCGGCCACCGGCTTGCCGTTGAACTCGCCGAGGTAGAACACGCCGCCTGAACGCAGGCTGTCCTGGATGGCGCGCACGCAATCGGCGGCGCTGCGCCCCGGGAAGTCGGCATAGACGCGGCCGAGGTCGGCCTCCAGGGCGGCGATGTCGTAGCGGGGTTCGACGATGACAGGCATGAGGGTCGATATCTTTTCCGGGTTTTCCGGGCCGGCAGGCCCGCCGGCGGCGCCGGGCGACCTATAATACCGGCCCTGCAGCATCCCCCACCGCGACATCCGGAGTACAGCATGGCGGAGCGTACGGCCAGCGTCGAACGCAACACGCTGGAGACCCGCATCAAGGTCAGCGTCAATCTCGACGGTACCGGCAAGGGTACGTTCCGTACCGGCCTGCCGTTTCTCGAGCACATGCTCGACCAGGTTGCACGGCACGGCCTGATCGACCTCGACATCGTGGCCGACGGCGATCTGCATATTGATGCCCACCACACGGTGGAAGACGTCGGCATCACCCTTGGCCAGGCGCTGGCGAAAGCCTGGGGCGACAAGAAGGGCGTGCGCCGTTACGGCCATGCCTATGTGCCGCTGGACGAAGCGCTGTCGCGCGTGGTGGTGGACCTGTCGGGCCGTCCGGGTCTGGAGATGCATGTCGATTTCACCCGTGCCAGCGTTGGCGGTTTCGACGTGGACCTGTTCCGGGAATTCTTCCAGGGGCTGGTCAACCATGCCGCCATCACGCTGCACATCGACAACCTGCGCGGCAGCAATTCACACCACCAGGCGGAAACGGTCTTCAAGGCATTCGGTCGTGCCCTGCGCATGGCCGTCGAGGCCGACCCGCGCATGGGCGGTGTGACGCCGAGCACCAAAGGCACCCTGAACGGCTGAGCCGGTCCGGCCGCCGCATCTTTCCGGAAACAGAGTCGTGAAAACGCTTGCGATCATCGATTACGGCATGGGCAACCTGCGCTCGGCTGCCAAGGCGTTCGAGAAAGTCACCGACGATACCCGGGTGCTGGTGACTGCCGATCCTGACGTCATCCGCAGGGCCGACCGTGTGGTACTGCCGGGTGTCGGCGCCATCCGCGACTGCATGGCCGGTATCCGCCGCATCGGTGTCGACCAGGTGGTGCGGGAAGTCATCACGCAGAAACCGTTCCTCGGCATCTGCATCGGCATGCAGATGCTGATGCGGCATTCGGAGGAGAACGACGGTTGCGAGGCGCTCGGCATCCTGCCGGGCGACGTGAAGTATTTCGGTGATGACCTGCTGGGCGAGCGTCTGGAAAAGCTCAAGGTGCCGCACATGGGCTGGAACCTGGTGCATCAGTCCAGCGACCATCCGCTGTGGAACGGCATCCCGCAGGACGCACGTTTCTATTTCGTACACAGTTACTACGTGCGCATGGACGACGAGAAGCTGGTGGCCGGCCGCTGCGAGTACGGGCTGGAGTTTGCCGCCGCGGTGGCGCGCAACAATATTTTCGCCGTGCAGTTCCACCCGGAGAAGAGCCAGCTCGCCGGCCTGACACTGCTCGCCAATTTCGCCCGCTGGGACGGTACGGTTCCGGCGCCGGTCAAACACTGAAGCGTTTCCGATGCTGATCATTCCTGCGATCGATCTCAAGGACGGCAAGTGCGTGCGCCTGAAACAGGGCCGCATGGAAGACGACACCGTGTTCTCCGATGACCCGGTGGCGATGGCCCGCCGCTGGGTGGACGCCGGTGGCCGCCGCCTGCATCTGGTTGATCTCAACGGTGCCTTTGCCGGCGAGCCGGTCAACGGCGGCATCGTGCGGGCCATTGCGCAGGCCTTTCCGAAGATGCCGATACAGATCGGCGGCGGCATCCGTTCGCTGGAAACCATCGAGGCGTACCTGCGGGCCGGTGTGGAGTTCGCCATCATCGGCACCAAGGCGGTGAAGGAGCCGCAGTTCGTGCGCGAAGCCTGCAAGGCCTTCCCGGGCCACATCATTGTCGGCATCGATGCAAAGAACGGCATGGTTGCCACCGATGGCTGGGCTGACGTTTCGTCGGTGCGTGCGGTCGACCTGGCGAAGCAGTTCCGCAACGACGGCGTGAGCGCCATCGTCTACACCGACATTGCCCGCGACGGCATGATGCAGGGCGTCAATGTGGAAGAAACGGCACGGCTGGCGCGCGAATCCGGATTGCCGGTGATCGCGTCCGGCGGTGTGACCAACCTGGACGACATACGCCGGCTGAAGGCGGTGGCGCACGATGGCATCGTCGGCGCCATCACCGGCCGCGCCATCTATGAAGGCACCATCGATCTGCGCGCAGCGCAGCAACTGGCCGACGCGGCCGCCTGACGCGCCGTGCGCAACGCATAAAGAGGATTCCGCCATGGGACTCGCCAAACGTCTGATTCCGTGTCTCGATGTCGACAAGGGTCGCGTGGTCAAGGGCGTCCAGTTCGAGAACATCCGTGATGCCGGCGACCCGGTGGAAATCTCGCGCCGCTACGACGAGGCCGGTGCCGACGAGATCACCTTTCTCGATATCACCGCCAGCCATGAGGGCCGTGACACCACGCTGGCCACGGTCGAGCGCATGGCCAGCCAGGTGTTCATTCCGCTGACCGTCGGTGGCGGCATCCGCAAGGTCGAGGACATCCGCAACCTGCTCAACGCCGGTGCCGACAAGGTGTCGATCAACTCGGCAGCGGTGTCCAACCCGGAGTTTGTCGGTGAGGCTTCCTCGCGCTTCGGTTCGCAGTGCATCGTGGTTGCCATCGATGCCCGCAAGGTGAGTGGCCCGCAGGAGAGCGATCGCTGGGAAATCTTCACTCACGGCGGCCGCAAGGCCACCGGCATCAATGCCGTGGAATGGGCGCGTCGCATGGAAGAGCTGGGCGCCGGCGAGATCCTGCTGACCAGCATGGACCGTGACGGCATGAAGACCGGCTTCGACAATGCGCTGGTGCGTGCGGTGAGTGAAGCCACCAACATTCCGGTGATCGCATCCGGTGGTGTCGGCAACCTGCAGCACCTGGCCGACGGTGTGCGCATCGGCAAGGCTGACGCCGTGCTGGCGGCAAGCATCTTCCACTTCGGCGAATACACCGTGCGTCAGGCCAAGGAGTACATGGCTGCGCAGGGCATCGAGATGCGCCTCGACTGATTTTCCGGGGCGCTTTCAGGGGCGGTTTGCGATGTGGCTCCTGAGGGGCTCCAGCAGGGCCTTTCTGCGCCGCCGCGCCCGGAAGCGGATCTCGCCGCAGGTCATGGTGCTGGCACCGGTGTAGACGAACATCACCACGAACACGGCTTCCAGCAACACCAGTACCGGTGCCTGCCAGAGTGTTGCGATGCCGGCAGCCAGTTGCGGCACTTCCGGCGCGGCCGGCAATGCCAGCGCCCAGCCCGCACTCCAGACGCTGCCGGTCAGCGCCATGGTCTGGTAGACGGAAAATTTCCGGCCGCCGCGCCAGTCGGCGCGCAGGTATTCCGACAGCACGCGCCACAGCAGTGCCGGTATCAGCGTGCCGGCGAAAGCCAGACGGAATTGTCCTTCCAGGAAAAAATACAGGCCGGCCAGTGCCAGCACGGTGTACAGCACGCAGGTCATGGCCTGGATCGGCACCACGTCCAGCAGTGCGCGCGGTTCCCACAGTGCGTGCCGGGTGTCGCCGTCCCAGCTGACGGCCAGCGGCGCAAGGGTGCGGGCAAGGCGCGGGGGCAGGGCATCGATGCGGCAACCGCGGCAGCAGCCGAAGCTCACGCAGGCCAGCCGGCCGATGCCTTCTCCCAGTACGTACGCAACCGCCATCGCGGCCAGCACCGGCAACGCGTGCAGTTCACCGGCATGGCCTTCGATGCCGCAGGCCTGCAGTGCCAGTACCAGCGGCGGTGCCAGCAGGATGCCGACAAAACTGGCGCCACCCACGGTGAATCCGTGGCGGTTTTTTTCCACGATTCGGGTGATCAGTCTCGCGGCCGGCAGGCATGCACCGAGGATTACCGTCACGCTCAGGGCTGCGACGGTAACCGGCATGCCTGTGCTGCCGGTCGCGAGCAGGAACAGCGCGACGGCCAGTGTGCCGCCCAGCGCCAGAAAGATTCCGTACCAGGTGAGATTGAGTGCCTGCCATTCGCCGTTTTCGCGCCGCCGCAGCGGCACCGACGCCAGGAACTGCCAGCCCGCGCCGGTCAGTCTCGGCAACAGCAGGGCATAGAGAACCGCGAATGCCAGTGCCAGCAGCAGTACGAATCCTGCGTGCATGGGATCACTCCGCCAACCCCGATGCCGCTGCATGCTGCGGCATGCATGTTGGCGCCGGATGGCGGAGAGAAGACAGATTGATTAACGGGTGTCGCCCGGTGCGGGATTGCCGGTGTCGGCCCGGGACAGGGTGATGCCGCGCAGGATGTTCAGGGCTTCGTACAGCTGGTAGTCGTCGTCGGCCAATGCGGTCGGCTTGTCGCTGTCCTTGCCCTTGCGTTCCGGATTGCCGTTGCCGTTCGACAGGTGCCCCGGCAGGTCCGCTTCCCGGAATGCGGCGCCGTCATCGCGCCGGGTCAGGCGTGCATCCTCGATGCGGATGTCGGGCACGATGCCCTGTGCCTGGATCGAGCGGCCGCTGGGCGTGAAATAGCGCGCGGTGGTGAGTTTCAGCGCGCGGTCCTGTTGCAGCGGGAACACGGTCTGCACGGAGCCCTTGCCGAAGGTCGGCGTGCCGACCACCACGCCGCGCCGCTGGTCCTGCAGCGCACCGGCCACGATTTCCGAGGCCGATGCCGTGCCGGAGTTCACCAGCACAACCACCGGCATGCCCTTGAGGATGTCGCCGGGCATGGCATCCAGCCGTTGCTGTTCACCGGGATCGCGGCCTTGCGTGTAGACGATGTTGCCGCCGTCCAGGAACAGGTCGGCCACCTGTTGTGCGCCGTTGAGCACGCCGCCCGGGTTGTTGCGCAGGTCGAGCACCAGTCCGCGCAGCGGTTCCTTGCCGTTCAGCAGCGTGCGCAGCTGTTTCTCGGTATCGGCGCCGGTGTGTATCTGGAACTGGGTGATGCGCAGGTAACCGAAACCGGGTGCAAGCTCGCGACTGCGCACGCTGGTCATCTTGATCTTCTCGCGAACCAGCGATACCTCGAAGGGTTTGTCCCTGCCTTCGCGCATGATGGTCAGCACCACCGCGCTGCCGACCTTGCCGCGCATGCGTTCGACGGCTTCCGACAGGCTCACGCCCTTCACGCTCTCGCCGTCGATCTTGACGATGAAGTCCCCCGGCTGCAGACCGGCGCGGCTGGCCGGCGTGTCGTCGATCGGCGACACCACCTTGAGGAAATTCTCGCCGGCACCCACCTCGATGCCGACCCCGCCGAACTCACCGGTGGTACTTACCTGCAGATCGGAGAAATCACGCGGATCCAGATAGGCCGAGTGCGGGTCCAGGTCGTACAGCAGGCCGCGGATGGCGGCTTCCAGCAGGTCGTGGTCGCTGATGGGCTCCACGTAGGAATCGCGGATTTTCTGCAGTACCTGGGCGAAGGTCCGCAGGTCGTCCAGCGGCAGCGATTCGCCGCCGGGCGTTTCCGCCGGCACGGCGCCGGCCGCCGTGTTGCTGCTGGATGCCGTGGTGCCGCCTTTCGGCGCGCTTTTCGGCGGTTCCGCGCCGGTGGACAGACCGGCCGCGGCCAGCAACAGGCAGCCGAGCACGGGGGCGGTCGGGCGGGGCAGGGCGATCATGTCGGGACACTCCTCGGCGGGTTTCCGTTTATACCCCGGGGCTGCAAACCGTGTCAGCGCCGCAACCAGCGCGCCGGATCCTGGGGCTCGCCGTTGACCCGGACTTCGAAATAGAGGCCCGGCGCGCTGCGGCCGCCGGAGGTGCCGACCGTGGCAATGGCCTCTCCTTCGCGGACCCAGTCGCCGACGTTGCGCAACAGTGTCTGGTTGTAGCCATAGACGGTGAGAAAGCCGTCGCCGTGATCGAGGATGGCCAGCAGGCCATAGCCGCGCAGCCAGTCGGCGTATACCACGCGTCCGTTGTGTACGGCGCGTACGTCGCTGCCTTCGGCGGCACTGAAGGTCAGCCCGCTGGATTTCAGCTTGCCTTCCGCCAGCGGTGCGCCCCAGCCGGCTGCCACGCGTCCTGTCACCGGCCAGCGAAGCTTGCCGCGGCGCTGCCTGAACGGTGCGCCCACGGCATCGGGCGGCACATCGCGGAAGGCTTCGCGGGCCGTGTCGAGCACGCGCTTGAGGGCGGCTTCGTTGGCGCGCAGGCGTTCGAGCTCCCCGCGTTGTGTTTTCAGTTCTCCGGCCAGCTGGGCCACCACCTTGCGGCGCTCTTCGCGGGCTTCCCGTGCCTGGCGCTCGCGATCGGCCAGTTCGGCGCGGGTGGTCGCGAGCTTCTCCTGTTCGCCGGCGATGCGTTCGCGCGCCTGTGCCAGCTGCTCCCGCGTTTCCGCGAAGGCAGCAATGCGCTGTGCGCGATCGCGTTGCAGGTATTCGTAGTAGCGGGCGATCCGCGCTGCGCGCTGCGGGTCCTCGGCATTCAGCCACAGCCGCAGGGGCGATACCTGGCCGAGTCGCCAGGCCGCGCGCATGTCGCTGGCCAGCGCCCGGGCCTGGCTGTCGGCCTTGCGGTCCAGCGTCTGGCGTTCGCTGTCGAGGCGGGCAAGGCCGGTGTTGAGTTCGCGCTCGCGTTTGCGGATGTTGCGCAGTTCGCCGGCGATGCGCGCTGCCTGCCGTTCGGCATCGCGCAACCGGGACTGCCCCTGTGACAGTTCGTCGCGGGTGGCAGCCACGCGCTTCTGCGCGGTCTCGATGCGTTCGCGGATGCGGTTCAGTTCATCCTGCGAGGCAGCCTGCGCGCTGCCGGCGGGAAAGCATGCGGCCAGGAAAACGGACAGGCACAGCAGTGCCGGCAGGCGGCTGTGGAGGGTGCGTTGCCGTGTCGGCAGCAAGTTCAGCTTCCGCTGCGCACCAGCACGCGACCGGTCATTTCCGGTGGCACCGGCACGCCCATCAGGGTGAGCATGGTCGGCGCGATGTCGGACAGCACGCCGCCGGACGCCTGCACCGTGGCCTTGCGGTCGCCGACCAGGACCAGCGGCACGAGCTCACAGGTGTGCGCCGTGTGCGCCTGGCCGGTTTCGTGGTCGTGCATCTGTTCGATGTTGCCGTGATCGGCCGTGATCAGCATGCGGCCACCGACGCCTTCCACGGCGTCCACCAGCCGGCCGAGAGCGGCATCGAGTGCTTCTGCAGCCTTTACCGCGGCCGCGAAGACGCCGGTGTGGCCGACCATGTCGCCGTTGGCGTAGTTGCACACGATCACGTCGTACTTGCCGGAACGGATGGCCTCGACCAGCCTGTCGGTCACCTCGGGCGCGCTCATCTCCGGTTGCAGGTCGTAGGTGGCGACTTTCGGCGAAGGCACCAGGATGCGGTCCTCGCCAGGGAACGGCTCCTCGCGGCCGCCGTTGAAGAAGAAGGTGACGTGCGCGTACTTCTCGGTCTCGGCGATGCGCAGCTGCGTCTTGCCCAGCTTCGCCAGGTATTCGCCCAGCACGTTGGCCAGCGACGAAGGCGGATACGCGCAGGCGGCCCGGATGTCCGCGGCATATTCGGTGAGCATCACATAGGCCGCGAGCGCCGGCCGCGCACGCCGTTCGAAACCCTTGAAGTCGTCCTGCACGAAGGCGCGCGAGATCTGGCGGGCACGGTCGGCACGGAAATTCATGAACACCACGGCGTCGCCGTCGCGGATGAACGCCGGCTGTTCGCCGTCGGCGGCGATGACGGTGGCCTTCACGAATTCGTCGTTCTCGCCGCGGGCGTAGGCATCGTTCAGCGCCTGCACCGGATCGGCCGCGCGGAATTCCGCCACGCCTTCCGTGAGCAGCCGGTATGCGGCTTCGACGCGTTCCCAGCGGTTGTCCCGGTCCATGGCGTAGTAGCGGCCGACGATGGAGGCAAGCCGGCCCTTGCCGGTGCGGTCGAGGTGGTCGCGCATGCGGGTGAGGGACGGCTCCGCACTTCTGGGCGGCGTGTCGCGGCCGTCCAGGAAAGCGTGCACGTACACGGCCGGTGCGCCGCGCTGCACCGCCAGGTCGACCATGGCGATCAGGTGGTCTTCGTGCGAGTGCACGCCGCCGGGCGACAGCAGGCCCATGATGTGCACTGCGCCGCCGGTGGCTTTCGCCTTGTCGACGGCGCCGGTCAGCACCGGGTTGGCCAGGAAATCGCCGTCGCGGATCGCCTTGGTGATGCGGGTGAAGTCCTGGTACACGATGCGGCCGGCGCCGAGGTTCATGTGACCGACCTCGGAGTTGCCCATCTGGCCGTCCGGCAGGCCCACATCCTCGCCGGAGCCGGAAACCAGCCCGTGCGGGTAGTCGCGCCACAGGCGGTCCCAGACCGGCGTGCGGGCGGCGTGGATGGCGTTGTTGTCGGTTTCCTCGCGATGGCCCCAGCCATCGAGGACGACAAGGACGATGGGCTTTTTCCGGTCGGTCATGGCGGGCGTCGGACGGTGCGGGACGGGCCGCGAATTCTACCGGAGCCGGCCGGGGGCTGGGCTATACTCGCGCGCCTTCCTGTCCGCTGCCGCTCCGGAATCCCATGGATCGCCTGCCCGAATTCATCGCCAACCACTGGCTGCTGTCGACCGCGTTCGTGTTCCTGCTCACCCTGCTGATCGTCACCGAATCGCGCCGGGGTGGCCGCAGCCTGTCGCCGGCCCTGCTGGGCGCCGTGGTGAACCGCGACAACGGCGTGCTGCTCGATGTGCGTGCCGACAGCGATTTCCGGGCCGGCCATATCGGCGGCAGCATCCAGGTCCCGGCCACCCAGCTGGCGACCCGGCTGACCGAACTCGAGAAGTACAAGGGCCGGCCGATCATCGTGGTCTGCGCCCAGGGGCCGGTCTCCGGCGATGTCGCGAAACAGCTGATCAAGGCCGGTCATGCGCCGGTCTACCGGCTGGCCGGCGGCATCGCTGCCTGGCGCAACGAGAACCTCCCGGTGGTCAAGGCTTGAGACCCGCCGGGTCTGCCCCGATGTATCCGGTTCCTGCCCGTGGAGCCGCGCGGCCATGAAGCCTGATGTCGTTGTCTACTCGACACCCGTCTGCCCCTACTGCGTGCAGGCCAAGCAATTGCTGGCCCGCAAGGGAGTGGCGTTCCGGGATATCGACGTATCGCGTGACGTGGCCCTGCGCCAGGACGTGATGGCCCGCAGCGGGCAGCGGACCGTTCCGCAGATATGGATCGGCGAGTACCATGTCGGCGGTTTCGACGAGCTGTATGCCCTGGAGCGGACGGGCAAGCTTGACGGACTGCTGGCCGGCCCCGCCGCCTGAACCGACGACAACAACATCATCCACAGACACCAGGTATTTCCATGGCCGACCAGAACGATGTCCCGGCAACCGGCGACAAGAAAACGGCGCAGTTTGCCCTGCAGCGGATCTACGTGAAGGACATTTCCTTCGAGGCGCCAGGCACGCCGGCCGCATTCGCCGTGGAGTGGAAACCGGAAACCAAGGTGCAGTTCACCACCGGCGCCCAGCGCATTGAAGGCAATCTCTTCGAGGTCATCCTCACCATCAATGTCCTGGCCACCAACGGTGAAAAGGCAGCCTTCATCGTGGAGGTGAAACAGGCCGGCCTGTTCCTGATCGATGTCCCGGAAAACTCGCTGGAGCAGGTGCTGGGCACGCATTGCCCGAGCATCCTGTTCCCGTATGCGCGGGAAACCATTTCCGATCTGGTGAGCCGCGGCACGTTCCCGCAGCTGCTGCTGCAGCCGATGAACTTCGATGCCATCTACGCGGATGCGACCCGTCGTCGCCAGGAAGCGAAAGTGGCCGCGGCGCAGGAAGGCGCCGTCGCTGCCAAGCACTGAGTTCCCGTTCAGCCGGCGCCGGCGTATCCCTGCTGGCGCCAGGCTTCGTAGATCACGACCGATACGGCATTGGCCAGATTCAGGCTGCGGCTGTCCGGATGCATCGGCAGTCGCAGCTTGCGGGTTGCGGGCAGCCCTGCAAGCACGGCGGCCGGCAGGCCCCGTGACTCCGGCCCGAACAGGAAGGCATCGCCGGGCAGGAACACCGCTTCTGCAAATGCATTGC
The DNA here is from genome assembly GCA_049324475.1 of Pseudomonadota bacterium. Lineage (GTDB taxonomy): Bacteria > Pseudomonadota > Gammaproteobacteria > Pseudomonadales > JADFDG01 > JADFDG01. The sequence goes on along the minus strand of JBMOOO010000016.1, from coordinate 154,541 downwards.
AGCCGCGGGTGGTCAGGGCGAACAGGCGTGTCCTGTCGATACCGGCGTCCGTGATGCAGGCATCCAGCGTGTCATGCAGGCGGACATCGGCCCACTCGTCGTAGTCGAGGCCCGCACGCCGCAGGCGGCGATCGTCCCAGACAAATCCCAGCGGGCGCACCAGATGCAGCGTGCAGCCGGTGTTGGCGCACAGTCGTATGACGTTGCCGGTATTGGGCGGAATTTCCGGTTCGAACAGGATGACGTGAAACAAGGCAGCGCCTCCGGCGCGAACATGCGCCGGAGGTTACTCAGTCTTCGTCGCCGGTGTCGAGATTGGCCTTGCGCAGCCGCTCTTCCAGGTTGAGTTCCTTGATCTTGCGGGTCAGCGTGTTGCGGCCCCAGCCCAGCAGCAGCGAGGCGTCGCGTCGCCGCCCTGCGGTGTGCTTGAGTGCGGTCTCGATCATGATCCGTTCGAAGGCAGGCACCACGTTGTCGAGGATGGCCCGGCCGCCGCGCGCCAGTTCGCGATCCACCCAGTGACGCAGGGTCTGTTCCCAGTCGGCGCTGTCGCCGGCGCTGCCTTCGGCCTTGCGCAGTTCCGGCGGCAGGTCCTCGATCAGGATTTCCCGTCCGGAAGCCATCACGGTCAGCCAGCGGCAGGTGTTCTCCATCTGCCGCACGTTGCCGGGCCAGTCCAGGCCGGACAGGAAGTCTGCGGTGTCGTTCCGCAACACCTTCGGCTCCACGTTCATTTCGCGGGCCGCTGTTTTCAGGAAGTGCGCAGCCAGCTGCGGAATGTCCTCGCGTCGCTCGGCCAGGCGCGGCAGATGGATGCGGATCACATTGAGCCGGTGGAACAGGTCCTCGCGGAAACGACCTTCCTTCACCAGCCCTTCGAGGTTCTGGTGGGTGGCGGCAATGATCCGCACATCGGACTTGATCGGTGTCGTGCCACCCACGCGATAGAACTCGCTGTCGGCCAGCACCCGCAGCAGGCGCGTCTGCGCCTCGATCGGCATGTCGCCGATCTCGTCCAGGAACAGCGTGCCACCGTTGGCCTGCTCGAAGCGGCCGGTACGTTTCTCCGTGGCGCCGGTGAATGCGCCTTTCTCGTGGCCGAACAGTTCCGATTCGATCAGGTCGCGCGGGATGGCTGCCATGTTCAGCGCCACGAACGGCTTGGCGGCGCGTGGCGAGTGCTTGTGCAGTGCCCGTGCCACCAGTTCCTTGCCGGTTCCGCTTTCGCCGTTGATCAACACGGTGACATTCGAATGCGAGAGCCGGCCGATGGCGCGGAAGACTTCCTGCATCGCCGGCGCATTGCCGATGATTTCCGTGCTGACCGATTTGCGCTCGGCGGTGACGGCAGCCGGAGCTGCCTTCTCGCGGCGCTGCTCCAGTGCGCGCTTGACCAGCGCCACGGCCTCATCGACATCGAACGGCTTCGGCAGGTACTCGAAGGCGCCGCCCTGATAGCTGGCGACGGCACTGTCGAGATCCGAGTGCGCGGTCATGATGATGATCGGCAGGTCGGGATGGCGGCCGTGGATGATGCCCAGCATCTTCAGACCGTCGGTGCCCGGCATGCGGATGTCGCTGATGATGGCATCCGGCAGTTCGTCATCCAGCGCGTTCAGCGCGTCATCGGCATCGGTCCATGAGCGGGTGGCGATTTTCTCCTGCGCCATGGCGCGCTCGAGAACCCAGCGGATCGACTTGTCGTCGTCGATGATCCAGACGTTTTCACTTCGTGTCATGGCGGTGCACCTGGCCGGCGGCGGCTGGCGGTTGTTCGAAAGGAAGGAGAATCGTGAATGTCGTGCGGCCGGGAATGCTGTCGCATTCGATCAGGCCGTGATGCTGGTTGACGATGGACTGGGCGATGGACAGCCCGAGGCCGGAGCCATGGGCGCGCCCGCTCACCATCGGATAGAAAATGTGGTCGATCATGTCGCGCGGGATGCCGGGCCCGTTGTCCTCGACCTCGATCCGGCACACCAGCCGGTGACGGACCGATCCGATGGTGATCTGGCGCATGGCGCGGGTACGCAGCAGGATGCGTCCGCGCTCATGCGGTTGTTCGTTTTCCGTGATGGCCTGGCGCGCATTGCGCACGATGTTCAGCAGCACCTGTATCAACTGGTCCTGGTCGGCCTGGATGTCGGGAATGCTGGGGTCGTAGTCGCGCACGATGTCGACCGCGCCCGGCATCTCCGCCTGGATCAGGTTGCGGATGCGCTCCAGTACCTCCAGTACGCTCACGGGCCGGAAGTGCGGCAGGCTGCGTGGCCCGAGCATGCGATCGGCCAGCGCCCGCAGGCGGTCGGCTTCGTCGATCACCACGCGGGTGTAGTCGCGCAGGTCCGAACTCTCCGGCAGCGTGCGTTCCAGCAGTTGCGCGGCACCGCGGATACCGCCGAGCGGGTTCTTGATTTCGTGCGCCACGCCACGCACCAGGGCACGGGTGGCATTGTGGCTGGCAATCAGCGCTTCCTCGCGGCTGATGCGCTGCAGGCGGTCGATCTGCTGGAGCTCCATCAGCAGTTGCACCGGCTGTCCGGGCTCGATCAGCGGCGACACGGTGTAGTCGACCGTGACCTGGTGGAACGGGGTGACGTGCAGTTCGGCTTCGCGCTTGGAAAAGGGATGGCTGTTGTCGATGGCCGAGCGCAGGGCCTCGCGGGCGTCCTGGTCGACCAGGAAGCAGGCGGGCAGGGGCTCGCCGACCAGCCGGGCGGCCGAGAGCGACAACAGCATCTCGGCGGCGGGGTTGGTGTAGCGCACGCGCAGGTCGCGGTCGAGCAGCAGCACGGCGGTGTTGAGGCCGTCGAGCAGGCGCTTGTGCAGGTTGTTGGGAATGCTGGGCGGGGTCATGCCCTGGCTCCGTGCAGTGACGGAACCTTAAGTAGCAAGTTCCGAGCCAGCGGTCTGGCCCGGGAATTATGCCCGAGCGCACCTAAATGGTGCGCACCTTTGCCGTGCGTGGCTCACTTCTTGGGTTTCGGCTTCGGTTTGGGCGGTGGTGCGAAGTCCTTGATGGTGCTGCGCTGCACGTGGAAGGTCAGCGGAGCGCTCTCGATGAGCACGGTCTCGCCCCGGTATATGACGCCCTGGAGGGTGTGCGTACCCCGCTCCAGGATCTCGAAGGTGTAGCTGGAACCGGGATAGCTCTTGCCGTTGTAGCGGATCTCGATCCGGTCGCCCGCCAGCAGGGGGGGCTCGGGCAGGGCGTTGATGCTCAGGCCGGAGGTCGGGTTCTGGAACAGGGTGTCGTTCTCGACGCCGGTCATGAAGATGGTCCGGTAGTAGGCGGGGCTCGAGGGGTCGGGCGGCGCCTCCTGTGTGGCCTCCTCGCCGCGGTTGGTCTCGTTGTTCTCCCTGCCCTCGTTGCTGCTGCGCGATTGCGCCGGGTCCAGGGGAACGGCGTTGACCGGCGGCAGGATGACCTCCTCGGACTGCGCCTCGGGTGGCGGCTGGTCGGTGTACACGGTCTTGCCACTGGCATCGACGTGTTTGTAGATGGCGCCGGACGCCGTGCCGGCGACCAGCAGAAGGGTGATCAGGGCAGCGGATCGCATGTTCTGTCTCCGGCCATCGGGGCCACCGATTATCCGTTGTTTTGGTGTCCGTCAGGCAGCCGCCGGTTCCCGTGCGACGGGCTGCGGCTTCCCGCGGGCAAAAAAAAGGCCCCCTTGCGGGGGCCTTCCACAACGCTGTCCGGGAGGATCAGACGCTGTAGTACATGTCGAACTCGATCGGGTGCGGCGTCATGCGCAGGCGCGTGACGTCGTTCATCTTGAGTGCGATGTAGGCTTCGATCACGTCCTTGGTGAAGACGTCGCCCTTCAGCAGGAAGGCGTGATCCTTTTTCAGCTCCTCGATGGCCATTTCCAGCGAGTGGCAGACGGTCGGGATCTTGGCTTCCTCTTCCGGCGGCAGGTGGTACAGGTCTTTCGACGCAGCTTCACCCGGGTGGATCTTGTTCTGGATGCCGTCCAGACCGGCCATCATCATGGCGGCGAACGCCAGGTACGGGTTGGCACCCGGATCCGGGAAGCGCACTTCGATACGGCGGGCTTTCGGGTTGGAAACGTACGGGATGCGGATCGAGGCGGAGCGGTTGCGGGCCGAGTAGGCCAGCATGACCGGTGCTTCGAAGCCCGGTACCAGACGCTTGTAGCTGTTGGTGGTCGGGTTGGTGAAGGCGTTCAGGGCCTTGGCGTGCTTGATGATGCCGCCGATGTAGAACAGGGCGGTTTCGGACAGGCCCGAGTAGCCGTCACCGGAGAACAGGTTCTTGCCGTCCTTCCACAGCGACTGGTGGCAGTGCATGCCCGAGCCGTTGTCGCCGATCAGCGGCTTCGGCATGAACGTGGCGGTCTTGCCGTAGGCGGCCGCGACGTTGTGCACGATGTATTTCAGTTGCTGGATCTCGTCGGCCTTGCGGGTCAGGGTATTGAACTTGACGCCGATTTCGCACTGGCCTGCGTTCGCCACTTCGTGGTGGTGCAGTTCGACTTCCAGGCCGATGGCCTGCAGCGTGTTGCACATGGCGGCACGGATGTCGTGCAGCGAGTCAACCGGCGGAACCGGGAAGTAGCCGCCCTTGACGGTCGGGCGGTGGCCACCGTGGCCACGGCCGGCTTCGCCGCCGGCCTGGTCGCCGTGGACTTCCCACGCGGCTTCGTCGGAGTGGATCGAGTAGGACTGGCCGCCCATTTCCGAGCGCCATTTCACGCCGTCGAAAATGAAGAATTCCGGTTCCGGGCCGAAGTAGCAGGTGTCGGCGATGCCGGTGGACTTCAGGTAGGCCTCGGCGCGGGTCGCGATCGAGCGCGGGTCACGCTCGTAGGTCTGCATGGTCGACGGCTCGATGATGTTGCAGCTGACGACGACCGTGGTGTCCTCGTAGAACGGATCCAGGTAGGAGGTTTCGTCCTGCGGCAGCAGGATCATGTCGGAGGCTTCGATGCCCTTCCAGCCGGCGATGGAGGAACCGTCGAACATCACGCCCGTGGTGAACGTGTCTTCGGAAATGGCCGAGGACGGGAAGGTGACGTGTTGTTCCTTGCCACGGGTGTCGGTGAAGCGGATATCGACCCACTTCGCCTCGTGGTCCTTGATCAGCTGGAGTGTCTTCTTGGCCATGTGTTCCTCCCGGAAACAACTGGTGTAGTGAAATGCCGGAACCGGCGATAAGGCCCGACGGCATTTGCTGCTCGGGCGATGCCCCCTCGGGGGAGCAAATACTGTGCCACTGACTTCCCGCTGGGAAGGCCCCGTGAATCAACAATCTGTGACCTGGCCCGGAGTGCACGAGCACCAAATATGTGCATTTCGGCCGCAGAGGCGCACCAAAGTTGTGCTCAGGTGCGGGAAACCTCGATCTCGACCACGATTTCTGCCCCGTCACGGCGCGAGGAGAGGACCTTGTGGCCGTGCACCCGGCACCAGGCGGGAATGTCCTGCAGGACGCCGGGGTCGGTGGCCGTGATCTCGAGGATGTCTCCGGGGGCCAGGGCCTTCACCGCGTTCTGGGTCCGGATCACCGGCAGCGGGCAGAGCAGGCGTCGGGCATCCAGGGTGTGCCGGGTCATCAGAGGTACCAGTCGGCCGGGATATCGGCGGCCTTCAGCGGCGCCACGGAAACCAGCCGGCTGACACCGGTGGCGTCGGTGATCTCCATCTTTACCTGCTCGCGGTCCCGCGCCTGGCCGAAGCGCCCGCCAATACGGGCGGCCAGCAGCAGGTCCTCGGCCGTGGGCCGGCCGTCGACCAGGATGAAGGGGCCCCCGTGGTCCACCGGCATCACGTGGGCGAACTGCCGGCGGTAACCCATCATGAAATTGTTCTCGCCGTCCTCGCGCGCCACGATCAGCTTGAAGTGGGGGGCCGGCCGCAGATGGCGGCCGACCTTCAGCAGCATGATGTCGTCGAGTTCGTACTGGCGCTCGCCGCGTGCGTTCCACAGGTCGGCCAGCTTGCGCGAGTAGTTCTCGTCGGTGAGGAAGCAGCAGCCGCCCGCCGGCGTGGCCCAGTCGGTGAAGCCGAACTGCCTGGCCAGCGCGAACTGCGGCTTGCGGCTGCGGCCGGAGAATCCGTACAGCTTTTCCCGGTCGATCCAGCCCTCGCGCTCGGGCAGGGTGGGGGGCAGGTTCTTCGCGGACAACGGCCGCAACAGGCGGTCTTCGGCACCGGACTCGCGGGCAATGATCGGCAGCTTGTGCTTGAGCTGGCTGTTGGGGCGCTGGCCCATCACCTCGCCGGTGATGATGAAGTCGAAGCCGCCGTCGGCGGCCAGGGTGCGCGCCTTGTTCAGCATCAGCGTGGCCTTGCCGACCATGAAGATCTTGCAGTCCAGGCAGGGGTTCAGGTTGGCGCCGTAACCGTGCCTGGGATTGAGGACGACATCCTTGTATTCCTCGCTGATGTCCTCGATGTGCAGCCGGATCCCGAGCTGCTCGGCGCTCCACAACGCGTTGTTGCGCTTGGGCTTCTTCTGCTCCCGCTCGCGGATGGCATGGGTATGGCCCTCCACGCAGAAGCCGGTGAAGAAGTTGACGGCCTCGACCTCGATGCCCTGCTCCTGCACGACCCGGACGGCCAGCAGGGAGTCCAGGCCGCCGGACAGCAGGGCCAGGGCACGGCGGCGTACGGGGGCTGCGGTCATGGCGGGCGGGGGGTTGCCGGACGGGGCGCGGAGTATAGCCCCGGGTGCCGGACGGCGGTATTCCGCAAGGGGATCGACACGATATCCGGTATATACTCGCGCGCCTTTTTTTGGCCCCGTCCCTTTACCGGTACCGTCCCCCATGTCGTCCGCAGTCCAGAACATCCGCAACATCGCCATCATCGCCCACGTCGACCACGGCAAGACCACGCTGGTCGACAAGCTGCTCAAGCAGTCCGGCACGCTCAATACGCGGGTCGATGTCGGCGAGCGGGTGATGGACTCGAACGATCTCGAAAAGGAACGCGGCATCACCATCCTGGCGAAGAACACGGCGATCCGCTGGACCGATCCGCGCACCAATACCGAATACCGCATCAACATCGTCGATACCCCCGGACACGCCGACTTCGGCGGCGAAGTGGAGCGTGTGCTGTCGATGGTCGACTGCGTGTTGCTGCTGGTGGACGCGATGGACGGCCCGATGCCGCAGACGCGCTTTGTGACGCTGAAGGCGTTCGCCCAGGGCCTGAACCCGATCGTGGTGGTGAACAAGGTCGACCGTCCGGGTGCGCGCCCGAACTGGGTCGTCGACCAGGTGTTCGACCTGTTCGATCGTCTCGGTGCCACGGAAACCCAGCTCGACTTCCCGATCGTCTACGCCAGCGCCCTCAACGGTGTCGCCGGTCTGTCGCCGGACAAGATCGGCAGCGACATGACCGCGCTGTTCCAGACCATCATCGACAACGTACAGCCGCCGGTGGTGGACGTCGATGCACCGTTCCAGATGCAGATCTCGCAACTGGACTACAACAACTACGTCGGCATCATCGGCATCGGCCGCATCGTGCGCGGCAAGGTGAAGCCGGGCACGCAGGTGGCGGTGATCGACCGCGACGGCAACAAGCGCAACGGCAAGATCCTGCAGGTGATGGGTCACATGGGTCTGGAGCGCATCGAGGTCCAGGAGGCCACGGCCGGCGACATCGTCTGCATCACCGGCATTCCGGACCTGAAAATCTCCGACACCATCTGCGATCCGCAGAACGTCGAGCAGCTGCCGCCGCTGTCGGTGGACGAGCCGACCGTGAGCATGACCTTCCAGGTGAACGATTCGCCGTTCGCCGGCCAGGACGGCAAGTACGTCACCTCGCGCAACATCAAGGACCGTCTCGACAAGGAGCTGCTGCACAACGTGGCGCTGCGCGTCGAGCCGGGCGATTCGCCGGACAAGTTCAAGGTGTCCGGCCGCGGCGAGCTGCACCTGGCGATCCTGATCGAGAACATGCGTCGCGAAGGTTTCGAGCTGGGTGTATCGCGTCCGGAAGTGATCATGCGCCAGGTCGGCGACGAGGTTCACGAGCCGTTCGAGAACGTGATCTTCGACGTGGAAGAACAGCACCAGGGCGTGGTGATGGAGCAGCTCGGCCTGCGCAAGGGCGAGATGACCGACATGGTGCTCGACGGCAAGGGCCGGGTGCGCATCGAGGCCACCATGCCGTCGCGCGGTCTGATCGGCTTCCGCAGCGAGTTCCTCACGCTGACCTCGGGCACCGGCATCCTGACGTCGAGTTTCTCGCACTACGGCCCGGCGAAATCCGGCGAAGTGGCCGGTCGCCCGAACGGCGTGATGATTTCCATGGTGAACGGCGGCGTGCTCGGCTACGCGCTGTTCAACCTGCAGGAGCGCGGCCGCCTGTTCGTCGAGCCCGGTATCGAGGTGTACGAAGGCATGGTGGTGGGCATCCACTCGCGCGGCAACGACATGGTGGTCAACCCGACCAAGGGCAAGCAGCTGACCAACATGCGCGCTTCCGGTTCCGACGAGAACATCATCCTCACCCCGCCGATCAGGCTCACGCTGGAAAGCGCCCTCGAATTCATCGAGGACGACGAGCTGGTGGAAGTCACGCCGGTCAACATCCGCGTGCGCAAGAAGTTCCTGAAGGAAAACGATCGCAAGCGTGCGGCCAACGCGGCGCTCAAGTGATCCGGCGCCGGTTCCGGCGCTCTTGAAAAACGGGGGCAGGCATGAAAACCTGCCCCCGTTTTCGTTTCGGGGGCGTAGCCGTGGACCTGTATCCGGACATCGAGCCGTACCGCACCTTCCGGCTGGCGGTTGACGCGCCGCATGAGATTTATGTGGAAGAGTGCGGAAACCGGCTGGGCATTCCGGTGGTGTTTCTGCACGGAGGTCCGGGCGGTGGCTGCTCGCCGCTGCATCGCCGTTTCTTCGATCCTGCTCGCTACCGCATCGTGCTGTTTGACCAGCGTGGCTGCGGTCACTCGACGCCGCATGCGGAGCTGGCCGGCAACGACACCTGGGCGCTGGTGGCCGACATGGAGCGCCTGCGTGCGGAGCTCGGCATCGAGCGCTGGCTGGTGTTCGGCGGCAGCTGGGGTTCGACGCTGGCGCTGGCGTATGCACAGAAGCACCCGGAGCGGGTGCTGGGCCTGATCCTGCGCGGCATCTTCCTGTGCCGTCCGCGCGACCTGCACTGGTTCTATCAGTCAGGTGCGGATCGCGTTTATCCGGACTACTGGCGCGATTATCTCGCGCCGATCCCGGAGGCCGAGCGTGGCGACCTGATGCAGGCCTACCATCGCCGTCTCACCGGTGCGGATCAGGCGGAGCGCGAGCGTTGTGCGATTGCCTGGAGTGTCTGGGAAGGCCGTTGCGCGACGCTGCACCCGGATCCGTCGCTGGAAGAGCACTACCGTGATCCACAGGTTGCGCTGGCGTTTGCCGGCATCGAGAACCACTACTTCGTCAACGACTGCTTCTTCGCGCCGGGCCAGCTGCTGCGCGATGCGCATCGCCTCGCGGACATTCCCGGCGTCATCGTGCACGGCCGTTACGACATCGTATGCCCGGTCGAGCAGGCCTTCGACCTGCACCGGGCCTGGCCGCAGGCGGAACTGGTGATCGTGCCGGATGCGGCCCATGCGGTGACCGAGCCGGGCATCACGGTGGCGTTGCTGCAGGCCACCGACGCGTTTGCGCACCGCCTGCAGATGCAGGTACGTGCCGACGGCAGCGGGGCACGGCCATGAAGGCGCTGATACAGCGGGTCAGTCGTGCCTCGGTCGCGATCGACGGTGTCACGGTCGGCGCCATCGACCGCGGCCTGCTGGTGTTGCTGGGTGTGGAGAAGGGCGACGATGCCGCGAAAGCCGCGCGGCTGGCCGAACGGGTGCTGGCGTATCGCGTGTTTCCGGACCCGGAAGGGAAGATGAACCGCTCGGTGACCGATATCGATGGCGGTGTACTGGTGGTCTCGCAGTTCACGCTCGCGGCCGATACCACCGGCGGCAACCGGCCCAGTTTTACACCGGCCGCTGCGCCCGACCTGGGCTGCTCACTTTATGAACAATTTGTCGGTGTTGTCAGAGCCCGCAGGGGGCGTGTGGAAACCGGCAGGTTCGGTGCCGACATGCAGGTCGAGCTGGTCAACGACGGCCCCGTCACATTCCTGCTGCAAATCACCTGAACGCGGGTTGCCAGTGCCGGCCGGTACGGGTCTATGATCCGGGGTCGCCGTTCCTGCGGCGCGACCCACAATCACCGGAGACATGGAATGAAAAAGATCCTCCTCGCAGCGGTACTCGTCGGCGCCTCCTCTACCGCCATGGCCGAAGCGCCGGGCGGCCCGGGTTGCGGCTGGGGCAACATGATCCTGGAAGGCAAGTCCGGCCTGCCGGTGCACCTGCTGGCCACCATCACCAACGGCACGACCGGCAATGCCACCTTCGGCATGACCACCGGCACCAACGGCTGCTCCACCAGCGGCAAGCTGACCTACAGCGGCAAGTCCCTGGTCATGGCGCCGGGCATGATGGATGAAATCGCCGCCAACGCCGCGGTTGGCCAGGGCGACGCCCTGACCGCGCTGGCCGTGGTACTCGGCATCCAGCCGGAAGACCGCGCTGCCTTCTCGAAACTGGCCCACGAGAACTTCACCACGCTGTTCCCGAGCGCCGACGTCACCTCCGGCGACTTCGTGGCCGTGCTGTTCGATCTGATGAAGCAGGACGCGCAACTGTCCAAGTACGCAGCCTGATCCATCCTGCGTGACGGAATGCCCCGGGTCACCGGGGCATTTTCGTTTGCGGGCACGGCATGCAGATCCGTCTTTTCCTGTTCCTGCTGATCCTGGCCGGCACGACGCATGTCGTGGCCGGAGACATGCCTGCGGGTGATCCGGTGATGCAGGCGCACAGCCTGAAGCTGGCCGACGACCCGCAGTGGCATGCCCTGCTGCATATCAATCGTGGTGGCACGCTGCGCGACCGCGGCCGCAGCTACATCGATGATCCCTCCTTCTTTCTGGCCGCAAACGGCGCCGATGATCCGCAGGCCGAGCTGGACGCCACGGTGCGCGCGTTGTTCGTTGCCGGCGATCCGGCTGCGCGCTGCCGGTACGTTGCCCGCTATCGCTGGCTGTCGGGCCGGCTCGGTCATGCCCCCTATGAGCCACTGCAGGTCTGTGACGAGTACCGTGCATGGCGCGAGCCGATCCATGCCGGCCGCGTCACACTGGTGTTTCCCGGCTCCTATCTGAACAGCCCGTCGTCGATGTTCGGCCACACGCTGCTGCGCGTGGACCCGCCGGCCACGGAGAATTCCAGCGTGCTGCTCTCCTGGGCAGTGAGCTTCGGTGCCGATGTCACGAAAGCCGACAACTCGATCCTGTACATCTGGAAAGGACTGGGCGGGGGTTATCCGGGCCGCTTCGTGGTCGAGCAGTATTTCGCCAAGATCCAGCAGTACGGCCGCATGGAGAATCGCGACCTCTGGGAGTACCCGCTGGATTTCAGTGCCGGGGAAAGCGCTTTCCTGGTCGACCATCTGTGGGAGCTGCGCAATACCCGTTTCGATTACTACTTCTTCGACGAGAACTGTTCGTACCGCCTGCTGGAGCTGCTGGAGGCGGCGCGGCCCGCGCTGACGCTCACCAATGCATTCCGGCTGTCCGAGGCGCCGGTCAATACCATCCGCGGTGCGACGGCGGCCGGTGCTGCCGGGCAGCCCGTGCTGCGGCCGTCTGCAGAACGCGAGCTGCGCGCGCACGTCGCCGGCCTGGACGAAGCCGAACGCACCCTGGCGCTGGCCTTCTTTTCCGGCGAGGCCCGCACGGACGACCCGGCATTCACCGCGCTGGCGCGTGACCGGCAGGCGGCGGTGCTGGCGGCGGCCTATGCACAGATCGTGTATCGCTCACGCCGCGTGGTCGGCCGCGATCCGGTGCAGGCCGAGCGGTCGCTGGCCCTGCTGCGTGCACTCAACGCCGGCGGTGAACGGCCGGTGCTGGATGTGCCGGCGCCGTTGCCCCCGGAGCAGGGGCACCGTACACGCCGTGTGGCGCTGGGCGGTGGTGCGATGGCGGCCGCGGGCACTCCGCAGGAGGACGCGGAAACGTTCACGGCGTTCGGCTGGCGGCCCAGCTACCACGATCTGCTCGATGCCCCCGGCGGTTACCTCCCGGGTGCCGAGCTGGAAATGCTCGATACGGAATTCCGGCTGTACGAAAACGGCAAGTTGCGGCTGGACAAGCTGGATGTGGTGAGCGTGTTCAGCCTGTCGCCACGCGACGATTTTTTCCCCAGCTGGTCCTGGCGGGTGCGTGGCGGTATCGACCGGACCCTGCTGCCGGACGAGCGTCAGGGCAGCGCCCGCTACATCGAGGGCGGCGGCGGCGTGGCATACGGCAGCGATGCCATCCTGCTGCGGGCCTTTGCCGAATTGCGGATCGAACACAACGGTGCGCACGACCGTCTGCTGACGGCAGGCGCAGGGCCGGCGGTCGGCCTGTACGGGCAGCATCACCGTTTCACCTGGCAGTTTGATGCACGGCCGCTGTTCTTTGCCGATGGTTTCCGGCGCACGGAAGCGCGCGCCGGCCTGCAGTGGCAGCTGGCGCGGGAGTGGGGTTTGCGCTTCGAGAGCCGCTGGCGTGCGGCCGGTGATGGCAAAGCGGGCGGGCCGGAGGTGGTCGATGGCGTATTGTCGCTGCAGCATTATTTCTAGAGTGCTGCGATGGATCCTGCCGCTGCTGGTGCTGGCCGGCAGCAGCGGCTGCACGGATCTTTTCTTCGTACCGCTGCGGCAGCAGGTGTACACACCGGAGCAGCTGGGCATCCGGCCGGTCGACGTGCAGTTGCAGGCTGCGGATGGCACGCGGCTGTTTGCCTGGCAGTTGCCGGCGGAGAATCCGCGCGGCGTCATCTGTTTCTTCCATGGCAATGCCGAAAACATCAGCACGCATGTGATCAATGTGGCCTGGTTGCCGGCCGAGGGTTACGAGGTGCTGGCGGTCGATTACCGCGGCTACGGTGCATCGGCGGGCACGGCGGAATTTCCGGAGGTCCTGCAGGATGTGCGTGCCGGACTGGACTGGTGTCTGGATCGCGGTCGCGAGCTGGGCCGGCCGGTATGGGCACTCGGCCAGAGTCTGGGCGCGGCGCTGGTGCTGGAAACCGTTGCGCAGGCGCCGTATCGCGAGCAGCTGGCCGGTGTGGTGGCCGACAGCGGATTTTCCGGCTACCGGCGTATCGTGCGCGATGCGCTGTCGCATGGCTGGCTGACGTGGCCATTCCGGTATCCGCTGTCCCTGCTGGTGACCGGCAGTCACGATCCGGAGGTGGCGGTGCGTGATCTTGCGCCCTTGCCGTTGCTGGTGCTGCACAGCCCGCAGGACAGTGTCGTGCCGTACGCCCACGGGGAGAGGGTGTTTGCAGCAGCCAACAGTCCGAAGTGTTTCCTGCGCACGGGCGGACCCCATATCGCCGCACTGCGGGCTCCCGAGTTCCGCGACACCCTGCTGGTATTTCTGGCCGATACCGGAGCAGGTGCGCCCCTGCGCTGCCCGGCGCTATGATCGTCATGCTTTCCCCACTTCATGGAGTCAGGACGATGAACAGGATTCTCAGGCTGGCCGGCGTCACCGTGCTTTCCGCTTCGGTATTGTCCGGCTGTATCGGCCGGTTCGCGCTGACCGACAAGGTCTACACCTGGAACAAGCACGTTGACCAGGAACGCTGGGTCAACGAAGGCGTCTTTCTTGTGTTCATCATCCTGCCGGTGTACGGCCTGACCCTGCTGGCCGACGGCGTGATTTTCAACTCGGTCGAGTGGTGGACCGGCCGCAATCCGATCCTGGCTGCCGGAGAGCAACGCGAAGTCCGTGGCGAGGACGGCAGTGTCGCCGTGATGACGCTGCGTGAAGACGGGTCCATCGCCGTGGCGGTCACGGCCGCCGATGGCGTGCGCAGTGACTTCTCGCTGGTGCGGAACGTGGAGACCGGCCTGGTGACCGCATACGACGACCAGGGCCATCTCATGGCGACGTCGGCCGGTGCGTTCTGACGGATCTTCCCGGAAACAAAAAGGCCGGCATTCGCCGGCCTTTTTCATTGCCGGTGTGCTTACTCGCCGCAGACCTTGGTGGTGGTGGCGCTGAACAGGCCGAGGATGCCGGTGTGGCTCACGTCAACGGTATCGACTTTGGTGATGCCGGCCGATTTCTTGGCGGAGGCAATGCTGGCATCGCCAGTGGCGAACAGGCCGAGAATGTTGGTGGTGGTGCCGGTGCCGGTCTTGGCGCACTTGGTGGCTTCATCGGAAGCATCAAGCGGCAGCGATTGCTGGGTGTACAGCAGGCCGGGCTGGAAGGGAGCGGCGGCACAGCCGGCGAGCGTGGCGGCAGCAGCAACGATGGCGATGGACAGGACCTTCTTCATGGGGTTTTCCTCGGAATTGGGGCAATACCCGCCGTCATGGGCGGGGTGCGCAAACGCGCGCGCCCGATACTAGACCGGCTGGTCACGCCTGGGCCAGCCCCTGATGCTGACAAGCCCGTTCAGGTGGTTTCCGGTGCCGGGCGACGCTTCTCGATCAGGCGCCCGACCAGCAGGCCGACCTCGAACAGCATCCACATCGGAATGGCCATCAGGAACTGCGACAGCACATCGGGTGGTGTCAGCAGCATGCCGATCACGAAGGCCGCCACGATCACGTAGGGCCGGGCAGTGACGAGCGCCTGCGTGCTGGTCATGCGCATGGCCACCAGCAGTACCACCACGACCGGTGTTTCGAACGCAACGCCGAAGGCCAGGAACAGCGTCAGCACGAACGACAGATAGGCATCGATGTCGGTCATCACTGTCACGCCGGCGGGTGCCGTGGCGGTGAAGAATGCGAACACCAGCGGGAATACCACGAAGTAGGCGAAGGCCATGCCGCCGTAGAACAGCAGCACGCTGGTCACCACCACCGGCAGCGCAAAGCGTTTCTCGTGCCGGTACAGGCCGGGCGCCACGAAGGCCCACACCTGCCACAGCACGTACGGGATGGCGAGGAACAGGGCCACCCAGCCGGTGAGTTTCATCGGTGCCACGAAGGTGCTGGCCACCTGCGTCGCGATCATCGATGTGCCCGGTGGCAACACGTCCAGCAACGGTTTCGCCAGCGCGTGGTAGATGTCGTTGGCGAATGGCAGCAGTCCGACGAACAGCACCAGCACCGCCACCACCATGCGCAGCAGGCGGTCGCGCAGCTCCAGCAGGTGTTCGATCAGGGTCTGTTCGCGTGGCGCCGGCGCCGGGGTTTCGCTCATGGTGTGTTCAGGAAGGACGGTTGCCGGTGCCGGCGGGCGCTGCCGCCGCTTCCGGCGTGACCGGAGGTACGGCCGGCGCGGCGGCGATGGCAGGCGGTGCAATGGTGTTGTCGGGAGTGTTGTCCGGTGCGCGCGTCTGCGGTGCCGGCGTGTCGTGCGGACCGGGCAGGTTCAGGGGCGCGCGCAGCGCGGAATCGACTTCGCGGGCGATGTCGTTCACGCCGGACTTGCGGATCTCTTCCTCGATGCGGCGCTTGAGCTGTTCGGCCCGGATCTCGCGATCGATCTGGTCCGTGAAGTGGCTGACCGTATGGCGTGCCCGGCCGACCCAGCGGCCGACCGTGCGCACGGCGCCGGGCAGGCGCTCCGGACCCAGCACCAGCAGGGCGACGATCAGGCAGACCAGCAGTTCGCCGAAGCCGATATCGAACATGGCGGCAGTGCCGTAAGGCTCAGGACTTCTGGTTGTCCTTCTTCGCCGGCTCGTTCTCGATCACGCGGCCATCCTTCTGCGCGATCTGTGGATTCTGGTTCTGCTGCTGTGACTGCTGTGCTTCCTGCTCGCCGTCACTCATGGATTTCTTGAAGCCCTTGATGGCCGCGCCGAGATCGGAACCGACGTTGCGCAGGCGCTTGGTTCCGAACAGCAGCAGGACGACGACGAGGATGACGATAATCTGGCCGGTACTGATCATGACGGTACTCCTGCGGACATGTGTCCGTTTTGCGTTAGGGCCGGCGGCTCGCCTTTTCGGCAAGGCCGGAGAGATCGAAGCGGCGTTCCAGCTCGGCCAGCACGTCGCGGTGGCTGGCGCCCACGTGGGAAAGCAGCACCAGGGTGTGGAACCAGAGATCGGCGGTCTCGTTGACGAGATCGCGCGTGTTGCCGGTCACGGCGGCATCCTTGGCGGCCACCACGGTTTCCGTACATTCCTCGCCGACCTTTTTCAGGATCTGGTTGATGCCGCGCCTGTGCAGCTGCGCAACGTACGACTGCTCCGGGTCGGCGTGCTTGCGCCGTTCCAGCGTGTCGAACAGGGCATCGAGGATGTCGGTCATGGGAGTGGCAGGGAGGCCGGGACAGGGCGTCAAGGATACCGCAACGGCCCCGCGGCCGCCGGAACCCCGGTGCTGTCCGGAAAGGCCATGACCCGGAAAAGACAGGAGCCGGCAAGCCGGCCCCTGCAGGTACCGCCGGGCTTCAGGTGCCGATTTCCCCGCCGTCGTCGCGGGTGATCACCACCGTGGCCGAACGCGGGCGGGCACTGCCGCCGTCCGGCCAGTTGCTGAGCGTCGGCGGCAGGGTGCCGCCTTCGCCCGGGTGCTGGATGTTCACGAACATGGTGCGGTTGTCCGGTGTCATGCACACGCCGGTGATCTCGCAGTCGACCGGGCCGACCAGGAAGCGGCGCAGGTCGCTGCCCGGGGCCTTGCCGATGTACGTCGGCTGGGTGCCGGTGGCGGTCGGGACTTCATAGTAGGCGCCGTCGCCGACCTTGCCCGGGACCGCGGCCAGCATCATGCAGTTGGTGGCGGCGCTGTCGCCGGTAACGCCCTGCGTATAGGCACCGTCGTCGGTCTGTATCCACAGCACGCCGCGCGGGTCGAACCACAGGCCGTCCGGGCTCGACATGTCGTTGCTGTCGTCCAGGAACGACAGGTTCACATAGGCCGGGTAGGCCTCGCGCGAGGCGAACACGTAGATGTCCCAGACGAAGGTCGTGGCCGCCTGGTCCTGGCCGTCTTCGCGCCAGCGGATGATGTGGCCGTTGACGTTGCCGTTCAGGCTGGTGGTGGAGCTGCCGGTGTCGGCGTCGTAGATGCGCGGGTTGGCGGCGTTGGTTGCCGTGCGCGATGTGTTGTTGGTCAGCGTCATGTAGACCTCGCCGTTGCGCGGGTTCACCGCGCCCCATTCCGGCCGGTCCATTTTCGTGGCGCCGACGAAATCCGCCGCCAGTCGCGTGGCCACGAGCACGGCGGCCTGCGAATCGAACGGGAACAGTGTGTTGTCCTCGTCGAGGCCGTTCACGCCGCAGGTCAGCTCGATCCAGTTGCCGGTGCCGTTGGCGTTGAAGCGGGCAACGTACAGCTTGCCGCTGTCCAGGTACTTGTCGCCGGCGGCAAGACCGTCGTTGATGTCGGCCGGGTTCCAGTTCTGCGCCGATACGAACTTGTAGATGTACTCATGGCGCGCATCGTCACCCAGGTAGACGACCAGCGGCTTGCCGGCAACGGCCGGGGCGAACCATGCGCCTTCGTGGCCCAGTCTGCCGAGCAGCGTGCGCTTTTTCGGTGTCGATGCCGGCTGGAACGGGTCGATCTCCACGACCCAGCCCATGGTGTTGGCTTCGTTGCGGTAGTCATCCGTGGCGGTTGCGGGTGCGGCGCCGGCGGTGATGTTCCAGCGGCTGTAGAGCTGGTCGGTGACACCCGCGGCGCCTTCGTCGACAGAATGCCAGCGGCGGCCATTGGCGGAGGTACCGATGCCATAGCGGCTCAGCAACGCGTTGTCGGCCGTGGTGCGGTTGGCGGTATCGTTGTTGCGCTTGAAATAGCCGGACCAGTTTTCCTCACAGGTCAGGTAAGTGCCCCACGGCGTGACACCGTTGGCGCAGTTGTTGACCGTGCCGCGGCAATTGATCCCGTTCGTGTCGTATTTCGTCACCACGTAGTCCGAGCCGGCGACCGGGCCGCTCATTGCCATCGGCGTCTGGGCGGTGATGCGGCGATTGAAGGTCGAGCTGCGGTTGACCTCGAAGCCCTCGTCGCCCTGTGCGATCTCGATGACGGATACGCCGTGGGCGTTGATTTCCTTGAGCACGTCGTTGAGCGGGCGCGGCTCGGTGTTCGGGTCATAGCCGGCCACATGCAGGTACAGCGCCGTGATGTTTTCGTGGTTCATCACCAGCAGGCCGCGCTCGCTGTTGTTCGTCGCCCAGTTGTCGCTGCCGGACAGACCGAAGAATGCGATGGCGTCGTGGTGGTCACCGGCGCGTTGCGCATAGGAGACACCGGTTTCCGAGCCGTCGCCGGCCCAGGCCGGCGTGACGTTGTCGACCGGATCGCCCAGCGCGTACAGCACGCTGTACGAATACCCTTCGGGCACGGCCAGGACGTCGTCGGTGTGCTTGTCGATGGCGGTGAAGCCCAGTTCGGGGGCGGGCATGGCACGACGGCCGTCGCTGTCGTCGTCGCAGCCGGCCAGTGAAAAGCCGCCCAGCACCATGGCGGCGCCGGCGCCGAGACCGCCGCCCAGCACCTGGCGGCGAGACAGGCGCGCGTCGATCAGTTCGCCGATGTGGGTGTTGTTCGATTCGTTGGTAACGATGTCATCGTCATGCCCGACGACGTCCGCATGAGGGTTGACTGCCATGGCTGTGCATCCGGTTGGTGGCTGGGGCACGGCCATGCTGGGCAGGATGGATGACAGATTGCTTGCAGGGCGATGAACTTCGGGCTGCGTGTCGTGAATGTTCCATGGCGGAACGGTGAATGGCGCAACGTTGAAAGGCGGTGCGGTCGCTCAGGCGCGGCCGGGCGCACGCCATGCCAGCGCCAGCATCAGGCCGCCGCTGCCGGCCAGCCATGCACCGCCGGTGTTGCCGGCAATGCCGAGGATGAGCAGACCCGAGAGCAACAGTGCGCTGCCGGCGCCGGCCAGCACGATGGTCCGCTGCAGTTGCTGCCGCCGGCCGGCTTCGGCCGCAGCGCGTGCGGCTTCGCGTCGCGGTGTTTCGCGCAGGATGCGCAGGGCCTCGTCCAGATGCCGCGGCAGATCGGGCAGGGCGGCCAGCAGGTCCGGTGCGGTTTTCAGCAGGTCACGTGCGATCGCCTGCGGCGAGAACTGTGCGTAAAGCCATTCTTCCAGCAGCGGCCGGCCGAGACGCCAGATATCCAGTTGCGGGTACAGTCGCCGGCCCAGCCCTTCGACATGCGCCAGCGTCTTGATCAGCAGCATGAACTGCACCGGCGCCTCGATGTGGTATTGCCTTGCCAGTGCGAACAGTTTCAGTACGGTGGGCGCGAAGGCGACTTCCGCGATCGGACGGTCCATGACCGGTGTGGCGATGGTTTCGACATCGCGCGCGAAGGCGGTGGTGTCGGTGCCGGCCGGCAGCCAGCCGGCTTCATCCACCAGCCTGACCAGACGTTGCCAGTCGCGCTGGATCAGGGCCAGCGTCAGGCGTGCCAGCAGCAGCTGGTCGGCCCGGGTCAGGCTGCCGGCGATGGCGCAGTCGATGGCCAGGTACTGTGGCGCTTCCGGATGAGCACGGGACACGAAGATGTTGCCCGGGTGCATGTCGGCATGGAAAAAGTTGTCGCGGAATACCTGGGTGAAGAAGATTTCCACGCCGCGCTCGGCCAGCTGCCGCCGCTCGATGCCCAGCGATTCCAGTGTGGCGACATCGGTCACCGGCACACCGTACATGCGCTCCTGCACCAGCATTTCCTCACGCACCAGTGCCATGTGCATGGGCGGCACGTACAGCAGCGGCGAGTCCCGGAAGCATTTGCGCATGCGTTCGCTGTTCTGTGCTTCCAGCCGCAGGTCGATCTCGGCATGGATGGTGTCCGCGTACTGCTCGACGACACGGGATGGCCGGAACAGCCGGGCATCCGGCCAGACATTTTCCAGCAGGTGCGCCATGCGTCGCATCACGGCCAGGTCCGCTTCGATGACGGTCCGGATGCCGGGCCGCAGCAGCTTGATCACCACGTCGGCGCCGTCCAGCAGGCGTGCGCCGTAGACTTGCGCCAGCGATGCGCTCGCCAGTGCGCGTTCGTCGATATGGGCAAAGACGGTGTGCGGTGCAACGCCCAGGTGCTGCGCGATCAGGCGGTGCGCTTCCGCATCGGGGAACGGCGCTACCTGGTCCTGCAGCTTTGCCAGTTCGTCGCAGACGGCGTCGTCGAACAGGTCCCGTCGCGTGGCCAGCAACTGGCCGAGCTTGACGAAGATCGGCCCGAGTTCCTGCAGCGCATGGCGCAGCCGCGCCGGTTCCGGCACGGCCGGCGCCGGCAGCCAGCGGCCGGGGAACAGCCACAGCAGCAGGCGCACCGGCAGCAGCAGCGGATGCCCCGGCAGCAGGGCCAGCAGCCGGTAGCGTGCCACCGTATCCAGTACGGTGAGGATGCGCCGCAGTTCGCGCACTGCCGTCACGCCTTGCGCTCCCCGCCGGTTTCGCGGGCCGCCACACGCGCGCGCAGCGCCGCGATGCGGGCTGCGGCACGGTCGGTATCCAGCCTCAGTTCGTCGACATCGCGCAGGAATTCGCGCACGGCATGTTTCGACGGGAACACGCCCAGCTCGTAGCGCAGGTAGTCTTCGCTGTTCTGGCGCAGGCTGACCGCGGCGCGGCGCACGAAGCCGGCAGCACCGCGCAACAGTTCGCCCACCTGGCGGGCGGCCACGTCGCCCAGGATGCGGGCCAGCGGTTCTTCCCAGTCGATGTCGATGTCCCGGGCAATGGCGACCAGTTCCTGCACGAACCGGGTATCACCGGCTACTTCAATGTCGCCGCCGGCCGGTGCGATGTCCGGCCGTTCGCTGGCCAGCTGGCGCAGCAGGCCGATGGCACCGGCGCGGAGGGTGGCATCGACTTCGGTTTCGCAGGAATCGTAGATTTCCACGCCGTCGGCGGTGAGCAGGAAATAGGCATTGAGCGGCGGTTGCCGGCATTCGATGGCCAGCACCCGGCCCTTGTGGGCGGCCAGCCGCTGGCGGGTGGCCGGGTCATAGCGCAGCGCATCGTTGATGGCACGTTCGATCAGCGCATAGACCGGCGCCATCACGCCGCCGGCACCGGCGGCGTCCCGCAACGATCCGCGGCGCGGTGTGTCGTTCATGGTTTGAACCCGCGATGCAGGGCGACAATGCCGCCGGTCATGTTGAAGTACTCGCAGCGCACCAGGCCGGCTTTTTCCATCATGGCCTTCAGTGTCTGCTGGTCCGGGTGCATGCGGATCGATTCCGCCAGGTAACGGTAGCTGTCGGCGTCACCGGTCACCATCTGCCCCAGTCGCGGCAGCACGCTGAAGGAATAGATGTCGTACAGGCGCGACAGCGGTTCGATCACCGGTTTCGAGAATTCCAGCACCATCACGCGCCCGCCCGGTTTCGCCACGCGGGCCATCTCCGCCAGCGCGGCGTCCTTGTCAGTGACGTTGCGCAGGCCGAAGCCGATGGTCACCAGGTCGAAGCTGTTGTCGGCGAACGGCAGTTTCTCGGCATTGGCCTGCACGAATTCCACATTGCCGGCATAGCCGCGGTCGGTGAGGCGATCGCGGCCGACACCCAGCATGGATTCGTTGATGTCGGACATCACCACGGTGCCGGTCGGGCCGACGCGGTCGGCGAACAGCATCGACAGATCGCCGGTGCCGGCGGCGAGATCCAGCACCCGGTGGCCCGGCCGCAGGCCGCTCACTTCCAGCGTGAAACGCTTCCACAGCCGGTGTACGCCCATCGACATCAGGTCGTTCATCAGGTCGTACTTCTGCGCGACCGAATGGAACACACCGGCCACGCGCTGCTGTTTCTCTTCGCGCGGCACAGTGCGGAAACCGAAGTGGGTGGTTTCCTGTGCGGAATCCGGTGGCGTTGTGGAGTCCTTCGGGTCGTTCACAGTGCCTGCCCCTGGAGAAGGAAGGGATCGGGATCGCCGCCGGCGATGCGTCCGAGGATGTCCTGCTCGGCGCCGGTCATGCGTGCGAACAGGGTCTGCGTGCTGCCCAGCGGCCGCATGGCAGCAAAACCGCGTTCGAGGAAATCGTACAGCGTGCCGAGCCCGTACCTGTGTGCCGGCCGGCGGGCCATGCGGAAAGTGGCATACACCAGCCGGCTGCGCACGTAGCGATCCAGGCCGTGGCCGAGTTCGGTGGCCAGCTGCAGCTGGCGTGCACGGTCGTCAAAGCGGCCCATGGCCCGGAACGCATCGGTGTAGGCGGCAGCGGTGAGGGTTTCGATGCGGCGCTGCTCGAACAGCAGGGTGGCCAGCTGTTCGTCCAGTTCCTGGGTGAGCGTCATGATGCCGGCCGCGGTGGCCGAGGTGGCCAGCACGTTGTCCGGCAGCAGGCGCGTGGCCAGCGGCAGTGCGCGTTCGATTTCTTCCGCCATCGGCAGCAGGTCGATGCCGCCGTAGATGTCGGTCAGGAACAGCATGGCGGCGTCGCGGGTGGCGGGATCGTCCACCAGCCCGGCGTGGGTGTGCCGAAGCCGGCGGGCCTGGAATTCCTGCAGGGCATACAGCCGCGCGCGGAATGCGGCATCGGAGTGCTGGCGCAGTCTGCGGTAGCGGTCCAGCTGGTGGCGCAGGTCTTCGGCGGCCGACATGGCGAATCCGGGGCGATCCGGCCGCGGCGGCACGGCGGCCGTGCGCGGCTGTGGGAGAGACGGGCCGCGATTCTATCAGCGCCCTTACCGGCTAGACTGGCCGGCATGACAAGCCGGCCTTCCCCCGCGGGCACATCCCGTATCCATCCCGAGACCCTGGCCGGCATCCTGCTGGCACTGGCCGCACTGGCGGCACTGGCGGTCGCCAACAGCCCGCTGCAGGCGCACTACCAGGCCCTGCTCGACGTCCGGGGCACGATCCGCCTCGGGCCGCTGGCCATCGAGAAGCCGCTGTTGCTGTGGATCAACGATGGCCTGATGGCCGTGTTTTTCTTCATGGTCGGGCTGGAGATCAAGCGTGAATTCCTGGAAGGCGAGCTGGCGAGGCCCGGCCAGTTGCTGCTGCCGGCCCTGGCTGCGCTCGGCGGCATGGCGGTGCCGGCCGGCCTCTTCGCCTGGCTGACCCTCGACGCCGGCGATGCCGTGCACGGCTGGGCGATTCCCTCGGCGACCGACATCGCCTTCGCGCTGGGCGTGCTCAGCCTGTTCGGTGCGCGGGTGCCGGTGGCGCTCAAGGTATTCCTGCTGTCGGTGGCGATCTTCGACGACCTCGGCGCCATTGTGGTGATCGCCGTTTTCTATACCAGCCAGCTGTCGGCGCTGTCGTTCCTGCTGGCCGGTGCGGCGCTGGCGCTGCTGGTGCTGATGAACCGGCTGGGCGTGGTGCGCATGTCGGCCTATCTGCTGGTCGGCTTTTTCATGTGGAGCTTCGTGCTCAAGTCCGGCGTGCATGCGACGCTGGCCGGCGTGCTGCTGGCGTTGTGCATGCCACTGCGTGCCGGCAACGGCAGCTCGCCGGCGCGCGCGCTGGAGCATGAGCTGCAGCCCTGGGTGGCACTCTTCATCGTGCCGGTGTTCGCGTTCGCCAATGCCGGTGTGCCGCTGGCCGGCGTGACGGTGGATACCCTGCTGCAACCGGTGACGGCCGGCGTGGCGCTGGGCCTGTTTCTCGGCAAGCAGATCGGCGTTTTCGTGGTGGCCCTGCTGGTGATCCGCACCGGCATGGCGCGCCTGCCCACCGGTACCAGCCTGGCGCAGCTGTACGGCGTTTCGCTGCTGTGCGGGATCGGCTTCACCATGAGCCTGTTCATCGCCACGCTGGCCTGGCCGCCGGACAGTGTCTTCATCGACCAGGCCCGGCTGGGCATCCTGCTGGGCACGCTGGCATCGGCGGTCACCGGCCTGCTGGTGCTGGCCCGGGCGTTGCCGCCTCGCGGAGTTGCCGCGTCGCCTCGCACCGGCCGGTAGCGCCGGGTAAACTGCCCCGTCTGCCGCCATGCCCGCCGGGCCTGCGGCCGGTCGATCCGGAGATCAGGTCCGATGAGTCAGAACAAGTCGTCCGCACCGCTGGTTGCCGTGGTGATGGGTTCCCGCAGTGACTGGGAAACCATGCGGCATGCCGTGGAAACGCTGGAGACACTCGGTGTGCCGCATGAGGCGAAGGTGGTTTCCGCGCACCGCACGCCGGACCGCCTGTTCGAATTCGGTGCGCAGGCGGAAGCGCGCGGCCTGCGCTTCGTGATTGCCGGCGCCGGTGGTGCTGCGCACCTGCCGGGCATGATCGCCGCGAAAACCCCGGTGCCGGTGCTGGGCGTGCCGGTGCCGTCCACCAACCTGAACGGCCTCGATTCGCTGCTCTCCATCGTGCAGATGCCGGGTGGCGTGCCGGTAGCCACTTTCGCCATCGGCAAGAGCGGCGCCATCAATGCGGCACTGTTCGCTGCGCAGGCGCTGGCTGCCGGCGACGCGGCACTGCTGAAAAAGATCCATGACTGGCGCCAGCGCCAGACCGACAAGGTGCTGGCCAGCGACGACCCCCGTCTGCCGGAAAAATCCTGAACGCGCTGCAATGAAAACCCTTGGCATCATCGGTGGCGGCCAGCTTGGCCGCATGCTCGCGCTTTCCGCAATCCCGCTCGGCGTCCGCTGCCGTTTCCTGGTACCGAAGGACGATGCCGCGCTGCTGGATTTTTCCGACCGTTTTGCCCAGCAGGACCCGCAGCAGCTGGCCCGTTTTGCCCGGGGACTGGATGCGGCCACCACCGAAATCGAAACCATCGATCCGGCGATCTTCGCCGACGTCATGCAGCATGTGCCGTTGTGGCCGACACCACGGGCGCTGGATCTGAAGCGCGACCGGCGCCGCGAGCGCGAGCACCTGGCGGCACTGGATCTGCCGCAGCCGCGCTGGGCACAGGCGGCAACGCACGCGGAACTGGCGGCTGCCTGCAGCGCGGTGGCGTTTCCCTGCCGCGTGAAGGCGGCCAGCGGCGGCTATGACGGCCGCGGTCAGTGGAAGGTGGCGTCGCCGGCGGATATCGCTGCGGTTCCCGCCGAGGCGGCACCCTGGACGGTGGAAGCGGAAATCGATTTCCGCGGCGAGTTCTCCCAGGTGGCTGTGCGCGCTGCCGATGGCGAGGTGCGCTTCTGGACACCGTCGATCAACGTGCACCGTGACGGCATTCTGGTGCGCACCGAACCGGATGTGGCCGGTATGCTGCCGGCGGCGGAAATTGCCGAGGCCCGGCGTTGCCTGCACACGCTGATGCAGTCGCTGGATTATCGCGGCGTGCTGGCGGTGGAGTTCTTCCGCACCGGCGCCGGCATCCTGATCAACGAATTCGCACCGCGCGTGCACAACAGCGGGCACTGGACCATCGAAGGGGCGCTCACCAGCCAGTTCGAGAACCACGTGCGCGCCGTGTCGGGCCTGCCGCTGGGCGATACCGCGCTGCGCGTGCCGGTGATCACCTGGAACGTGCTCGGCGCATGGCCGGATCGCGCGGCCTTGCTGGCCATTCCCGGTCTGGCCGTGCATGACTACGGCAAGGCCGAGCGTGCCGGCCGCAAGATCGGTCATGTCACGCTGCAACAACCCGATGCCGCACGCATCGCGCGCGTGGAGCAATTGCTGGCGAATCCGTAGGGGGGCCTCCCGGAGGGTGCGCTGCAGTGCGCAGCCACCCGCAGGCGGGCTTCTACAGAATGTAGCGCGACAGGTCTTCGTCCTTCGCCACTTCGCCCAGTACGCGGTCCACGTGTGCCGCATCGATCACGAGCGGTTTGCCGTCCTGGCGCAGGGCGACATCGCCGGCGTCGAAGGAAATCTCCTCCAGCAATTTCTCCAGTACGGTGTGCAGGCGTCGCGCGCCGATGTTTTCCGTACGCTCGTTGACGGTGTGGGCCACGGCGGCCAGCCGGCGGATACCGTCGTCCGAGAATTCCACTTTCAGCCCTTCCGTGGCCAGCAGTTCGCGGTACTGGAGGGTCAGCGAAGCGTTGGGTTCTGTGAGGATGCGGACGAAATCGTCAGCGCTCAGTGCATCCAGCTCGACGCGGATCGGCAGGCGGCCCTGCAGCTCCGGAATCAGGTCGGACGGTTTTGCCAGATGGAAAGCGCCGGAGCAGATGAACAGCACGTGGTCTGTTTTCACCGTGCCGTATTTGGTGTTGACCGAGCTGCCCTCGATCAGCGGCAGCAGGTCGCGTTGCACGCCCTCGCGCGACACGTCGGCGCCGGACATCTCGCCGCGCCGGCAGACCTTGTCGATTTCGTCGATGAAGACGATGCCGGTCTGCTCGGCGGCGCGGACTGCGTCTGCTTTCAGGTCGTCGTCGTTCACCAGCTTCGCGGCTTCTTCGTCACGCAGCAGGCGCAGGGCTTCCTTCACTTTCAGTCGCTGGGTTTTCTTCCGGTCACGGCCGAGCGCCGAAAACATGTTCTGCAGCTGGCTGGTCATGTCTTCCAGGCCGGGTGGCGCCATGATGTTCACGCCAACCTGGGCCTGCGCGATCTCGATCTCGATCTCGCGATCGTCCATCTCGCCGGCGCGCAGCTTGCGCCGGAACAGGTTGCGGGTGGCGGAATCGGCCGGTTGCTGCTGCTGGCCGGCGAAATCGTCGCGGGCCGGACGCAGCAAGGCGTCCAGCAGGCGCTCCTCGGCGGCCTCCTCGGCCTTCAAGCGTGACTCCGTCATGCGCTGCTCGCGCTGCATCTTGATGGCTACCTCCACCAGATCGCGCACGATGGTCTCCACATCGCGTCCGACGTAGCCGACCTCGGTGAACTTGGTGGCCTCAACCTTGATGAACGGGGCATTGGCCAGCTTGGCCAGCCGTCGCGCGATCTCGGTCTTGCCGACACCGGTCGGCCCGATCATCAGGATGTTCTTCGGCACTACTTCGTGACGCAGCTCTTCCGGCAGCTGCATGCGGCGCCAGCGGTTGCGCAAAGCCACGGCGACCGCGCGTTTGGCGGCTTGCTGGCCGACGATATGGCGGTCGAGCTCGTGCACGATTTCGCGCGGGGTCATGCTGGTCATGGTCAGGCGTTCCCGAGCTCTTCGATGGTGAAGTTGCGGTTGGTGTAGATGCAGATATCGCCGGCTATTTCCAGTGCGCGTTCGACAATGGTGCGGGCATCCAGCTGTGTGTTCTGGATCAGCGCCAGTGCGGCGGCCTGCGCGAACGGGCCGCCCGAGCCGATGGCGATCACGTCGTGTTCCGGTTCGATCACGTCGCCGTTGCCGGTGATGATCAGCGAGGCGGTGTTGTCAGCCACTGACAGCAAGGCCTCCAGCCGGCGCAGCATGCGGTCGGTGCGCCAGTCCTTGGCCAGTTCGACGGCGGCACGGGTGAGATTGCCCTGGTGCTTCTCGAGCTTTGCCTCGAAGCGTTCAAACAGGGTGAAGGCGTCGGCGGTGCCGCCGGCGAACCCGGCCAGCACCTTGCCGTTGTAGAGCCGGCGCACCTTGCGGGCATTGCCTTTCATCACGGTGTTGCCGAGCGTGACCTGGCCGTCGCCGCCGATCACGACATGGCTGCCGCGGCGAACGGAAAGAATGGTGGTGCCGTGCATCTGTTCCATGCATGCCTCCGGAAGGGAGCCGGGTATGTGGGGTCCGCCGCACGGCTTTTCAACCGGGCGGCGGCGGGTGGAATGCGATGTGGCCAGTCGCGCCCGGAGGCGCTCCTACTTGAGCCGGATCGGCAGTGTTTCCACTTTCAGGCCGGCCAGTTGCTGGCGTGCGGACTGCATGGCGGGCTCGTCGGCGAACGGGCCGACCATGACCCGGAACCAGGTTTCGCCATTGCCCAGTTTTACATCCTGCACGCTGACCGCGTGGCCGCCGAGCACCAGTTCCGCGCGCCGGCGATCGGCTTCGGCGCGGGTGCGGAACGAGCCGGCCTGCAGCAGGAACCGGCCACCGCCGGACGATGTGGAAGCCGTCGCCGCGGGCGGTTTGCCGGTGGCACCGGGCGGGATCGGCGGCGGCGTGGCCACGGTGGTCTTGTTACCGTTCACCGGCGCCACCACTTCCTGTTGCGGCAGCAACGTGTAGAAATCGAACTTGATCGGTTTCTCGCTGTCCGGCCGGGCCTCCTTGCCCGCGGCGGCGACCGGCTTGCCGGCCGCCTGGCTGGCGAGTTCCTTTTCCTGGGCCAGCGCGCGTTCACGCAGCTCCATGGCGGTGGGCAGGATCTGCAGCAGATAGACACCGCCGGCCAGCACCAGGCCGGTGAAGAGGCCGGCGACGAAGATCGGCCAGCGCTTGCCGCCGCCGCTGCCGGATTGCCGCGGTTGTGCGCCGCGTGATTTGCCGTTGTTGCGTGCCATGTCGTCAGCTTCCTGTCCGCTTCACATGCTGTCCGGTGCGCTCACGCCCAGCAGGGTCAGGCCATCGGCGATGACGCAGCGCACGGCTTCACTCAGTGCCAGACGGGCGTTCCGTTCGCCGGCATCGTCGACCAGCACCTTGTGGGCGTTGTAGTAACTGTGGAATTCGTGCGCCAGCTCGCGCAGCCAGTGCGTGAGCGTGTGCGGTGTGCGGTTGCGCGCCGCACTGGCCAGCGCCTCCGGCCATTGGCCGAGCCGGCGGGCGAGGTCGGCCGCGGCCGGCTCGGGCAGGCTGGCCAGTGCCGCGATCCCGGCCTGTGCGTCGTACTGCCAGCCACGCTCGCCGAGCGTGCGGAACATGCTGCGCACGCGGGCGTGTGCGTACTGCAGGTAGTACACCGGATTTTCATTGCTCTGTGAGCGCGCGAGGTCGATGTCGAATTCCAGGTGCTGGTCCGACGAGCGCGTCAGGTAGAAGAAGCGGGTGGCGTCGGCGCCGGCTTCCTCGACCAGATCCTGCAGGGTGACGAAGTTGCCGCTGCGTTTGCCCATGCGGCCGGAGGCCAGCGTCACGAACTGGATCAGCGCCACATGGAAGCGGTCGCCCTTGCCTGACAGGTATTCAATGGCGCTGCGCACACGGGCGATGTAGCCATGGTGGTCCGCTCCCCAGACATCGACCAGGCTGTCGAAACCGCGCTCCAGCTTGTCGAGGTGGTAGGCCACGTCCGATGCGAAATAGGTAAAGGAGCCGTCGTCGCGCATGAGCACACGGTCTTTCTCGTCGCCATGGGCCGTGGTGCGCAGCCACAGTGCTCCGTCCTTCTCGTAGGCGTGGCCGGCCTCGCGCAACCGCTGCATGGCCTTGTCCACGGCGCCGCTTTCCACCAGCAGGCGTTCGGAGAAGAACACGTCGAATTCGACGTTGAGTGCGGCCAGTGTGGTGCGGATGGCGCGCAGCTGCTCGTCCAGGCCGAACTGCTGCAGCACGCGATAGTCGTCGCCCAGCATGCCTTTCGTTCGTTCGATCAGCGCATCGAGGTGATCTTCCTTGATCTTCTTCGCTTCGTCGCCGTCCTGGTCGGAATCGGGGGGGAGGCCCGTCAGCACATCGGCATAGTGCCTGCGGAACCGTTCACCGAACTCGCTGGCCAGGCGATGCGCACATTCGCTGACATAGGCGCCGGGGTAGGCACGTGAGGGAATGCGCACCGGTGCGCCGAACTGTTCCAGGTAGCGCAGCCACAGGCTCACTGCCAGTACATCGGTCTGACGACCGTAATCATTGATGTAGTACTCGCGATGCACCACGTGACCGGTGGCGGCCAGCACGTTGGCCAGCGCGGAACCGAATGCCGCGCCGCGGCCGTGACCGACGTGCATCGGGCCGGTCGGGTTGGCGGACACGTACTCGAGCAACACTTTTTCGCCCTTGCCGACGTCGGGCCGGGCGAAGCCCTCGAAGTTGTCGAGGATGCGCCGCACGGCCGCGAACTGGCTGTCCTGTGCCAAAAAGAAATTGATGAAGCCGGGGCCGGCGATTTCCACCTTCGCGACGATGGCGTTGTCGGGCAGTGCCTTGATCAGCGCTTCGGCGATGGCGCGCGGCGCCTTGCCGGCCGGCTTGGCCAGCATCATGGCGAGGTTGCTGGCGAAATCGCCGTGGGTCTTGTCCCGGGTGGCATCCAGCCGGATGTCCGGCTGCGTGCCGGGCGGCAACAGGCCTTCGGCGGTCAGGCGTGCAAGGGCGGCGGCGAGCAGTTGTGCGAGTTCGTTTTTCATCAACGGAAGCTGGTGTGCCTGGCGGGAGACGGGCGGCCGGTGGTGCAGGGTGCCGGTCGTGGCGGGAGCCGCGATTCTACTGCAGCGGCGCGGCGCCTTCAGGGGGGAAGCCCGGGCCGCGTGCGTTCAGTACAGATCCTGCGGATCGACATCCAGCGACCAGCGTACCCGGCGCGATTCCGGATCGGCTTCCACGGCGGGCACCAGACGGGCCAGGAAGCGGTGCAGGCCGCTCCGGCTGTTCGACTGCACCAGCAGCTGGGCCCGGTAACGGCCGCCGCGGCGCGCCATGGGTGCCGGTGCCGGGCCCATCAGCAGGACATCCCCGTTGTCGGGGTTGGCCAGCAGGCGGGCAGCCCCGCTTTTCACGTTTTCCAGCCAGTCCAGTGCCGTGGTTTCCCGTCCGGCCTCTGCGCGCAGCAGGGCCAGCATGCCGGCCGGCGGCAACCCGGCTTCGGCGCGCTCCAGCAGGGTTTCGCGTGCCCAGGCGTCGTAGCCGGAGGCCAGCAGGCGCACCAGCAGCGGGTGATCCGGTTGCCGGGTCTGGATCAGCACGCGCCCGGGATGCTGTGCACGCCCGGCCCGGCCGGCTACCTGCACCAGCACCTGTGCCAGGCGTTCGCCGGCACGGAAATC
Organism: Pseudomonadota bacterium; assembly: GCA_049324475.1. Taxonomy (GTDB): domain Bacteria; phylum Pseudomonadota; class Gammaproteobacteria; order Pseudomonadales; family JADFDG01; genus JADFDG01. The sequence goes on along the minus strand of JBMOOO010000016.1, from coordinate 123,846 downwards.
CGCACTCAACAGGCCGCTGTCGGCATCCAGCACACCGACCAGGGTGACATGCGGGAAGTGATGGCCCTTGGCCAGCATCTGCGTCCCTACCAGCACCAGCGGTTCACCGGCCTGCACGCGCGCGAACAGATTGCCCAGGGCGTGGCGGCGTCGCGTGCTGTCGCTGTCGATGCGCAGCACGGGCGTGCCTTTCGGCAGCAGGGTCGCCAGTGCCTGTTCGATGCGCTCTGTGCCGAGCCCGACGGCGACCAGATCGGTGCCGCCGCACTTCGGGCAGGTGCGCGGAATCGATGCCTCGCTGCCACAGTGATGGCAGTGCAGATGGCGTGGATCGAGATGCAGGGTGTAGCGGGCATCGCAGCGGCGACAGTCGGCGGTCCAGCCGCAGTCATGGCAGACCAGCACCGGCGCGAAGCCGCGGCGATTGAGAAACAGCAACACCTGCTCGCCGCGCGCCAGCGTGGCTTTCATGTCGTCCAGCAGCAGATCGCTCAGGCCTTCCGTCAGCCGGCGCTTGCGGATGTCGACCACCTGCATGCGTGGCGTGACAGCGGTGCCGGCGCGTGCCGGCAGGCGCAGCAGCGTGAATTTGCCGGTCTGCGCGTTGTGGATGCTTTCCAGCGAAGGCGTGGCGCTGCCCAGCAGTACCGGGACACCGGCCAGCTGGCCGCGCAGCACGGCGAGATCGCGCGCATGGTAGCGGAAGCTGTCCTGCTGTTTGTAGGAAGCGTCGTGCTCCTCGTCGACGATGATCAGCCCCGGCGCCTTCAGCGGCGCGAACACGGCCGAGCGCGTGCCGAGCACGATGGCGGCGCGCCCTTCGGCGGCATCCAGCCAGGCGTCGAGTCGCTCGCGGTCATTCAGCCCGGAGTGCATGACAGCTACCGGCCGGTTGAAGCGGCGCCGGAAACGTTCGACCGTCTGCGGCGTGAGCCCGATTTCCGGCACCAGTATCAGCACCTGTTGCCTGCGCGCGATGGCCGCCGCGGCGAGTTGCAGGTAGACCTCGGTCTTGCCGCTGCCGGTGACGCCTTCCACCAGGAAGGTGCGGAAACGTCCGGCGGCGGCATCGACCGCGGTGATGGCGGCAGCCTGTGCATCGTTGGCGGGCAATGGCACTTCCGCCAGCAGCGGCAGTGCTGCGGTATCCGGGGTGGCCGGTGCGATGTCGATCGACTCCTCGACGGCGAAGCCTTTTTTCTGCAGTGCGGTCAGTGCGGCGCGTTCGATGCCGAGCCCTTCCAGCAGGGGGCGCGGGATGCCGTCCGGATGTTCGCGCAGCGCGGCCAGGGCTGCCGCCTGCTTTGCCGACCGGGCGGTGGCTGAGGACGGTGCGGCCAGGCCGCCGGGCGTGATCCGCCAGACCGGCAGCCGCCGTCGCCCGGCCGGTTCGCCCTGGCGCAGCAGCACCGGCAGGGCCGTGGCCAGCACATCCCCCGGTGCGTGGTGGTAGTAGTCACTGGCCCGGCGACACAGGGCCAGCAGATCGGCAGGCAGGACCGGCTCCGGATCCAGGCGTGCCCGCACCGGCTTGAGCTTCTCCGGAGGTACGTCGGCGCGGTCCACGACTTCCAGAATGACACCGGTCACTTCCCGGGCGCCGAAGGGCACCCGCACCCGGCAGCCGGGCAGCTCGCCGCCGGCCAGGCCAGCCGGCAGCAGATAGTCGAACAGGCGGCGCAGCGGCGACGGCACGGCGACGCGGACGACCACGTGGGCGGCAGGGAACACGGATGCGGATTACCGGAAATGGCGGGGGAAAACGACCGGCGAGTCTAGCATGCGGGGTATTCCGGGCTTGCCAATGCAGGGGTCCCTGCCTATCATCCCGCCTCCTTTTCGGCTGACCCCACCGGGTGGGCTGGAATCAATGACGCGTGGTGCCCGGCGGCTGATCCCCCGGGGTAACTGCAAAGCGCGACCGGGCGGCGACGCGGCGAAATCGAGGAAGAACTCCCATGAAACCCGAAACGCATCCGCAATACGCGGAGATCACGGCAACCTGCACCTGCGGCAACGTGATCAAGACCCGTTCGACGCTCTGCAAGGACATCCACGTGGACGTGTGCTCCGCGTGCCATCCGTTCTACACCGGTACCCAGAAGGTGGTGGATACGGGCGGTCGGATCGACAAGTTCAAGCAGCGTTTCGGGGTTCGTTCCCTCAAGAAGTGATCCCGCTGCGGGACCGACGATTCGACCGAAAGAGCACCCAACAGGGTGCTCTTTCGTTTTGGGGCTCTGGTTTGTGTGACGATCGGCGCAACGGGCGTTGCGCCGTATGAACAACGCAGCAGAGATGTCGCCGGCCATGTCCGGCGGCAACGAGGACCCGATCCATGAGTGATGATCTGAAGCAGGCCGCGCTCGACTACCACGCGAAGCCCCGGCCCGGAAAAATCAGTGTCGAGATCACCAAGCCTTCGGCCACGCGTCGCGACCTGACGCTGGCGTATTCGCCGGGTGTGGCCGAGCCGGTGCGCGAGATCGCACGCGATCCGGAGCTGGCCTACCGCTACACCAGCAAGGGCAACCTGGTGGCTGTTATCTCCGATGGCACTGCCATCCTGGGTCTCGGTGACCTGGGTGCACTGGCATCCAAGCCGGTCATGGAAGGCAAAGGCATCCTGTTCAAACGCTTTGCCGGTATCGACGTGTTCGACATCGAGGTGAATTCCGAGAGCTCGCAGGCGTTCATCGATACCGTCGCCCGCATCTCGCCGACTTTCGGCGGGATCAACCTGGAAGATATTGCTGCGCCGGAGTGCTTCGAGATCGAGCGTGTACTCAAGGCCCAGTGCGACATCCCGGTTTTCCACGACGACCAGCACGGTACGGCTATCGTGCTGGCGGCCGGCCTGCTCAATGCGCTGGAGCTGTCCGGCAAGCAAATGTCGGAAATCAACATCGTCTGCATCGGCGCCGGCGCGGCGGGTGTTGCCTCGCTGAACCTGCTGGTCAGCATGGGTGCGAGCAAGGACCGCATTTTCATGCTCGACCGCAAAGGTGTGATACACACGGAGCGTACCGACCTCAACGAGTTCAAGGCCGCCTACGCGCGCAAGACCGGCAAGCGCACGCTGGAAGACGCCATGGAAGGCGCCGATGTCTTCATCGGAGTTTCCAGTGCGGACTTGCTGGGTCCGGAGCTGCTGCGCCGCATGGCGCCGAAGCCGGTCATTTTTGCGCTGGCCAATCCCGACCCGGAGATCCGTCCGGAGCAGGCCAGGCAGGTCCGTGACGACATCATTGTTGCTACCGGGCGCAGCGATTACCCCAACCAGGTCAACAACGTACTGGGCTTCCCCTACATCTTCCGCGGTGCACTCGACGTGCGTGCCAGCACGATCAACGAGGAGATGAAGATCGCGGCGGTGCATGCGATTGCCGCCCTGGCCAAGGAGCCGGTGCCGCAGTCGGTACGCGATGCCAATGGCGGGGATGTGCTGGAATTCGGGCCGGACTACATCATTCCCAAGCCGATGGATCCGCGCCTGCTGGGCGTGGTGTCCGCCGCCGTCGCAAAGGCGGCCGTGGACTCGGGGGTCGCCCGCAAGCCGTATCCGAAGCACTACCCGCTGCGGACGGTGGAAGACATCTTCAAGGGCGAAATCTGACCGCGTCCGGCTGCTGCAGCGCTGAAGCAAAAACGCCCGCGACTGCGGGCGTTTCTGTTTGCGGCATGCGTATCAGAAGATCTGCTCCATCGGCACGGCCGGTGCTTCCGTGCTGCCGGCACCGGGTGCGAGTTCTGCCGGCTGCTCCTCTTCCTTGAACATTTCGAAGATGGCGTCCGGCTGGCCCGGCCGCGCCCGCTGGCCGGTGGTGGGGTCGATCTTGATGGTGACGATGCCGGCCGGCTGCGGCAGGTAGGTTGACGGTTTCCCCGCCATGGCCACCTTCATGTAGTCGATCCAGATCGGCAGTGCGGCCACGCCACCGTACTCGACGCGGCCCAGCGTTTTCGGGTCGTCGAACCCGACCCACACCGTGGTTGCCAGGGTCGGGTTGTAGCCGGCAAACCAGGCATCGCGGGTTTCGTTGGTGGTGCCGGTCTTGCCGGCGATGTCATCGCGGCCCAGCGACAGGGCGCGGGTCGCGGTGCCGCGGCGCACGACATCCTGAAGAATGGAATTCATCATGTAGGCGGTACGCTCGTCGAGTACGCGCGGTGCCCGCTTGCCGGTGCCTTCCGGGCAGCTGCGGCAGACCCGTTGCGGTTCGGCCTGCCAGATCACGTTGCCCGTGTTGTCCTCGATGCGCTCGATCAGGTACGGCGAGGTGCGGTAGCCGCCGCTGGCGAACACCGAATAGGCACTGGTCATTTCCAGCGGAGACAGGCTGGCGGTACCCAGTGCCAGGGAATAGTTGCGCGGCAGCTTCTCGCGCGGCAGCCCCATGTTTTCCGCATAGCCAATCACGTATTCGATCGGCAGCTGCATCATGATCCGGATCGAGACCAGGTTGCGCGACAGGTACAGGGCGCGTCGCAGACGCATCGGTCCGTAGAACTCGCCGTTGTCGTTTTCCGGGCGCCAGGCTTTTTCCATGCCGGCATCTTCCAGCACGATCGGCGCATCGTTGATGATCGACGCCGGCGTGAAACCGTGATCAAGAGCGGCGGCGTACACAATGGGTTTGAACGAAGAGCCAGCCTGGCGGTCGCCCTGCACCGCGCGGTTGAACCGGCTCTGCATGTAGCTGAATCCGCCAACCAGTGCCGCGATCGAGCCGTCATCCGGCCGCAGTGAGACCAGTGCCGACTGGGCCGCCGGTATCTGGCCGAGTTGCCAGCGGAAACCTTTCTTCTCGTCGCGTTGTGCGTACAGGCGGACCACATCGCCGGGTTTGACGACATCGTCCGGTTTTTTCGGCGCGGGTCCCATGGCATCGACGCTCAGGTGCTTGCGCGCCCACTGCATGGCGGAAAACGGTACGGTCACCGTGTCGCCGGCACGGCGCAGCACCGTGATCGCATCCTTGCCGGTGGCAATGACGATGCCCGGTTCCAGATAGCTGACCTGGCGGATATCGGCGAGGGACTCGGGCCACGCCGCATGCTGGCCATTGCTGCCCGGTGCCGATGTCAGCGTGGCCGGGTCGATGTGTGCTTCCGGCCCGCGCCAGCCGTGGCGCTGGTCATAGGCAGTCAGGCCCAGGAAAACGGCATCGACGGCCGCTTTCTGCAGGGTCGAATCCACGGTGGTGAATACACGATAGCCCTGGTCGGTCGATTCCTGGCCATACTTTTCCAGCATGTAGGTTCGGACCATGTCGGCTACGTGCAGGGCATCGACTTCCGACGACAGGCCATGGAAGGTGGCGGTGTTCGTTTCCGCACGCGCCTGCTCGTAGCGGCCTTCATCGATGGTGCCCAGTTGCAGCATCCGCTTGAGAATCCAGTCCCGGCGCACCATGGCGCGTTGCGCGTTGGTGATCGGGTTGTACAGGCTGGGCGCCTTGGGCAGCCCGGCGATCATGGCCATCTGCGCCAGCGTGAGTTCCCCGAGCGGCTTGCCGTAGTAGACCTCGGCTGCCGCGGCGACGCCGTAGGAGCGATGGCCCAGATAGATCTTGTTGACATAGAGCTCGAAGATTTCCTTCTTGCTCAGTTCGCGTTCGATCTGGCGGGCCAGCAGGATTTCATTGAACTTGCGGGTGAATTTCTGGGTGCGGTCCAGAAAGAAGTTGCGTGCCACCTGCATGGTGATGGTGCTGCCGCCGGAGCGGATCTCCCGGTAGCGCACCAGTTCGTAGGCGGCGCGCATCAGGCCCGTGTAGTCGATGCCCTTGTGCCGGAAGAAGCGATCGTCTTCCGCGGCGATGATGGCGTTGATGAGGTCCGGTGGAATTTCGTCGAACGCCACCGGCGTGCGTCGTTTCTCGCCGAATTCGCCGATCAGCTTGCCGTCCCGGGTGTAGACCCGCAGCGGGATCTGGAACGACACGTCCCGGAGCTGTTCCACGGAGGGCAGGCCGGGGGCGAGGACCAGATAGGCGGCCGACCCGACCAGGACGGCACCGCTGGCAACCGCCAGAACAGCCCACAGCAGGAAGCTGCGCAGACCCTTGAGATTGGGCATTTTTTCTTTAAAAACAATGAATTGGCGGAGGCGCGGCATTATAGGTCATCACCCGGTGACGGAACAGGCTCGCAGTCCTGCAAGGGGCTCGTTGCCTGCCCCGGGAAACTGTTATTTAATGTGGTTAGACATGAATATTCTGTAAGTGTATATTCCGGCTGGAAAAACGGGCCGACAACAACAACCAGGAAGATCACTGTGCTGCCCTTTCTCTCGAAGAAATCCGCCAGTTTGCTGGGGTTGGACATCAGTTCGACCTCGGTGAAGCTGCTTGAGCTCAGCCGATCGGGTGACCGCTATCGGGTGGAAAGCTACGGCGTCGAGCCCCTGCCCCCGAATGCGGTGGTCGAGAAGGTCATCAATGACGTCGAAGGCGTCGGCGAGGCTATCGGCCGCCTGGTGTCCCGGGCGCGGCCGGCCACGAAGCATGCTGCTGTTGCAGTGGCAGGCTCTTCCGTCATTACCAAGGTCATCGAAATGGAAGCCGGTCTCTCGGAAGACGAGATGGACCAGCAGATCCGGGTCGAGGCCGACCAGTACATCCCCTACCCGCTGGATGAAGTCAGTCTGGACTTCGAGGTGCAGGGGCCGGTGCCGGGCAATGCCGAGCGGGTGGAAGTCCTGATCGCGGCGTCCCGCACCGAGAACGTCGACCTCCGCAAGGACGCCCTGCAGATCGGCGGCCTGGTGGCGCGGGTGGTCGATGTCGAGGCCTATGCCATGGAGCGGGCCTATGGCCTGCTGCAACCGCAGATCGAGGGCGACGAGGCCAGCCAGACGGTTGCCATTGTCGACGTCGGCGCCACCATGACCACGCTCAACGTGCTGCGCGCCGGCAAGATCATCTACACCCGCGAACAGCTGTTCGGGGGCAAGCAGCTGACGGAAGAGATCCAGCGGCGCTACGGACTGTCTTTCGAGGAAGCCGGTCTCGCGAAGAAACAGGGCGGTCTGCCCGACGACTACGAGGCCGAGGTTCTGGAACCGTTCAAGGAAGCCATCGTCCAGCAGATCACCCGTTCCCTGCAGTTCTTCTTCTCCGCCAGCCAGTACAGCGATGTGGGACATATCGTGCTGGCCGGTGGTACGTCCTCGATCGTCGGGCTTTCGGATCTGGTGCAGGCCAAGATCGGCACGCCGGCCCTGGTGGCCAACCCGTTCGTCAACATGGCGCTCTCGTCCCGGGTCAGTGCCGCTGCCATCACCAATGACGCGCCGGCGATGATGATCGCCTGCGGTCTCGCGCTGCGGAGCTTCGACTGATGGCCAAGATCAACCTTCTCCCCTGGCGCGAAGAACTCCGCAAGCAGCAACTGCAGGAGTTCGTGATTGTCCTCGTCATGGTCGTCCTGGCAGCGGGACTGGCGGCTTTCTTCTGGCAGTGGACTGCCAAGAATGCCGTGGAAGACCAGAACAAGCGCAATGTGTACATCGAACAGCAGATCGGCCTGATGGAAGAGAACATCAAGGAGATCGACGAGCTCCAGAAGCGTCGCGATGGCCTGATCGAGCGGATGAACGTGATCCAGAGTCTGCAGGGCAACCGGCCGGTCATCGTGCATGTGTTCGATCAGCTGGTAAGCACGTTGCCGGATGGCGTCTATTACCGGGAAGTCATCCAGCGTGGTGACAAATTCGAGATTTCCGGCATCGCCGAGTCCAATAACCGTGTTTCCAACCTGATGCGGAGCCTGGATTCTTCCCCCTGGCTCAAGAATCCCCAGCTCAACAAGGTGGCGGCCAACGGCGAGCAGTTCGAGTTCTCGCTCACCATCGATCTTGATTCGAACCCGCTGACGGCAACTGCCCCGGCTGCAGGCGCTCCGGCTGCAGCGGCATCCCCGACAACGGCACCGGCGGCTGCTCCGCCGGCGGCCCAGTGAGAGTGGAGCGCACCGGATGAGCGTCGAAGCCAAGTTCCAGGAGTTTCTCGCCTCTTTCAAGGGCGTGAACATGAACAACCCGGGCAGCTGGCCGGTTGCGGTCAAGGCTGTCTTTTACGTGGTTGCGATTGCGGTCGTGTTTCTGGCCACCTATCTGATGTTCATTTCCAAAAGCAATTCGGAAATGGAAGCCGCCAAGAATCGCCAGGCCGAATTGCTCAAGGATTACGAGGAAAAGGCATTCAAGGCCATGAACCTGGATGCCTACAAGAAACAGCTGGCGGACATGGAAGAGGCGTTCGGCGCCCTGCTTCGGCAACTGCCGAAAGACACGGAAGTGCCGAGCCTGCTGGAAGACATTACCCATACCGGTCTGGGCAGCGGCCTGGAATTCGCGTCGATCGATCTGGGGATCGAGACGCGCAAGGAATTCTATGCCGAGCTGCCCATCAGCATCGTCGTCAACGGCGACTATCACGGCTTCGGGGCCTTCGTCAGCGGCGTTGCCGCGTTGCCGCGGATCGTGACGCTGCATGATTTCAAGATCGTCGCCCAGAATCCGACTGCTGGCGGCAAGGCCAGGAAGGGCGCTGCTGATCGTGGCCCCCGCCTGCTGCAGATGACCATCACGGCGAAGACCTATCGCTACAGCGATGCGTCGGAAGCCGAGACGGACGGCAAGGGCAAGGGCAAAGGCAAGGGCAAAGGCAAGAAAGCCAAGAAGCCGGCAGAAAAGGGTGACGCGAAATGACGGGCCTCAATCTCGCTTGTTTCTCCCGCAGGGTTCCTGTGGCCCTGTTGCTGGCCGCACTGGTTTCCGGCTGCTCGTCGGACGGCGAATTTTCGGATCTGCGCAATACGCTGGAAGAGATCAAGCAGCGCCCGCGTGGCGCCATCCAGCCGCCGCCGGAATTCAAGGCACAGCCCACGTTCACCTATGCGGCGCACAAATTGCGTAGCCCGTTCCTGCCGCCTTCGGATGAGGCCATGCTGCCGGAAACCGAGATCAAGACGGTCGCGCCGGACCTGACGCGTCCGCGCGAGTACCTGGAGCAGTTCAACATCGAAGCGCTGCGTATGGTAGGCACCATCGCGCGTGCCAACGGCCCGTTGGTCGCGCTGATACGGGACGGCAGTGGATCGACCCAGCAGGTCAAGGTCGGCAACTACATGGGCAAGAATTTCGGTCGGGTCATCTCGGTTGAAGAGACCCGGGTATCCGTGGTCGAAATCGTTCCTGACGGTCACGACGGCTGGGTTGAGCGGCCGCGTACGATCCGTCTGGAAGGCGAGTGATGCCCGGAGGATTGCATATGAAACCGGAACGAATTCATCGAGGTGCGGGTGGGGTCATGAAAACTACGATAAAGGCACTGCTGCTGGGTCTGGCTGCGATGTTCGCCGGCACCTCCTGGGCGGAAGAGGTTGCTGTCGAGAAGCTGGAATTTGCGGCACTTCCGGGCAACCAGATGGAAGTGCGGCTCGGCTTCAACGCGACGCCGCCCCAGCCGACGGGCTACGCCATCGAGAAGCCGGCGCGCATCGCGCTGGATCTGGTCGGTGCCAAGAGCAAGCTGGAAAGCAAGCATCACAACCTGGGTACGGGCAACGCCCGCAGCATGACGGTTGTTGAAGCCCGTGACCGCACCCGGGTCATCATCAACCTGAACGAGTTGGTGGGCTACAACACCCGCACCGAGGGCAACACCCTGGTGATCACCATCGGTGACCAGGCCCAGCCGGCCACTGCCGCCGCGGCACCGTCTTCCTCGGGCGCTGCAGTGGTGACGTCCACGCCGGGCAGCGGCATCAAGGCCAAGGTTACCGGTCGCGGCATCGCCGGCATCGACTTCCGCCGCACCGGCGACGGCGAAGGCCAGGTGGTTGTCAGCATGTCTTCCGCGGCCATCCCGGTGGATGTGCGCCAGGACGGCGGCCGCATCATTGTTGAATTCCTGGGCGCCACGCTGCCGGAAACCCTGCGCCGCAAGCTGGACGTGACCGACTTCGCCACCCCGGTGACCAACATCTCGACGTCGACGTCGGGTGAAAACGTCGTCATGGTCATCCAGCCGAAGGGGCAATATGACTACCTGGCCTACCAGGCCGACAAGGAAATGATCATCGGCGTCAAGCCGATCACCGTTGCTGATCAGCAGAAGCGCGTCAAGGACAACTTCCTGTACAGCGGTGAGAAGCTGTCGCTCAACTTCCAGGACATCGAAGTACGCAGCGTCCTCCAGCTGATTGCCGATTTCACCTCGCTCAACCTGGTGGCCTCCGATACGGTCAGCGGTCGCATCACCCTGCGCCTGCAGAATGTGCCGTGGGACCAGGCACTTGATCTGGTGCTCAAGACCAAGGGCCTCGACAAGCGCCAGATCGGCAACGTACTGCTGGTTGCACCGGCTGACGAGATCGCTGCCCGTGAGCGCCTTGAGCTGGAGGCGTTCCAGCAGGCACAGGCGCTGGCTCCGCTGCGTTCGGAGTTCGTGCAGATCAACTACGCCACGGCTGTCGACATTGCCAAGCTGCTGAAGGCCGACAAGAGCGTGCTGACCAGCCGCGGTTCGATCTCGGTTGATGACCGTACCAACACCCTGATCATTGTCGAGACTGCCAAAAAGCTGGAAGAGATCCGCGACATCATCGGCCGGCTGGATGTCGCCGTGCGCCAGGTGCTGATCGAGGCACGTATCGTTCTGGCAACCACGGAGTTCGCCAAGGAGCTGGGCGTCAAGTGGGGTGTGTCGCAATCACTCTACGATGGCGACAAGGGCGTGGCTCTTGGTGGCTCCACCTCCGACGTGCTGAACCAGTGGGCAGCGTCCGGCGAGGCGGCTCCGAATACGATGGGGCAGGCCGGTACCCGCAAGATCGAGGATCCGGGTCTGCTGGCGGTTGACATGGGCGTCACCAGTGCCGGTGCATCCAAGCTCGCGATCGGTCTGATGGATCTGGACAGCAACCTGCTGGAGCTTGAACTGTCGGCCCTGGCATCTGACGGTCACGGCGAGATCGTGGCCACGCCGAAAGTGCTGACTACCGACCAGCAGGAGGCCCTGATCGCTTCCGGTACCCAGGTTCCCTATCAGGAGGCTTCCTCCAGCGGTGCGACCACCACGTCGTTCAAGGACGCCGAGCTGAAGCTCAAGGTCAAGCCGCAGATCACGCCGGACGGCAAGATCATCATGTCGCTGACCGTCAACAACGATTCGCTGTCGGGCTTCACCCCGGACAACCTGCCGCTGATCGCGACCAACCGCCTGCAGACGGTGGTGCTGGTGAACGACGGCGATACGCTGGTGCTGGGCGGCATCTTCAAGACGGAAAGCGCCAATGCCGTGATCAAGACGCCGTTCCTGGGCGACCTGCCGGTGCTGAGCCGCTTCTTCCGCAAGGATGTCCGGCGCGAGAACAAGGCCGAGTTGCTGATCTTCATCACTCCGCGGATCGTGAAAGAACTGACCGCCAAGAATTGACCGGAGTGCGGTTGCAAGCGTAATGGAGGGTGAGCCGAGCGTTTTTCTGGTTGGACCCATGGGGGCGGGCAAAACCACCGTGGGTCGCCAGCTGGCGCAGGCGCTCGGCTACACCTTCGTGGATTCCGACCACGAGATCGAGGCCCGTACCGGTGCCGATATTCCGTGGATCTTCCAGGTCGAGGGTGAGGAAGGCTTCCGTCGTCGTGAAGCCCAGGCCATTGATGACCTGACGACCCGCCCGAATATCGTACTCGCCACCGGCGGTGGCGCTGTCCTGAATGCGGACAACCGGGCGCTGCTGCATGAGCGCGGTTTCGTCGTCTATCTCTCTGCCGGCATAGACCAGTTGCTGGCCAGGACGGCCCGTGACCGCAACAGGCCTCTGCTGCGGACGGATGACCGCCGGGGTGTCTTTGAGCGCCTTCTGCGCGAGCGGGGGCCTCTGTACCGGGAAGTCGCCCACCTGGAGGTCGATACCAACGCGGGGAATGTCCGGGAGGCGGTTGCCGCGATCGTTGGTTGTCTGCGCCGGGAGGCGGCCGGATAATCACCCGCTCCGTCTGCGGAACCTCCCGTTCGTGAAAACCCTGACCGTCGGTCTCGGCGACCGTGCGTACCCCATCCATGTCGGCAGCGGCCTGATCGATCGTCAGGCGTTGTATGCCGTTGCCGGCCGGCAGGCATTCGTGGTCAGCAATGACCGCGTTGCGCCGTTGTATCTGGCACGTGTCGAGGCGGCGTTGCGTGCAGCTGGCAAACAGGTGGATTCCGTGGTGTTGCCGGATGGTGAGGCCGGCAAGACCCTGGGCGGGCTCGAGCCGGTTTTCGACGCGCTGCTGGCCAAAAAACATAATCGCAGCACGACACTGGTCGCGCTGGGTGGTGGTGTGGTTGGCGACATGACCGGATTCGCCGCAGCCTGCTACCAGCGGGGCGTGGATTTCATCCAGGTGCCGACCACCCTGCTGGCCCAGGTGGATTCCTCGGTGGGCGGCAAGACCGGGGTGAACCATCCCCGGGGCAAGAACATGATCGGCGCTTTCCATCAGCCGAAAGCAGTCATCATCGACGTCGATACGCTGGCCACACTGCCGTCGCGCGAGTTCTCTGCCGGCGTTGCCGAAGTGGTGAAGTATGGCCTGATCCGGGATCCGGAATTCTTTGTCTGGCTCGAACGGAACATGGCCGCGCTGATGGCCCGCGATACGCCGGTACTGGTGGAGGCCATCGAGCGTTCCTGTCGCAACAAGGCGGAAGTCGTGGCAGCTGACGAGCGTGAGACCGGTGAGCGCGCCACGCTCAATCTGGGCCACACGTTCGGTCACGCCATCGAAACCGGCTGCGGTTACGGCGTCTGGCTGCACGGCGAGGCGGTGGCGGCCGGCATGGTCATGGCGTCGGATCTGTCGGCCCGTCTGGGCTGGCTGGACAGGCGTGATGTGGCGCGTGTGTGCGATCTGCTGCAACGCGCCGGTTTGCCGGTCACGCCCCCCGGCGTATCGCCGGCAGAATTCCTTGAGCACATGCAGGTCGACAAGAAGAACATCAGCGGGCGCATCCGGCTGGTGCTGCTGCAGGCCATCGGCCGGGCCGTGATCACGGACGAATTCCGTCCGGAACTGCTGCAGGAAACGTTGACCGCCTTCCTGCAGCCCGCGGAGCCGGCATGAGCGCGGGCCCGGATTTTTTCTACGAGGGTGGCGGCCGCCGTGCGGCGCTGGATGCGCTGTTCGGGCATGTCCACGCGAACAAGGGCGTTGTTGCCCTGACCGGTCTGTCCGGCAGCGGCCGTACGGCACTGATACACCGGTTCCAGGCCGAGGCCGATCCGGATGTGCTGGCGATTGCGGCGATTACCGGCGATATCCTGATGAGTGCCGATCAGTGCCTGTCGGAATTGTCGCGTGCCCTGCTGCCGGATGCTTTCCGCAGTGGTGCGGCTCCGGCACTGGAGGATGCCATACAGTTCATCCGCGAAAGCGGCCGGCAGCCGGTGCTGATCGTGGACGATGCGCATGAGCTCGGCGAACAACCGCGCCGGGTGGTGGCCGAGTTCTGTCATGGCAACCAGGTGCCGCTGGTGCTTGCAGGCGACGCGGCGCTGGTGGCTGACGCCGCGGCTGCGGTGACCCTGCCCGCGCTGTCCGGGGAGGAGAGCGAGGACTTCATTGCGGCCTGGCTGGCTGTCGGTGACGAAGATGAATTGCCGTCACACCGGACCGTCGAGCGATTGCATCGGGAGTCGGCGGGATTGCCCGGCAATCTGGTGAAGTTGCTGGCCGCCGGCGCGGCGACCCGGAATGCATGGTTCCCGGGCGGACTGCCGTTCTGGCATCTGTTTTTTGCCGGCGTGGCGGCGGTCCTGCTCCTGTGGCTGCTGTCGCATCTGACTGCCTCGACGCCGGCTGCCGCTCCGGAGGCGGGCGGTGAGATCGCCGTGCCTCTGCCCTCTCCGGGAGAGCATGCGACGGCGGTTGCCGCGGACGTGCCGGGTACGCGGCTGTCTTCGGTTGCGGTACCGAGACCGGTGGTGGCGACGGAGGTGCCGGATCGTCCAGGCGAGCAGACGCTTTCCCTGCCACCGCCGTCTGCGCCGGCTGCCGTTTCGGCACCGGCACCAGTGCCTGCGGCCGCTCCCGTGCCGGTCGTGCCGCCGGCTCCGGCGGCCGTGAGCGGGCCGGCTCCGCAGCCGGCAGCGCCGGCCGTACGACGTTTCACGGCGGACGAGGGGGCGTTGCTCAAGGAAAAGGCCTCCCGCTACACCCTGCAGTTGTTCGCCAGCTTCAACGAGCGTGCCGTGCGCGATTTCGCCGCCCGCCATCCCGGCGTCGGCATCCGGATGTTCCGGACCCTGCGTGAGGATCTGCCCTGGTACGTCGCGGTGACCGGGGTGTACGGCAGCAAGGAAGAGGCAAAGGCGGCGGTTGCCCGCTTGCCGGCCGATCTGCGCAAGCTGCAGCCCTGGGCACGAAGCCTGCAAGGCATCCAGGACGAACTGCGACGCCGCAAGGACTGACCCTCCGGCGCCTCACGACCGGGCCCGGAAACCCTCCAAGTCCCTGTTGTCCATGGCGTTTGTGGGCCTCCGGGGGCTCATGTAGAATGTCCCGCCTTTTGGCCGGGGCCTCTTCCCCGCCTTCCGCGACCAGTTCGCAACTTACTGATTTTTCTGAGGAAAGGTCGATGCTTGAGACGACCTCGCGCGCGCCTGCGGGCCTGTATCACCCGGATGATGTCCGGGACAACTGCGGCTTCGGTCTGATCGCCCACATGAAGGGCACGGTCAGCCATGAGCTGTTGCAGACCGCCATCCGCTCGCTGACCTGCATGACCCATCGTGGTGCCGTTTCCGCCGACGGCAAGACCGGCGATGGCTGCGGCCTGATGATCCAGAAGCCGGAGGGTTTCTTCCGCACGGTTGCGAAAGAAGAGCTCGGCATCGAGCTGGCGCAAACCTGGGCCGTGGGGATGGTGTTCCTCAACCCGGATGAAAAACTGGCGCAGAAAGCGAAGGACATCCTGGGCGAGGAGCTGAAGGCGCAGGGCGTGAACGTGGCCGGCTGGCGTCAGGTGCCGACCGACCCTTCCGTGCTGGGTCGTATCGCACTGGCATCCCTGCCGGCGTTCGCGCAGGTCTTCGTCGATGTGAAGGAAGGTGACAACACCGCCCTCAATCGCAAGCTGTATCTGGCGCGCCGCAAGGCAGAGGTGCGCCTGAAGGAAGACGGTTATTTCTACGTGCCGAGCCTGTCGGCGGACGTGATCGTCTACAAGGGCCTGATGATGCCGGAAGACATCATCGCCTTTTATCCGGATCTGGGCGATCCGCGCATGGAAACGGCAATCGTCGTTTTCCACCAGCGCTTCTCGACCAACACGCTGCCGAAATGGCCGCTGGCGCATCCGTTCCGGATGCTCGCGCACAACGGCGAGATCAACACCGTGCAGGGCAACCGCAACTGGTCGGTGGCGCGCATCAACAAGTTCGAGACGCCGAACCTGCCGGGCCTGAAATCCGTGCATCCGCTGGTCAATCGCACGGGTTCCGATTCCTCGTCGATGGACAACATGCTGGAAGTTCTGGTCAACGGTGGCATGGACCTGTTCCGTGCCGTGCGTCTGATCATGCCGCCGGCGTGGCAGAACGTGGAGTCGATGGATGCCGACCTGCGCGCGATGCACGAATACAATGCGTTGCACATGGAGCCGTGGGACGGCCCGGCCGGTGTGGTCATCACCAACGGGCGCCACGCGGTCTGCCTGCTTGATCGCAACGGCCTGCGTCCGGCGCGCTGGGTCATCACCCGGAACGGTTTCATCACGCTGGCGTCGGAAATCGGCGTATCCGGTTACCAGCCGGAAGACGTGATCAGCAAGGGCCGGGTCGGTCCGGGCCAGATCATTGCCATCGATACCCACACGGGCGACATCCTGCATACGGCGGACATCGACAACCGTCTCAAGCAGGTGCATCCGTACCGCAAGTGGATCAAGGAAAACGCGATCCGGATCGAGGCGGCCGAACATGAGGATCCGGCGCGCGGCTCGATGGATGCCGGTGCGCTGAACGCCCATCAGAAAATGTTCAATGTCTCCTTCGAGGAGCGTGACCAGATCATCCGGCCGATGGCCGAGAGTGCGCAGGAAGCTGTCGGCTCGATGGGTGACGATGCGCCAATGGCAGTCCTGTCCTCGAAGGTGCGCAACCTGTTTGACTACTTCCGCCAGCAGTTCGCGCAGGTGACCAACCCGCCGATCGATCCGTTGCGGGAAGCGATCGTCATGTCGCTGGAAACCTGTCTCGGCCCCGAGCGCAACATTTTCGAGGAGTCGGCCGATCACGCGAAGCGCGCCATCATCGCTTCGCCGATCCTGTCCAGTGCCAAATACGAGAAGCTGATGTCGCTGCCGCAGTTCCCCGGCGAGCGCATCAGTCTGAACTACGACCCTGCCACGGGCCTGAAACAGGCCATTGTCGCCATCTGCGAACGTGCGGAGAAAGCCGTGCGTGAGGGGCGGCCATTCATCGTGCTGTCCGACCGTGGACTGGAGCAGGGGAAACTGCCGGTGCATGCGGCGCTGGCGACCGGCGCCGTACATCACCACCTGGTGGAAAAAGGCCTGCGCTGCGACTCGAACATCATCGTGGTTACCGGCACCGCGCGTGATTCGCACCATTTCGCGGTATTGCTTGGTTTTGGCGCGACCGCGGTCTACCCGTATCTGGCGTACGAGAGCATCTGTGACCAGATTGCCCGTGGAGACATCCTGGCGGATCCGGCCGAGGCACAGAAGAATTTCCGCAAGTCCATCAACAAGGGCCTGATGAAAATCATGTCCAAGATGGGGATCTCCACCGTTGCGTCTTACCGTGGTGCGCAGCTGTTCGAAGCGGTTGGCCTTGCTTCCGAGGTTGTGGATCTGTGCTTCCGTGGCGTGCCCAGCCGAATCCAGGGGGCGCGGTTCTCCGACATCGAGGACGACCAGCGGCAGCTGGCCGAAGATGCCTGGAAAGCCCGCAAGCCGATCGATGCCGGCGGTGTGCTGAAGTTCGTGCACGGCAAGGAATACCACGCCTTCAATCCGGATGTGGTGCACGCCCTGCACAAGGCGGTCGACGGTGGTGGTTACGCCGAGTGGAAGGAATACGCCACGCTGGTCAACAGCCGGCCGGTGGCGACCATTCGTGACCTGTTCGCCCTGAAGAAGGATGCGAAAGCGATTCCGCTTGATCAGGTCGAGCCGATCGAGAAGATCCTGCCGCGTTTCGATTCTGCCGGCATGTCGCTGGGTGCGTTGTCGCCGGAGGCCCATGAGGCCATTGCGTTGGCGATGAACACGCTGGGTGGCCGGTCGAACTCGGGTGAGGGCGGCGAGGATCCGGCACGTTACGGCACCAATCGCGTGTCGAAGATCAAGCAGGTGGCCTCCGGTCGCTTCGGCGTCACGCCGGCTTATCTGACCAGCGCGGAAGTGTTGCAGATCAAGATCGCCCAGGGCGCGAAGCCGGGCGAGGGCGGCCAGCTGCCGGGTGGCAAGGTGAACGAGCTGATCGCTCGCCTGCGTTATTCCGTACCGGGCGTTACGCTGATTTCGCCGCCGCCGCATCACGACATTTATTCGATCGAGGACCTCGCGCAGCTGATCTTCGACCTGAAGCAGGTCAATCCGCAGGCGCTGGTATCGGTGAAGCTCGTTTCCGAGCCAGGTGTCGGCACCATCGCCGCCGGCGTGGCAAAAGCCTACGCCGACCTGATCACGATTTCCGGTTATGACGGCGGCACTGCTGCGTCGCCGCTGTCGTCGATCAAGTACGCCGGCAGCCCATGGGAGCTGGGCCTTTCCGAAGCGCAGCAGGCGCTGCGTGCCAACGACCTGCGCGGCCGCGTGCGCGTGCAGACGGATGGCGGCCTGAAAACCGGCCTCGACGTGGTCAAGGCGGCCATACTCGGCGCCGAGTCCTTCGGGTTCGGCACCACGCCGATGGTGGCGCTCGGTTGCAAATACCTGCGTATCTGCCATCTCAATAACTGCGCCACCGGTGTGGCCACGCAGAACGATGCGCTGCGTCAGTCACACTTCCATGGCACGGCAGAAATGGTGATGAATTTCTTCCGGTTTCTCGCCATGGAGACGCGCGAGTGGATGGCGCTGCTGGGCGTCCGTTCCATCGAGGAGCTGATCGGCCGTACTGACCTGCTGGAAGTTCTGGAAGGGACAACGGCGAAGCATCGCAATCTGGATCTGACGCCGATCCTGCGCAACGACCATATTCCGGCCGACAAGCCGCAGTTCTGCCAGACCGAGCGCAACCCGTCGTTTGACCAGGGCTTGCTCGCCGAGCGCATGGTCGGCGAAATGCTGGGTGCCATCGAGCGCAAGTCCGGTGGCATCTTCCACTACGAAGTGTGCAACTGCGACCGTTCGATCGGTGCGCGCGTCTCGGGTGAGATTGCCCGCCGTCACGGCGATCTGGGCATGGTGGAAGCACCGATCACCGTGCGTTTCACCGGTACGGCAGGCCAGAGTTTCGGCGTGTGGAACGCCGGCGGACTGCATATGTACCTGGAAGGCGATGCCAACGACTATGTGGGCAAGGGGATGGCCGGCGGCAAGCTGGTGATCCGCCCGCCGCGTGGTTCGGTGTTCAAGTCGCAGGAAACGGCGATCATCGGCAACACCTGCCTGTACGGCGCCACCGGCGGCAAACTGTTCGCAGCCGGCCGTGCCGGCGAGCGCTTCGGCGTGCGCAACTCCGGCGTGCATGCTGTCGTTGAGGGTGCCGGTGACCACTGCTGCGAATACATGACCGGCGGCTGCGTGACCGTGCTTGGCCCGACCGGCTACAACTTCGGCGCGGGCATGACCGGCGGTTTCGCGTACGTTCTGGATCTTGACCAGAATTTCTACGACCGCCACAACCCCGAGCTGATCGAACTGCACCGCATCACTTCGGAGGCGACCGAGGCCTACCGCGCGCACCTGCGCGGTATTCTCGAAGAGTACGTGCACGAGACGGAAAGCGAGTGGGGTCGTTACGTCCTCGACAACTTCGATGTGCTGGCGAACAAGTTCTGGCTGGTCAAGCCCAAGGCGGCGAACCTGAAAGAACTGTTCAAGGCGACCCGGGCGAACCCGGGCTGAGGAACTGACGAACATGGCCCAGAAGCAGCGTCTCAACAACGACTTCCAGTTCCTCGATGTCGAGCGGATCGACCCGCAGAAGAAAGACATCGAATTGCGCCGGAAGAACTTCGTCGAAATCTACGATCCGTTCCAGAAGGACGAGGTCGAGGAGCAGGCGCACCGCTGTCTCGCCTGCGGAAACCCGTACTGTGAGTGGAAGTGTCCGGTTCACAACTACATCCCGAACTGGTTGAAGCTGGTGGCAGAAGGGAACCTGTTTGCTGCCGCCGAGCTTTGCCATGAAACGAATACGTTGCCGGAAGTGTGCGGCCGGGTTTGTCCGCAGGACCGTCTTTGTGAGGGTGCCTGCACGCTGAACGACGGTTTCGGTGCGGTCACCATCGGTTCCACCGAGAAGTACATCGTCGACACCGCGCTGGCTCTCGGATGGCGCCCGGACATGTCGAAGACGGTCTGGACCGACAAGCGGGTGGCCATCATCGGGGCCGGCCCGGCCGGTCTTGGCTGTGCCGACGTGCTGGTGCGCAACGGCGTTCGGCCGGTCGTGTTCGACAAGTACAAGGAAATCGGCGGCCTGCTGACTTTCGGCATTCCCGAGTTCAAGCTCGAGAAGCCGGTGATGAAGCGTCGTCGTCGGGTGTTCGAGGAGATGGGCATCGAGTTCCGTCTGGGTGTGGAGGTCGGCAAGGATGTTTCTTTCGAGACACTGCTCGCCGAGTTCGATGCCGTGTTCCTTGGGATGGGCACCTACAACTACATGAAAGGCGGCTTCCCGGGCGAGAACCTGCCGGGCGTGTACGAGGCCCTGCCGTATCTCATCTCGGTGGTGAATCGCCACCTCGGGCTCGAGAAGAACCCGGTCGAATACATCAACATGGTCGGCAAGCGGGTGGTGGTCCTCGGTGGCGGCGATACCGCCATGGACTGCAATCGCACGGCAATCCGGCAGGGCGCGAAGAGCGTCACCTGCGCCTATCGGCGTGACGAAGAAAACATGCCTGGCTCGCGCCGGGAAGTGAAGAACGCGCGTGAGGAAGGGGTGGAGTTCCTGTTCAATCGCCAGCCGATCGAGATTGTGTCGGAGAACGGCGTGGTTGCCGGCGTGAAGGTGGTGGAGACCCGTCTTGGCGAGCCGGACAATCGCGGGCGCCGTTTGCCCGAGCCGATCCCCGGCAGTGAGGAAGTGCTGCCGGCGGATGCTGTGCTGATTGCTTTCGGCTTCCGTCCCAGCCCGGCGAAATGGTTCGAGAAACATGGCGTCGCCATCGACAACGGTGGCCGTGTGGTGGCGCCGGCAGAGGCGAAGTACAGATTCCAGACCGGGAATCCGAAAGTATTTGCCGGCGGTGACATGGTCCGTGGTTCCGACCTCGTCGTGACGGCGATCCATGAGGGTCGGCAGGCGGCCGAGGGCATCCTCGACTACCTGAACGTTTGAGGGGTGCATGCGCAGAAAAGGCACGGTAACGTGCCTTTTCTGTTTTCAGGGCCGGTTTGTTTGCGGGGTTGCGTGACGATGAGCGAGCTGAAGAACGACCGTTTCCTGCGGGCGCTGATGCGCCAACCGGTAGACGTGACGCCGGTATGGATGATGCGGCAGGCCGGCCGTTATCTGCCGGAATACCGGGCCACCCGCAGCAAGGCCGGCGACTTTCTCAGTCTGTGCCGGGACGCATCCTTTGCCTGTGAGGTCACGCTGCAGCCACTGGAGCGTTTCCCGCTGGATGCCGCCATCCTGTTCAGCGACATCCTGACCGTGCCGGATGCCATGGGGCTGGGGCTTTTCTTCGAGGAAGGCGAGGGTCCGCGTTTCCGCAAGAGCGTACGCAGTGAGGCGGATGTGTCGGCCCTGCCGATACCCGATGCGGAACGGGATCTGGGCTATGTGATGAACTGCGTACGCACTATCCGTGCTGCACTGGGCGGTCGTGTTCCCCTGATCGGCTTCTCGGGAAGCCCATGGACCCTGGCGACCTACATGGTCGAGGGCGGCTCCTCGAAGGAATTCCGCCACATCAAGACCATGCTGTATTCGCAGCCGGAAGTGCTGCATGCGTTGCTGGACAAGCTGGCGAGAACGGTGACGGATTATCTGAACGCACAGATCCGGGCTGGCGCGCAGGCGGTACAGATTTTCGACACCTGGGGTGGCAACCTGAGTGCTGCCGCCTACCGCGAATTCTCGCTGGCATACATGCAGCGAATCGTCTCCGGTCTGCTACGCGAGCATGCCGGCCGCCGCGTGCCCGTGATCCTGTTCACCAAGGGTGGCGGTCAGTGGCTGGAAGCAATGGCGGATGCCGGTGCCGACGCTCTGGGCATCGACTGGACCACGGACATCGGCGATGCGCGCCGCCGTGTCGGGGGCCGTGTCGCCCTGCAGGGCAATATGGATCCATCTGCCCTGTACGGAACGCCGGCCCGCATCCGTGAAGAGGTCGGTGCTATCCTGGCTTCGTTCGGTGAGGGTTCCGGACATGTGTTCAATCTGGGGCATGGCATTTCCCAGTTTGCCGATCCCGAGCACGCGAAAGTGTTTGTGGGCGCGGTGCACGAACTCAGCGCGCGTTATCACCGTTGACGGGAAAAAAGACGGGGGCCGCAGCCCCCGTTTTTTCATTCGTGCGAGAGTGTCTCAGGTGCCGATCTTGCGCAGCTGGAAAATACTCTTCGAGATGGCTACCACCGTGCCGCTTGCATCCTTGATCTCGCTTTCCCACTCGTAATCGGCCTTGCCGTTGGCTTCGGCCTCGGCCTGCACCTTCTGCACGAAATCGTCGCTGACGCGAACTTCGATCCAGACGTCGCCGGTAGCGGGGCGACGGAAGCGGATGCTCATGTCGCGCACGATCGGATAGAAGCGGGTGGTGTCGAACGAGGACAGGAATATCGCGCCGCCCGGAAATTCGGCGAGCGTGAACAGTGCGCCGGCATACATGGTGCCGACGTGGTTCTTGTTCGGCGCAAAGGGCATGCGCATCCTTGTGTAGCCTTTTTCCAGCACCTCGACGACGAGGCCGCTGTTGCCGACGAAAGAGATGCCCTTGGCAATGGCGGTACGGGTGGCTTCGGCAGAGAAGTCCATGATGATGGCTCCGGCGGTCTGCAGGGTGCGAGGATCATAGGCGGCGGGTGCTGCCGGCGCATTCACCGAAACTGACAGCGGATTGGCAGTATCTGTCCGGTGCCGTCAGTGGTTGTCCAGCAGGTCCAGCCTGTTGTCGCGGATCAGGGTCAGGACGTCCGCGGCATAGGCCGCGCCGCGTTCGGAGTAGGCGGCCAGCTGCGGTGCCAGGGCACTGCCGGTCACCGGTTTCCCGGCCGCCCGCAGGGCGCCACGCTGCTTGCGCATGGCGGCATAGGCGCGATGACTGTTCAGGTTGTGCATGTAGGCGTGCACGCTGTCGCGCGGTGATGCAAACACGCGCAGGTCGCCGGCACCGGGTGCCGGCACGCCGCAATCCTTGCCGAAACAGTAGTGCCCGAAGAAATTGTGCGACTCGCGGGTGACATTCGAGCGCCCCCAGCCGGATTCCAGCGCAGCCTGGGCAATCAGCAGGGAGGCCGGGATGATGTCGATGCGGCGCCGTAGGGAATCGAAGAATTCCGGATTGCGCCTCGCGGCGGGGTCAAGGTCGTAGTCTTCGGCGATCTGCTTCAGCCATTCGAAGTCATCGCGGCTGATTTCGTCCTCGCTGGCCAGCTCGCCCTCAATGCGATTGATCCGCTTGCGGTCATCCAGCAGCTGCCGGTTTTCTTCCTGCACGATCGGCAACAGCAGGGCGATGAACAGGCGTTTGCGTTCGGCGATCTGCTCGGGCGTTTCACCCGGGTCGGGAGCAGGCAGGACGATCGGCGGCGGTGATACTGCTGCCGGCGTGCTGTGCCAGAGCGCGCCGGCAAACAAGGCGGTGCCCAGCAGGGTGGCCGTGACAGGGATGATGGCCGTGCGATGCATGTATCAGGTTGCCGGCAGCGTGCGCGATACCGGGAAGGTCATGCGGAAAGACGAGATCCTGACGGCGGCCAGTACCCGGGATCCGGCAAGGTCCGGAAACAGTGCCGGATCGAATTGCCACGACAGCAGCTTGCCCGGTCTGACCCAGCCGCGAGAAGACGGCGCATAGTAGAAATCGTCGCTGCCGAAACGCTGCGCCAGCGTGCGCATGGCTTCCGGCACGATGCCACCGAACACGGGCAGCGGCAGCGGCCAGGACTTCATCTTCAGATCGGCCATGACACGGTTGCCATCGCGGACGACAACGTGATCGATACCGCGCTGGTCTTCGTTGTACGACACGTCGAAATCTGCCCGGTCCTTGGGGATACCCCAGTTGCGCCGCCCGTTGACCACGCTGTCCCAGGTGGAAACCAGGATGCGGCTGATGGTCATGTGGCGGCGGCCGTCGCTGAAAGGATAGGCGCCGGGAATGAACAGCAGTTCATGGTAGGGGCCACAATCCGAATGCCGGTAGTCCACAAACATCAGCAGCGAGACACCGCGCCCCTGGCCGGCAAACTCTTCCGGCAGGAAGTCATTCCGGGCCGGCGCGCCCTCGGGCAGTTTCAGCGCGAAGATCCAGCCCTGGCCCTGCAGGTCCCAGGGTGCGGGTCTGAGCGGTACGGAGGGCAGTGTCTCGTTGCCTTGCAGCATGTCGATGAACTCAGGTCGTACGTGCCAGCTGACGCTCGCGCATGAACAGGAAAAGCGGTGCAGCCACCGCGAATGCGATCAGGAAGGTCACGGCCACGTAGATCCAGACATGGCGCATGCCCAGGCGGCGGGCTTCGTGCAGCATCCAGATCACGAAAGCGGCGCAGGCGATGGTGATGTCCCAGCCGATCGAGGAGGATGCGTGATTGGCAAACACATCGTCGATGAAGACGACAACGGAGAACGTACCGCCATGCTCCTGCACGTGCTGGAAGTTGTGATAGCCGGTCAGGACGAGGCCGGCGACTGCCAGTCCGAGATAAACAAGCTGGCGGATCGGCACGGCATTACTCACAGGGGCGTATGGGGTTGACGGTCACGGTTTCGTCTTCGGTTTCGGTCGGTTTCTGTTCGCCGATACGGAAGTTGCCGATCCCGCTGTTCCACTGCGCACGCGCACGTTCCAGCTCGGTTTCGCTGCGGGCCTTGCCCGGAACAACCATGTTGTCGCCAAGGCGGGACAGCACCTGGAGCATCTTGTCCTTCATCAGCGTGGGCTGGTAGTGCTGCAGGACGAACACGTACTCGCCGCGCTTGAAGATCAGGAAACCGTAGAAGTAGGTGCCGCGGACTTCCGGATCGTTGCCGCCGGTATTGGCACGATGGGTGTCGATGTTCATGTCGAGGATCACGAACAGCGAACGGGGATCGCGATCCTTGAGGAACTCGCGCACCGAGGTGTCGACATCCTCGATGGCCTTGCCGGTCGGCAGCACTTCCCGCAGGTAGTTGTTCATCACCGCGTTGAGCAGGGTCTGGTCGGAGGCGAAGCGCGGGGCCTGCGCCATCGGGTGCTCATCGATCTTCAGATAGTCGATGCGGAAGAACCGGCCCTGTTCGTCCCAGAACGTGGTGGAACCGCCGGCGGCGTTGCAGCGCTCGTTGACGTCCACCTTGCCGCGGAAGGGGCTCAGGTAAAGCGGCACGCCATAGGCAGCCTTGGGCGAGTAATAGATGTCTTCCTCGGTCAGTCCCTGCAACTGCGACTGGCAACCGGATACGGCAAACAGGGCCCCGATCAGGGCAGGAAGTGCGACCCAACGTATTGTTTTCATTGTATTTTTTCCGTCGGCGGAGCGAGGGGCGGGACAATCATAGCAGAGCCATGGGCGTCGCAAAGCGTGCGTCAGGCCGTGCCCGCCCGGCGCGCCGGCTTGTCCCGCTTGTCGTCGTAGAGCCGGGCATCGGCCAGCCGCAGCAGGGCGGCAGCATCTTCGGCACCGTCGTCGTGCGAGCAGGCGGCGCCCAGGCTCAGCATCACCGGGATGTGTTCGCCGCCGTACACCAGCGGCGCGCCGGCCAGCCTTGCCCGCAGCCGTGCACCCATCTGCTGCGCCTCGGCCGTGTTCTGGCCCGGCAGCACCAGCACGAACTCGTCGCCGGCAAACCGGAAGGCACAGTCGGAGGCGCGGATGGCGGCAGACAGTTCGCGCGCAACATGATGCAGATAGGCGTCGCCGGCATCGTGGCCGAAGCGGTCGTTGACCTGCTTGAAGTCATCGCAGTCGAGGAAAACCACGGCCAGCGGCTGATCCAGCCGGCGTGCCCTCTCGAACTCCCGGTGCAGGATCTGTTCGAGCTCGCGCCGGTTGGGCAGGTGGGTCAGTGGATCACGGGTGGCCAGTACGCGCAGCTGCTCGTGGGCGGTGACATTGGCCAGACAGATCGACACCTTCACAGCGAGCTGGCGCAGGAAGAACGTGTCCTTGTCCGGGGAAAAGCGTGCGCGGTTGCCGTCGCCCTGGTTGAAGCTGCCGATGATGCGGCCTTCGAAGCGTATCGGCGCTATGGCGATGGAGCCGAGGCTGCCGCGGAACGCCGGGGGCACCAGCGGTGAATAACGGTCGAGACCGCTGTTCACCAGCAGGGGCTCGCTGCTGCCGCCGGTCAGTGCCCGGAAGCTGTGATCGTCGATGATGACCAGATGGTTGCGGGTCTGGGTCGACTGCTGCAGGTCGGCAATCAGCGAGGTGATCGCCTCGTCGTGCACCAGCGTGAGCCAGACGTGGGGGATGGCGAACTGCTGTTCGATCTGGGCCAGGAGGTTCTCGAACAGGTCGCGAAAGCGGGTGGTGCCGAGGATGTTGCTCTCAATGTCGAACAGCTTGCGCACGATCTGCTCGTTGTGGCGCAGTGTGGTGAGCAGGTCGTCGATATTCATGGCTTGACGCTCTCCGGGCTGCGCCGGAGCATACCGCGACCTCCTGACAACTGTCGCGTATCCGCCGTGAACAACGCTGCCGACCCTGCCGCAGACCGGGCCGCCCTGATGGCCCGCATCGCCGATCTGGAAGGCCGGCTGGCCTTCCAGGATGACACCATCGATCAGCTGAACCGGGTCGTGGTCGACCAGGACCAGCGTATTGCCCGCCTGGAATTGTCGTTGCGCCGTACGCGCGAACAGGTGGAGCTGCTGCTGCCTTTGATGCATGCCTCGCCGGGCGAGGAACCGCCGCCCCCGCACTACTGAAGGGCGTCCCGGCCGCGGGGTCAGTCCCGGAAGTTGTTGAACTGCAGCGGGATGCCGATCTTGCCGCCCTTGATCAGGGCAATGGCAGCCTGGAGGTCGTCCCGCTGCTTGCCGGTGACGCGCACCTTGTCACCCTGGATCGAGGCCTGCACTTTCATTTTCGACTCCTTGAGCAGCGCCACGATCTTTTTTGCGTGCTCCTGGTCGACACCTTCCTTGACGGTGAGTGTCTGCCGCAGTTCCTTGCCGGCACCTTCGACCTTGCCTTCCTCAAGGCATGTGATGTCGATACCGCGCTTGACCAGCTTGGCTTCCACGATCTCGCGCACCTGCTTGAGCTGGAAGTCGGCGGTGGCAACGCAGGTGATCACACTCTTTTCCAGTTTGACCTCGGCGCCGGTACCGCGCAGATCGAAGCGCTGCTCGATCTCGCGCGTGGCCTGGTCGATGGCGTTGCTGACTTCGTGATGGTTGATCTCGGAAACGGTATCGAAAGACGGCATGCGTTTCGCCCGGGTCGGGCGCCTCTACGGCATCTTGATGACGATGCGGGCCAGCTCTTCCGGTGTCGGAACGGTGCCGGGCCGCGGGTTGGCCGGATGCTGCGCCGGGTCGAGGACGAAGGCAAGGGCATCGGCGGAGGGAATGCACTTGCGGAAGAAGCGCTCGTGTTCGGCGCGCTCGGCCTCGTCCAGGTTCGTGTGGCGCAGGCGATCGATCAGCAGTGTCAGCTGCTGCAGTGAAACGGGCTGGCAGCCGGCCATGCTCAGCCGGCCGGATCCGCGTCGGTGCCGGCGCTGCTGCGTAGCGCCCGCTCTGCGGCGCTGGGCAGCCCGAACAGCGATGTGGTGATCAGGTGGGGTGGAATCTGCGCGCGGATTCTTGCGTGCAGGGCCGGCAGTTCGGTCCAGTGGATGCCGGGCTGCATGTGATGTGCCACGTGATAGCCAAGGTTCCAGCTGGTGAGGTTGTACAGGCGGTTTTCCACGCTGCGCGAGGCGACCAGGTGATCGTCGAGTGCCAGCCCGGAATGCTGCAGGAAGGTGTTGTCTAGCAGCAGTACCAGAAGGATCAGCATGGGCACGATGAACACGATCAGGGTCATCAGCGGATCGACCAGGAAGAATCCGAGCAGGACCAGATTGCTGATCAGGAACCAGCGTTTGAAGCGCGTGAACAATACCGGGTGTTGCCTGCCGATGTTCCAGATCTTCGGGTAGATCTGCGCGGCATTGACGAGATCGTAGTAGATCCGGCTCATCGGGCGCCCGTCCGCATGCAGCCATGCCGACGGGTCGCGCTGCGGATCGAGATATTCGTGGTGGTGGCCGATGTTGTGGTGGATGGTCCAGGAGAACGGGCTGGTGCCGGTCTGCAGGTACATGACCACCTCCAGCGCGCGGTTCAGCGGCCGCCACGTGAAGATGTTGACGTGATGGTGGTTGTGGCAGATGGCGCCGCAGGACACCTGGGCCAGCATCAGCAGCACGACCCAGCCGATGGCGTCCACCGGATCCTCGACAAGGAAGAACACGGTCAGCTGCAGCGCGAACACGGCGAGTACGAACAGGGCTGCCGGGATATCGGCACGATGGCGAAACAGGGCAGTACGCATGGCGTAGATCGGTTCGCAGGACGGGTAGGAAAAAAGGAGCAGGGAGTCCCGGGAATCTAGGGCCTGGGGACGGGGGTGCCAATAGGCAGTAGACGAAAGGAGGGAGGCTGTGGCCTGCGGTAAATCCGTGGCCGGATGTGGACGAGCGTGCTCAGTGCGGCAGGGCCTGGACGCTGCGCAGGTAATCGACCACGGCCAGGGTGGCCTGTTCCACGGACAGGCGACTGGTATCCAGCGTGATCTCCGGATCTGTCGGCGCTTCGTAGGGGGAGTCGATACCGGTGAACTGCCGGATCACGCCGGCACGGGCTTTCTGGTACAGCCCCTTCGGATCACGTTTCTCGCAGACGTGCAGGGGTGTGGCAACGTAGACCTCGACGAACTCGCCCGGTGCAAACAGGCTGCGCACCATCTGCCGGTCGGCCCGGAACGGGGAAATGAAGGCGCTGATCGAGATGATGCCGGCATCGACCATCAGCTTGCCGACCTCGCCGATGCGGCGGATGTTCTCCACGCGATCCTTGTCGGAGAAGCCCAGGTCCTTGTTGAGTCCGTGGCGGACGTTGTCGCCGTCCAGCAGATACGTGTGGAAGCCGTGGTCGTACAGCCAGGATTCCAGTGCGTTGGCGACCGTGGATTTTCCCGCGCCGGACAAGCCGGTGAACCACAGCATCAGGGGCCGCTGGTTTTTCTGCCGGGCCCGCAGCTCGCGGGTGACGGCATGCGGATGCCATACGATGTTGTCGGTCATGGGTCTTCGGGCTCCAGGCGGTGCGGGTCGGAGGGATCGCGATACAGCGGGGTGCCGAAACCGGGCGTGTGCGCCATCTGGTCGAAACCGGCATCCAGGCCCAGGGCGGTGAAGCGCTGCAGGATGTCACTGTCCAGATACAGCGCTGGATCGCCGTGGTGGAAGAAGCGTCCGACCACCAGCGATACATGCCAGTGTGCGGCCGCATCCTGCAATGCCGCCGCGCGGGGTTCAAGCATGGCCAGCAGGGCCGCGCAGTGTTCGCGGAACGACGCGTCGGGCGGCAGGCCACTGGCCAGCATCCACTGGCTGCGCAGGCGTCGGGCCTCGGGGAAGTCGGCGCTGAAGACTTCGCCGCGGACCCACACAGCCGTGGGCGCCAGCCCCAGACAGGCGTCGACGACGGCGGCGTCATCGCCGTAGCCGGTTACCAGCAGGTAGATGGCGAGGTCGGGATTGATCATGGGCGGAGCATACGGCAGCCGGTTGTCCGATACACCGGGTTATCATGCGCTCCCGCCTGCACCAGGACAGTCGCCGTGCGCGTCACCATCATTCCGGTCACTCCGTTCGAACAGAACTGCTCGCTGTTGTCCTGCGAGGAAACCGGCCTGGCGGCGGTGGTCGACCCAGGTGGTGATATCGGGGAGATTCTCGGTGCCGTGGCAGAGGCGGGTGTGAAGGTGGAGAAAATCCTGCTCACCCACGCGCATATCGATCATGCCGGCGCGACCGCCGAGCTGGCGGCGCGGCTGGCGGTGCCCATCGAGGGACCGCACGAGGGTGACCGGTTCTGGATCGAGCAGTTGCCGGAGCAGTCGCGCATGTTCGGCTTTCCGCCGGCCAAGGCCTTCACGCCGGACCGCTGGCTGCACCAGGGCGATACCGTGACGGTCGGACGCACCGTGCTCGAGGTAAGGCACTGCCCGGGGCACACCCCGGGCCACGTGGTGTTTTTCTCGAAAGCAGACCGGCTGGCCGTGGTCGGCGATGTGCTGTTCCGGAATTCGATTGGCCGCACCGACTTTCCCGGCGGCAACTACGACCAGCTGATCGACTCGATCCGCAACAACCTGTTCCCGCTGGGCGATGACGTTGCGTTCATCCCCGGCCATGGCCCGATGAGTACGTTCGGCGACGAACGGAAGAGCAACCCGTTCGTCGCCGATCCTTGAGCCGCCTCAGGGAGGCGGCGTCTCGCCCTGGCAGGCCTGGTGCACGTTCAGCGAGCTGAGCAGTTCCAGCACACTGTAGAAGGTGATTTCGATACGGTCGAAATCTTCCGTGGTATCGATGTACAGGAAGCTCTGGAAGTCCGGCGAATCCAGCAGTTCCAGTTCGATGCCGAGATCGCCGCTCGCAGCCACTTCCGTGCCGTTGTTGTAGAGCACGATGCCGGTGCCGCCCAGCACGTCCAGTGACAGCAGATCGGCAGGGTCGCTGATCACGAACCCGGCGCGGCGGTTGCCCGACCAGGTGTTGACCGAGTCGGTGACCCGCAGGCTGGTGTAGCCCAGCAGGGTGACACCGGTGTTCATCTGGGCCGCCGTCGAGACGCTGGCATCAATGACGTTGTTGCGATTGAGCACACTGCACAGTACGCAGATGCCGTGCAGGGAGGAGTCGACCGAGATGCCGGCACCGACCAGCGGTTTGTAGCGGCTGTCGTTGCTGCAGGTGAACTCGGCATCACAGGCATCCCCGATGCCGTCCTCATCCAGATCCCGCTGGCTGGCGTTTGCCAGCAGAGGGCAATTGTCGGAACCGTCGCTCACGCCATCGTCGTCATCGTCGCTGTCGCAGACGTTGCCGATGTTGTCATCGTCGGTGTCCAGCTGGTCCGGATTCGACACGGCCGGGCAGTTGTCTGCCGTGTCCGGAATGCCGTCGCCGTCGCCATCGGTGATGCTGTCACAGACGTTGCCGATCCCATCCATGTCGCTGTCGGCCTGGTCGGCATTGGCGGTGACGGGGCAGTTGTCGGCGCCGTCGACGACGGTGTCGTTGTCGTCATCGTTGTCGCAGGCATCGCCGGCCGGGTCACCGTCATTGTTGGATTGCCCGGTGTTGGCAACCAGCGGGCAATTGTCGGCGCCGTCGGCGACGGTGTCGTTGTCGTCGTCGGTATCGCAGGTGTTGCCGATGCTGTCGTGGTCGTTGTCTGCCTGGTCGCTGTTGGACGCTACCGGGCAGTTGTCGGCGCCGTCGGCGACGGTGTCGTTGTCGTCATCGTTGTCGCAGGCATCGCCGGCCGGGTCGGCATCGGAGTTGTCCTGGGAGAGGTTGACCACCAGCGGGCAGTTGTCGGCGCCGTCGGCGACGGTGTCATTGTCGTCGTCACTGTCGCAGGCATTGCCGTCGGTATCACCGTCGGTATCGTCCTGGTTGGTGTTGGCCACCAGCGGGCAGTTGTCACTGCCATTGACGATATTGTCGCCGTCGGCGTCATTGTCGCAGGCATCACCGGCGCCATCGTCATCGGCATCCTCCTGGCCCCCGTTGGAGACGGCCGGGCAATTGTCGATGCCGTCATCGATGCCGTCCGTGTCCGTGTCGGTGTTGTTGTCGCAGGCATTGCCGATATCGTCGGCGTCATTGTCGGCCTGGTCGGCATTGGCAATCAGGGGGCAGTTGTCGGCAGCGTCGGCAATGCCATCGCCATCCCGATCGCTGTCGCAGGCATCGCCGGCATCATCACCGTCGAGATCGGCCTGTCCGGCATTGGAAACGGAAGGGCAGTTGTCGAGCAGATTGACCACGCCGTCGCCATCGGTATCCGGATCGCATCCGTCCCCGATGTTGTCGCCGTCCCCGTCGGCCTGGTCTTCATTGGCCAGAACCGGGCAGTTGTCGGTGCCGTCCGGCACGGTGTCGTTGTCGTCGTCGGCGTCGCAGGCATCGCCGGCACTGTCATCATCGTTGTTGGCCTGGCCCGCATCGGCCGTCAGCGGGCAGACGTCGCTGCCATCACCGACCCCGTCGCCGTCGTCATCGTTGTCGCAGGCGTCGCCGGCTTCATCGCCATCGGTATTGGTCTGCGGGGTGTTGGCGACGGCCGGGCAATTGTCGATGCCGTCGTCGATGCCATCCGCGTCGGCGTCGGCGTTGCTGTCGCAGGCGTCTCCGATGCCATCGTCGTCATCGTCGTCCTGCCCGGCATTGGCATCCAGCGGACAGTTGTCGGCGGCGTTGACGATGCCGTCGCCGTCCCGGTCGTTGTCACAGGCATCGCCAATGTCGTCACCATCGCTGTCGGACTGGTTGGTGTTGGCGGTAACCGGACAGTTGTCCTCGACATCGACGACGCCATCGAGATCGTAGTCACTGCCGGCGGGCGGTATCACCCGCTGGTCTGCATTGCAGGAAGCCAGCAACAGGGCTGTTGCGATGGCCAGTACAAGTCCCGGGATTTTCATGACGGTTCCCTCCTCCGGACTCCAAGGTTCCCCGGACTTACTGCTCCTGTGTCCGGAACTCCACACGACGGTTCATGGCGCGTCCGGCCGGGGTGTCGTTGCCGGCCAGCGGCTGGCTTTCGCCATAGCCGGCAGCACGCATGCGGCGCGGGTCGATGTTCTGCCTGGCAAGGAATTCATGTACGGCTTCGGCGCGTTTCTGCGACAGGCGCAGGTTGAAATCGTCGTTGCCCTGGCTGTCGGTATGGCCGGCGATTTCCACTTTCAGGTCAGGCTGGTCCTTGAGTGCGCGGGCCAGCGCCCAGAGCGCAGACAGCGAATTGCGGGTCAGCACGGCCGAGCCGCTTTCGAAATTGATGTTGGCGAGCGTCAGGGTCTGGGTGCCGGTGACACAGCCATTGGCGTCCACCTTCAGGCCCTTGAGGGTATTGGGGCAGCGGTCCCGTATGTCCGGCACGCCGTCTTCGTCGGTGTCTGCCGGCGGCTCGCTGACCGGCACCGGTACGGTCACCACTTTCTCGACTTCCACGATCTTCTCGACCGGCACTTCCCGGATGACGATCTTCTCCACGATCCGTGTCCGGCCCAGCGGTATTTCCAGCCCGGCCATCAGGTGCAGGTCGTCGTATTCGTCGGCAAACCAGTCGTGCTGCCAGCGCGCTTCTGCCCGCAGCTTGAGCCCGTTGTCAAAGACACTGCCGCTGACCACGCCGGCCCCGAGGCTCATCACCATGCTGATGTCGTCCTCGCTGTCCGGCAGCACATCGTTGTAGGCGATGCCGATGCTGCCGATCGCATAAGGCGTCAGGCGGGTGCGCTCACGCAGCGTCCAGGCCAGCCCGGTGGAAAGCGAGGTCTGGTAGAAATCGGTCTGGGTGTTGATACCGGTTTCCAGCACTTCGCCGGCAACGTCGGTTTCCCAGTACCAGTGCTCGTGCCCTGACAACTGGCGCCCATAGGCCAGTCGCAGGCCGGGGCCGTGATTGGCGCCACGGTCATTGTCTGTTTCGGCGAAATAGGGGAGCAGGGCGATGTATTGCGGAGCGGTTGCTGCAGCATCTGCTGCCCGGACTCCGGCCGGCACGAGCAGGACCGGCAACAGCATCAGGACCAACAACGGTACGCGGCGCATGCGAGCCTCCTGACATGCATCGGCGAACTGCCGGCAGCAGGGCTGCCGGATTGCATGCCCCCCGCGCAGGTGCGCGGTTCATCCTCCGGGGCGTGCGGCGATCGGCAGAGCGATCACCCCCGGAGAATATTCCCGACAAAACATGTCTTTGCTGACATCCGGCTACCGTGTGTCGGATTCCACAAAAAAGCCGCGAATTCCTGCATTGCGAGTGCAGGAATTCGCGGCTTCCGGAACGTGCGGCGGATGAAAAGTGACGCGTTGTCAGCGGGACAGCAGGTCCTTCGCGATGGCGATCACCTGCATTTCGTCCGTGCCTGCGTAGATTTGCAGGATCTTCGAGTCGCGCATCAGCTGTTCGACCCGGGCTTCACGCATGTAGCCCATGCCGCCAAATACCTGTACGGCTTCCGTGGTCACTTCCATGCAGGCCTGGGCGGCATAGAGCTTCATGGCGCTGGCCTCGGCCAGGGTCATCTGCTTGCCGTGGCCGACCAGCTCGATGTAGCGGAAAACCATGTTCTGCAGGTTGCTGCGCACCACTTCCATCTTCGCCAGTTTCAGCTGGATCAGCTGGTTGTCGCCGATCGGCTTGCCGAACTGCACGCGCTGTTTCGCGTATTCGATCGACATTTCCTGGGCGCGGGACACGATGCCCAGCGCCATCGCGGCGACGCCGGCACGTTCCTGCATGAAGGTGCCCTTGGCGCCGGAACGGCCGTAACCATCCTCGCTGCCGCCCATCAGGCGCTCGGGGCCGCAATGCACGTCGGTGAGGAACAGCTCGCCGGTGGGTGAGGAGCCGATGCCCATCTTCTTGAACGGCTTGCTCTGCTCCAGACCGGGCATGCCCTTGTCGAGGATGAACGAGACGATCTTGCGGTCCTTCGGATCCACGCCCGGCTCGTCGAGCTTGCAGATCAGCACGATGGTGTCTGCGTAGGGGCCGTTGGTGATCCAGGTCTTGGCGCCGTTGATGATGTAGCCGCCCTTGCCATCGCGGCGTGCGACAGTTTTCATCTGGCCGAAAGCGTCAGAGCCGGAATTGGGTTCGGAGATGGCCCAGGCACCGATCTTTTCCATGGTGAGCAGCGGCAGCGCCCAGCGCTTTTTCTGCTCGATGGTGCCTTTGCTCATGATGGCGCCGCCGCCGAGGCCGACCGACACGCCCATGGCCGTGACCAGTCCCTGGGCGTGGCGGCAGATCTCGATGATCGGGATCATGCGCATGGCGGCTTCTTCAGCCGCCATGGCGTTGAATCCTTCCGCCCGCTCCTTTTTCTCTTTTACTTCGCCGCGGGCCTCGGCCTCAGCGCGTGCGATCTGCTTGTCGAATTCCATCTTTGCCATCGCATCCATGCCGAAAGTCTTCAGCATCTTGCGCAGTACGTCATAGGGCGGTACGCCCTCGTACTCGATGGCATCCAGTTGCGGAACGATTTCCTTCTCGACGAAATCGCGCACCATCTTCTGGATCATGCGCTGGGATTCGGACCATTCGATCATGACGGGACTCCGGCCTGCTGTGGGGGCGCCCCTACAGTAGGCCGGTGCCTGCCGAAGTCACTAACCGCCCTGCGCAATCCGCTGAGCGGTTCCGTCAGGCGGCCTGTTCCTGCGCCTGCGGTGCCGGTGTACGGATCAGATGGTCGAAGGCCGACAGGGCGGCCGTGGCGCCCGAACCCATGGCAATGATGATCTGCTTGTACGGCGCCGTGGTGCAGTCGCCCGCGGCCAGCACGCCCGGCAGGCTGGTTTCGCCGCGTTCGTTCACGAGGATCTCGCCGCGCTGGCTCAGCTCGACCGTGCCCTTCAGCCAGTCCGTGTTCGGTATCAGGCCGATCTGCACGAACACGCCGGCCAGCTCCAGTCGATGCACGTCGCCGCTGACGCGGTCCTTGTATACCAGGCCATTCATGCTGTGGCCGTCGCCGGTGACTTCCGTGGTCTGGGCAGACAGGATCACGCGCACGTTCGGCAGGCTGTACAGCTTTTTCTGCAATACGGCATCCGCACGCAGCTTGCTGTCGAATTCCAGCACGGTCACGTGTTCGACGATCCCGGCCAGGTCGATGGCGGCTTCCACGCCGGAATTGCCACCGCCGATCACGGCGACTTTCTTGCCCTTGAACAACGGGCCATCGCAGTGCGGGCAATAGGCTACACCCTTCGTGCGGTATTCCTTCTCGCCGGGCACGTTCATGTCGCGCCAGCGGGCGCCGGTCGACAGCACCACGGAACGACTGCGCAGTGTGGCGCCGTTGTCGAGTGTGACGTGTATCAGGCCGTCATCGGTGCGATCGGCCGGAACCAGACCGGTGGCGCGCTGGCCGTTCATGATGTCGACGCCGTAATGACGCACATGCTCTTCCAGTGCCGCGGCCATTTGCGGGCCTTCGGTTTCCTTCACGGAAATGAAGTTCTCGATGCCGAGCGTGTCCAGGACCTGGCCACCGAAACGCCCGGCGGCAACGCCGGTGCGGATGCCCTTGCGGGCGGCATAGATCGCTGCCGCCGCACCGGCCGGGCCGCCACCCACCACCAGCACGTCGAAGGCTTCCTTCCGGGCCAGTTTCGCGGCATCGCGTTGCGCCGCGCCGGTGTCGATCTTCGCCAGGATCTCTTCCAGCGTCATGCGGCCGTTGCCGAACGGCTGGCCATTCAGGAACACCGCAGGGACACCCATGATCCGTCGTTCCTCGACTTCCTTCCGGAAAAGGGCGCCGTCGATCATCACATGACGGATGCGTGGATTGAGCACCGACATCGCATTCAGTGCCTGCACCACGTCCGGGCAGTTATGGCAGCTCAACGAGATGAAGGTCTCGAAGTGGTACTCGCCTTCCAGCGCCCGGATCTGCGCGACGGCTTCCGGATCGATCTTCGGCGGGTACCCGCCGGTCTGCAGGAGAGCCAGTACCAGCGAGGTGAATTCGTGTCCGCCGGGGATGCCGGCAAACTCGGTCTGAACGTCAGTGCCGGTACGGCGGACGATGAAGGACGGCTTGCGTGCGGCGGTGCCGGCTGCGGCACTCAGCGTCACCAGCGGCGACAGCCTGGCGATGTCCTCCAGCAGGGATTTCATCTCGCCGGCCGCGGCACTGTCGTCCAGCGAGGCAACCAGCTCCACCGGCAGCGTCAGGCGCTGCAGATATCCTTGCAGTTGCTCTTTCAGTTCGGTGTCGAGCATGGCGTTCTCCATGGCATGAATTCGGGAACGGACCCGCAGGATGGCCTTTCAGGGCCGATCGTTCCTGCGGGTGCCGGTGTACGGAGCTGCGATCTCAGATCTTGCCGACCAGTTCCAGCGACGGCTTCAGGGTTTTCTCGCCTTCCTTCCATTTGGCCGGGCAGACTTCGCCCGGGTGCGAGGCAACGTATTGCGCGGCTTTCACCTTGCGCAGCAGTTCGCCGGCGTCACGGCCGATGCCGAGGTCGTGGATTTCGCAGACCTTGATCACGCCTTCCGGATTGATTACGAAGGTGCCGCGCAACGCCAGGCCTTCTTCCTCGATCATCACGCCGAAGTTGCGGCTGATGACGCCGGTCGGGTCGGCGACCATCGGATACCGGATTTTCTTGATGGTGTCGGAGGCGTCGTGCCACGCCTTGTGCGTGAAGTGGGTGTCGGTGGACACGCTGTAGATTTCCACGCCCAGTTTCTGGAACTCGGGATAGAGGTCGGCGACGTCACCCAGTTCGGTCGGGCACACGAAAGTGAAGTCGGCCGGATAGAAGACGAGCACGGACCATTTGCCTTTCAGGTCGGCGTCGGTGACGGTGCCGAACTTTCCGTTGTGGTAGGTGTTGGCCTTGAACGGCTTGATGACGGTATTGATCAGGGACATGTGACCTCCAGGGTGACGGGATCGACCGGACCGGCCACGGCAGCGTGGGCCGGCGGTGCGGTGGCATCGTCGTCGGATCACATGGATTGTTGAAGTTTATCTATCTGATTATTTCGATAGATAAAATCTATAAAAAGAAAGCCCGCACAGGGCGGGCTCCGGTATCGCAGGGGTGCCCCGAGGGGCGCCGTTCAGAAGGGCCCTTCGTACAGGACCCCGATGCCGATGGTGCCGTTGTCGAAGATCTCGCTGTCGCTGTCGTTGTAGCGCTCCACGGCGTAGGTGAAGGTGACCCGGTCGGCAAGGGTCTTTTCCCGGCGCGGTTGCCGGGTCTGGGTCACGAAGTTGTAGATGGAGCGGAAGTTGAGGTCGGTGCGGACCCGGCCCAGGGTGCCTTCCGTACCGGCGCCCAGCTGCAGCTGGATGATCCGCCCGAAGCCGATGCCGGCGTAGACGTTGGCCACCTGCTCGCCGGTGAAGTCCTTGGCGCCGATGCCGACATTGAAGGCGACGCTGGTGTAGTTGGCGTCCACGAAGATGCCGGTCTCGAAATTGTCGGAGCCGGCTTCACCCCGGGGATCGGCGCGGCCGACGGAGTAGACCGTACCCCGGATCAGGTTGACCCCTTCGTAACGGTCGGCGGCGGCGGCAAGGTCGCCGGTCAGGGCTGCGAAAGCGGCAACGAAGGCGATGACGGCATGGCGGATCTTCATGACAGGCTCCTGTGTCCTTTCCGTTTGCACGGCCCGCGCATTCTAGCGACATCCCCGCGTTGCATGCGGCGGGACCGACGGCCTGCCGGTCGGGCCCGGCCGGGGGCTACAGCCGCCGCAGGGGCGC
The DNA here is from genome assembly GCA_049324475.1 of Pseudomonadota bacterium. GTDB lineage: Bacteria > Pseudomonadota > Gammaproteobacteria > Pseudomonadales > JADFDG01 > JADFDG01. The sequence continues at coordinate 85,963 of JBMOOO010000016.1, read as the reverse complement.
TTCGTTCAGCATCTGCCGCTGCTCGTCCAGCTCGGCCAGATGGGACTGCCACCAGCGCGGGGTGTTGAACCAGGGGAAGGCCCGCGGGAAGGCCGGGTCCTCCCAGCGCTCCGCGATCCAGCCGGCGTGGTGTACCAGGCGCAGGGCCCGCAGTGCCTCGATCAGTTGCAGTTCGCGTGTATTGAACTCGCAGAACGACTCGTAGCCGTCCAGCAGCTCGGCCAGCGCGAGTTCGCGTTCGTGCCGGTCGCCGGCCAGCAGCATCCACAGGTCCTGCACGGCCGGTGCCGACTGTGCGTCATCAAAGTCGACAAACCAGGGCCCCTGGTCCCGTGTCCAGACGATGTTGCCCGGGTGGCAGTCGCCCTGGGTGCGTATCCAGGCGATGTCGCCGCTGAAAAGCGGCGAGATGTCGGCGCGCAGGCCGTCGATCAGTTGCGCGTAGCGTGCTGACAGTGCCGGTGGCACAAAGCCGCGCTCGCGCAACAGCCGGGAAGGGCGGTCGAGGAAGCGGGTGATGTCCAGTGCCGGCCGGTGCACGAACGGTTTCGTCCGGGCGACCGCATGGATGCGCCCGAGCAGGGTGCCCAGCCGGTTCAGCTGCTCGTGGTTGCCGGGCTCCGGCGCCTGCCCGCCCTTGCGCAGGAACATCGCGTAACGGTATCCGGCATGCGTGAAGAGGGTTTCGCCATCGTCGCCGACGATCGGGGCCACCACCGGCAGTTCGGCGTCCGCCAGTTCGCGGGAGAAGGTGTGTTCCTCCCGGATCTGCGCGTCGCTCCAGCGGTTCGGGCGATAGAACTTCACGATCACCGGCGTGTCGTCCTCGATGCCGACCTGGTACACGCGGTTCTCGTAGCTGTTGAGGGCGAGCACGCGCGCATCGCTGATGCGGCCGGTGGCTTCGACGGCATCGATGACGGTATCCGGTGAAAGCTGTGCGTAGTCGAGAATGTTCACGCGATGTCCGGGCAGCGGCGGCGGGCGCGCCATTATGCGTGTTGCGGCCGCGCGGCTACAGCGTGCGTGCAACCGCCCAGACGGCCACCCGCCGCACGCCATGGCCGTGCAGCAACCCGGCCAGTTCCCGGGCGGTGCTGCCGGTGGTGATGACATCGTCGATCAGGGCAACGTGTGCCGGCAGTGGCATGCCGACGGCAAAGGCGCCGCGCAGATTGCAGCGGCGATGTTCAAGGTCGAGCCCGGACTGGGCCGGTGTTGCGCGCAGTCGCTGCAGGGCGCGGGGTTGCACGGGAATACCGAGTTCGCGTCCGGCCACCTGCGCGATGGCCTGTGCCTGGTTGAAACCGCGTTCGCGTTCCCGGGACGGATGCAGCGGCACCGGCAGCAGCAGGTCCGGTCGGTCGGCATGCCGGGCCGCATCGGCCAGCAACAGCCCCAGGGTCCGGGCCACGGGCAGCCGGCCGCCGAATTTCAGCTGCAGGATCAGCCGGTCGACGGGAAAGGCATAGGCGCAGGCCGCCAGGACATGGTCCGGCCCGGCCAGCTGCGGCAGGCCGGCAGGGAGGCGGGGCAGGTCGTACCGGCAGCCCGGGCAGGGGCGATCGCGCTGCCGGGTCGGCAGCCCGCAGATCAGGCAGTCGGGCCGGAACGGATCAAATAATGACCAGATGTTCATTGCCTGACACTGCGTGGATTGACTGCGGCCCGTCCCGGCCTACCATGGCCGGGTTCCCGATATCGTCCGGAGATTGCCCAGCATGGCCCTGTCACCCGATGCCCTGAAGCCGACTGTTGCCCGCCCGCCTGTAGGCCATGACGACGGTCTGCGGCACGACTGGTCGCGCGGCGAGATCGAGGCGCTGTTCCGGCTGCCGTTCAACGACCTGCTGTTCCGGGCGCAGACGGTGCACCGTGCGCACTTCGATCCGAACGCGGTGCAGGTGTCGACGCTGCTGTCGATCAAGACCGGTGCCTGCCCGGAAGACTGCAAGTACTGCTCGCAGTCCGGCCATTACAACACCGGCCTGGAGAAGGAAAAGCTGCTCGAGATCGAAAAGGTCGTCGCCGAGGCGAAGGCGGCGAAGGAGGGTGGTTCATCGCGTTTCTGCATGGGCGCCGCCTGGCGCAGTCCGCGCGAGAAGGACATGCCCTACGTGCTGGAAATGGTGAAGCAGGTGAAAGCGCTCGGCCTGGAGACCTGCATGACGCTGGGCATGCTGTCGGCGGAGCAGTCGCAGGCACTGGCCGCAGCCGGTCTGGACTACTACAACCACAATCTCGACACCTCGCCCGAGTACTACAACCAGATCATCACCACGCGCACCTACCAGGACCGGCTCGACACGCTGGAGCACGTGCGTGCTGCCGGCATGAAAGTCTGCGCCGGCGGCATCATCGGAATGGGCGAAACGCGCAAGGATCGCATCGGGCTGCTGCAGTCGCTGGCCAACCTGCCGGTGCATCCGGAATCGGTACCGGTCAACATGCTGGTGAAGATCGCCGGCACGCCGCTGGAAGGCGTCGAGGATCTCGATCATTTCGAATTCGTGCGCACCATCGCCGTGGCGCGCATCCTGATGCCGGCATCCTTCGTGCGTCTGTCGGCCGGCCGCGAGGAAATGGACGACGGCATCCAGGCGTTGTGTTTCCTGGCCGGTGCCAACTCGATCTTCTACGGCAGCCGCCTGCTGACCACCTCGAATCCGGAAATGAGCGACGACCAGCTGCTGTTCGCGCGGCTGGGCATCCGACCGCTGGGCAGCGAGTCGGCAGCCGGTGACGAGGCAACCGCGGCTGCCTTGCAGATGCAGATGGCAGCTGCCCGGGGTGAACAGGCGGGCCTGTATTACGACGCCATGAAAAGCAGCGCTGCAGCCGGCAGGCGCGCGCCGAAGGCCGTGTTGCCGAAGGCGGAGCGTTCTTCCTGCGGCGGCGGCTGTGGCTGATCCCTTCGCGGACGGGATCGCTGCCGATCTGGCGGCCCGGCGCGACGCCGGGCTGTACCGGACACGGCAGATACAGCAGGCGCCCTGCGGTGCCACCGCGCGGATTGACGGCCGTACCCTGCTGAATTTCTGCAGCAACGATTACCTTGGCCTGGCGGCGCATCCGGAAGTGGCGGCTGCCTTTCGCCGCGGCGTCGATCGCCATGGCTGCGGCAGCGGAGCATCACATCTGGTGGCCGGCCACACGCAGGCCCACCACGCACTGGAAGAAGCGTTGGCGGCTTTCACCGGCCGGCCGCGCGCGCTGCTGTTCTCCACGGGTTACATGGCCAATCTCGGCACGATTGCCGCACTGTGCTCGGACAAGGATGCCGTGTTCGAGGACCGGCTGAACCATGCTTCGCTGCTGGATGCCGGCCTGCTCGCGGGTGCGCGCTTCCAGCGTTACCTGCACGGCGATGTCGAGAGCCTGCAGGCCCGGCTCGATCTGAACAAGGCGCGCCGCCGCCTTGTGGTCACCGACGGCGTGTTCAGCATGGACGGCGATATTGCACCGCTGTCCGCGCTGGCGCGGCTTTGCCGCGACCGCCAGGCCTGGCTGATGGTGGATGACGCGCACGGCATCGGCGTGTGTGGCCCGGAAGGGCGTGGCTCCGTGGCCGCGGCCGGCCTGGGCACGGAAGACGTGCCGGTGCTGGTGGGTACGCTGGGCAAGGCGCTGGGAACGGCCGGTGCTTTCGTGGCCGGCAGTGAAAACCTGATCGAGTATCTGGTGCAGTTCGCGCGTCCCTACATCTACACCACGGCCATGCCGGCGGCGGTGGCCGAAGCCACCCTGGCGAGCCTGGCGCTGGCGCAGCGCGAGGAATGGCGCCGGGAACGCCTGCGTGCGCACATCGCGCGTTTCCGTGCGGGCGCGCTGCAGCTTGGCTACACGCTGCTGCCGTCGGAAACGCCGATCCAGCCGGTGCTGTCGGGCGATGCGCGGCGGGCGGTCGACTTCAGCAACGCGTTGCGCGATCACGGCGTGCTGGTGAGCGCCATTCGTCCGCCGACGGTACCCGAAGGCAGTGCGCGGCTGCGTTTCACCTTTTCCGCGGCACATGAGGATGCACAGGTGGATGCGTTGCTGGCGGTGCTGGATACTCTGGCGCCACGCTTTGCCCGCCCCTGAGCCCGCGCCGACATGAATTGCCGTACCGAATTCCATCCCTGTACCGGCGATCGCCCGGGGGCGGCCAGCGATCTGGTGTTGCTGCCGGGCTGGGCGACGGGGTCGGATGTCTTTGCCGACTTCCTGCCGCAACTGTGCCGGCGCTTTCACGTCACACGCGTCGATCTGCCGGGCACCGGCGTCAATGCCGGCCTGCACACCGGCGGCTCGCTGGAAACCATGACGGCGATGATCCTCGATGCCGTACCTCTGCAGGCGCACTGGCTGGGCTGGTCCCTGGGCGGCATGGCGGCTGCCTGCGCAGCCGCCAATGAGCCGCAGCGCGTGCGGACGCTGACCACGATCGCGGCCAACCTGTCGTTCGTGCAGCGCAGCGGCTGGCCGGCGGCCATGGCGCCGGAAGTCTTTGCCGCCTTCGAGCGCGATCTGGAGCGTGATCCGCAGGCCACGTTCGAACGATTTCTCGCGCTGCAATGCCAGGGCGGTGCGCAGGCGCGCGAGGACCTGCGTCGCCTGCGCGCGATGCAGCCTGCGCCTGCCGGCGGCGATGTGCTGCTCGATGGCCTGGCGATCCTGCGCGAGGCGGATCTGCGTCAGCAGATCGCGTCCGGCATCGGTTGCCCGTCCCTCTGGCTTTACGGTGCGCAGGATGCACTGGTGCCCGCTGTGGCCTCCGAGGCGGTGGCACGTCGTCTGCCGCAGGCGGGTGTGCAGGTGTTGCCCGGTGTGTCCCACATGCCTTTTTTCGCGGCACTGCCGGCCTTGTCTGCGGCGGTCGTTCCGTTCCTGGAGACGCATTCTTGAACAGTTCCGGTGCAGTGGCATTCGACAAGCAACAGATTGCCGGCAGTTTCAGCCGTGCTGCAGACCGCTACGACAGTGTGGCCGACGTGCAGCGTGTGGCTGGTAGCTGGTTGTTGCAGTCCATCCAGCGGCAGCAGGAGCTGGAGACGGCACTGGATGTCGGCTGCGGCAGCGGTGCATTGACCGTGGCCCTGGCCGGCCGGCTGCCGATGGCGCAGGTACAGGCACTGGATCTGGCGGATGGCATGATTGCCCATGCCCGCGCGCATCATCCGCATCCGCGCATTCTGTACAGCACCGGTGATGCCGAGGCGTTGCCGGTAGCGGAGAAATCTGTCGAGCTGGTGTTCAGCAATTTCATGTTGCAGTGGTGCCCGGCACCGGGGCGGGCGCTGGCGGAAATGCGTCGCACGCTGCGCCGGAACGGGCAACTGGTGCTGTCCATGCCGGGTGCCGGCACGCTGGCGGAACTGTCGTCGGCGTGGCATGCCGCCGATGCCGGTCTGCATGTGCATCCGTTCGCGGATGCCGATCAACTGGCGGAGTGGGTGGACGATGCCGGCTTTTCACAGGTGGATATCGTGGAGCGCACGCGGCGCCTGTACGTGACGGATGCGCCGACCTTGATGCGTGAGCTGAAAACACTGGGCGCACACAACCTGCACCCGCAACGCCCGTCGGGACTGACCGGCAAGGGCGTGCTGGCGCGTGCCGTATCGGCTTATGAAGAGCGCCGGGAGGCGCAGGGCTTGCCGGTCACCTGGAAGGTGCTGGTGCTGGTGGCGCGCCGATGACGCTGAAAGCGCGCCGCGCCTGGTTTGTCACCGGCACCGACACCGGCATCGGCAAGACGCATGTCGCCTGTGCATTGCTGCAGGTTGCCGCGGCAGACGGGAAATCGGTGCTGGGTCTGAAACCGGTGGCGAGTGGCTGCGAGGCAACGCCGGACGGCCTGCGCAACGACGATGCGCAGCGGCTGATGGCGGCGTCGAGCGTGCAACTGCCCTATGCGCAGGTGAATCCCTGTGCGCTGGCAGCGCCGCTGTCGCCGCATCTGGCGGCTGCCCGTGAAGGGCGCACCGTTCGTGTTGCGCAACTGGCCGGCCTGGTGCGAGGCGCGATCATGCAGGGTCGTGCCGATGTCACGCTGGTGGAGGGCGCCGGCGGCTGGCGGGTGCCGCTGAACGAGCAGGAAACCATGGCGGACCTGGCCCGCCAGCTGGCGTTGCCGGTGCTGCTCGTGGTGGGTCTGAGGCTGGGTTGCATCAACCACGCGTTGCTGACGGCGGAAGCCGTCCGGCGTGACGGACTGACACTGGCCGGCTGGATCGGCAATGCCATCGATCCGGAGATGGCTGCCGTTGACGAGGTGATGAACACATTGCGCGCGGCATTGCCGGCGCCCTGCCTCGGCCACCTGCCCTGGCGGGAAACGGCCGGCACGCTGGTGCTGCCGGCCGGCTGATTCAGGGAACGTCGTGGGCCGGGGTGCCCTGCAGTGCGTCGTCCCCGTCGACGCTTTCTTCCGCTGCGGTCTCTGCGGCGGCAGTTTCTTCCACGGAAACGGCTCCGGCTTCGCTGTTTTCCGCGCCGGCGTCACCGTCCTGCCATGACTGCTCTTCGGCAGCCGCTTCTTCCATGGCTCTTTGCAGTTCCTGTTCAAATTCGGCGTTGGCGGACGGATCGTTCATGGCGGACTGCATGGCCATGGCGGTCAGCAGGCCCGGCACGAAGAACATCGGCAGGATGGTGGCCACGATGTACGCCACGGCACCGGCGATGACGCCGGTGGTGTTCGGCGGTGGTGGCGGGCCGTAGTCATTGGCTTCGCTGTTGCCCGGTGCGAACAGCAGGTAAAGGCCCAGCGCGATGTTCACCAGTGGCACGACGATCAGCGCGGCCAGCCAGCCGGTATGCCCGCGATCGTGCAGGCGCAGCACGGTAATGCGGATGGCGAAGAACAGCGCCACGCCGAACAGCGGCAACAACAGCAGGATGGCCAGCGGGCCGGCCAGCGACAGCAGGGCGGCGATCAGGCCGGCGGCGAACACCACCAGCAGTGTCATCAGGTTCCAGGCCAGCATGCGCAGCCGGCCGATCCGGCCGGCGACGTTGAAGGCGAACAGCTCGGGCAACGCGGTGGTGCCGTCTTCTTCTGCACGTGCCGGGCTGGCGTCGCCGGGTTCATACGGCGAGGCCGCCCCCTTGGCCTTGCTGGCAGATTCCTTCGCTTTCTGTGCCTGGCGCTGCAGGAATTTGGCAATCACCATGCCGCAGGCGTTGCAGACTTCCGCTTCCGGCTGCTGCTGGCCGCAGGCCGGACACACCATGGCTTTTTTCGGCGCGTCGGGTTTCTTTTCTTCTTCGTAGTCGACCAGCGAGAGATCGGCCGGTGCCACGCGTGCGGAAGTGGGCGCGGTCATGCCGGGGCGTGAGGGCGCGGCCGGTGCTGCCGGTGCCGGCGCGCCGCTTTCCGGTTCGGCGTGCACCTGCAGGCCGGCTCGCTCCAGCGTCTGGCACAGGCGCTCGGCATCGGCTTCGCTGATGCCTTTCTTGATGGCGATGTCCTTGCCGTTGAAGGCGGCGGCGGCCTGCTCCGGTGTGCGCTTGAGCAGTTTGGCGAGATTCGCGACGGCGGTGTCCTTGTTGAAACCGGGCAGCGCTTTCCCGGAAAAAACCACGCGATACGTGCTCATCGACCCTTCCCCGGAGACGGTGGCCGATATGTTAGGGGTGGAGTCGCGCGCCACGCCAGACCCGGAACTCCCGGGTCGGCGGCGGTATCGTGGAGGTCAGCGGGAGAGCTGGCTGACCGGGGTGAAGGTCGTGTCGGCCTGGTGCGCGGCAATGGCTGCCTGCAGGCCACGCTCGTGCAGCAATTCGCCGGCCAGCACCGCGAGGCGGGTGGCACCCGGGATGCGCCGGCGCAGGGTTTCCAGGCCGTAGACCAGGGGTGCGGTGGCCAGCACGCCGATCCGGGCCGCGGTGCTGTCGGGAATGCCGAGCATGTCGGACGTCTGCCGGCCCAGGATCAGGCGCGAGAAGCCTGCACGGTAGTGGTACTCGATGGATGTCGCCCATTTCGGCATGCCCGGCGTTTTCCCGGCGAATTCCCAGGACACGTCGAGCAGCGACTGCGCCAGCCGGCGGCTGTCTTCGTCCGGTTCGGCCAGGGTCAGGAAGTTCATGAAGGCCATGCGTGCCGCATCGTCCTCGCTGGCCGGCAGCAGACGCTCGTCGACGCCCATCAGGTAACCGGCATAACGCCACAGGTGGATGATCGCCTCGCGCTCTTCCGGCGTGAAACGGAAGCCGAGCGCGCGCAGCGAATGCATGAAGATGTAGGAGAACAGCAGGTTGGTGGCGACGGTGTCGGCCTGGTTGAGCGGTTCGCCCCAGGCAGCGCGGTCCCACTTGTCGGACCGGTTGAGCATCCAGCGCACCTGTGCGTGCATCAGGCGCACATGGATCGAGGTTTTCCAGCCGGCGCGGTGCGGCATGAGCGCGCCGCGGGTAGTGACTTCCACCCAGTATTTGCCGGTTTCCACCAGCCGGCGTGCCGTGGCCTTGTCGAGCTGCGCGGTGAAGGCCAGGGGTTTGGTCGCGGCAGCGGCGACGTAGCCGCCCATCAGGGCGACATTGCGCAGCACGAGTTCCGCCATCGGGCCGGTGCGGCGATGCGCGGCACAGCCGAGTTCGAGTTTCGCCGGGTCGACCCACAGCGGCACGAATTCCGCCTGCTCGAAGAAGGCGCGCAGTGCCGGCGAGGGATCCGGAATCGAGGCGATGCCGTGCTCGCTGGCGCGCTCGACGATGGCGCGTGCTTTCTTGTGACCGGTCTCGTGCATCCAGGCCACGACGGCATCGGCCAGCGGGTCGCCCTTGTGGAGGAAGCCGATGAATTCGGTGAGCTGCTCCTGGGTGGGTTCCGGGTCGGTGCGGGTGCCCAGCAGGACCTTCAGGGCCTCGGACTTCAGGGTGCGGCGGCTGTTCGGATCGGGCACCCGGGTCGGCGCATCGGCCGGCAGCGTGTAGGCGGGGCCACTGCCCGGGCGGGCTGCGCGGACCATGGGGCGTACGGCAGCAGGCAGCTTGTCGAGCAGCGGGTGGGACTGCGTCATGGTGCGGGGCTCCGGGCGGATCGTTGTTGTTCTCGCGGGGCCGGCCATGTCCTGTGCCGTGTCCTGTCGCCCGTCCGCTGGCGGAACCCGTGGGTTCTTCTGCGAACCTAGCAAAGGCCTGCCGATGCCGGCAAGGCGGTATTGGCCGCAGGGCCGCCGGGAGGTCGCCGGCGTGGTGTGGGTGGCGGGTCCGGGGCCGGCATCCGGCGCCAATTCCGCTGACATATCCGGCGACTGCCGGCGACCGACCGGCTCCTTATCCTCGTTTCTCCGGCTTTTCCGGCCTCTCCCTGCAAGGATCCCGTCCCATGGCGAAATACAAGGCCCCGCTGGCCGACATCCGTTATCTGATGCGCGATGTCATCGATTACACCGGCCACTACGCCACGCTGCCCGGTTGCGAAGGCCTGGGCATGGACGAGGTCGACATGGTGCTCGACGGGGCCGCCCGCTTTGCCGAGGACGTGCTGCATCCGCTGTACCGCAGCGGTGACGAGAACGGCTGCCGCTTCGAGAACGGCAACGTCTATCTGCCGAAGGGCTACAAGGAAGCACGCGACCTGTTCGTGAAGAATGGCTGGAGCCGCATGTCGGTTTCCGAGCGCTGGGGCGGCCAGCACCTGCCGGGTTCGCTGGGCATCATCAGCAACGAGATGAGCGGCGCGGTGAATCCGCCGTGGGTGATGCTGGTCGGCCTGCCGTTCGCCGTCATGCATACCATCGACTCGCACGGCAGCGAGGAGCAGCGCGAGAAATATTTCCCCGGTCTGGTCGACGGCCGCTGGGGCGCCACCATGTGTCTCACCGAGCCGCACTGCGGCACCGACCTCGGTCTGATCAAGACGAAGGCCGAACCGCAGGCCGACGGCAGCTACAAGGTCACCGGCACCAAGATCTTCATTTCCTTCGGCGAGCAGGATGTCACCGAGAACATCATCCATCTTGTGCTGGCGAAACTGCCGGGCGCGCCGGATGGTACTGCCGGCATATCCATGTTCATCGTGCCGAAGAGGCACATCAATGCCGACGGCAGCAGCGGCGACCGCAATGGCGTGAGCTGCGGTTCGATCGAGCACAAGATGGGCTATATGGCCTCGCCGACCTGCGTGATGAATTTTGACGGTGCCCGTGGTTTCATCGTTGGCCAGCCGAATGACGGCCTGAAGTACATGTTCACGCTGATGAACAACGCACGCATCGGTTCCGGCGTGCAGGCGCTGGGTCTGGCCGATGCCTCGTTGCAGGGTGCAGTGGCCTATGCGAAGGAACGCCTGCAGATGCGCTCGCTGACCGGCCCGAAAAACGCGTCCGGTCCGGCGGACCCGATCATCGTTCATCCGGGTGTGCGCCAGCTGCTGCTGACACAGAAATCGCTCACCGAAGGATGCCGCTGGCTGGTACTGGAAGGTGCGCGGCTGGCCGATCTGGCCGTGCGCGGCGACACGCCGGAGATCCGCAAGCAGGCCAACAATGAGCTTGGTTTCCTGACTCCGATCATCAAGGGTTTCATTACCGAGGCCGGTTACGAGTGCACCAACCATGGTGTGCAGGTGATGGGTGGCCACGGCTACATGCGCGAGCACGGCATGGAACAGCTGGTGCGTGACTGCCGCATCGCAACCATCTATGAGGGCACAACCCAGGTGCAGGCGCTGGACCTGGTCGGCCGCAAGACTCTGATGGCGCAGGGAAAGCCGCTGGCAAACTTCGTGCGTCAGGTGCAGGCGTTCATTGCGGAGCACAAGGGCAACGAAAAACTGAAGCCCTGGCTGGTGACGCTGGAGGGGCGTCTGGCCGAGTGGCAGCAATTGACGCAGCAGGTGATGGCAAAGTCGTTCGGCAACTTCGACGAGGCCGGTGCCGCCAGCGTCGATTACCTGATGTATGCGGGCTACGTCGTGGTGGCGTACGGATGGGCGCGGATGGCGGCTGTTTCCGCGGCGAGGCTGGCCGCCGGCGCAGGCGACCGCGCGTTCCATGAGGCCAAGCTCATGACGGCGGATTTCTACTTCGCACGCATCCTTCCGCGCACCCTGGCGCATCGCGAATCGATGCTGGCCGGCGCGGTCTCGTTGATGGCGATGCCGGCGGAAGCCTTCTGACCAGAAGGCATCCGGCGAGACTTTTCCGGGAAGCGGTGTTCCTGAAACAGGACCGGCGCCCAGGGGCGCCGGTTTTTGTTCACTCCGGAACCGTCAGAGCGTTCGCGCGCAACCTTTCCAGACCTTGCCGTTGAAGGTGACGGTGGCGCTGGCCGGGTAGCTTTCCTCGCTCATGCCGTCTGAGCAGGTGCCGTCGGTGATCTCTGCGCGCAGCTGGCCCGACGATGTTTTTGCCAGCCAGGTGGACGTTTTCTTCGTGTCGTCGCGCGTGGCGTCCGGTGCCTTGCCGCTGATGCGCTGGGCGCCGTAGTCCCAGGCGAACACCAGCTCCTGGCCGGGCGTGACTTCCAGCAGCCAGGCCGGCTCGTTGCCGACCGCGCGCATGGTCACACCGCGCAGTCTGGCTGCTTCCCACACGCTGGAGACCTCCGTGCCCTGGCATTCGTCGGTGGCCGTGTCGTTCTGTTGCAGGGTTGCGGTTTCGCCTTTTGACCAGACGGTGGTCTGGCCATCGCTGTATTTGGTGCCGGAGGCGGCAGGCACCTGATGCAGCTTCAGCGTGCGGTTGGCGAAGTCGAGCTGCACGCTGTCGCCGCGCGGGAAAGTGGTGAAGGACGTGCCGTCGGCGCAGCGATAGACCACGGCGAACATCGGCGGTGCTGCCGGCGCCTGTGCCTGTGCTGCCGGCTCGGCCGGTGGCTGTTCGGCGACCGGTGCAGGGTCGGAGCAGGCAGCGAGCGACAGGGCAAGCAGCGGGGCAGACAGCAGCGGAAGTACGAGACGTGCCGGCATCATGACGGGCTTCCTCACGGGGACGGTTCGAGCCGGAAGAATACCGGCAATTCGAGTTCCAGCGTGTTCCAGGGCAGCGCTTCCGGCAGCGGCGGCAGCGGTGCGGCCCGACGGACGGTTTCCAGTGCGCCCTGGTCCAGCCACGGATGGCCGCTGGAGCGGGCCACTGCCACGTCGAGCAGTCGGCCGCTGCGGTCCATGTTGACCACGACCGCGACCTGGCCTTCGATGCCGTCGGCGCGCGCCGACGGCGGATACCACAGATGCCGGGCGAGCCAGCGACCGAGTTCTCCTGCATAGGCCTGGCGGACATCGTCACTGCGTCCCAGGTCCGCAAAGGCGGGTGGCGGAGCCCCCGGTGTCGCGAAGTCCGTGATCCGTTCCGGTGCCGGAGCGGGCGGTGCGGATAACGGGGGCAACGGAGGCGCCGGCGGCGCTGCCGTGGTGCCGGGCAATGCCGGAGCGGATGTCACGGGCGGTGCACCGGTGGCCACCAGTCCGCCCAGCAGGGCCACCCGGGTGATGGTGTCGCCGGGGTCGCCGGATTGCGGCGATGCCGGCAGGATGACCGGCAGCAGCAGCGCGGCGTGCAGGACGCCGGAGATGCCGAGGGCGATGCCGGCGTGGCGCGCAAGGCGGGGTCGGGGTGGCGGGGCGTGCGGCGAGGTTTTCACGGCCGGCATTATCGCCGCCGCCGGCAGGCGTGCCTGTGGCGGTCTCCGCGTTCAGCGCCCGCGTGCCGGCGTCCGTCGGCCCAGGGCAATGCCGCACACCAGCGCCGCACAGGCCAGCCCCCAGACGCAGGCCGGTCCGGCCGGCAGGTCGGTGGCATAGGAAACACCGAGACCGAGCGCGTAGCCGGACGCGCCGGTCGCCAGTGCCAGTACGGTGCCGTGTGTCGCGTCGAAGCGGCGCACGGCCAGTGCCGGCAGGATCAGGCTGGCAAACACCAGATACACGCCAACCACCTGCACCGACGCGATCACGGCAATCGCGAACGGAAGATAAAAACCCGCCAGCATGCCGCGGCCGTACCGGCGCAGGCCCAGCACCAGCAGGGACACCGCGGCGAGCGCCGGCAACTGGTCGGCCGTGATCCACAGGATCTGTCCGGCCAGGGCATCGCGCAGTGCTTCGCCGCCGTGCGGATCGGCAGCCAGCAACAGCAGTCCGAGCGTTGCTGCCAGCACAAAGGTGCTGCCGATGACGGCTTCCTGGATCTCGGGCCAGCGGCGGTCGGCTGCGTACAGTGCGAGCGCACCGATGATGGCGGAAATGCCGGCGCCGGCCTGCACGATGCCGGTGCCGGCGTCTTCCAGCAGGAGTCCCGCGACCAGCGCGCCGGTGGCAGCGACCTGTGCGATCGCCAGATCGAGAAAAATGATGCCGCGCGCAAGAACCTGCCGGCCCAGCGGCACATGTGTGGCCAGCACCAGCAGGCCGGCGGCGAAAGCGGGCGCCAGCAGGGCAAGGTCGTCGAGGGTCATGGGCAACCGCGTGCCAGCCGTTGTGCGATGTCGGTGTAGAAGCCGATGAGATCCGTCGCGGCCGGCGAGCCGCCGACGGTGTACGGCAATTCGATCGCACAGGTTCCGGTGTTGCGCACCAGCCATGCGATGGCTTTCCGGTCGTCGTAACCGGTGTGCAGGATGCCGTCGACGGGCCGGGCGCGCATCTGCGCAGCCAGTTGTGCCAGATGCTGCGCGGACGGCGGCACGCCCGGCAGCGGTTCCAGCGTGCCGGCCTGTGTGCCTCCGAGCCAGGCGAACAGGTACGGCCAGGCATCGTGATAGACCAGCCAGCGACGTGCCTTCAGCGCGCGGGTATCGAGGTTTGCCAGGGCAGCGCCCAGCCGTTGCCTGAAACCGGCAGCGCGCTGGCGATATCCGTCGGCGTTGGCAGTGTCGATCGCGGCCAGACGTGCGGCCAGCGCATCCCCGATGTGCAGCACGCGCTGGGGATCCAGATGGACATGCGGATTGCCGTCGCCATGCACATCGCCGCGGCTGCGGTCGACCGTGCCGGACTGCACGCCGATGCGATCAACCTGCTGTGCTGCGAGGAAGATGCGGTCGGTCTTCAGTACCGGATTGGCGGCGCGCGCGATCAGCACCGGCAACCAGCCGTCCTCGAGGCCGGCGCCGGCGCAGACCACCAGATCCGCCTTGCGGACCTGCGCAATGAGGCTGGGCCGGGCATCGATGTGATGCGGGTCCTGGTGGGCGCCGGTTGCCGTGTAGACGGTAACGTCGTCACCGCCGATCTCCCGTGCCAGCGCACCCCATTCAGGCTCGCAGGCGAAGACATGCAGTGCCGCCTGCGCCGGCAGGGCCGGCAGCAGCAGGATCAGCAGCAGCGAGAGTCTGTTTCTGACGGACATGGCAATCTCCGGCCGGCCGGGGTTCAGAACGCGTGCGCGCCGTGCGCGCCCAGCGACAGACTGTACTGCAGCATGACTTGGGTGAACGCCTCGCTGCCGCCGCTGTCGTCGGCGATGTCTGCGTGCGCAGCCTGCAGGCGCAGACAGGAGTATTCGCTCGGGCGGAAGGTCAGTACGGCGGCCAGGCGCGACGAATCGGCAAGCCCGGTGGTGGTGCCACCCTCGCTCACCCGGGAAGTCATGCCGGTGGCGTCGTAGCGCAGACCGGCTTCCCAGCGCGGCGCGAAGCCGTAGATACCCTGTACGTACAGCGCATCCTGTTCCCCGGTCACGGATTCGCCGATTTCGGCCGGCGTGGTGTGGAACAGGATTTCCGTGTCCGTTTCCAGACGCAGGTATTCGGCGCTGACGCGCAGGCTGCCGTCACCGTTGCGCCCGGTGGCGGTGCGCTTGTAGACCGCCTCCAGGCCCAGCAGTGTGGCTTCGCCTTCGGTGTAGAAAATGTCGGTGACCGGGTCGCCCTCTTCGTGCGCCTCCTGGTGGCTTTTGTGGCGCGCCGCGGACAGGCCCAGCTGGAGCGCATGGTCGGTGCCGAGGTCCGGGGCCCATTTCGCGAAAGCTGTGTGGATCTGCGGTCCGCGACGGTCTACGCCGGGCAGGCCGAGGGCTTCCGGATCGGTATCGGGATAGGTGACGTTGTCGAGTTCGTTGAGTTCTCCGGCAATGTCGTCGAGATCGATCGCGGTGCCGAATTTTTCCTGTTCGTGGCCCTGCAGCGCCTCGACCCCGATCTGCAGGAACGAATCGGTCGCGGGTGACCAGGTCAGCTGCACGCCGGTGTCGTTGAGGCCGTGATCGCCGATCAGCGACAGATAGGCGAGGTCCTGGTCCGCAAAATCCCGGCTGTGCGGGTGCTTGCTGTTGGCATAGCCGAAGGCAGAGAAGAATTTGCCGGCCTTGAGCTGCCAGCCGGCAGGCAGGGCGCGCGTACTGAACCAGGCTTCCTCCAGTTCGACGTCCCCGGTGCCAAAGGCGAGGTTGGCGTAGGCGTCGAACAGGGTGTCGACCGTGGCCGACATCACCACCTCGGCCTCCCGCAGATTGAAGCCCTCCTCAATGGCGCCGTGCCCCTCGTCATCATGGCCGTGCTCGTGACTGTGCACGATGCCGGCGGCTTCCCCGGTCAGCGTGTTGCCGGCGCCACCGATGTCGTCGGCATAGGCCACGCCGTCCAGGATCAGGGAGATCCGGGGGTTGGTGATGGCCGGCACCGGCGGCGGTGTCGCCTCCTGCGCGTGGGCCTGGGCGATCAGGGTGAGGCAGAGGGCAAGCGGCAGGGGGTTGCGCAGGCACAGCATGACTCAGGCTCCGTCGGGCGGTTGCGGGCGACCGTTATAAGATAACAATTCGGGGCCCGCAAGGGCCCGCCGCGCCGCCGGGGCGACAAGTCGTGACAGCAGGGGGTCAGGCCGGCGGGTCGGCCGGCGGCACCGGGTCGTAGCCGCCTTCGCACCAGGGATGGCAGCGACCCAGGCGCTTCAGGGTCAGCACGCTGCCGCGCAGCGCGCCGTGCGTTTCCAGTGCTTCGATGGAGTACAGGGAGCAGGTCGGCGTGAAGCGGCAGTGCTGCCCGATCACGGGGCTGAGCGTGAGCCGGTACAGCTTCACCAGCGCGATCAGCGGTCTGGCCGGCAGACTGCTCATGCGCTGCGCGACCAGCGTGTGCCTTCGCGCGAATCTTCCAGCACGATGCCCTGCGCCAGCAGTTCCTGGCGGATGGCGTCCGCGCGGGCGAAATCCTTCGCTTGCTTGGCGGCGGCACGTTCGCCGATACGGGCTTCGATGTCGGCGGCAGACAGCGCGCTGCCCTTCTGGAACCAGGCGTCCGGATCCTGCCAGAGCAGGCCGAGCAGTTGTGTGCCGCCCAGCAGCAGCGCCTTGGCTTGCTGTTTCTGTGCGGTCGCGGCAGCGCGATCGTTCAATCGGGAGGCGTACTGGTGCAGTTCACTGATGGCCAGCGGTGTGTTCAGGTCGTCCAGCAATGCGGCGAAAAACGCCGTCCCGTGCATGTCGGCCGGTGCGGCTTCGACATCGCGGCTGTTGCGCAGTGCGCCGTACAGGGTGTCCAGGGCAGCCCGGGCCTGCTTCAGCAGGTCCTCGCTCCAGTTCAGCGGCGAACGGTAGTGCGCCGACAGCAGCGCGAAGCGCAGGATCTCGCCGTCGAAATGACCGAGCAGGTCCCGCACGGTGCGGAAATTGCCCAGTGATTTCGACATTTTTTCGCCGTCGATGTTGATGAAGCCGTTGTGCATCCAGTAGCGCACGTAGGTCTTGCCGTGTGCACAGGTGCCCTGGGCGATCTCGTTCTCGTGGTGCGGGAACACCAGGTCGATGCCGCCGCCGTGGATGTCGATGGTTTCACCCAGATGCTTTTCGATCATGGCCGAGCACTCCAGGTGCCAGCCGGGGCGTCCGGCACCCCAGGGACTGGGCCAGGCCGGCTCACCGGCCTTTGACGGTTTCCACAGCACGAAATCGCCGGCGTATTGCTTGTAGGGCGCCACTTCCACCCGGGCCCCGGCCAGCATGTCGTCCAGCGTGCGCTTCGACAGCCGGCCGTACTCCGGCATGGATTGCACGCTGAACAGGGCATGACCTTCGGCAACGTAGGCATGGCCCTTGTCGATCAGGGTCTGGGTCATGCGCACCATTTCGGGGATGTGGTGCGTGGCTCGCGGCTCGACCGTGGGAGGCAGCGTGTTCAGCCGGGCCATGTCCCGGTGGAATTCGGCGGCGAAGCGCTCGGCCAGGGTTTCGATGGCTTCGCCGTTGTCGGCCGCGGCCTTGTTGATCTTGTCGTCAACGTCGGTGATGTTGCGGGCGTAGATCACGTGTTCCGCGCCGTACAGCGCGCGCAGGACACGGAACAGCACGTCGAACACCGTCACCGGCCGGGCATTGCCGATGTGCACGAGGTTGTAGACCGTGGGCCCGCACACATACATGGTGACCCGGTCGGGGTTCTGCGGGACGAAGGTTTCCTTCTCGCCGGTCAGGGTGTTGTGGACCCGAAGTACTTGCGTGGTCATTGCCAGGTCACTTCTTTCCGTACAGGTCTTGCGGGGATACCAGGGGGTCGCTGGTCACGGTGACGTGGTCGCCATCGACCCGGTTGTAGAAGCAGTGGCGGCGGCCGGTATGGCAGGCCGGGCCGTGCTGGTCGACCTTCAGCAGCAGGGTATCGCCGTCGCAGTCGATGGCCAGCGACACCAGCCGCTGGGTCTGGCCGGAGGTCTCGCCTTTGCGCCACAGTGCACGGCGCGAGCGTGACCAGTAGCACACCTGACCGGTGCGCAGGGTCTCCTCCAGTGCGGCGCGATTCATCCAGGCCATCATCAACACCTCGCCGGTGTCGTGTTGCTGGGCGATGGCGGGCACGAGGCCGTCGTCGTTGTAGCGCAGCGCGGCGAGGACTTCGTCCAGAGCGACGCTGCTGCCGGCCGGCCGGGTTTCGAGTTGCCTGAACACGCAAAGCCTCCGGATATGGGCCGCTGCCCCGGGAAACGGCGCATTCTACACGGTGTTCCCCGTCGCCCCGGGCGGACTATGATGGGGCCGTTTTCGTCCAGAGCCGCCCCAGGGACCGGATCATGAGCACGCCCTCCGAGCACGACGCCCCGCTGCACCGGCAGCTTCTTGATGTTGCCCTTCGCCTGTTTGCCGAGCGGGACATTGCGCGCCTGTGCGACACCATCGTGGCAGAAGCCCAGCGGCTGACCCGGGCCGAAGGCGGCACGCTTTACCTGGTGGACAGTCGCGTGGCAGATCGTCGCCAGCGCCCGCGCATCCTGCGTTTCGCCATCATCCGCAACGAGCGACTCGGCATGCGGCTGGGTCACGACGGCAATACCCAGGTGCCGTTCGCACCCTTGCCGCTGGTGGATGCCGGCGGCGAGGAAAACCACCGGCACGTGGCCTGCCACGCGGCGCTGATCAAGAAGGTGGTGAACGTGCCGGATGTTTATTCGGCGGCGCGTTTTGATTTCACCGGGACCCGTGAATTCGACCGCAAGCACAAGGTGCGCAGCGTTTCCCTGCTGGCCGTGCCGCTGGTGAACGGTGCCAATGAAACCGTCGGTGTGCTGCAGCTGATCAATGCCCGCGACGCCGCCGGCGAAATCACCCAGTTTTCCAGCGATGCAGAGAACATTGCCAGCTTCCTGGCGCGCTTTGCTGCCGTGGCCATCGATCAGCAACGTCTGGCAGAGGAGCAGCGCCAGCTGCTGGTGACGCTGTCCGCAGAGTCGAAAACGGATCGCCTGCTGGAGCGCATCCTCGACGAGGCGCAGCGTCTGGCGCGGGCCGAGGGCGGTTCGCTGTACCTGTTCGACGAGACCGACATCGCGCGCCCGGCCCTGAAGTTCGTCTTGCTGCGCAATGACGTGCTCGGGTTCAAGCAGGGCGGTGTCGGTGGTGCGCCCATCACGTTGCCGCCGTTGCAACTGGTCGATGACCAGGGCAACGAGAACCACCGGCTGGTGGCCGCGCATGTGGCGCATACCAAGAAGACCATCAATATCGCGGACGTTTACGACGAGGAAGACGAGTTCGATTTCTCCGGCACCCGGAAGTTCGACGAGCTGAACGGCTACCGGTCGCAGTCCATGCTGACCATCCCGCTGCTGAACCACGCCCAGGAAGTGATCGGTGTGCTGCAGCTGATCAACGCCCGAGAAGTCGACACCGGGCGGGTCATCCCGTTCAGCGAGCGGGTGGCGCCGGTCATCACGGCGCTGGCTTCCTATGCGGCCATCGCGCTCAACAACCAGATCCTGGTGCAGGAGCTCAAGGCACTGCTGGATGCCTTCATCAAGACCATCGCCAAGGCGATCGACGCCAAGAGCCCGCACACGTCCGCGCATTGCCAGCGCGTTCCGCTGCTGACGGAGCTGATCGCGAAAAATGCCTGCGAGGACGACGGGCTTTTCAAGGAATTCAATCTGGATGACGACGGCTGGTACGAGCTCAGGGTGGCCAGCTGGATGCACGATTGCGGCAAGCTGGCGACGCCGGATTCGGTGCTGGACAAATCCACCAAGCTGCACGGCCTGCGTGACGGCATCGAGGCGGTGAAAACCCGTTTTGCCGTCGCCCGCCAGGAAGTGGAACTGGCCTATTGCCGGAAGATCGCTGCGGTTTCGCATGCGGCCGGGCAGGCCGATGCCCTGCGTGCGGAGCAGGCGACAGCCCTGCGCGCCCTCGCCGACGATTACGAGTTCATCGTCAAGGCCAACAAGGGCGGCGAATTCATGACCCAGGAGGCCAAGGACCGCGTGCGCGCCGTGGCGGCCCGCAGCTGGCACGATGCCGAGGGCAATGCCCAGCCCATGCTGACCGACGAGGAGGTCTACAACCTCTGCATTGATCGCGGGACCCTGACGCCGGAAGAACGCCAGAAGATCAATGACCACATGAAGGTCACCATCGACATGCTCGAGGGGCTGCCGTTCCCGAAGAAGCTGCGGCGTGTGCCTGAATACGCGGGCGGCCATCACGAGAAGATGGACGGCACCGGGTTCCCGAAAGGGCTGAAACGGGAAGAGATGTCGCTGCCGGCGCGGATGATGGCCATTGCCGACATCTTCGAGGCGCTGACCGCCAGCGAGCGACCCTACAAGGCGCCGATGAAAATCTCCCAGGCGTTGTCGATCATGAAGCGCATGCGCGACGACCGGCACATCGATCCCGATCTCTATCTGTTGTTCCTCGAGCGGCGGGTCTGGGCGCAGTACGCCGATGCCGCCCCGCTCAAGCCGGAGCAACTGGACGTTACCGACATCTCGGCCTACCGCTGATGCGTTCCCTGCTGCGCATGCCGGCATTGCCGGCGTTCCTGCTCGTTTCCGCCTGTGCCGCCGGCCCGGGTGTGGTGGCCGCGCCTGCACCGGCTCCGGTACAGGCAGTGGCCGTGACCGGGCCTGCGATGGCAGCGCCCGAGGCTGCCCTGCCCGTGCAGTTCCTGCGTGGCGAATTCCGCCAGGGCGAGCTGATCGTCGGCCGTGTGCCGCCCGGCAGCCGGGTGAAGCTGGGTGATCGCGCCCTGCGCGTGGCCGGGGACGGCACGTTCGTGTTCGGCCTGGATCGCGATGCCGACCCGGAAATCGCCATCGACGTGGTTCTGCCGGACGGAAAGCCCTGGCGCGAGACACGGCCGGTGGCGGCCCGGCAATACAACATCCAGCGCGTCACCGGCATCGCGGAGCGGATCATGAATCCGTCCGCGGACGACCAGAAGCGCATCGACGAGGAGAACGCGCAGGTGGGGCGTGCCCGGCATCGCGATGATGACCGTCTGGACTTCCTGCAGGCGTTCATCTGGCCGGCTGCCGGTCCGGTGACCGGCGTGTTCGGTTCGCAGCGCTATTACAACGGCGTGCCGAAGCGCCCGCATTTCGGTGTCGATGTCGGCGTCCCCGTGGGCACGCCGGTGGTGGCGCCGGCCCCCGGTGTCGTCACGCTGGCACACCCGGACATGTTCTACTCCGGCGGCACACTCATCATCGATCACGGTTATGGCGTTTCATCGACGCTCATGCACCTGTCGGAAGTGCTGGTGAAAACCGGTGATGTCGTTGCCCGGGGGCAACTGGTGGCGAAAAGCGGCGCCAGTGGCCGTGCTTCCGGCCCCCATCTGGACTGGCGGATGAACTGGTTCGGTGTGCGTATCGATGCCCAGCGGCTGGTGCCGCCGATGCCGTCCGGAGACGCGGCGGCGCCCTGAGCCTCAGGCCAGGCCGATCGCGCCCTTGGCCACGCCTTCGTAGGCCTTCACGCGGTAGCGATTCTGCGGATTGTCGTGCTTGAGTGCACCGGCAATGTGCCGGGCGATGTGTTCGACGGTGGAGTCGCTGTCGATCAGGTACACATGC
The DNA here is from genome assembly GCA_049324475.1 of Pseudomonadota bacterium. Classification (GTDB taxonomy): domain Bacteria; phylum Pseudomonadota; class Gammaproteobacteria; order Pseudomonadales; family JADFDG01; genus JADFDG01. The sequence goes on along the minus strand of JBMOOO010000016.1, from coordinate 64,752 downwards.
CGCCGGTGCAGCTCCAGCAGATAGCGGCCTTCGTTGGACACGTAGGCAAAGCGCAGATGGTCTGCCGTCGGCGTGTACACCAGATCGTCCGTGGTGCCGATGTAAATGTCCCGGAACAGGGTTGCCCAGCGCTGCTCCAGTCCGCGATGGCGCAGGCCGTTTTCCTCGATCTCGATCCGTGAGCGATGGCCATGGGCAATACGCTGGCAGGCGCCGTCATGCTTTTTCAGGCCATGGCTGTAGTGATACCAGGCGCCGTCGATCTGTTCTTCGCGCAGACGTACCACGATGCGTTCAACGTTTGCCGGCAGTGAGGGTTTGAGTGCGGCCGTGAGAAAGGCGGCCAGTCCGCCGGTTTCCACTTCCGTGGCCGGCAGGCGCAACACGGCGGAAGGCGGGCATTCGATCAGCAGATGCCCCTCGCCCGTGCCGTACGCGATGCGCAGGTTGTCATCCGGCAGCTCGACGATTTCCAGGCCGGGCAGTGCGGCCGGCAACAGCAGGCGGTGGTCGGCGAGCCGATCGATGTCGCGCTTGATGGCTTTCTTGACGTTGCCGAAGTCCAGCACCATGCCCTGTTCGTCGAGCGTGCCGTGCAGTTCGATGTCGACGATCCAGCTCTCACCGACCAGCCCGCGCGAAGCGTGCAGGAAGGTGAAATCGATCACGGTCAGGGCATCGACGAACAATGCGGACATATGCGGGGTTCGGCGGGACGGGGTGGCGGGATCATAAACGACGAAGGGCCCCGCAGGGCCCTTCGGACGACGACGGCGGGAATCACCCGCCGATGTCGAAATCGTAGTCGCCGGCGTATTTGCGCGAACGCTTGCCTTCGACCACTTCCTCGATGCGACGACGACGGGCCACGGCCTCGCGGTTGGCGGCGGCGGCATTGAAGCGGGTGTCCGGCACGGCCTCTTCGTTTTCTTCGGCTGCCGGTGCTTCGTCTTCTTCGAACTGGGCCACGGTAACGGCCTCCCCGGTCTGGCTTGGGTGGGTTGCCCGGCACCATGCCGGGCAACAAGGCGCGCGTTATAGCGACGGCCCTGAAGGTTGTAAAGGGCGCCCGACCGGTGGCGGTTCCGGGTGCTGCGCCTTCAGGGACGTCCGCGCAATTGCTCGATCTCGGCGGCATCCAGCGGTCTGGCCTGCTCTTCCAGCAGCACCGGAATGCCGTCCCGGACCGGGTATGCAAGACCGGCGGCGGCCGACCAGAGTTCCCCGTCCCTGAGGACCAGCGGCCCGCGGGTGGAAGGGCAGACCAGCAGGGACAGCAATTTCTTGTCGAGCATGGCGGAGCTCCTGGGCGGGTGCGGCGGGAGGATAGCCAAAGCCGCGTGAGGGATCATTTACGCCTGTTCGGCGATACCAGGTATTTGCCGCTGTCCGGAGTGCATTCTTGGGGCGGGAATATCAACGTAACACAATGAAAAATATGACTTTAATGCCTTTCATGGCACTGCCGGCAAAATCAAACGTGCGTTTGACCGGGAGGTCACAAATCGCGCTTTGCCGGGGTGGGGCGGCTGGGTAGTATCGGCTCGATCCAAACGCCCGTTTGATCGAATTCTGACCAATCGTGTGCGGGCTGCCGGCGCCGGCTGACGACATCGTCCGGGGGCCGCCCGACCTTCGTCGAACTTGTCTGCGGAGACCGTCCCGCGGACCCACCCTGTGGAGTTGTGCCATGCCCCAGTACAAAGCCCCCCTGCGCGACATGCGTTTCGTGCTGCACGAAGTCCTCGGCCTGGATGCCCACTACCAGAAGCTCGGTCTTGAGGACGTGAACGGCGAGCTGGTCGACGCGCTGCTGGAGCAGGCGGCGAAGTTTTCCGAGAACGAACTGTCCCCGCTCAATCGCAGCGGCGACGAGGAAGGCTGCCACTTCGACAATGGCGTGGTGACCACGCCGAAAGGTTTCCGCGAGGCGTACAAAAAGTACGTCGAGATGGGGCTGCCGGCCATGGGCGGCCCGGTCGACTTCGGTGGCCAGAACCTGCCGGGATCGGCGTCGATCGGTATCAGCGAAATGACCGGCTCCGCCAACTGGTCCTGGGGCATGTATCCGGGCCTGGCGCACGGCGCGCTTGCCACCATCGAGGAGCACGGCACGCCGGAGCAGAAGAATACCTATCTGCCGAAACTGATCAGCGGCGAGTGGGGCGGCACCATGTGCCTGACCGAGGCGCACTGCGGTTCCGATCTGGGCACGCTGAAAACGCGCGCCGAGCCGCAGGCTGACGGCAGCTACAAGCTGTTCGGCACCAAGATCTTCATTTCCGGCGGCGAGCATGATCTCACCGACAACATCGTGCACATCGTGCTGGCGCGCCTGCCGGACGCCCCGGCCGGTACCAAGGGCATCTCGCTGTTCATCGTGCCCAAATTCGTGGTCAACGCCGACGGTTCGCTCGGCAAGCGCAACGATGTCAAATGCGGCTCCATCGAGCACAAGATGGGCATCAAGGCGTCGGCCACCTGCGTGATGAACTTCGACGGCGCCACCGGTTATCTGATCGGTCCGCCGAACCGCGGCCTGAATGCCATGTTCACCTTCATGAACTTCGCGCGCATCGGCACGGCGGTGCAGGGCGTGTGTCATGCCGAGGTTGCCTTCCAGGGCGCGCTGGCCTATGCGCGGGACCGTCTGGCGATGCGTTCGCTGTCCGGCCCGAAGAATCCGAACGGCCCGGCTGATCCGATCATCGTGCATCCGGACGTGCGCCGCATGGTGCTGACCGCCAAGGCTTTTGCCGAAGGCGGCCGTGCACTGTTGTATTTCACCGCCATGACCGGCGATGCCGTGCATCGTGCGAAGACGGAAGAAGAGCGCAAGGCCGCGGACGAAATGCTGGGCTTCCTGACGCCGATCGCCAAGGCCTTCCTCACGGAGGCGGGTCTTGAGGCTGCCAACCACGGTGTGCAGGTCTACGGTGGCCACGGCTTCATCCGCGAGTGGGGCATGGAGCAGAACGTGCGTGATGCGCGCATTTCCACCCTGTACGAGGGCACCACCGGCATCCAGTCGCTGGATTTGCTCGGCCGCAAGATCATGCTGACCCAGGGCCAGGCGCTGCGCACCTTCACCAAGGTCGTCCACAAGTTCTGTGAAGCCAATGCCGGTGACGACGTGAAGGAATTCGTCGAGCCGCTCAAGGCGCTGAACAAGGAATGGGCCGACATGACTACCCAGCTGGGTCTGAAGGCCATGCAGAACCCGGAGCAGATCGGCGCAGCCTCGGTCGACTACCTGATGTACTCGGGGTATGTCGCCATGGCGTACTTCTGGGCCCAGATGGCCGTGGTGGCCCGGCAGAAGCTGGCCGCCGGCACGGCGGAAACCGCGTTCTACCAGACCAAGGTCGATACGGCCCGCTTCTACTTCAAGCGCATCCTGCCGCGCACCGCTGCCCACAAGGGTGCGATCGAGGGCGGTCTGGAGTGCCTGATGGCAATTCCGGCGGAAAACTTCGCGTTCTGAGCGTTTCCTGCCGCACACTTGGTGCAATCCCGGAAAAGCCCGCGGTCGCGGGCTTTTCTGCGTAAAGATTCCGGAGGCCGACCATGGCTGTCTACAAGGCGCCCCTGCGCGACATGCAGTTTGTCCTGCACGAACTTTTCCAGGCGGGCGACCGCTGGGCCGGCATGGAAGCTACCCGTGAGGTGACACCGGATCTCGCCGACGCCATTCTCGGCGAGGCGGCCAGGCTGGCCGACAATGTGTTGTTCCCGCTCAATCGCAACGGTGACGAGGAAGGTTGCCGCTGGGATCGCGATGCCAGCGGCATGGGCGTGGTGACCACGCCGAAAGGTTTTCGCGATGCGTTCCGTCAGCTGGCCGAAGGCGGCTGGACCGGTTTGTCCGGCGCGCCGGAGTTCGGCGGGCAGGGCATGCCGAAAATGCTCACCGTGATGTTCGACGAAATGCTGTATGCGGCGAACAGCTCGTTCGCGCTTTACCCGATGCTGTCCAACGGTGCCACGCTGTGCATCGCCTCGCACGCCAGCGACGAGCAGAAGCAGACATATCTGCCGCCGATCTACGAAGGCCGCTGGTGCGGCACCATGTGCCTGACCGAGCCGCATTCCGGGACCGATCTGGGCATCATCCGCACGAAAGCCGTGCCGAATGCCGATGGCTCGTATGCGGTCAGCGGGACCAAGATATTCATCACCGGCGGTGAACACGATCTGGTGGAAAACCTCGTGCATCTGGTGCTGGCAAAACTGCCGGATGCCCCGGCCGGCCCGAAGGGCATTTCGCTGTTCATCGTGCCCAAGTTCATGGTCAATGCCGACGGCTCGCCCGGTGCGCGCAACGCGGTGAGCTGCGGTTCCATCGAGCACAAGATGGGCATCAAGGGGTCGGCCACGGCGGTGCTGAATTTTGACGGTGCGACCGGTTATCTCGTCGGCGAGCCGAACAACGGGCTGGCCTACATGTTCACCATGATGAACTACGAGCGCCTGTCGATCGGCATCCAGGGGCTGGGGCTGGGCGAGTGTGCCTACCAGAGCGCCACGGCCTATGCGAAAGACCGTATCCAGGGACGCGCCGCGACCGGGCCGGTGGCGAAGGACAAGGTTGCCGATCCGATCATCGTGCACCCGGACGTGCGCCGCATGCTGCTGACCATCCGTGCCTACACGGAAGCCGGTCGTGCGTTTTCCTGCTTTGTCGGCCAGCAGCTGGACACCGTGAAGTACCATGCCGACGCCGCGGTGCGCGAGCGTGCCGATGCGCTGGTGCAGTTGCTGACGCCGGTGGCCAAGGCCTATTTCACCGATCGTGGATTCGACAACTGCGTGCTGGGCCAGCAGGTGCTGGGCGGTCACGGGTACATCCGCGAATGGGGTATGGAGCAGCTGGTGCGCGATGCGCGCATCGCACAGATCTACGAAGGTACCAACGGCATACAGGCACTGGATCTGGCCGGCCGCAAGACGGCCCGCAACGGCGGTGCCTACATGGCGGTGTATCTGGACGAGATGAGGAAAACCGTAGCGCCCTTGCGCGACATGCCGGCCGTTGCCGGAGAATTCGCGCAGGTCGAGCGTGTGGTTGCGCTGCTGGAAGCGACCACGGCCTGGCTGGTGGCGGAAGCGAAGCGTGACCCGGACAGCATCGGTGCCGCCAGCGTCGATTTCCTGGAGCTGACGGGGCTGGTCACCTACAGCTGGCTGTGGCTGCGCATGATGGCGCTGGCGTCCGCGAAAGCCGGCGAGCCGTTCTACGACGCCAAGCTGGCGACCGGCCGCTTCTGGTTCGCGCGCATCCTGCCGAAAGCCGATGCACTGGCAGCCCAGGTGCGGGCCGGTTCGTCGACGCTGATGGCACCGGGCGCGGCGCTGTTCTGACGGATCTCAGCGGGCCCGGTATTTCTCGGCCAGCTTCGGGTTGTCGATGAACCTGTTGCGGTTGCCCTGGATCTTCTCGATCAGGTCGTTGCGGAGTTTTTCGTCCTTGCCCGGCGGATCGACGTTGTTCCAGTCGATGTACATGTTGATCGGGCCGGGGACCTTGAGGTCGTACTCGGTGTGCATGTAGAGGATCGCGCGGGCGACCTCGCCCTTGATCTCGTTGTTCGGTTCCATCTGCCCGCCGAACATCTTGTAGACGCAGGACGGCTCCGGCAGCGGATCGGAATTGGTGACCTTGTCGAACTGGATGTTGCGACGGTCCAGCTGCACGCGTTTTTCCGCCGGATACATGTTGTGCAGGTCCGCGGTCATGCGCTGGAAGTCCTTGTTGGACTCGCACTGCTCGCGGGTGGAGCAGCCGACGTTGTCCTTGATCCAGGGCACCTGATAGACGGAGTCCGCCGTGATCCGGGCGCCGGGCTCGACGAATTTCGTGCGGCACCAGAGTGCTTCGCCGCCGGCGAAATAGAGCTCCTTCCAGAACGAGTTCCGGACGGCTTCCTTGGCATCGAACAGTTTGTTCTGCCCGCCCGCAAGGCAGGTGGCGGAGAAGGCGAGGGCAGCGAGGACAACTGCTGTGGCGCGATACATCCCGGTAATCCGTAGCCCGTGATCCATCTGTGACGCTGATCGTCGGGCAATCGTTCCCCGGGGACAAGCACAACCTTCGGTATTTGCGGAGGCAGGTGGGGGAAACCGTGCGGTCAGGGAGGGCCGGCAGGCCGCACGTGAGTGCCGGATGGCGGAGGGAGGTGGTGGGCCCGCTCGGACTTGAACCGAGGACCAAGGGATTATGAGTCCCCTGCTCTGACCAACTGAGCTACAGGCCCGCTGACTTGCTGCGGCTGCTGCGTTCGTCATGCCTGCGTTGTCGGTGCCCTCGGAATCCTCACGTACCACGTGTACGCTGCGGTTCTTCGGGCACCTGCCGTCTTGGCCTGACTTCGCTCGCGAGCCGCTCCGGGCTGCTGTGCCCGGAGTGAAAAGCTTACTGATCCGAGTCCAGGAACGAGCGCAGCTGCTCCGAACGCGTCGGGTGGCGCAGCTTGCGCAGGGCTTTGGCTTCGATCTGGCGGATACGCTCGCGGGTGACGTCGAACTGCTTGCCGACTTCTTCCAGCGTGTGGTCGGTGTTCATGTCGATACCGAAGCGCATGCGCAGCACTTTCGCCTCACGGGCCGTCAGGTTGGCCAGTACTTCGCGCACGGCTTCCTGCAGGCCTTCCGAGGTCGCGGCCTCGATCGGGGAAATCATCGTGGTGTCCTCGATGAAATCGCCCAGATGGGAATCCTCGTCGTCGCCGATCGGGGTTTCCATCGAGATCGGTTCCTTGGCGATCTTCAGTACCTTGCGCACCTTGTCTTCCGGCATCTCCAGGCGCTTGCCCAGTTCTTCCGGTGTGGGTTCGCGACCCATCTCCTGCAGCATCTGCCGCTGTACGCGGTTGATCTTGTTGATGGTCTCGATCATGTGCACCGGAATACGGATGGTGCGTGCCTGGTCGGCAATCGAGCGGGTGATGGCCTGGCGGATCCACCACGTGGCGTACGTGGAGAACTTGTAGCCGCGGCGGTATTCGAACTTGTCCACCGCCTTCATCAGGCCGATGTTGCCTTCCTGGATGAGGTCGAGGAACTGCAGGCCGCGGTTGGTGTACTTCTTGGCAATGGAAATCACCAGACGCAGGTTGGCTTCCACCATCTCCTTCTTGGCGCGGCGCGCCTGCGCCTCACCCATGGAAATGCGGCGGTTGATTTCCTTGATTTCGCCGACCGGCAGCTGGACTTTCTCTTCCAGCGTCACCAGGCGCTGCTGGGCGCGCTGGATGTCTTCCGCGAACGGTTCGAGCTGGGCCGCGAACTTCTTCTTGGCCTTTTTCTGCTCGGACAGCCACTTCAGGTTGGTCTCGTTGCCCGGGAAAACCTTGATGAACTCCTGACGATCCATGCGGCCGCGACGCACGCACAGGGTCATGATCTCGCGCTCGCTGCGGCGGATCTCGTCCAGGGCTTCGCGTACGGTGCTGGTCAGGTCATCAAACACGCGCGGCACCAGCTTGAACATGGTGAACTCGGCGGCGACGTTCTCCATGGCTTTCTGGTACGACTTGTGCTCGCGACCGTAGCGCTTGTGCGCGGTCAGCATCTTCTTGTAGGTGTCGCGCAGCGAGGTGAAGCGCTGGCGCGCCACTTCCGGATCGATCGTCGACTGCTCTTCTTCGTCTTCGCTGTCGCCGCTGGCGGCAGCGGCAGGGCTGCCTTCGGTTTCCTCTTCGGCGTCATCTTCCGCGGCCGGCTTGCCCTTGGCGGGTTTCTCGGCTTTTTCCGGCTTGGCCGCTTTCTCCGCCTTTACATCCTTGGTCTTGGCGTTCTTGGCGACCGGGGTGAATTCCTCTTCCTCGGCCAGCGCAGTGATGGCAGCGCCGTCGTCGTTCGGGTCAAGGTAGCCGGCGATGATGTCGGTGATGCGGCGCGTGCCGGCTTCGACGTTGTCGTACTCGGCCAGTACTTTTTCCACGCTGCCCGGCCACCAGGCGAGCGCGCTCATCACTTCGCGGATGCCTTCCTCGATACGCTTGGCGATCTGGATCTCGCCTTCGCGGGTCAGCAGCTCGACGGTGCCCATCTCGCGCATGTACATGCGGACCGGATCGGTCGTGCGGCCCGGCTCCGATTCGACGGCAGCGAGCACGGCCACGGCTTCTTCCGCAGCGACTTCATCGGTTGCCTGGCCCGGACCTTCGTCGATCAGCAGCTCGTCTGCTTCCGGCGCGCGCTCGACGACGTTGATGCCCATGTCGTTGATGAGCGCGATGATGTCTTCGACCTGGTCCGTGTCGGTGATCGAATCCGGCAGGTGGTCGTTGATCTCGGCGAAGGTCAGGAAGCCCTGTTCCTTGCCGCGTGCGATGAGCGCTTTCAGCAGGGACTGCTGGTTCTCTTTGTCGTTGGCGGCCATCGGGCACCGTATTGGATGTGGTCGGGGGGCTGCAGCGGGGCAACGGTTTGCTGCCGGGGCGGTCTCGTCCCGGTGTGAACGCCTGCGCAGGAAGGCGCGGATTATACCGGCCGGCCCTGCAACGGGCCACCGGGACGGCCGGGAACAGGGCCGGAAGCGGGATATTGGACCCCGGGCCTGCCGGGAGGTGCCTGCCGGTCTTCAGCCCTTCGGGGCGGTACCGGCGGCCGACTTCAGGGTCTGCTGGCGGGCGTAGAGTTCGCGCAGGCGGCCGGCATCCGGGCCGCCGGTCCGGCGCAGCTCGCGGGCGATCTCGCCATCCCACCAGGCCAGTTCCAGCCGGCGCAGGCTGCCGGCCAGCAGGGCACGGCGGGCGTCGCGGGCCTCCTCGTGGTCGCCTTCCGGCTGGTGCAGGTCGCGGCCGACGATGGCGATGAACTCGTCGTAGCGGGCGCTGCCCTGCAGTCGCCCGAACAGCATGGGTACCGAGGGGTGCTCGCTGGCACGCAGGATATCCAGGACCTCGAACAGCAGCTCGACGTCGGGCTGTTCCAGGCCGCGCAGCTCCGGCAACACGTCGGTCTCGTGCGCCAGTGCCGGGTCCACCAGCAGGTTGCGGATGGCGTGGCCGGCTGCCGACAGCGGTGCGGGCGGGCCCCGGCGCGGGCGCCGGCTTGCCGTTGGCACGGCGTCGTCGTCGAAGAAGGGCGGGGGCGGGCCGTCATCGGCGGTCGGCGGGTCGATGGTGTCGCCCGCCCGGGGCTCCGCAGCGGGTGGTGCGGCAGCCAGCAGACGCGGATCGACCTGTGCCAGATCGGCGAGTTTCTGCGTGACCAGTGCCTTCAGGACCTCGCCGGGGATCTGTGCCACATAGGGTTTGGCCAGTGCGGCCAGCCGCGCGCGGCCGTCGGTGCGTGTCATGTCCACGCGTGCGGCAAGTGCACGCAGCAGCACGTCGTCGAGGCTGTCGGCCTGCGCAAGGCGTGCGGTGAAGGCGTCCGGACCTTCGGCACGCACCAGGCTGTCCGGATCGTGTTCCGGCGGCAGGAACAGCACGCGCGCGCTGCGACCGTCGAGCATTTTCGGCAGCGTGGTTTCCAGTGCCCGCCAGGCTGCCTTGCGGCCGGCGGCATCGCCGTCGAAACAGAACACGATCTCGCCGGCCTGGCGATACAGCAGGTCGATGTGGTCCGGCGTGCAGGCGGTGCCCAGCGTGGCCACGGCGTTGGTGATGCCCTGTTGCGCGAGCGCAATCACGTCCATGTAGCCTTCCACCACCAGCAGGCGTTCCAGCGTGCGGTTGGCCTGCTTCGCCTCGTACAGGCCGTACAGTTCGCGGCCCTTGTGGAACACCGGTGTTTCCGGCGAGTTCAGGTATTTCGGTTTTTCGTCGCCCAGCACGCGGCCGCCGAAGCCGATCACGCGCCCGCGCTGGTCGCGTATCGGGAACATGACCCGGTCGCGGAAACGGTCGTAGGTCTTGCCGTCCTGTGCCACCACGAGCCCGCTGTCGACCAGCAGTCGTTTGCGGTTGTCGTCCGTGCCGGCGGCAGACAGCAGGTTGTCCCAGCCCGGCGGCGCGTAGCCGAGGCCGAAGCGTTGCGCGATTTCGCCGGTGAGACCACGTTTCTTCAGGTAATTCACTGCGCGTTCGCGCAGCGAATTCTTCCGCAGCTGCTCCCGGTAGAAGCGGTCGCCATCGGCCAGGATGTCGTACAGGGCGCGGTTGCGTGCAGCGTGGCCGTCGTCGTCGCCACCTTCGTGCGGCACCGTGAGCCCGGCCCGGTCGGCCAGTTCCTGCACGGCTTCGGGGAACGAGCGTCGCTCGTATTCCATCAGGAAGCCGATGGCGTTGCCGGTGGCGCCGCAGCCGAAGCAGTAATAGAACTGTTTGTCCGGGCTGACCGAGAACGACGGTGTCTTCTCCTTGTGGAAAGGACAGCAGGCGGAATAGTTGCGGCCGGCGCGCTTGAGCGGCACGCGCGCCTCGATCACGCCGACGATGTCGGTGCGTGCGAGGAGATCGTCAACGAAGGATTGCGGGATACGGCCGGCCATGACGGCACAGGGTAGAACAAAAAAGCCGCGCAGGGCGCGGCTTTTCGCGGGGCTTCGTCGGGTCAGCCCCCGAGCTTCGCCTTGATGCGGTTGCTCACCGCGCCCATGTCGGCGCGTCCGGCCAGCTGCGGGCGCAGGGCATTCATCACCTTGCCCATGTCGCGCATGCCGGCAGCGCCGGTCTCGGCCACGGCCTGCACGATCAGGGCATCGATTTCCGCTTCCGACAGCTGCGCCGGCAGGAATTCCTGCAGCACGGCAATTTCCGCCTGCTCGTTGGCGGCGAGGTCGGCGCGGCCGGCCTGCTCGTACTGGGCGATCGATTCGCGGCGCTGCTTCACCATCTTGTCGAGTACGGCCAGCACGTCGCTGTCGGCAAGTTCCTTGCGCTCGTCGACCTCGACCTGCTTGATCGCGGACAGCGCCAGACGGATGGCGGCAAGGCGCTCCTTCTGCTGGGCGCGCATCGCGTTCTTCATGGCATCGGTGAGGGAGGCTTTCAGTGCGGACACGGGAATTCGCCGGAAATTCAGGGACCAGAAACGTTTCCGGCCCGCTGGGGGCCGGAAGGTCGATCAGTACAGCCGATCAGTACATGCGCTGGCGATTGACCGCTTCGCGCGACACCTTCTTCTGGTGACGCTTCACGGCGGCGGCCTTCTTGCGCTTGCGCTCCATGGTCGGCTTCTCGTAAGCCTCGCGACGACGGACTTCGGCCAGCAGGCCGGCTTTCTCGCAGGAGCGCTTGAAGCGACGCAGGGCGACGTCGAACGGCTCGCCTTCACGCAGTTTGACTTGCGGCATTCCGATACACCTTCTTTCTGTGGAGCGGTTGTCTGGGGTCCCGGGGCCGGCGGGCAGGGCCCGGGGCAGGGGAAAGGCCGCGAATTCTAGACGTGCCGGGGCTCCGGCGCCAGTCCCGGGCTGGCGTATCATGCCGGCCCCGACGATTCCGGCTCCTGCCCGCGGTCCTGCTCATGAAAGTCCTGGGTATCGAGACCTCCTGCGACGAGACCGGCGTGGCCGTCTACGACACGGCCGTGCCCGGTGCGCGCGGTCTGAAGGCGCATGTCCTCTACAGCCAGATCCGCATGCACGCGGAGTACGGCGGGGTCGTGCCCGAACTGGCGTCCCGGGACCATGTCCGCAAGCTGCTGCCCCTGGTGAAGGAAGTGCTTGCTGCGGCGGAATGCCTTGGGAAGCCTCCGGTCGATGGTGTGGCCTATACGGCCGGGCCGGGGCTGGCCGGTGCGCTGCTGGTCGGTGCCACGGTGGCCCGCAGCCTGGCCCTGGCCTGGGACGTGCCGGCGGTCGAGGTCCACCACATGGAGGCCCACCTGCTGGCCCCGCTGCTGGAGGACAACCCGCCGGCCTTCCCCTTCGTGGCCCTGCTGGTCAGTGGCGGTCACACCCAGCTGGTGGACGTCGAGGGCATTGGCCGCTACCGGTTGCTGGGCGAGTCCATCGACGATGCGGCCGGCGAGGCCTTCGACAAGACCGCCAAGCTCATGGGCCTGCCCTACCCGGGCGGGCCGGTGCTGGCGAGGCTGGCCGAGGGTGGCCGGGCCGGGGCCCATGCCTTCCCCCGACCCATGACCGACCGGCCCGGGTTCGATTTCAGTTTCAGTGGCCTGAAGACGGCGGCGCTGCTGGCGGTCAATGCGGCGCGGGACAGCAGCGGCCGCGTGCCGGAAGCCGCGCAGAAGGACATTGCCGCGTCCTTCCAGGAAGCCGTGGTCGAGACGCTGGTCATCAAATGCCGGCGTGCGCTGGAAGCCACCGGCCGCAGCGATCTGGTGGTGGCCGGCGGTGTCAGCGCCAACCTGCGGCTGCGCGCGGCACTCGATGCCATGGCGGTGAAGCTGGCCGGGCGCGTGCACTACCCGCGCTTCGAATTCTGCAGCGACAACGGCGCCATGATTGCGTTTGCCGGTGCACAGCGCCTGCTGGCGGGAGAGCGGGCCGGGCTGGAGATTGCCGTGCGTGCACGCTGGCCGATGACGGAGCTGCAGGCTCCGGGCTGATCACTTCCGGAAGCTGCGTTCCCTGCCGGCCAGCAGGTCCTTCACGTTCTGCCGGTGCCGCCACAGCAGCAGTGCGGACATCAGCACCATGGCGGCCAGTATCTGCGGCGCGAAGATCCACACGAACAGGGGCGCCAGCAGCCAGCTGACGATGGACGCCAGCGACGACACCCGGAACGGCAGGAACACGACCAGCCAGGCGGCCATCACCGCGAAACCGGCCGGCCAGCTGAGCGTGTTGATCACGCCCAGCGCGGTGGCCACACCCTTGCCGCCCTCGAAGCGGAAAAACACCGGGTAGAGATGGCCGAGGAAGGCGAAAAAGCCGATCCAGGCCTGGCCGGCGGCGTCGACGCCGGCCAGCCGGGCCAGCAATACCGGCAGCACGCCCTTGGCGACATCGCCGGCCAGGGTGGCCAGCGCCGGGCCCTTGCCGGCCACGCGCATCACGTTGGTGGCGCCGGGATTGCCCGAGCCTTCGCCGCGCGGGTCCGGTGCACCGATGGCGCGGCACACGAGAATGGCCGTGGAAATGGAGCCGAGCAGGTAGCCGAGCAGGCAGAAGCCGGCGAAAATCGCGATGCCCGCCGGCGTGGCCGCCGCGGTGGCCACGTTGCCGAAAACGGCGGCGAGCCCCTCGACGAGCAGTTGTGAGAATTCCACGCGCTTTCCCTGCCTGTTAACCCGCTCGCGTTATACCGGGATCACATGGACATCGTCTACATCAACGACCTGCGGGTCGATACCGTGATCGGCATCTTCGAGTGGGAGCGCCGGATCCGGCAGACCATCAGCATCGATCTGGAAATGGCCTTCGATATCCGCAAGGCTGCCGCCAGCGATCGCATTGAAGACACACTCGATTACAAATCGGTGGGCAAGCGGGTGATCGCCCATGTGCAGCAGAGCGAAGCCCTGCTGGTGGAGCGCCTGGCCGAGGAAATCGCCGGCATCGTGCTGGCGGAGTTCCCTGTGCCCTGGCTGCGCCTGCGCCTGTCCAAGCCGGGTGCCCTGCGTGGCGCGAAGGATGTCGGCCTGGTGATCGAACGCGGTTCGCGGCCGTGAACCGCGTCTGGCTCAGCCTCGGCAGCAATGTCGACCGGGAGCGGCATATCCGTGCCGCCCTGGCCGCGCTGCGTGCGCGTTTCGGCGAGCTGGTAGTGTCGCCGGTCTACGATTGTGCAGCAGTCGGATTCGCCGGCGATCCGTTCCTGAATCTGGTCGTGGGCATCGACACGACGCTGCCGGTGGGTGAGCTGGCGGCGTACCTGCGCGCGCTGGAGGAAGCCAACGGGCGCGTGCGTGAGGCCGGTCGGCGCTACAACGATCGTACGCTTGACGTCGATATCCTGACGTTCGGCAATCTGTCCGGCACGGTGGACGGCGTGACCCTGCCGCGCGGCGAAATCCTGAAGCATGCGTTCGTGCTGCGCCCGCTGGCGGACGTCGCGCCGGAAGAGAAACATCCGGTGCTGGGGATCCGTTACCGGGAGCTGCTGGCGCAGAAGGATTTTTCCGGGCAGCCGATGACGCGGATCGACATCCCGCCGTTCTGATACCGGCTAGATGTGCAGCGAGCGGCCGCCGTCCACCGCCAGGATCTGGCCGGTGATGTAGCGGCTGCCCGCCAGGAACAGCACGGTCCCGGCGATGTCTTCCGGTGTGCCGATGCGCTGCAGCGGAATCTTTTCGAGCAACGCGGCCTTGTAGGCATCCGTGGCCTGTTCCGGCCACAGGATGGCGCCGGGGGATACCCCGTTGACTCGCACAGCCGGCGCCAGCTCGCGCGCCAGCGATTGTGTCAGCGAAGCCAGCCCGGCCTTGGTCATGGCATAGACGGCGTGGTCCCGTAGCGGTCTTTCCGCGTAGATGTCCACCATGTTGACGATGCTGCCGTGATTCTTCGTCAGCAGTGGCGCCAGTGCCTGCGAGAGAAAGAACGGTGCACGCAGATTGCTGTCCGTGAGCTGCTGCCATTGGGCCTGCGAGGCGGTGGCCACCGGCGTCGGAAAGAAAACAGATGCATTGTTCACCAGCAAGGCCAGATCCTGTGCCTGCTGGCGGGCGGCGACAGCCAGCCCGTCGAGTGCGTCAGGGTCGGACAGGTCTGCGCTGAGCAGGAGCGCGGAATCCGGACGCGAGGCATTCAGTGCCTGCACCAGCGCGAGGCCCTCCTCCTGCGAGCGGTGGCAGTGCACCAGCACGCGCCAGCCATCGGTGTGCAGGGCGCGCACGATGGCAGCCCCGATACGACGCGCACCGCCGGTCACCAGGGCGCTGCCGCGTGCATGCGTTGCCGTTGCAGTCATGGCGATGCTCCCGTGTCCTTGTGCCCGTGCCGGGCTTCCGCTTTCAGTTGTTCCAGCCTGTGCAGGCGTTCCTTGCGTATGGCGGCGCCGAGTGCCTCGCCGGACAGGCCGCGCTCACGCAGAGGCGCTACGTCGACATGCCGCGTCGCGGCGAGTGCCTCCCGCAGATAGGTTGCCTGCGGGTAAGGCCGGTCTTCGAGACCGAGCCGCCCGCGATGATCGGCTTCACAGGCGAGGAGGAACTCATCGAACCGTTCCGGGCGGCGGAAGGCATCGACCTTTTCCATCATCTCCAGCACAGTCGATGCGCGCAGTTCGAAGGCGCGGTGCACAATGCCATGGTAGTGCGCCACGTGCACGGCCAGCTCGCGGTGATCGTTGGGCACGCGGTAGCGGTCGCACAGTTCGTGCGTCAGTTTCACGCTGCGCTGTTCGTGGCCGATGTGGCGCGGCAGCACATCGGGCGGTGTGGTTCCCTTGCCCAGGTCGTGGGCGAGTGCGGCGAAGCGGACCCGGGATTCCGGGGACAGCTTCTCCACTGCGTCCATCACCATCATCACATGCACGCCGGTATCGACTTCGGGATGGTATTCGGCGCGCTGGGGCACGCCCCACAGACGGTCGATTTCCGGGAACAGCACCGCCAGCGCGCCGCAGGTGCGCAGCGTTTCGAAATACACGCGGGGCGCCGGGCCGGCCAGCGCGCGTTGTGTTTCCTGCCAGACCCGCTCCGGGGTGAGGTCGGCAAGTTCGCCGCCGGCGCTCATCTCCCGCAGCAGCGCCAGCGTGTCGTCCGCCACGCGGAAGCCGAAGGAAGCAAAACGCGCCGCGAAGCGGGCCACGCGCAACACCCGCAGCGGATCCTCGCGGAACGCCGGCGACACATGGCGCAGCAGCCGGGCGTCCAGATCGGCGCGGCCACCGAAAGGGTCTGCCAGCGAGCCGTCTTCCCGTTCGGCCATGGCGTTGATGGTGAGATCACGGCGCGCCAGGTCTTCTTCGAGCGTGACGGCCGGATCGGTGTTGAAGGTGAATCCGTGGTAGCCGCGGCCGCTTTTGCGCTCGGTGCGGGCCAGCGCGTATTCCTCCCGGGTCTGCGGGTGGAGGAATACCGGGAAGTCCTTGCCGACCGGCGTATAGCCGAGCGCGGCCATCGCCTCCGGCGTGCTGCCGGTGACGACCCAGTCCCGCTCGCGGGGCGTGAGCCCGAGCAGCCTGTCGCGTACCGCACCACCGACGAGGAAAACGTGCATTGACGTTGCCGGCTGTTTGTGTGGATGATGACCGGCATCTTCTGTGAAGCCGTCTTTCTTATCAACGCCAATACGATGCGCAACGTTCAGCAGCAGGCAAAACGAGTGGCACGATGGGCAGCCCTGCGAGGGCAATGCCTGCGGCCACTGCTTGCGTGAACGAAAGATCCTGATATTTCACCAAGGCCGCAGCGACACTGTCCTGCGGCCTTTTTCGTTCCGGAAGGTTTTGCAGACAGCGTTGCCGGCCCTCGCCCGAGGAGAGTGTCATGCCGGTCGCTTTGCCCGTTCTCGTTGCCTGGCTGGTGGTGGTCGCCGTCTGGTCGACCACGCCGCTGTTCCTGCACTTCAGCACCCTGGCTTTCCCGGCGTCGCTGGCCGGCGGCCTGCGCATGGCCGTGGCAGCACTGGTCCTGCTGCTGGTGCTGGCGGCGCTGGGGCGCGGCCTGCCGCGCGAGCCGCGTGCGCGCCTGGCCGGGCTGGCGATGCTGCCGGGTGTGTTCGGCTCGATGTATCTGTCCTATCTCGCGGCGCAGCGGATCCCCACCGGTTTGATCTCGGTCGTGTTCGGGCTGAGCCCGGTGTTGTCGGCGCTGTTTGCCCGCTGGTGGCTGGATGAACCTGCACTGGGCCTGCGGCGCGGTGTGGCGGTGACCATTGCACTGTGCGGACTGGCGCTGGTCATGGGCGTGGAGACGCTGGCCACCGGCACGCTGGATGTGATCGGCGTGGCCTGTGTCTGTGCGGCAACCCTGCTGTTCAGCGCCAGCGGCGTGGCGGTGAAAAGAATCGGCCAGGGTTTCGACCCGATGACGCAGACCGCCGGTGCGCTGGTGCTGAGCCTGCCGTTGTACGCGCTGGCCTGGCTGGCCGAAGGCCGGCCGCAGCCGGCAGCGGGGCAGGCGGATTTTCCGCTGGCGGTGATGGCCATCCTCTATCTGGCCGTGATCGGTTCGGTGCTGGGCTTCGTCTGCTACTACCACGTGCTGCAGCACATGAGCGCGGCCGGTGCGGCACTGATCACGGTGGTGACACCGGTGTTCGCGCTGGCGCTGGGGGCCCTGCTCAACGGCGAGCATTTCACCGGACTGATGCTGGCCGGTGCGGCGCTGGTGCTGGCCGGCGTGGCCGGGTTCCTGTTCGAGCCGGCCGGTCTGCGGCGGGTGCTGCGTCGCCGGTCCGGGTTCACCCAAACGGACAATTCATGCGCCGGTCACCGGAGTTGAGCGTTCCTGTCATTGCCCGGGGAGCGACCGAGTGGTCATATCGCGGCCCGGCAGCCCGGCGGACACAGGTCCGCCCGGGCAGTGACATCCGATCTCCAGGGGAAGGTCCATGAAAACCCGCATCACCGAATTGCTCGGCATCAAATACCCGATCGTCCAGGGCGGCATGATGAACGTCGGCTATGCCGAACTCGCCGCGGCCGTTTCCAACGCCGGCGGTCTCGGCATCATCACGGCCCTCACCCAGCCGACGCCGGACGACCTGCGCAAGGAAATCAAGCGCTGCCAGGAAATGACCGACAAGCCGTTCGGCGTGAACCTGACCATCCTGCCGACCATCAAGCCGGTACCGTACGACGAGTACGCGCGCGTGATCTGCGAATCCGGCGTGAAGGTTGTTGAAACCGCCGGCCGCAACCCGGAGCCGCACATGCCGCTGTTCCGCGAATACGGCGTGAAGGTCGTGCACAAGTGCACCAGCGTCCGTCATGCGCTGAAGGCGGAAAGCCTCGGCGTCGCCGCGGTGAGCGTCGACGGCTTTGAATGTGCGGGTCACCCGGGCGAGGACGACGTGCCGAACCTGATCCTGCTGCCGGCCGCCGCCGCCCGGCTGAAAATCCCGATGCTGGCCTCCGGCGGCATCGGCACCGGCGCCCAGATGGCCGCCTGCCTGGCGCTGGGCGCCGACGGCATCAACATGGGTACCCGCTTCCTCTGCACCAGGGAAGCGCCGGTGCACGAGAACATGAAGAAGGCAATCGTTGCCGGCACCGAACTGGACACGGCGCTGATCTTCCGCACGCTGAAAAACACCGCGCGCGTCTACAAGAACTCGGTAGCGAAGAAAGTGGTCGAGATCGAGGCTGCCTCCGGCGGCAAGACCGACTTCAACGACCTCAAGGACCTGGTGGCCGGCGTCAAGGGCAAGCAGGCGCTGCAGAGCGGCGACATCGAGTTCGGTATCTGGACCAGTGGCATGGTGCAGGGGCTGATCAACGACATCCCGAGTTGCCAGGAGCTGATCGACACCATCATGCGCGACTGCGAGACCACCATCCGCAAGCGCCTGGACGCGATGATCGCTGCCTGACACGGGTCCTGCCGTATGCAAGGGCCGGCTTCATGCCGGCCTTTTCTTTTGTCCGGGGCCGGTCCCGTTTCCATCGGGCATGACGCCGGGCATATTTGTAACCAGTAGTGACGGAGCGGGGCCGGAGTGACGGCCGGATATCGTCGGACGCGTCCCGGCGGCTATGCTCGGGTCGCGTTCCGGCGTTCATGATGAGCCCGGGCGCATACCGGACCCCGCAGCATCAGCATCCAGGAGGATCGTCCCATGGCCACTGCCGTTTGTGCCGAAACCGAGATGAGTGTCGGCAGCATGCGCGAGTTTGATGTGAACGGGCAGACCGTACTGGTCTACCGTCTGGAAGACGGTTTCTATGCGACGCAGCCGCGTTGCACGCACCTGTTCATGCCGCTGAAGCGGGGCAAGGTGGTGGATGGCTGCAAGGTGCAATGCCCGTTCCATCGTGCGCAGTTCGACATCCGTACCGGCGAGGTGGCCTGCTGGGCGAATTTCCCGCCGGGCGTCCAGCTGCTGAACGTGGTGCGCAGCGAGAAGGCGCTGAAAACCTGGCCGGTGAACGTGGTCGACGGCATGGTGTACGTCGAGGCCGGCTGAGCCGTTTTCAGTCGGAAGCCGGGCGCGGGCAATCGCAGCCGGTTCTTTCGCCGGTGTCCAGGTTCATGGCCGTGAGCGTGTAGCCCCAGACGCAGCCGGTATCGATGGCGTGCACGTTCGGCTGCACGCCGTCATGCGCCGGTATCCGGCCTTCCAGTGCGGCCCAGTGACCGAATACGATGCGCTGCGCTTCGCAGCGGCGGTTCGCCGCAGAGAACCACGGCACGAAACCGGGCGGCGCCGTTCCCGCGCCTTCCTTGCTGGTCAGGTCGAGTGCGCCGTTGGCGTCGATGAAACGCATTCGTGTGAAATAGTTGGTGATGGTGCGCAGGCGGGTGGTACCGGTCAGGGTTTCACTCCAGCCGGCAGGCTCGTTGCCGTACATGTCAGCGAAAAAGGCGAGTGCATGCCGGCTGCGGAGTGTGTCTTCCACTTCCCGTGCCAGCCGGCGGGCATCGAACAGCGACCATTGCGGCGGAATGCCGGCGTGGGTCAGCACGGTGCCGTCGCGCTCGTCGTATTGCAGCAGCGGTTGCTGCTGCAGCCAGTCGAGCAGCAGATCGCGATCAGGTGCTGACAGCACGTCGTCGAAGGTGTCTTTGCGGCGCTTCGGCGTGGCATTGCGTGCGACGGCCAGCAGGTGGAGGTCATGATTGCCGAGCACGATGCGGCAATGTTCGCGCAGCCCGTAGAGTCGCCGCAGTACGCCCAGCGAATCGGGCCCGCGGTTGACCAGGTCGCCGACCAGCCACAGGGTGTCGCGCCCGGGCATGAAGCGGATCTTCTCCAGCAGGCAGTCAAACGGTTCGAGACAGCCCTGGATGTCGCCGATGGCCCAGCGCGTCATGGCCCGTCCTTTGTGCAGTGCCAGGCGCGCATCAGTGCAGGATGTGCGGCATGGCCAGCGTGAACGGTGCGATCGGCGCATCGAAATGTGTGCCGTCGTCGGCCAGCATCTGGTAGCTGCCGTGCATGCTGCCTACCGGCGTGGTGAGCACGGCGCCACTGGAATAGCTGAAACTCTGGCCGGGGCCCAGGTGTGGGTGTTCGCCGACCACGCCTTCGCCGCGCACTTCCTGGATCTGCTGGTCGCCGTTGGTGATGACCCAGTGGCGTGTCAGCAGCCGTGCCGGCAGCTCGCCGTCGTTGCGGATGGTGATGTGATAGGCAAACACATAGCGCCGGGCGGACTCGTCCGATTGTGCGGCGAGATATTCGCTGCGCACCTGGACATCGATGTGATAGCGGCGATCCGGAATCATGACATCCCGTCAGGCAGAAGATGGCAGGGCCCTGGCGGCAGCATCCGCCAGCGTGACGAACTGTGCAACCGTCAGCATTTCCGGACGCACGGCAGGGTCAATGCCGCAGCCGGCGATGCCGGCTTCATCGAGCATCGTTCGCAGGGCGTTGCGCAGGGTCTTGCGACGTTGCGAGAACGCCTGCGTCACCAGCCGGTACAGCAGGGCTTCGTCGCGGGCCGGGTGTGCCGGCGATTGTGGCAGCAGCCGAACGATGGCCGAATGAACTTTCGGGCGCGGGCTGAATGCTTCCGGCGGTACCGTGAACAACGGCTCAACGCGGCATCGATACTGCAGCAACACGGACAACCGGCCGTAATCGTCATCGCCGGCAGCAGCGCCCATGCGGTCCACGACTTCCTTCTGCAGCATGAAGTGCATGTCGGCAATGTGCCCGGCATTTTCCAGCAGGTGGAAAACCAGCGGTGTGGATATGTTGTAGGGCAGGTTGCCGACGACCCGCAATCTGCGTCCGCGCTGCTGCGCCAGTGCGGCGAAGTCGAATTTCAGGGCATCGGCTTCATGCACTTCGACCTGTTTGCCAAAGCGCTCGGCGATGCGCGGCGCCAGGTCGCGATCGATTTCAATCACGTCGAGGAAACCGGCGCCGGCGACAAGCGGCGCCGTGAGCGCGCCGAGCCCGGGGCCGATCTCGACCAGCGACTCGCCGGGTTGCGGTGCGATCGAACGTACGATGCGTCCGATGATGTTCGGGTCGTGCAGGAAATTCTGGCCGAAACGCTTGCGCGCACGGTGACCCTGCAGATCTTTGCTCATGGGTTGCGACCTGCCAGCTCTGCGGCCAGTGCCAGCGCCGCGCGCAGGCTGCCGTCCCCGGCACGGCCCGTGCCGGCCAGGTCGAGTGCGGTACCGTGGTCGACCGAGGTGCGGATCACCGGCAAGCCGAGCGTGACGTTGACGGCGTGACCGAAGCCGGCGTGTTTGAGCACCGGCAGGCCCTGGTCGTGGTACATCGCCAGCACGGCGTCGGCGCCGGCCAGCGTGCGCGGCGTGAACAGCGTGTCGGCCGGCAGCGGCCCGACCGCATCGATACCGCGCGTGCGTGCACGTGTCAGTGCCGGTGCAATGATGTCGACGTCCTCGCGGCCGAGATGGCCGCTCTCGCCGGCGTGCGGATTCAGGCCGCACACGAGGATACGGGGCGTCGCGATGGCGAATTTTTCCCGCAGGTCACGCGCGAGGATGGCGATGACTTCGTCGAGCAACAGCCCGGTTACCGCATCGGGTACGGCCCGCAGCGGCAGGTGTGTGGTGGCCAGTGCCACCCGCAGCGTGCCGGCGGTGAGCATCATCACCACCCGCGGCGCGCCGGTGCGCTCGGCAAGGAATTCGGTATGCCCGGTAAACGGGATGCCGGCGTCGTTGATGACACCTTTGTGGACCGGGGCCGTGACCATGGCGGCGAAGGTGCCGTCCAGGCAGCCATCACAGGCAGCTTCCAGCGTGGCCAGCACGTAACGGGCATTGCGCGGGTCCAGCGCGCCGGCATGGCAGGGTGATGCCACCGGCACATGCAGCACAGACAGTTCTCCGGCGGCGCGCGTGACGGGTTTTCCGGGACGCCAGTCCTGTGTATGCAGCCGCTGCCCCAGCAGTTTCGCGCGTGCTTCCAGCAGGGTTTCGTCGGCGATGCACACCAGGTCGAGTGTGCGCGCTTCCTGCGCCAGGGCCACCACCAGATCCGGCCCGATGCCGGCGGGCTCGCCGGCAGTCAGTGCGATCGGGGCAGCGGGCAGGCCGGTCACGGTGTCAGCCCGGATTCTTGATGTCGACGAAGGCTTCGTTGCGCAGCTCGCGCAGCCAGCTTTCCATTTCCGCGTCGAATTTGCGTTTCCAGACCGCGTTGCGGGCCTGCAGCTTGCGGAATTCTTCGCTGGTGTCCTGGTCGCGCCGCTCCTGTACCTGCAGGAAGTGCCAGCCGTACTGGGTTTCGAACACCGGAGAGACCGCGTTGACGGCGGTGGCGGCAATGGCATTGTCGAATTCTTCCACCATCTGCCCGGGGCTCACCCAACCGAGGTCGCCGCCGGACAACGCACTGCCGGTGTCTTCCGACCAGCGTTTGGCAATGTCGGCGAAATCCTCGCCGTGCAGCACCCGCTCCTGCAGCTGCTTCGCCAGATCGCGGGCTTCGGTATTGCTGCGGATGGTGGACGGCTTGATCAGGACATGACGTACCTTTGCCTGCTGCACGACATGCTCGCTGCCGCTCTTGCGGTCGATCAGCTTCACCAGGTGGAAACCGTTGGCCGAGCGCAGCGGCCCGGCGATCTCCCCGGGCTTGAGACCGGAAACAACCGGAGCGAACAGCGAGGGTAGCTGGGCGCTGTTGCGCCAGCCGAGATCGCCGCCTTCCAGGGCGTTGGCAGCATCGGAATGGCGTACCGCCAGATCCGGGAAATCGGCGCCTGCCCGGGCCTGCTCCAGCAATTGTCTTGCTTCGGTTTCGGCGGCCTTCACGGCGTCGACGTCGGCAGTTTCCGGAATGGACACCAGGATGTGTGCAATCCGGTAACTGTCGCCGAACATGTCGCGGGCGGCGGCCGACTTCAGGAATTCGTTGATGTCGGCGTCGGAGATACGCACCCGTTCACCGACCCGGCGCTGTTTGACCCGGTTCATCACCATGTCGCGCCGGACCTGCTCCCGGAAGGTGGCGTAGTCGACGCCTTCCTTGCCGAGCCGGTCGATGAAGTCACGCAAGGCCATGCCGTTCTGCCTGGCGATGCCGGCAATCGCACTGTTCAGTGTTTCGTCATCGATGCGCACGCCCATGCGCGTGCCCAGCTGCAGCTGGATGCTTTCGATGATCAGGCGTTCCAGGACCTGCTTGCGCAGGACCTCGGCCGGCGGGGTGGGGGCGCGTCGCTCGGCCAGCTGGGCGCGCACGTCGGCGAGCCGTTCGTCCACGTCGCTGTCCATGATCACATCGTCGTCGACGATGACGGCGATACGGTCCAGCCACTGGACTTCGGCCTGTGCCGGCGCCATGGGCAGCAAGGTGGCACAGACTGCCAGCACTGCAACGGCGCAGCGGTCAAGGAATTGCTTTTCTGCGGTTTTCATATCCGGGGATGGTCTCTGCAAGTTCACCGCTGATCTGTTCGCCCAGGCTGCCCAGGCCCTTGAGTTCGATCTCGAACACCACGCCCTCTTCCGGCACCAGCCGGGCACTGCCGGTTTCGATGTCGAGTGTGCGGCGCGCCAGGATGCGTGCGCGCCAGCAGCAGCTTTCGTATTCCACACCGCCGAGGGCTTCCAGCGAGCGGGATGATTCGAAATCGAAGACCGAGCGTCCGACCAGCGTCCAGTGTTCGTCGACCGGCAGCAGCCCGGATAGTTCCACCTGGTCGATGCCCGGCTTGTCATAACGGTAGGCCAGGTTGGCGGTACGGAACTGCTCGTCCTGCCAGTTGGCTCGCAGGCTGCCACGTACGAAATCGCGGTCGACCGGCGACCACTGGCCTTCGCTGCGCAGGTTCCAGCGGTCGCTGATGCGCCAGAGCGCGTGTGCCACGAATGGCGAGTAACGGTTGGTTTCGGCCGCAGCGGCCGCCGACATCTGCACCCGCCGGTCAGCACCGTAGACGGTCTGGCCAATGCCGATGCGTGCCGACTCGCTGCCGTCGTCGGCCAGCAACCGGCTCTCCAGCGCCAGCGACGCGTGGCGCGCGTCGCCGATGCGGTCGCCGCCGATGAAGCGGTTGTCTCGGAACAGCTGCTCGTAGCTGAACGTCAGTTCGGTCGTATCGAACAGCGGAATGTCGTCCTGGTTCTCGTACGGTGTCCACAACGCATAGACGCGCGGTTCCAGCGTCTGTGTCCAGTTGCCGCCGAACAGGCGCAGCGGGCGCTCCAGATACAGCGTGCCGTCCAGCGAGGCGGTGGGGATGGTGCGCTCCGGATCGTTGCCGGCAAGGTTGTCTTCCAGGCGATAGCTGGCGTGCCGCAATTTCAGCACCGGCAGCAGGCGATAGCTGTCGTCGATGACGGGGCGGGACAGTGCCGGCTCGGCGCGCAGCCGCGAGCCGGCCGGATCGGCAGCCGTGGTGTCGCGGGTGAAGAAGGTGTATTCGCCCAGGGCCTGCCACTCGCTGCCGAGCGGGCCGGATTGTGCCGTCCGGGCCAGCAGCTGCGGCAGTCGCCGGTATGGCTGGTCGGTGGCCGGAATGGTCGGATCGATGGTCTGGTAGGACTGCACCCGGAACAGCGTGTTCCAGCGTTCTCCGGCGTAACGGGCCTGGGCGATGCGCAGCAGGTGCGCATCGCGGCTGACCGACAGCCGGGTGTCGAGATCGTCCAGGTAATCGTTGTCGGAAACCTCGGTGGCATCGGCGAACAGGTTCCAGCCGGTAGCGGGTTCGCCGTTGTGGCGGAAGCGCAGTACATAGCGGGCTTCATCGTTGTAGGCGGCGTCATGGCCGATCCAGCCGACCCCGAGCGAGCCGGTGCCGGCAGAACGATCGGGTGCGCCATGCAGATAGCGGAACTCTGCTTCCGCCATGGAGCCGCGTTCCTCGATCCAGCGCGGCGTCAGCAACAGGTCGAACTGCGGATCGAGATTGATGTAATAGGGGACGGCGATGTCGGTGCCGGTACTGCCGGAAAAATTGAAAGTGGGGTACAGCACGCCGGTACGGCGTCGCTTGTCGATCGGAAACGTGATGTAGGGCAGGTACAGCACGGGCACCTGTTGCATCAGCAGCCGCACATGACTGGCACTGCCCCAGCCTGCTTCCTGGTCGAGATGGATGCGGTGCGAGGCCAGCATCCACGCCGCGCTGCCGGGTTCGCAGGTGGTGTAGGCGCCACCGGTGATATCGACCTGGTACATGTTTTCGCGGTGGATGGTGCGGGCGCTGCCGCGGATGTGCTGCGCATGCAGTGCGTAGCTCGTGTTCTCGATGTGGCTGCCGCTGCCGTCCAGCGTGAGCGCGGCGCGCGAGGCTTCCAGCGTCATGGCCGGATCCTGCAGGTACACGTTGCCATCCAGCATGAGCTTGTCGCGGCCGGCGGAAATCACGGCGCGGTCCGCCCGCATCATGTGCTGGTCCTGGCGCACTTCGACGCTGCCGGCCACCTGCGATTCGCCGTTCTCGTCCAGCTGCATGCTGTCTGCTGCCACGTACACCGGCGCATTCACGCCGCTGCCGTTGCCGGAGAGCGGCGGCAACGGCGGCGCCACGTAGGCGCCGGCACAGTACGGCGCGATGGCCGGAACGCTGGCCGGCGGAAACTGTTTCAGTTCTTCCCGGCTGTAGAAATTGAGCGGGCGGTACGGCTGGGCCGGTGCGAGCGGCGGCGCCGGCGGGGCCTGGGCGTTGTCGACCGATGCAGACGCGTCGCCCGTTTCTGCCGGCAACGCGCCGGTTGCGGTTGCCGTGTCCGTCTCCGGTGTCGCGCCGATTGCTGCATCGGCAGCGCCGGCCGGGTCGGCCAGCGTCATGAGCAGCGCAAGCGCGGCGAAAGGGCGCGGGATCATGGGAGGGGCAGCGGAACCGGCAGACTGGCAGGCTCGGAATCATATATGATTCGCGCCGTTTTTTGCAGGAAACACGGGCACTTGCCCGCATCGGCCCGGCGTGGCCACAGGCAGGAAAACCGCGGGATTTATGCCCGCCAGGAGACCGGACGCCATGTCGCTGGCCGAACGCGAAGCCCTGCTCACCCGATGGGCCATCGAATCCGCCGAACGGCACGGTCGGCCGGCCCGGGCCGACGCGCTGTCGCCGGTCTCCGGCGATGCCAGCTTCCGGCGCTACTTCCGGCTGCCCTGTGCCCAGGGCACGCTGATTGCCGTCGACGCGCCTCCCGACAAGGAAACCCTGCAGCCGTTCGTGGCCATTGCCCGCGCGCTGCGTGAGAGCGGCCTGCACGCGCCGGAGGTGATTGCCGCCGATCACGGGCAGGGCCTGATGCTGCTGGAGGATTTCGGCGATCGTCTGCTGCGTCCGGCACTCGACGACAGCAGTGTCGATGCGCTTTACGAGCTGGCGATGCGAGAGCTGGTGCGCATGCAGGATGTCACGGAGGTCTACGGCTACCGGTTGCCGCCCTATGACCGCACCCGCCTGCTGACCGAGATGTCGCTGTTCCGCGACTGGTTCGTCAAGGTGCATCTGGGGCTGGAGCTGACGCCGGAAGAAATCGCGGTGCTGGACCGTGCCTGTGAGCGGATCGCCGACGACAACCTCGAACAGCCGACGGTGTTCGTGCACCGTGACTACCATTCGCGCAACCTCATGCTGCTGGACGACGGCAGCCTCGGCGTCATCGATTTCCAGGATGCCGTCACCGGCCCGGTCACCTACGATCTGGTGTCGCTGCTGCGCGATGCCTATGTGGTGTGGCCGGAGGCACGGGTGCGCGGCTGGGCGCTGCGCTTTGCCCGTCTGCTGCGCGATGAACGCCGGCTGGATGTCGGCGATGCCGAATTCCTGCGCTGGTTCGACTGGATGGGTGCGCAGCGGCATCTGAAGGTGGTGGGCATTTTTGCCCGGCTGTGTCACCGGGACGGCAAGCGCGGTTATCTCGACGACATTCCCCGCGTGTTCAATTACCTGCTGGCCGAGATCCGGGCGTATCCGGAGCTGGCGCCGCTTGACGCGCTGCTGCGCGAACGCATCCTGCCGGCATGGCTGGCCCTGGCGCCGGATGCACGCGCGCAGCTGACGGCGCTGTGATGCCGATGAAGGCCATGATTCTGGCTGCCGGTCTGGGCACGCGCCTGCGGCCGTTGACCGACACTGTGCCGAAGCCGCTGATTGCCGCCGGCGGCAAGCCGCTGATCGTCTGGCACATCGAGAAGCTGGTGGCCTGCGGCGTGCGTGACATCGTGATCAACCATGCCTGGCTGGGCGATGTGCTGGAACGCGCACTGGGCGACGGTTCCGCCTTCGGCGCACGCATCGACTGGTCGCGCGAAGGCATGCCGCCGCTGGAAACCGCCGGCGGTATCCGCCGGGCCCTGCCGCTGCTGGGCGCAGCGCCTTTCCTGCTGGTGAACGGCGACATCTGGTGCGATCTCGACTTTGCCTCGCTGCCGGTGCTGGCTGACGGCATCGACGCGCATCTGGTGCTGGTGCCGAATCCGGATTTCCATCCGCGCGGCGATTTCCATCTGGATGCGCGCGGCAAGGTGCAGGCCGCCGGCGAGCCGATGCACACCTTTGCCGGCGTCAGCGTGCTGCGCCCGCAATTGTTCACCGGCTTGCCGGAAGGCCCCTATCCGCTGGCGCCGGTGCTCCGCAACGCGATGGCGCGCGATGCCGTGAGCGGGCAGATCCACTCCGGTCACTGGACCGATGTCGGTACCCCGGAGCGGCTGGCAGAACTGCGCGCGCGGCTGGGCGGCTGATCATGCATGGCCGCGTGCCGTCGCCATGAAGGGTGACGGCGCTATTTGCGACGGTAGTGGTTGCGCAGGGCTTCACCCAGCACGTTCAGTGTGACCGGCTTGACGATCTGGCCATCCATGCCGGCGGCGCGCGCCATCGCACCGTACTCCGGCAGTGCGTGGGCGCTCAGCGCCAGGATGGGGCAGCGCCGCCAGTGGCGGTCGGCTTCCAGTGCGCGAATTTCCCGTGTGGCGGCATTGCCGTCCAGCACCGGCATGTCCAGATCCATCAGCACGATGTCGAACTCGCCGTTCTGCTCACGATAGCGCTCGACCGCCAGCCGGCCGTTTTCCACCACTTCCGCATCGATGCCGAGTTTGGCCAGCAGCCCGCGCGTCACCAGCTGGTTGACCGGATTGTCTTCGGCCACCAGCACGCGCAGGCCGGTGGGCAGCACCGAGCGGACCGGCTCGGTGGGTGCATTGGCCGCCGCATCGGCAGCGGTGTCCGGCGGCGTCAGCAGCGCCACCAGTTGCCGGCTGGTGAACACCGAGCGTGCGGCTATGTCGCCGACCACGCCTTCCTGGCGGGCGCTGGTTTCGGTGCCGACCGCCACCAGCAGGCGCGTGACCAGGCCGGGCCAGCTTTCGGAAAGATGCCGGCAGATTTCCATGGCTTCCTGCGGGCGACGCTGGCCGTTCACCACCAGGAAACGCAGATCGCCGTGCAGCACCAGGATGCGGCGTGCATCGAGCTCGCTGACCGCGATTGAAAGCCGGCGCGTGACGTCAGACGGCAATGAGGACACGGCGCGTGCAAGATGGCCATCGACATCGACCAGCAATACCGGCGCCGGCAGTGGCGGCAGGACTTCCGGCGGGCGCAGCGATGCGGTTTCGACGCGCGCCAACGGCAATTCGAACCAGAACACAGAGCCGGCACCGACGCCGCTGTAAACGCCGATGCTGCCGCCCATCAGGCGGATCAGTTCCCGGCTGATGCTGAGGCCGAGGCCGGTGCCGCCGAACTTGCGTGCCACGTCCGCCGAAGCCTGGGCAAACAGATTGAACAGGCCCTGCTGCTCCGATGGCGTCAGGCCGATGCCGGTGTCGCGGACCTCGACACGCAGACGTTCGCTGCCATCGTTGGCCGCGGCCAGTTCTGCGTGCACCTCGATGCGGCCGTTCTCGGTGAACTTGACGGCGTTGCCGATCAGGTTGAGCAGCACCTGCCGGATGCGGATCGGATCGCCGATCATGGTGGTCGGCACGTCGTCGTCGGCGCCGCAGAAAATCAGTGTGCGGTTCTCGCCGGCACGCAGCCCGAACACCTGCGCGCTCTCGGCGACAACGGCGCGGATGTCGAACGGTACGCGCTCGATGTCCAGCTTGCCGGCCTCGATCTTGGCGTGGTCGAGAATGTCGTTGATCAGGCTGACCAGCGAGCGGCCGGCGCTGCCGATCAGCTCGATGTATTCCTGCTGGCGGGGTGTCGGCCGGGTGTCGGCGAGCAGTTCCGCCAGGCCGATCACGCCGTTGAGCGGCGTGCGGATTTCGTGGCTCATGCGGGCCAGGAAAAGGCTCTTGGCCCGGCTGTCCGCCTGCGCGTGCACGGCAAGATAGCGGGTGCGGTAGAACAGTACGCCCAGCACGGTGATCGCCGAATAGAGCAGCAGCAGGCCGATACCGGCGGCGGCATCGATGTACAGCTGGTGCCGGCGGTCCTGCTTCAGAACCTGCGATGCCACACTGATCAGGGCGCTGCCGGCGAGGCGCAGCTCGCCCATGGCCTGCTCGCCATCGTTCCAGGCGTCGCGCGAATCGAGGGTGATCTGCGGCGTGAGGATGAGGACTTCCTCGGCGCTGCTGATGTATGCCTGCAGCCCGTGCAGAGCATCCGGTCCGGGCACCTGGACGCCCTGGTGGCGCATGCGGATGCTTTCCAGCTGTTCGGCCAGTGTCTGTGCCAGCGAGGCGAGGCTGCTCCACGCAGTGTCCAGATACTCGGCGTCGGCCGAACTCAGGTAGCCGTCACGCAGGGCGGTGTACACCGCGATGGTGCGCACCATGCCGAGTTCGCGACGGGTCTGGCGCAGCGTGTCCATGACCAGCAGCAGCAACTCGTTGACATTGACGGCATCACCGGCGGATACGTCCGACATGAACACCAGCCCGGCCATGGCCGCGTGCAGCTCGTCGTTGAAGCGCTCGATGTTGGCAAACGGCACTGTGGTGCTGGAGATGTCGGAATCGATGGTGAGGTCCCGCCAGGATTGCTCCAGCCGGCGCGTGGATCCGTTCAGCGAGGGGTTGTCGAAGGCGCGGACATCGGCCAGGAAGCGTTTCAGGCGCTCATCGACGGTCTCGCGTGCCAGGTCGTAATGGGCGTGTACTTCCGGCGCATCCAGATACACCCGTGCCGGCGCCAGATCGCGCATGGTTTCCAGTGGCTCCACCACCGCCAGCCCGCTGCGGAAACTGTCCAGCACGCGGTCCATGCGCTCGTAGCGATCCAGATGGCCGAGCGTGGTCCACACCAGCAGCGCGGCCAGCAGCAGGAACGGCAGCGCGACCAGTGCGGCAATGCCGGCAACGGTGCCTGACCAGGGAGATTCCTTTCCGGGCGACATGGCCGGTGTGGCGGCTCGCGGATAATGGGCGGGCGCCCATTCTGACCCATGGCCGGCGGCCTGGCATCGCGATTCCGGCAAAAAGCCGGGCAGCGGCTGCCTTCACATCGCCACCGGATTCGCGCATCGTGCGCACTGTCGCCCCGCACATGCCGGATCCCGCCATGACCGAACCCATCCTGCTGGCCCGCCAGGGCTCCACTTCCGTCCATCTGCTGCCGGCCATGGCCAATCGCCACGGTCTGATTGCCGGTGCCACCGGCACCGGCAAGACCATCACCCTGCGGGTGCTGGCCGAGGCGTTCAGCCGTCGCGGCGTGCCGGTGTTCATGGCGGATGTGAAGGGTGACCTGTCCGGTCTTGCCGCGGCCGGCGGTGACAATCCGAAAGTGGCGGCGCGCGCGCAGGAGCTGGCGATTGCCGACTGGAAGCCCGAGGGTTTCCCGGTTGCGTTCTGGGATCTGTGGGCCGAGCAGGGCACGCCGGTCCGCACCACCGTGGCCGAATTCGGGCCGTTGCTGCTGGCGCGCGTCATGGAACTCAACGAAACCCAGGCCGGTGTGCTCACGCTGGTGTTCAAGGTGGCAGAGGACGAAAAGCACCTGTTGCTCGACCTGAAGGACCTGCGCGCGATGCTGGCGCATGTGGCGGAGAACGCCGGCAAGTACCAGAACACCTACGGCAACGTGGCGGCGGCATCGGTCGGCGCCATCCAGCGCGCGCTGCTGGCCCTGGAGCAGCAGGGCGCTGACCGTTTCTTCGGCGAGCCGGCGCTGGCGCTCACCGATTTCATGCAGCAACGCGACGGCAAGGGCGTGGTCAATATCCTGGCGGCCGATAAATTGCTGGCCTCGCCGCGGCTGTATGCCACCTTCCTGCTGTGGATGCTGGGCGAGCTGTTCGAGACGCTGCCGGAGGCCGGCGATCTGGCGCAGCCGAAGCTGGTGTTCTTCTTCGACGAGGCCCACCTGCTGTTCAGCGATGCGCCGAAGGCGCTGGTGGACCGCATCGAGCAGGTGGTGCGGCTGATCCGTTCGAAGGGCGTCGGTGTGTACTTTGTCACCCAGAATCCGGTCGACATTCCGGAGACGGTGCTGGGCCAGCTCGGCAATCGCGTGCAGCATGCCTTGCGGGCGTTCTCGCCGCGCGAGCAGAAAGCGGTGAAGTCCGCGGCTGAAACCTTCCGGCCGAATCCGGCGGTGAAGGTCGAGCAGGCCATCACCGAGCTGGGCGTGGGCGAGGCGCTGGTGTCGGTGCTGGACGCGAAAGGCACGCCGACCATGGTCGAGCGGTTGCTGGTGGCACCGCCGGTATCGCGCATTGCGCCGCTGTCGCCGGCGGAAAAGGCATCGCGGGTGTCGGCGTCGCCGCTGCACGGCAAGTACCTGCAGACCGTGGATCGCGAGTCCGCGCATGAAACGCTGCAGAAACGGCTGGAACAGCGCGAGGACAGCGACAACTCCCTGCGCACGGCCCCGGCCGAAGAAGGTGCGGGCGCGGCCGGCAGGGTGGCTGCCGGCGGCGTGCTGGCCATGCTGGGCGGCGGCTTCGTGTGGCTGCTGAAAACGGTCCTGCGCACCATCGGTTACCAGATCGCGCGCGACATCGCGAAGCGGGTGACCGGCCGCAGTACGTTGCCGCGGGCTTCCTCCACGCGCCGGCGCCGCTGACGTCCGCCATGCGCGATCGCGGGGAGCTCGCGAGCCGCGATGTCCTGCGCTACGGCGCGCCGGCCGTGGTGCTGGCGCTGCTCGGCATTCCCCTGTTCCTGTTCGTGCCGCCGCATTTTGTGGACGGCCTGGGCATGGATGCGGCGGTTGTCGGTGCGTTGCTGTTGCTGGCCCGCGTGCTGGATCTGGTGGCCGATCCCCTGGCCGGGCACGGGTGCCGCACCGCGGCGCGCGCACGCATCATGCTGGTGTGCGGTGCCGCGCTGCTGCTGGCCGGTGCCTGGCTCCTGTTCATGGCAGCACCGGGTGCCGGCGTTTTCCGTCTGTTTTCCGGTGCCCTGCTGGTCTGGCTGGGCTGGACGCTGATCGCGGTGCCCGTGTACGCGCTCGGCGCCAATCTGCCCCGCCATGATGCCGACCGTGTGCGGCTGGCCATGGGTCGTGAAGGGTGCGCCATCGTCGGCACGCTGCTGGCGGTTGCCGTGCCCTGGGCGGCAGGGCTGGTGCACGATGTCGCGGCGACGCTGGCCCTGCTGTTCCTGCTGGTGGCCGTGCTGCTGCCGCCGGCCTTGCTGGGCTTCGCGCCCCTGACCGCGCGGGCGGCATGGGATGCGCCGCTGCCCTGGGCAGAACTGCGC
This sequence comes from Pseudomonadota bacterium, assembly GCA_049324475.1. Taxonomy (GTDB): domain Bacteria; phylum Pseudomonadota; class Gammaproteobacteria; order Pseudomonadales; family JADFDG01; genus JADFDG01. The sequence continues at coordinate 32,219 of JBMOOO010000016.1, read as the reverse complement.
GTGCGCAGCGCCGGACTTTTCCGGGACAACGGCTTTCGCCGCACCCTGCTGGCGTACTTTCTCAATGCGGCCGCGAACGGCGCGGCGGCGGCGCTGCTGGTGTTGTATGTCACGCATGTGCTGGCTGCCGGCGACAGGCTGGGTCTGCTGCTCGGTCTTTACCTGGCGGCCGGTCTGTGTGCGTTGCCGGCGTGGCTGTGGCTCGCGGGCAGGGCCGGGCTGGTGCGCGCCTGGCGCTGGTCCATGGTGTGGGCGGCGGCGGTTTTCGTGCTGGTCCCGGCGCTGTCGGCAGGCGACGTGCTCGCCTTTGCGCTGGTCTGTGTGGCGACGGGTCTGAGCGTGGGTGCCGACAATGCGTTGCCGTCTGCCCTGCAGGCGCGCACGTTGTCGGCGCTGCGTGACCGCACCGGTCGCGACGACGCCGGCCTGGCCTTCGGCTGGTGGGGGCTGGCAACCAAACTGGCGCTGGCGGCCGGTGCCGCCCTGGGGCTGGGTGTGACGGATCTGGCGGGCTTCGATGTGCGTGAGGTGGATGACCGGGGCCGGCTGGCCTTGTCGATGGTCTACGGCCTGCTGCCGGTCCTGCTGAAGCTGGCGGCCGTGTGGTCCCTGCGCGGGATGGAGCGGCGGCTTGCCGGGTAAACGACGCGGGCAGGCCTGTCTCCCGGCCCGGGAAATCTGACGGCCGTGACTGGCCGGACCCCGGATACATCATGTATACCTTGCGCTCCCGGGCCGTTTGCCGGTCCGCACTGCCGCCCCGGAGCCAGCCGCCATGACTTCCTTCTTCGACACCGTCCGGGACTTCAAGGGTTTCTCGGACATCCGTCCGGCACCGCAGGCAAAGGATCGCCGCATTCCGCGCGACATGGGCATGCCGCTGCTGGGTTACACCCTGGGCTTCCTCAAGGACCCGCTGGCGCTGAGTGACCAGCTGTATCGCCGCAACGGCGAGATCGTGCGTACCCGCATGGTCCAGGAAGTGATCCTGATGTACGGGCCGGAGGCCAACCAGTTCGTGCTGCAGAACACCGACCAGCAGTTTTCCAGTTACTGGGGCTGGTGGTTCCACCTGCACCGCGTGTTCCCGAACAACATCATGATGATGGACGGCGACCATCACTGGTTCCAGCGCAAGCTGATGTCCCACGCGTTCAAGAAACCGCAGCTGGTCGAGTATCTGGCGCGCATGAATCCGCAGATCAGGGCCGGCATCGCGCAGTTCCCGCAGGGCGACAATGTTCTGATGTTCCCGGCGATCAAGAAACTGACGCTGGACATGGGTGCCCGGATTTTCATGGGCGCGGAACTGGGCGCAGCCGCCAGCCAGCTCAACAAGGATTTCCTGACCACGGTGGAAGCCGCCACCGCGATCATCCGTGATCCGGTGCCGGGTACGCTGATGGCCCGCGGCGTCAAGGCACGGCAGCGGCTGGAGAGCTATTTCTACGGCATGATTCCGGAAAAACGTGCGCAGGCGCTGCCGGATTTCTTCAGCCAGTTCTGCCATGCCGTAGACGAGAACGGGCAGCGTTTCACCGACAGGCAGATCGTCGACCACATGATTTTCCTGATGATGGCGGCCCACGACACCACCACCTCGACCCTGACCACCATGATCTATGCGCTGGGCAAGAACCAGGCGTGGCAGGACCGGTTGCGTGAAAAATCGATGGGCTTCGGCAGTGACGAGCTGGATTTCGACGAGCTGGCACAGCTGGTCGAGTGCGAATGGGCGATGAACGAGGCCCTGCGCATGTATCCGCCGCTTACCTCGATGCCGCGCGGTGTGGCGAAGGACTGCGAGTTCAAGGGCTACAGGCTGTACAAGGGCGAACTGGTGGGCATCTCCAACATCCTGACCCACTACCTGCCGGAATACTGGAGCAATCCGTACACTTTCGACCCGGAGCGTTTTGCCCCGGGCCGTGCCGAGCAGAAGAAGAATTTCTTCCAGTTCATTCCTTTCGGTGGCGGCCACCACACCTGCCTGGGCCAGCATTTTGCCGTTCTGCAGGTGAAGGCCATGATGCACCAGCTGCTGCGCAACTATCGCTGGAGTGTGCCGGCGGACTACACCATCCCTTACCAGCTGGTGCCGATCGTCAAGCCGAAGGACGATCTGCCGGTGCGGTTCGAGCGGATCTGATCACGGGGAAGCCGAGCGCGCTCACCACGCTCATGATCACCGCCGCCAGGAACGGCGTCGACTGCACCAGCAGCACGGCTACCCACAGGCGCACGTCGGTGGCGTCGGCGTCCATGCGCAGGGCGACGCCGACAGCGCAGGCAACCAGCAGCAGGAACAGCAGCAGCTCCTCGCGCGCCAGCACCAGTGCTGCCCACAGGCTTTCGCGATCCTTCAGCTTGGGTGTGCGCAGGAACGGCATGCTGCGTGTCACGGCACCGTACACCACGGCGCGGGCAATGGTGTAGGACAGGGCCAGCCCGGCGAAGGCAGCAGCCAGCGTGGTGATGCCGTCGGTGCCGATCCGGCGCCGGTACAGGAACCACAGCTTGGCCAGCTTGAAGAAGAACAGTGCCAGCGGCGGTATTGCAAACACGGCCAGCGGCGGGTCGAAGCGTTGCGGGAAGAAAATCATGCAGGCCGACCACAGCAGTGCGCCGAGCGTGAAGACCAGATTGAAGCCGTCGGCCAGCCAGGGCAGCCAGCCGCCCACGAAGTGATAGCGCTGGCCCGGCGTGAGCGCCGTGTCCCGGCCGAGCAGCAGCGAGCGTGAATGTGCCCGCAGGATCTGCATGGCGCCGTAGGCCCAGCGGAAGCGCTGTTTCTGGTAATCGACGCAGTTGTCGGGGATCAGCCCGCGGCCGTAGCTCTGCTCCACGTAGGCGGCCTCATGGCCCTGCTCGAAGATGCGCAGGCCGAGTTCGGCGTCCTCGGTGATGCACCACTCGGCCCAGCCGCCGACTTCCTCCAGCACGGCGCGGCGCACCATGGTCATGGTGCCGTGCTGGATGATCGCGTTGCGGTCGTTGCGGGTCACCATGCCGATGTGGAAGAAACCCTTGTACTCGGCGTGGCACATGGCCTTGAACAGGTTTTCGTCACCGTCGCGGTAGTCCTGGGGCGCCTGCACGATGGCGATTTCCGGTCTCGCGAAATGCGGCAGCAGCCGCGACAGCCAGTCGGGCTCGACCTGATAGTCGCTGTCGATGACCGCCACGATGTCGGCATCCGGCGCGGTGTTGCGCAGGGCGAAATTCAGTGCACCGGCCTTGAAGCCGGCCAGCGGCGACACATGGAAGAAACGGAAACGCGGGCCCAGTTGCGCGCAGTGCGCCTGTACCGGTTCCCACGCGGCGGGGTCGCGCGTGTTGTTGTCGATCACCAGCACTTCGAAATCGTGCCAGTGCAGTGCCGCCAGGGCGTTGAGCGTGCCGATCACCATGTCCGGCGGCTCGTTGTAGCAGGGCACGTGGATGGACACCCTGGGCCGGAACGCAGGGTCGGTGGCCGGCGGCGCGGAGAAGTCGCGGCGGCGTTTGCGCACCCACACGGCCTCGGCCCATTCGTGCGCTTCCACCAGCAGCACCAGCGTCACCCCCAGGGCGCTGAAGGCCAGCAGCAGGCCGAGCAGCAGGGTGCCCAGGGTCACGTACTGGTCCAGGTAGACATTGGCCATCCAGACCAGTGTGGTGGTGCTGGCGAAGGCGACCACGGCGAGAAAGCTCAGCGCGCGTTTGCGCAGCATGTGCGCGTCACTGAGCAGTACCAGGAAGGTCAGGATGGCGAAGGCAATCGACAGCGACACCAGCAGCCGCCATTCCGGGATCTCGACGATCGGGCCGCGGAACGGGAATTTCGGCTGGCGGTCCACGTCCCACACGCCCCAGTAGGCGCCGACCGAGCCTTCGTTGCGTGATTTCCACGGCTGGTCGAAGGCTTCCATGATGAAGTAATCGAGTTTCAGGTCGCGCGCCATCGGCAGGAAGTTGCGCAGGAAACGGCCTTCGTCGCTGACGGTGGCATCGGCGTCGCCGACTTCCCGTCCGCGGCTGGGCCAGCCCACTTCGGCCAGCAGGATCGGCTTGCCCGGGAAGGCCTGGGTGAGCGCGTAGTGCATGCTGGCGATGTGATCGTTGGCCTCGTCCAGCTGCTTGCCCTGCCAGTACGGCAGGAAGTGGGCCGCGATGAAGTCGCACTCGCGCGCCAGCGCCCGGTGCTCGTTCCACAGATGCCAGGGTTCGGCGGTGGAGACCGGTACCTTCACCCGTGTCTTCACGTAGCGCACGTACTCCACCAGCTTCTCGACACTCAGCTCCCTGCGCAGCAGCACTTCGTTGCCGACGATCACCCGGTCCACGTTCGGGTTGGCGTTGACCACTCTCGCCAGCCGGTCGATTTCCAGTGCGTTCTGCAGGTAGTCGCCGGACAGCCAGGCGCCGACCGTGACCTGCATGCCGAACGGCTGCGCCAGGGCCGGAATGTCGCCGAGCACGCCGTCCACCGAGTAGGTGCGGATGCGGCTGGTCTGGGTGGCCAGCAGGGCGAGGTCCTGGCGGATCTGGCCGTGATCCGGGTGTTGCCCCTGCATCGGGTCCTGGCCGGCGTGATAGGGCGAATAGGCGTAGCCGGCCACCTGCTGTGGCCAGTCCGGTTCCAGCATCGGGCGGTTCAGGATGGTCCACAGCCCGAGCGTGATGGCCGACAGGGCCAGCAGTACGAACAGGGTGGGGGCGAGGCGAAGTACGCGTTGCGGCATGGCGCGCATGATGCCCGTTTTTCCGTCTGCCAGCCCCGCGGCATCGTGAACCTGGCGATCCGTTCACACGGGGACCGCGGGGTAACCCCCTTGCGGCCGCGTGCGGGTTATTCAGAGGTTCCCTAGAATGGGCGTCCGTTCCCGGGAGCCCCCGATGAAAGACTTCCTGATCGCCCCCTCGATCCTGTCTGCCGACTTTGCCCGCCTGGGTGCCGAGGTGGACAACGTGCTGGCGGCCGGCGCCGACATCGTCCACTTCGATGTCATGGACAACCATTACGTGCCCAACCTCACCATCGGGCCCATGGTGTGCAAGGCACTGCGCAAGCACGGTGTGAAGGCGCCGGTCGATGTGCACCTCATGGTGCGGCCGGTGGATCGGCTGATCGGTGATTTCATCGAGGCCGGCGCTTCCTGGATCAGCTTCCACCCGGAAGCGTCCGACCATATCGATCGCTCCCTGCAGCTGATCCGCAGTGGCGGCTGCAAGGCCGGTCTGGTGCTCAATCCGGCGACACCGGTGACGTATCTGGAGCACGTGTACGACAAACTCGATTTCGTGCTGCTGATGAGCGTCAACCCGGGCTTCGGCGGCCAGTCGTTCATTCCATCGACGCTGCCGAAACTGAAGAAGGTCCGGCAGATGCTGGACGCCAGCGGTCATGACATCCGGCTGGAAGTCGATGGCGGTGTCAGCGAGAAGAACATCCGCGAGGTCGCGCAGGCCGGTGCCGATACCTTTGTCGCCGGCTCGGCGATTTTCGGCAAGCCGGACTACAAGGCGGTGATCGCCGCCATGCGCGCCGAGCTGGCGAAAGCCTGACGCCATGCCTGCGGCGAAACCGTCGCTCAAGGTTCGGGTCCGTATCCACGTCGATGACGAGATTGCGCTCGGCCCCGGCAAGGCCGAGCTGCTGGCGGCCATCGCCGAAGCCGGTTCCATTTCTGCCGCCGGCCGCAAGCTGGGCATGAGTTATCGCCGTGCCTGGTTGCTGGCAGACACCATGAACCGTTGTTTCCGCGAGCCTCTCGTGATTGCGGCCACCGGCGGCAAGCGCGGCGGCGGCGCCACGCTGTCGCCGATGGGCGAGCAGGTGCTGGCGCAGTACCGGGCGATGCAGAAGGATGTCGAGCGGGCTGCCGCACCGCATTTCGCGGTGCTGAAGAAATCGCTGCGCCCGTCGTCGTAGGCGCTGCTTCGGGGGCGCTCCGGGAAATTACCCCGGGATAACGGGCTCCGGCGGAGTTTCGGCCAGGCGGCCGTTCTGCAGGAAGAGTACGTCGCGGGTCAGGTGCCGGATCTCGCGCATGTCGTGGCTGACGTAGCAGATCGGGATGTGCGTCCGGTCGCGGATGCGCGCCAGGAACGGCAGGATCTGCTCCTTCAGGCGCCCGTCCAGCGAGGCCAGCGGTTCGTCCAGCAGCAACAGCCGCGGCGAATACAGCACCGCGCGGCCCAGTGCCACGCGCTGGCGTTCGCCGCCGGACAGCGTGTGCGGTGCGCGTTCCAGAAGATGGCCGATCTCGAGCATGTCGACGACATCCGGCAGCTCGAAATGCCGTTGCCCGGATGCGCGCCGGCGATACCCGTACAGCAGGTTGCGGCGTACCGACAGGTGCGGCAGCAGGCGCGCGTCCTGGAACACGATGCCGATGTGACGGTCGTGTGCGGGCACGGCGATGCCGCGTTCCGTGTCGGCCAGTGTCCGGCCATCGAGCAGGATGCGCCCGTGCGTCGGCGCAAGCAGCCCGCTGATGAGCGCCAGCAGTGTGCTCTTGCCGGCGCCCGACGGCCCGAAGATCCCGGTCACGGGCGCCGACAGTTCCGCCCGTAGTTCCAGGCGGAAATCGCCACGCGTGTACTCGACATCAAGCGTCAGCATGGCGCTCGTAGCCCAGCCGTTGTGCGGCACGCTTCGACAGATGGTTGCTGACCAGCAGGGACACGAAGGCGATGGTCAGCGACAGGGTCACCAGGCGCAGCGCCATGGCATCGCCGTCGGGTGCATGCATGCTGGAATAGATGGCCAGCGGCAGTGTGCGGGTTTCACCTTCGATATTGCCCACAAAGGTGATGGTGGCGCCGAACTCGCCGAGACTGCGGCTGAACGAGAGCAGCGCGCCCACCAGTATCCCGGGCAGTGCCAGCGGCAGCGTCACGGACAGGAAGACGTCGAGCGGCCTTGCGCCCAGCGTGGCGGCGCTGCGTTCCAGGCGCCGGTCGATCATCTGTATGGCCAGTCGCACCGGTTGCACCAGCAGCGGGAAACCCATCACGGCCGACGCCAGCACAGCACCCTTCCAGTCGAACACGAGCGAGATGCCGAACGTGTCGTGCAGCCAGCGGCCCGGTGCGCCGTTGTGGCCAAACAGCAGCAGCAACAGGTAGCCGGGCACCACCGGCGGCAACACCATGGGCAGATGCACCAGCGCGTCGAGCACCGCCTTGCCCGGGAATTCCCGCCGTGCCAGCAGCCAGGCCACGGCAATGCCCGGCAGCAGGCTGGCCAGCGTGCACCAGAACGCCACCTTCAGTGACAGCGACAGTGCGGCCCATTCGGCCGGCGAGAGTTCCGGGCTCATGTGCGTTCAGGGTTGTTTCAGCACGGCAAAACCGTGGCGGACAAAAACGGCACGGGCGGCGTCGCCGTCCAGATGCCGGAAGAATGCCTGCGCCGCGGGCGTGGCCTTCGGCAGCAGGGCGAAAGGATAGATGATCGGCGTGTGGCTGTTCGCGGGGAACTCGCCGGCCACGGCCACCCTGCTGCCGATCGCGTCGGTGCGGTACACGATGCCCAGTGGACATTCGCCGCGCTCCACGAAGATCAGCGCGGTGCGCACGTCCCCGGCGCCCACGATGCGTTTTTCCAGGCCCGGCCACCAGCCGAGATTCTGCAGCGCTTCCTTCGCGTAGATGCCGGCCGGCACGCTGGCGGTATCGCCGGTGCAGAGCTTGCCGTCGAAGGACGCCGGCAGGTCGAAGCCTTTTTGCATCCTGACGGGCCGCGGCCGGTCGGCCGGCGTGATCAGCACCAGCGTGTTGCCCAGCAGTTCCCGGCGCGATCCGTCCGCGATCAGGCCGCGCTGCTCCAGATAGTCCATCCACTGCCGGTCCGCGGACGCGAAGACCTGCGCCGGCGCGCCGGCCTCGATCTGTCTGGCCAGCGTGCCGGAGCCGGCGAACGAGAACTTCAGATCGGCATCGTGGCCGGCCCGGTATTCCTTCGCGATGTCGTTCAGCGCGCGGGTCAGGCTGGCGGCGGCGTAGACCGTGACCGTTTCTGCCGCGATCGTGACGGGAGACATCAGCAGCAGGAGGGCGGCGGCGCAGCGCAGCTCCGGGCGCCAGGGTGCGGGCATGTTCGTGTCCGGGGTCGGGAGGGCGGGGCAATCGCTGTATATGCTTGAATATATCGAAATCCGGCGTCAACCGCGCTAGGGTGTACGCCCCTCGGTCGCCACCGGTCCCATGAAAGCAGTCCTGTTCGATCTCGACGGCACGCTCGTCGATTCCGTGCCCGACATTGCCGTCGCGGTCGACGGCATGCTGAAGCAGCTGGGTCGCGCGCCCGCCGGTGAGGCACGGGTGCGTGGCTGGGTCGGCAACGGCGGCCGCATGCTGGTGCGGCGGGCCCTGGCCGGCAACGTCACCGGCGTGGCCGATGACGATCCACAGCTGGCATCGGCCATGGACATCTTTTTCGCGTGCTACGACGCCAGCAACGGCCGCGCCTCGCGCCTGTATGACGGCGTGACGGACGCACTGGAGGAGTTGTCCGTGCGCGGCCTGCCCATGGCTGTGATCACCAACAAGCCGCACCGCTACATCGAGCCGTTGTTCGATGCACTGGGCATCACGCGCCATTTCCGGATACTGATCGGCGGTGACACCCTGCCGGTGAAGAAGCCGGATCCGGCGCCGTTGCTGCTGGCCTGCCGGGAGCTGGGCATTGCGCCCGCGGATGCGCTGATGGTGGGTGACTCGCGCAACGACATCGAAGCGGCGCGCGCGGCCGGTTGCCCGGTGGTGGCGGTCGACTACGGCTACAACTACGGCCGGCCGATCGCCGACGACGGCCCGGACCGGGTGATCGGCAACCTGCTTCAGCTGCTGGTGCCGGCCGGGTCCGCGCCGGGTTGATCCGGCCCCGCCTTGGCGACCCCGGCCCCGGCGGTTACCATGGCCGTCCACGTTCCCCGGTATCTCCCCATGAACCTCTCCGGCAGGGTCCTGATCGACACGCGATGGCGCTGGTGACGCCAGCTTCGCGGCTGCTTCCCTGAAGCAGGCCGCTACCCGCGCTTGCCGTTCAACCTGTCGATCCAGAGGCTCCCATGGCCCCCGCTCCGGAACATCCCCGCGACCGTTTTCTTGCGCATGCCCGTGCCGGCTACAACCACGTGCCGGTGGTGCGCGAAGTCCTCGCCGATCTCGATACGCCGCTGTCTGCCTACGCGAAGCTCGCGCGTGGCCCGTATTCCTACCTGTTCGAATCGGTACAGGGCGGCGAGAAGTGGGGCCGCTATTCCATCATCGGCCTGCCGGCGCGCACCGTGTTGCGCGTGCATGGTCATGATGTGTCCCTGACCGAGAACGGCAAGACAATGCCGGCCCGGAGGGTCGACGATCCCCTGGCGTACGTGGCGCAGTTCGGGCAGCGTTTCCGGGTGCCGCATGTCGATGGCCTGCCGCGCTTTACCGGCGGCCTGGTCGGTTATTTCGGCTACGACACCGTGCGCTACGTCGAGAAGAAACTCGCTGCCGCACAGAAGCCGGACCCGATCGGCACGCCGGACATCCTGCTGATGGTCAGCGATGAGGTGGTCGTCTTCGACAACCTGCGTGGTGCACTGTACTTCATCGTGCACGCCGACCCGTCCGTGGCCGGTGCATACGAGGCGGCCCAGCAGCGGCTGGACGAGCTGCACGCACGGTTGCGCACGGCCACGCTGCCGGAGAAAGAGCCGGTACAGCCGGCGCTGAAGGAAAGCGATTTCGTGTCGAGCTTCCCGCAACCGCAGTTCGCGCAGGCGGTGGATCGCATCAAGGAATACGTGCTGGCCGGCGACATCATGCAGGTGGTGATCAGTCAGCGCATGTCGGTGCCGTTCACGGCCCGGCCGCTGGACCTGTACCGTGCGCTGCGTTACCTGAATCCGTCGCCGTACCTGTACTACCTCGACCTCGGCGATTTCCACATCGTCGGCTCCTCGCCGGAGATCCTGGCGCGGCTGGATGCGGGCAAGGTCACGGTGCGGCCGATCGCGGGTACACGCCGCCGCGGCAGGACCGAAGCCGAGGACATCGCGCTGGAGCGCGAACTGCTGGCCGATCCCAAGGAGATCGCCGAGCACCTGATGCTGATCGATCTGGGCCGCAACGACGTCGGCCGCATTGCCGAGACCGGCAGTGTGGCGGTGACGGCAAAGATGACGGTGGAGCGCTATTCGCACGTGATGCACATCGTGTCCAACGTCGAAGGCACGCTGAAACCGGGTCTGGATGCGCTGGCGGTGCTGCGGGCCACGCACCCGGCCGGCACGCTGTCCGGTGCACCGAAGATCCGCGCGATGGAAATCATCGACGAGCTTGAGCCGGTCAAGCGTGGCATCTATGGCGGCGCCATCGGCTACCTCGGCTGGGACGGCACCATGGACACCGCGATCGCGATCCGTACCGCGGTGATCAAGGACGGCACGCTGCACATCCAGGCCGGCGCCGGCGTGGTGGCGGACTCCGTGCCGGAACTCGAGTGGAAGGAGACCATGAACAAGGGTCGAGCCATGTTCACGGCTGTCGCCATGGCGCAGTCCGGTCTCAAGCCATAAGGGGATGCCGACATGATCCTGATGATCGACAACTACGACAGTTTCACTTTCAACATCGTGCAGTACCTGGCCGAGCTGGGTGCCGATGTGAAGGTCGTGCGCAACGATGAACTCACCCTGGACGACATCGCGCGTCTGAAGCCGGAGCGCATCGTGATCTCGCCCGGCCCCTGCACCCCGAACGAGGCCGGCATCTCGATGCCGGTCATCCGGGAGTTCGCCGGGAAATTACCGATACTCGGCGTATGCCTCGGGCACCAGTCGATGGGGCAGGTATTCGGTGGCCGGGTGATACGCGCGCGGCAGGTGATGCATGGCAAGATCTCCGCCATTCATCATGCCGGCACGGGCGTGTTCCGTAATCTGCCGACGCCCTACAACGCCACCCGTTACCACTCGCTGGTGGTGGAGTACGCGACGTTGCCGGATTGTCTCGAGGTCACAGCCTGGACCGCGAAGGAAGACGGTTCGGTGGATGAGATCATGGGTATGCGTCACAAGACGCTGCCAATCGAGGGCGTGCAGTTCCATCCGGAATCCATCCTCACCGAGCACGGCCACGCGCTGCTGAAGAACTTCCTGGAGATGTGACCCCATGCCCATGGACATGCAAACCGCCATCCGCGTGCTGCTGGACCGACAGTCGCTGGATGCGCACGAGATGGAAGAGGTCATGGACCTGATCATGACCGGCGGTGCCACGCCGGCGCAGATCGGCGGCTTCCTGGTGGCCTTGCGCATGAAGGGTGAAGTGACCCAGGAGCTGCTGGGCGCGGCACGCGTCATGCGCCGGCTGGCGAAGGCAGTGGATTGCAGCGATGTGCCGTACCTGGTCGATACCTGCGGCACCGGCGGCGACGGTTCCGGCCTGTTCAATGTGTCGACCGCTGCAGCTTTCGTGGTGGCGGCGGCCGGCGGCCACGTGGCCAAGCACGGCAACCGTTCCGTTTCCAGCAAGTCCGGCAGTGCCGATCTGCTGGAGGCGGCCGGCGTGAACCTGCAGATCACGGCGGAAGAGGCAGGCCGCTGCATCCGCGAGCTCGGTTTCGGCTTCCTGTTTGCGCCCATGCACCACGAGGCGATGAAACACGCCATCGGCCCGCGCCGTGAACTGGGTGTGCGTACCGTGTTCAACATGCTGGGCCCGCTGACCAACCCGGCCGGCGCGAAGAACGCGGTGCTGGGCGTCTATTCGAAGGACCTGCTGCGGCCGATCGCCGATGTCTGTCTGGCGCTGGACCAGCGCCACGTGTTCGTGGTGCACGCCGCGGACGGCCTGGACGAGATTTCCATCGCGACGGAAACCTTCATTGCCGAAGTGAAGAATGGCGCGGTGCACGAATACACCATCACGCCGGCCGATCTCGGCCTGGAGCGCGGCTCGCTGGAGACGCTGCGGGCGGCCAATGCGCAACAGAGCCTGGCCGTCATCGAGGTGGCGTTCCGGCACGCGAAAGGGCCGGCAGCCGACATCATCGCCGCCAATGCCGGTGCCGCCATCTGTGCGGCAGGTCTGTGCGCCACGCTGAAGCAGGGTGTGCAGATGGCCCAGGATGCGATGGCCAGCGGCATGGCGCGTGAAAAGCTGGAAGAGTACGTGCGCGTCACGCAACTCATGAAAAAGCAATGAGCGGGACTTTGAACAGGATTTTCCGGCCATGAGCTGCGGCATCACCATTCTCGATCGCATCGTTCGCCGCAAGCGCGAGGAAATCACCGAGCGGGTTGCCCGGGCCCCCGTTGCGCACCTGCACAAGCTGGCCTCGGCGCAGGCGCCGGCCCGCGGTTTCGTGGCGGCGTTGCGCCGCCGTGTGCAGGCCGGCGAGCCGGCCGTGATTGCCGAGATCAAGCGCGCATCACCCTCGAAAGGCCTGATCCGGGCCGACTGGGATGTGCCGGCCCTGGCGAAGAGCTACGAACGGGGTGGCGCAGCCTGCCTGTCGGTGCTGACCGACATCGACTTCTTCCAGGGCGCTGATGAATACCTGGTCTCGGCCCGGGCCGCCTGCGCGTTGCCGGCGTTGCGCAAGGATTTCACGGTCGACGAATACCAGATCGTGGAAGCACGTGCGCTGGGTGCCGATGCCATCCTGCTGATCGTGGCCGCGCTGGATGACGCAGAGCTGGCCGGTCTGCATGCCGCCGCGCGTGCCCTGGGTCTGGATGTGCTGGTGGAAGTGCACGACCGGCGCGAGCTGGATCGAGCCCTGAAACTCGGCATCGATCTGGTCGGCATCAATAATCGCGATCTGCACACCTTCGATGTTTCGCTGAATGTCACGCTGGACATGCTCGCGGCCATTCCTCCGGGAGTGCTGGTGGTGACGGAGAGCGGCATCAATACCAGGCAGGATGTTGCACTGATGCGTTCGCGCAGCGTCAACGCCTTCCTGGTCGGCGAGTCGTTCATGCGTGCGCCGGAGCCGGGCGACAAGTTGCGCGAACTGTTCTTTTGAGAGGAAGTGTCTGTTTCACACATGAAAAAGCCCGCGCATGGCGGGCTTTTTCATGTCGAGACAGCTTCAGCCCGGGGCAGCACTGGAAGCGATGCCGGGTCGCGTTTCCATGTGTGCAAACCAGGCCGCCAGTTTCGGGTAAGGCGTCAGTGGAATTTCCGCGGCAAAGCGCAGCTTCAGATAGCCCAGCGACGCGGCGAGCGCGGCATCGGCCAGCGTGAACCCGTCGCCTTCGCAGAAGCGGCCCTGCAGTTGCCGTTCGGCCTCTTTCAGCGATGCATCGATTTTCCCGCGCTGGCGGGCGATCCACTCCGGACTCTGCTGTGCCGGCGTGCGCTTGTTGCGCTCGATGAAGATGGCGGCGGCGGCATCCGAGATGCCGTCAGCCAGCGCTTCCCAGCGCTTGACCCGGATGCGTGCTGCCGTGTCGGCCGGAATGTGCTTCGGGCCCGGCAGCGTATCCAGGTATTCGGCAATCACCCGGGAATCAAACAGGGTCTGGCCGTCATCGAGCACCAGTACCGGCACCTTGCCCAGCGGGTTGTAGTCCGGGGTTTTCGAATCGGCATTCCAGGGGATGTCTTCCACCAGTTCGCAGGCCAGCGACTTTTCCGCCAGCAGGATCCGGATCTTGCGGCCGAACGGCGTGGTGAGTGAGCTGACGAGTTTCATGGGTATGTCCTCCGGAAACGAAAAAGGCCGGATCGCTCCGGCCTTGTCTGTGTGCGGACGCGGCCGTCAGCGCGTGCCGTAAACCACCATGGTCTTGCCCTTCACGGAAATCAGGCCCTGCTCTTCCAGCGACTTGAGCACGCGGCCGACCATCTCGCGCGAGCAGCCGACGATGCGGCCGATTTCCTGGCGGGTGATCTTGATCTGCATGCCGTCCGGATGGGTCATGGCGTCCGGCTGCTTGGAGAGCTCCAGCAGGGTGCGCGCCACGCGACCGGTCACGTCGAGGAAGGCGAGGTCGCCGACCTTGCGGGTGGTGGCGCGCAGGCGACCGGCGATCTGTGCGGACAGCGCGAACATGATGTCGGCGTCGTCGCGAGCCAGTTCCTTGAACTTGGAATAGCTGACTTCCGCCACTTCGCATTCAGTGCGGGCCTTGACCCAGGCCGAGCGGCTGGCGTCCTTCTCGAACAGGCCCATTTCGCCGAAAAAGTCACCTTCGTTCAGGTAGGCGACGATCATCTCGCGCCCTTCGTTGTCCTCGATCACCACGGTGACCGAGCCGGACAGGATGTAGTAGAGGGCGTCGGACTCGTCGCCGGCGTAGATGATGGTGCTCTTGGCCGGATATTTCCGGCGGTGGCAGTGCACCAGGAACTTGTCGATGTTCGGGAAGAACTTGCTGGCCGCCACCGCAATGCTCCGGGGTATTCGTCCTGGGGGGAAATCTTCTTGGTCTATCAGCGGGTTGTAGCGCATACCCGCAGTCGAGTCGTAACTGATTCTCCTATGTGCCACCCGGGGGGCGGCCTGTCAAGCAAAGTGCCGCCCGGGGCACGAAATAGGAGCACGGGTGGCCCCTGGACGTGAACTGGTGCAGGTCTCGTTCCGGCCCCGGCAGGGGCGCGGCGGTTCGGTTCATGGTGGGGGGTGATTGTGCTACCCTGCGCGCCCTTGAGCGGGGGGTACCTCCCCCGGATTCGGCCCTCTCACTTCCGGGAGCAGCGATGAAGGCGACGGTCAGCTGGGAAGGCGAGGCGAAATTCCGTGCCCGTGCCGATGGCAGCGGTCACGAGATCCTCATGGACGGTCCGCCCGATATCGGCGGCGTCAATGCCGGCCCCCGGCCGATGGAAACCGTGCTCATGGGCCTGGGCGGCTGCTCCAGCGTCGATGTGGTCTACATCCTGAAGAAATCCCGCCAGGACGTGACCGGCTGCGTCGCCGAGATGACCGCCGAACGGGCCCCGGAACCGCCGCAGGTATTCACGAAGATTCATCTGCATTTCATCGTCAGCGGGCGGAATCTCAAGGACAACCAGGTCAAGCGCGCCGTCGAGCTGTCGGCCGAGAAGTACTGCTCGGCATCGATCATGCTGGCGCGCGGTGGCGTCGACATCACACATACCTATGAAGTGCGCGAGGCGTAATAGATGAAGACTTCGGAGACCAAGCTGAAGCTGTACGGGTTCAACAACCTGACGAAGTCCCTCAGCTTCAACATCTACGATATCTGCTATACGCGCAACGAAGCCGAGCGCAAGGAATACATCGCGTACATCGACGAGACCTACAACGCCGACCGTCTGACCCAGATCCTCACCGACGTGGTGGAGATCATCGGTGCGCACATCCTGAACGTTGCCCGCCAGGACTACGATCCGCACGGCGCGTCGGTGACCATGCTGATCTGCGAAGACCAGGTGCCGCCGGACGAGCACGAGACGCGCGAGGAGCCGGGCCCGCTGCCGGATGCGGTGGTCATGCACTTGGACAAGAGCCATGTCACCGTGCACACCTATCCGGAATCACACCCGGACAACGGTATTTCCACGTTCCGTGCCGACATCGACGTGTCGACCTGCGGTCTGATCTCGCCGCTGCGCGCCCTGAACTACCTGATCCACACGTTCGATTCCGATATTGCCACCATCGACTACCGTGTGCGTGGCTTCACCCGCGATGTCACCGGCCTGAAGCACTACATCGACCATGAAATCTCGTCGATCCAGAACTACATGTCGGACGACACGGTCGAGCGTTACAAGATGATCGACGTCAACGTGTATCAGGAAAACATCTTCCATACCAAGATGATCCGCCGCGAGTTCGACATCGATCAGTACCTGTTCGGCGACGCCAAGCAGGCGATCAGCAAGGCCGACAAGGCGGTGATCGCCGACCGGCTGGACAAGGAAATGCACGAGATCTTCTACGGCCAGAACTACGCCGCCGGCAAATGGTGATGTCGCAGGCCGGGTCATGAAAAAGGCCGCCTCCGGGCGGCCTTTTTGTTTGCGGGGGCCTCTGCAGGGTCCCTTACAGGCGATAGACCGTCGTGGTCATCACGCGCGACATGGCCGTCATCAGCCGTCGTACCGGAAATGGCAACGCGGCGGCGCCGGCACCGTGTGCCATGTCGGCATGCTTCGCCTCGTCCAGGCGCATCTGTTCGATCACGGCGCGTGAGCGCCGGTCGGCTTCCGGCAGGTGTCCGAGATGGCTTTCCAGGTGACGCACCACCTGGCGTTCGGTTTCTTCCACGAAGCCCAGGCTCCACTTGTCGCCGGCAATGCCTGCCGCGGCCCCGACGGCAAACGACAGCCCGTAGAAAACCGGATTCAGCAGGCTGGGCCCGGAACCGAGTTCGCGCAGACGCTGCTCGCACCAGCCGAGATGGTCTTCCTCTTCGTGTGCGGCATCCTCCATGGCCGCGCGTACGCCCGGCAGCTTCGCCGTGAGCGCCTGACCGGAATAGAGTGCCTGCGCGCAGACCTCGCCGGTGTGGTTGATGCGCATCAGGCCGGCGGCATGCTGCCGCTCGCTGTCGGGCAACGCCGTATCGGGCAACTGCCCGGCAGGCGAGGCGCGCCGGGCCGCACCACTGCCTGCCGCCAGCGTGCGCAGGGCCTGGTCGGCCTGCAGAACGAGACGGTCCAGCGGGGAAAGGCGGCGTTCGCGACTCATGACGGATCTCCTGCCGGGTTCACCCCGGTGGCCAGGTCATCTGCCGGCCGGCCAGCAGATGGACATGGAGGTGGTACACGGTCTGGCCGCCATCGCGGTTGCAGTTGTTCACCAGCCGGTAGCCGCCTTCGGCAACGCCCAGTTGCCGTGCCACCCTGGCGGCGGTCAGCAGCAGGTGCCCGGCCAGGGCAGCATCCGCTTCGGTCAGGGCGTCGGCATTGACGATGTGCCGGCGGGGAATCAGCAGTACATGCACCGGTGCCTGCGGCGCGATATCGCGGAAGGCCAGCACGCGGTCGTCCTCGTAGACGATGTCGGGCTTGATCTGGCCTGCGGCCATCTTGCAGAACAGGCAATCCATCGTGGTCTCCGTGGCGCCGGGGGCGGAGTGCTTTACTCTTGCCGGGGTTCGCGGCCGTTTTCCGGCGGCCGCCCGGGTGACCAAGGATAAAACACTCCGCTTCCTCCTGCCGCCATGCCCGACATCAAGGATCTCCAGCTCACCATCGACTCCGGGATTCCGCTCATCGTGATCGAGAGCCCGGAAGAAGATCGCGTGCTCGATCTGGTGCGCCAGATCGGCTTCAAGCGGGCTGTGCCGGTCTGGTGCTGGACCCTGTCGGACGGTCTGCGCCGCGTCGAGCTGGAGGACGCGCCGTCGCGTCCAAACCTCTCGGAGGCTGCCGAGGCCCTGCGCTACGTCCGCGGCCAGGACAGCGCCGGTCTGTTCGTGTTCTGCGACCTGCATCCGTTCCTGCGCAGCGAGCCGGTGGTTGTGCGGCTGCTCAAGGATCTGGCGCTGGCGCACATGCGGGTGCCGCATACCGTGATCCTGGTGAGTCATGCGCTGGATCTGCCGCCGGAGCTGCAGCGTCATGCTGCACGCTTCCGCCTGCGCATGCCCACCGACGAGCAACTGCACGGCATCGTGCGTGAGGAAGCGCAGGCCTGGTCGCAGAAGAACGGTGGTCGCCGGGTGAAGACCGACAACACCACGCTCGGCACACTGGTGCGCAATCTGCGTGGCATGACGTTCTCCGATGCGCGCCGGCTGGCCCGTGGTGCCATTGTCGACGACGGTGCCATCACCGAGAGCGACGTGCCGGCCGTGAACAAGGCCAAGTATGAGCTGCTGGCCGACGGCGGCGTGCTGTCGTTCGAATACGACACGGCCGATTTCGGCCGTGTGGCCGGGCTCAACCGTCTGAAATCCTGGCTGGCTGAAAGGCAGGCCGTTTTCCTGAGCAGCGGCGGCGGTACGGCGAAGATCGATCCGCCACGGGGCATCCTGCTCACCGGTGTGCAGGGCGCCGGCAAGAGTCTGGCCGCGCGCGCTGTGGCCGGCAGCTGGAGCCTGCCGTTGCTGCGCTTCGATTTCGGTGCGCTCTACAACAAGTTCCACGGTGAATCCGAACGCAACCTGCGCGAATCGCTGGCGGTGGCGGAAACCGTGGCGCCCTGCGTGCTGTGGATGGACGAGATCGAGAAGGGCGTGTCGGTCGGCGACCACGATGGCGGCACCTCGCGGCGTGTGCTGGCGACACTGCTGACCTGGATGGCCGAGCGGAAGTCGCCGGTCTTCGTGGTGGCAACCGCCAACGACATTTCCCGTTTGCCGCCCGAGCTGGTGCGCAAGGGGCGCTTCGACGAGATCTTCTTTGTCGACCTTCCGGACGACAACATACGCCGTGAAATGTTTCGCATGCACCTGTCGCGCCGCAGTCAGGTGGCGGAGCACTTCGATCTGGCCCGGCTGGCAGCCGCTACCGGCGGCTACACCGGTGCCGAAGTGGAGCAGGTGGTGGTTTCCGCCCTGTACAGCGCGCTGGCCCGCCAGGAGCCGCTCACCACGACACACCTGTTGCAGACGATTGACGGCACGCGCCCGTTGTCGGTGACCATGGCCGAGCCGGTTGCCGCATTGCGCAGCTGGGCGCGCGAACGCGCTGTGCCGGCAGACTGAGATGAACCTGACGATCTCACCCGATCTGCAGGCACTGCCGGCGAGTCTCTCGGCGGCCTGGATCAACGATGCGCTGAACACGTTGCAGCGCGAGTACGGCATTGTGCCGGCTGAACTCATTGCCCAGGCCGGTATCGATCCACAGGTGCTGGCCAACACCACGGCACTGGTACCGCTGATCGATGCGGTGCGCCTGTTTGCACTGGCGCTGGCCCGCACCGGCGATCACACGCTGGGGCTGAAGCTGGGTGGCAACGTACAGGCCCGCAGCTATCCGGTGCTGGGTTACGTGATCATGGGCAGCGCCAATCTCGGTGAAGCGATCGACCGGTTGCTGCGCTTCGAGAAGATCGTGGGCGAGCTGGGGCAGGCCTCGCTGGGCGATGAAACCGCCGACACGCTGCTGCTGCGCTGGGACTGCCCGGTGCCGATGCCCTACGCCCGCTATCTGCGCGATGCGGCGGTGGCCGGCTGGGTCGGTTTTGCCCGCGCACTGCTGGATGGCGGGCGGGCGCCGCTGGCAGCACGGTTCGAGCACCCGGAGCCGCCGGCGGCCGAGCGCGCCGCGTACGAAGCCTTTTTCGCCTGCCCGGTGCAGTTTGGTGCCGCGCACACCGGCATCGTGTTCCCGCGCGCCTGGCTGCAATTGCCGCTGCGTTCGGCCGACCCGGCGCTGGGCGGAATCATGGAAGAGCACGCGGCGCGCCTGCTGGCGGACTTCTCGTCCGGCATCAATCTGGCCAATGAAGTGCGCAGTGCCATTTACCGGCACCTGCCGGGTGGTGAGCCGGACATCGAAACCGTTGCGGCCGATCTCGACATGACGGTGCGTGCCCTGCAGACGCGCCTGCGCAAGGCTGACGTCACCTTCAGCGATCTGGTGGACGATATCCGTCGCTCGCTTGCAGCCGTGCTGGTGGCGGATGCGCGTCTGACGCTGGTCAATGTTGCCTTGCTGCTGGGCTTTGCCGAACAGAGCTCGTTCACGCGCGCTTTCCGCCGCTGGTACGGCGTGGCGCCTGGCGAATATCGCAAAAGCAACGGCTAGCCGCCGTTCGGTTGCCCGTAGACGCGCAACGCGTCCCGCAGTTCGTTCAGGTCCACCGGCTTGGCCATGTGCGCATCCATGCCGGCCTGCAGGCAGCGCTCCTTGATCTCGTTCATGATGTGCGCGGACAGCGCGATGATCGGCGTGCGCCGGCGCGCGTTGTCGGTTTCCCATGCGCGGATGCGCCGGGTGGCCTCGTAGCCGTCCATGACCGGCATTTCGCAGTCCATCAGCAACAGGTCGTAGCGCTGGTGCTGGATGGCTTCCAGCGCTTCCTGGCCGTTGCTGACGACATCGCTGCGTACGCCGATCTTGGCCAGCATGCCGCGTATGACTTTCTGGCTGAGATTGTTGTCCTCGACCACCAGGATGCGCAGGTTGGGTGACAGCGGCGCCATGGCCGGTTCGTCAGGTTCGAAGCGTTCGCGGCGCGCGAACTCTTCCACCAGCGCCTGTTGCAGGGCACGGCCCGATACCGGTTTGGTCAGCACACGGCGAATGCCGACGTTGCGGGCCATGGTTTCGGTCGGCGCGATGTTCATGCCGGTGAGCATCACGATCAGTGCATCGTGGCGGATCAGCGGGTCTTCCTTGATGCGTGCCGCCAGCTGCAGGCCGCTCATGCCGGGCATGTTGTGGTCGAGCACCACCACGTCGAACGAGGCGCCGAGGTTGGCCTGGGTGCGGGCGATCGCCAGTGCTTCCTGGGCGTTGTCGGCCACCGTCACTGCCATGCGCCAGCTGCTGGCCTGGGTTTCGATGACGCGCCGTACGGCAGCGTTGTCGTCCACCACCAGCAGGCGCTTGCCGGCGAGAATGCCGGCGTCGGTGTCGGTGTTCTGGTCCGGTGCCGCGGGCAGCGGCAGGGTGACCCAGAAAATGCTGCCACGGTGTTCCTCGCTCTGCGCACCGATGCGCCCCCCCATGCGCTCGACCAGTTGCCGGGCGATGTACAGGCCGAAGCCGCGACTTTCGCCGTGGCGACCGTCCTTGCCGGCACGCTGGTTGTCGAACAGCGAGGCCAGCTGGTCGCGCGCGATGCCGACGCCGGTGTCGCGCACTTCGATGCGGATCACATGCGGCTGCCCGGATGGCACGACCTGCACCTGCACCTCGCCACGGTGCGTGTAACGCACGGCATTGCCCAGCAGGTTGCAAAGGATCTGGCGCAGTCGCGAGGGGTCGCCGTTGACCCGCGCTGGCAGTGACGGGTCGATGTCCACCACCAGTTCGACGTGCTTTTCCTCGGCGCGCAGCTGTACGGTTTCCAGACTGTCCGCGATCAGTTGCGGCAGGTCGAAATCGACGTGCTGGATTTCCAGCTGTCCGGATTCCAGCCGGGTCCAGTCCAGGGTCTCGTTGAGCAGGGCCAGCAGGTTCTCGCCGCTGGCGCGGATGGTCATGGTGTATTCGCGCTGGCGGGGCGTCAGCGAGGTGTCGCCCATCAGCTCGGTCATCCCGAGGATGCCGTTGAGCGGGGTGCGTACGTCACGGCTGAAGCGGCCGAGGAATTCGGTGCGCGCACGCAGCTCGGCCTGGTCGATGGCGCTGCGCAGCTTGTCACGCACGGCGGCCCGCCGGTTGCGGGCGCGGCGGATATAGAGGGTAAGCGCGATGATCAGGGCCTCGATGCTGGCGCTGACCACCAGCAGGCTGGCGCCGCGGAACGGCAGCGCCAGCCAGCCGAGCTCGGAACCGACGGCGATGCCGCCTGCACAGGCGCTGACCAGACGCGCCAGCAGGTAGCGCGGTGCATCGGGGCAGCCCAGGCGCATCGCCTGCCAGGCGGCATACAGCGTGGCCGGCATCGCCAGCGCGGCAAACGTGGTGTACATCGGACCGCGCTGCGGTGCCTCCACGAACGGCAGCGCCAGCAATACGACCAGACCGGCCAGCAGCAGATAGGTGAGACCCTGGTCGATGACCGGCTGGCGTTCGTGCGTGTTGAGGAAGGCGCGGGCAAACTGCAGGCCGGCCAGGGTGGCAACGGTACCCGACAGGCATTCCACCATCGGCTGCACGCCGGGGCCGCGGAAGAACAGCACGCCGATGTAGCCGAGCTTGGCCAGCAGGAAACCGATCACAGCAATCAGGAAAACCAGATACCAGGCGAAGGTCTGTTCGCGCGATACCGCCCAGGCGACACCGTTGAACAGCATCATGGTGATCAGGATGCCGATGAACAGCCCGGTGACGATCTGGGAGATCCCCTGGGCATGGGTGAAGGTTTCCGGCATCTCGACATCGAGCGAGAAATCGAGCGACAGGTCGGACTGCACCCGGAACCAGAACACTTCCGTGGTGCCGGCCGGCACGGTCACGCCGAACAGGTAATTCTGGTGATCGAAATCGCCGGCAACCCGTGCAGTCGACGTGCCGGCCCGGGTAACGGCATAGCCGCCGTCGACCGGCCGGTAGAATTCGATGGTCGACAGCTGCGGATGCGGCACGTCCAGCAGCAGGGTCTCGTCGCTTTCCCGGGCGTTCTGCATGGCGACGCGGAACCAGTAGGTGCTGCGTGTGTAGCCGAAGTGCAGCACTTCGCGATCGGACACGGAGAAAAGCTCGGGGTCGACGCCTTCGACGTCGTCGATGGTCAGTTTGCCGGTGGTGTCCTCATACCAGGCAACGTACAGGCCGAGCGGATTGCGCTCGGTGGCATCAAGGATCGGGTAGGGCGGCGCATGGGCGCCGGCCGGCAGGGAAAGGAAAAGAAGAAAAAGAAAGGCGAGGGCGGAAGGCGCGAGGCACAGCGGGGAGCGCTGCGACTCAGGTGCCATCGTCGTCCTTGACCTCGGCTTTCTTCGGCTCTGCGGGCTTCGAGGGCTGCTTGAGCACCAGTGCACGCAGGCCGGCCTCGTTCAGCAGATAGGCGCCGATCTCGCAACGCCGGCCGCCGTCGCAGGTCACGACGTAGGTGAAGGCCTTTTCCAGATCGCGGATTTCCTTGCGCAGTTCCGGCAGCGGGATGTTGCGGGCGTGGGGCAGATGGTCGTGCTTGAATTCCAGGGGCAGGCGCACGTCGATCAGCACGACACCTTCTTCTGCCTCATCGACCATCTTCTCGTATTGCTGCTCGGTAACCTGCTGGATCACCGGCTCCTTGAGCAGCTTCAGGAAGCTGGCCTTGTCCAGCTCCATGAGCACACCGTCGGTGGTCATGGTGATGGTGGCGTTGCGCTTGGTTTCGCCGATCAGGGCGTCCTCGCCGAAGCAGGCACCGTTCTTCAGTGCGGCCAGCGTTTTCTGGTTGCTGCCGGTACCACGGGTCACCAGGGCCCGGCCTTCCTTGATCACATAGAAGCTGTCGCCGTCGGAGCCTTCCTTGATGATGACATCGCCCAGATGGACCTCGCGCTCCCGGAACTTGACGAACAGCTGCTGGATGTTGGCAGGCGGTACCGATGCGAAAAGATCGGAAGCGAGCAGTGCCTCCATCCAGTCGCTGTCACCGTCGCCGGGCTGGTCGTCGTCGTCCAGCGATTCGGCGGCCTGGCTCCAGGTCAGCACCAGGTCGAGGTGGTCCCGGTCGATGCTCACCACCAGGCAGTCGCTGTTGCTGATGGCGGACACACGGTGTTCGGCGTAGTTGTCCAGGGCCAGGTAGTTCTCGGGATCGTCGGCCGACAGCGGGCGCACCACGAAGGCGGCGTCGGCCAGGTCCACACCGCCGCGCAGCAGGAAGTGGCATTTCGTGTCCGGCTGGCCGCGCTTGAACAGCACCTTGCCCTTGCCGAGCCGGGAGACGGTCAGCTTGGGGGCGAGGTCCCGCAGGTGGGCGTCCGAGAGGGAATCAAACGGCGTAAACTCCTTCAGCCGCTCGAAATCGGTATCCTGCAACTGGTCTGTCATCGTGCTTCCCGGGCGATGAGTTGCACGGGCCCGGCGGCAACCGGAAGAAATGCCACCGCTGGAATGACTACAACAAGGGGGCCCGTGACTGCCGGGCCATATTACACGTATGCGTCAAACCTTGATAAGGGCGTTGCGGCAGGTGGCCCGGCCGCTGGGTGTTTCATTGATCCTGCTGGTGTCCTTCTACCATGCGTCGCTGGGCCTGTACGCCCCGCCGATGCTGGAGCGCCTCGACGCCCTCCTGTATGACCTGCGCTTCCGTCTGACCCTGGACCCGCCGCCGAAAGCCCAGAAGATCGTCATTGTCGACATCGACGAGCGCAGTCTGGCGGCGGAAGGCCGCTGGCCCTGGTCCCGCGCCCGGATGGGCGACATGCTGGAGGCGCTGTACGCCAACGGTGTGGTCATCACCGGATTCGACGTGACCTTTGCCGAGCCCGAGCGCAATCCGGTCGATGAAGTGCTGACCGACCCGGCGGTGTCGTCAAGGGCGGGCGGGTTGCTGAGGGCCGAGCGTGCCCGTTTCGATGCCGATGCCGCTTTTGCGAAGGACATCGCAAAAGGGGAAACGGTGCTGGGCTTTTTCCTGCACAACGATGCCGAGGGCGGCATCGGTGTCCTGCCCCCGCCGCTGCTCACGGTGGAGCCCGAGGTCGGCGACCAGTTGCTGATCCCGGCCCTGCAGGGTTTTGCCGGCAACCAGCCGGTGCTGCAGGAAGCCGCCATCGGCGGCGGCAGCCTCACCACCGAACCCGACGTCGATGGCGTGGTGCGCCGTTCGCCGATGGTGTACCGGGTCGGCAATGATCTGCACCCGTCGCTGTCGCTGGAGATCGCCCGCCGCTTCCTGGACGCGTCCCACATCGAGCTGCAGACGGCCGAGCAGCAGGGCGCCATCGTGCTCGAGGCGGTCAGGGTCGACAACAACGTGATCCCGACCGATGCGCGCGGTCGTGCGGTGGTGCCGTACCGCGGCAAGGCACGCAGCTTCCCCTACATTCCGGCCACCGATGTGCTGCGCGGTACGCTGAGCGACCGGCAGAAGCAGCAACTGGACGGCGCCATCGTGCTGGTCGGCACGTCCGCGCTGGGCCTGAAGGACCTGCGTTCGACGCCGCTGGAAACCGGCTATCCCGGGGTCGAGGTCCACGCCAACCTGCTGGACGCGATCATCGGCAGCGTGCCGCCGGAGAACCGTTTCTGGTATCGCCCGGACTACGAGCCGGGTGCCACGGTGGTGCTGATCCTGCTGCTGGGTCTGATGATCGTGCTGATCCAGCCGCGCCTGCAGGCCGGCGGCCAGCTGGTCTTCAGCGTGTTCACCATCGGTGTCGTGATTGCCATCAACTACGCCTTGTGGATCTACGCGAAGGTCGATTTCCCGCTGTCGCCGCCCCTGGTGACGGTGACGGCACTGAACCTGCTGTTCGTCGTGCTGGGCTTCCTGGAAGAAACCCAGCGTCGCGCGCAGATGCACAACATGTTCGGCCAGTATGTGGCGCCGGCCCACATCGACCGCCTGCTGGAGCATCCCGAGCAGGTGTCCTTCGAGGGTGAATCCCGGGAAATGACCGTGCTGTTTTCCGACGTGCGTTCCTTCACCACCATTTCCGAGAAGCTGACGGCGCAGGGGCTGAAGCAGTTGCTCAACCGCTACTTCACGCCGATCACGAAAATCATCTTCGACAACCAGGGCACCATCGACAAGTACGTGGGCGACATGGTGATGGCGTTCTGGGGGGCACCCCTGGACGATCCGAAGCATGCCGCGCATGCGGTCGACTCGGCACTGGCCATGCTGAAGAAGGTCGATGAGCTGAAGAATGAATTCGGTGCCGAGGGTTTGCCGCGCATCGATGTCGGTGTCGGCATCAACACCGGCACCATGAACGTGGGCGACATGGGATCGAGCTATCGTCGCGCCTACACGGTGCTGGGCGATGCCGTGAACCTGGGCTCGCGGCTGGAAGGCGCCACCAAGCAGTACGGCCTGCGCTTGCTGGTCGGTGAAGGCACGGCGGCACAGTGCCCGGATCACGTGCTGCGTCTGGTCGACCGCCTGCAGGTGAAAGGCAAGACCGAGCCGGTGAAGGTGTACGAGCCCCTGTGCCGCAAATCGGAAGCCACGCCGGAACTGCTGGCGAATGTCGATCGCTGGCACCGGGCGCTGGAGCATTACGCGGCCCAGCGCTGGGATGCGGCCGAGGACGAGCTCGGCGAGCTGCTGTCGCTGGAGCCGGACTGCAAGCTGTATGCGATCTTCCTGGAGCGGATTGCACACATGCGCGCAGATCCGCCGCCGGTCGACTGGGACGGCGTCTACATCCTCACCGAGAAGTAGGAGCTCCGCCGGGGCGATTGCCCTCCGGCTCGCCGGGAAAGGGACGCCCCTTCAGGGATGGCCTGCCCGGAAGAAGCAGGCGCGCGGCGCTCAGATCCGCCCGCGCCGCCGCGTTGCCAGACCGATGGCGCCGAACAGGCCTTCGACCAGTGCGCCCAGCAGGAAGGCAGCGATCAGCCCGCAGATGATCGCCTCCATCGTGAGCGGTACGGTGGCGACGTAATTGTCGAGGGTTTCCTCGCGCAGTTCCGGATCGGCCCGGGTCGCCAGGTGGAACAGCTTGTGCGCGAGGCCGCCGGCCAGTGCAGCCTGCTCGGCACGCAGGTGTTGCAGGCGCACCCACAGTTTGCGGATCGGCTCGGCCTCGGCCTGGAAGACACGGTCGTTGCTTTGCTGATGGTGCAGGATCAGCCGTTCGACATTGCCGTCGAAGTACTGATCGGCAATTTTCTGGAAGCCGGCAAAATTCAGTGTGACTTCGCTCAGGTGTGCATCCACCCGGTGCTCGTACTGGGTTGCCACGTTCGGCGCCTGCACGCCGATCAGGATGCCGAAGGCGAATGCCAGGCGGGCGAGGTTGGTGCGTATGAATTCCATGGGGCACTCCCTTGCGCGTGGTCCAGGCCAGGAGGTTCGCCGGGCGCGTGCCCGGCGTTGCCGTCAGCTGCTGCTGCCGGATTGCTCCCGGAGGATAGCGCGCCAGCCGATGTCCGTGCGGTGGTATTCGTCGCGCCATGTGACGCGCTTCACGAGCCGGTAGGCGCGCTGCTGCGCTTCCGACACGGTGCCGCCCAGGGCGGTGGCGCACAGTACGCGGCCGCCGTTGGTGGTCACCTGCCCGTCGACCAGTTTCGTGCCCGCGTGAAAGATCTTTTCGCCGGCGGTTTCCGTTTGCGGCAAGCCGCTGATCACGTCGCCTTTGTGGACGTCGCCCGGGTAGCCGCCGGCCGCCATCACCACGCCGACCGACATGCGTGGGTCCCAGTCGGCTTTGGTCTCGCCGAGCTGTCCGGCCAGTCCGGCTTCCACCAGTGCCACCAGCGAAGTCTGCAGGCGCAGCATGACCGGCTGCGTTTCCGGATCGCCGAAGCGGCAGTTGAACTCGATGACCTTCGGCGCGCCGTCTTTCGTGATCATCAGGCCGGCATAGAGAAAGCCGGTGTAGACGTTGTTCTCGCTTGCCATGCCGCGCACGGTGGGCTCGATCACTTCGCGCATCACGCGCGCGTGCACCTCCGGCGTCACCACCGGCGCCGGGGAATAGGCGCCCATGCCACCGGTATTGGGGCCGGTGTCGGCGTCGCCGATGCGCTTGTGGTCCTGGCTGGTGGCCATCGGCAGTGCGTGCGTGCCGTCGACCATGACGATGAAGCTGGCCTCCTCGCCGTCGAGGAATTCCTCAATGACCACACGCGAGCCGGCGGCGCCGAAGGCGTTGCCGGAGAGCATGTCGGTGACGGCGTCTTCGGCTTCCCTGAGCGTCATGGCGACGATCACGCCCTTGCCGGCGGCGAGACCGTCGGCCTTCACCACGATCGGCGCGCCTTTCTGCCGCAGATACGCCAGCGCTTCGCCGGTGTTCGTGAAGGTCCGGTATTCGGCGGTGGGGATCTTGTGGCGGGCGAGAAAATCCTTGGCGAAAGCCTTTGAGCCTTCGAGCTGCGCGGCTTTGGCGGTCGGCCCCCAGATCGGCAGGCCGGCGGCGCGGAACGCATCGACGGCACCGTTCACCAGCGGCGCCTCCGGTCCGACGAGGGTCAGCTGCACGTTGGCTTTCGCGAAGGCGACCAGCGCGGCATTGTCGAGGATGTCCAGTGCGACGTTCTCGCACTTCGCTTCGGTGGCGGTGCCGGCGTTGCCCGGTGCCACGAAGATCTTCGTTACGCGCGGGTCCTGTGCGCATTTCCACGCCAGCGCGTGCTCGCGGCCGCCGGAGCCGAGGATCAGGATCTGCATGGCGGAAGCCTCAGTGACGGAAGTGGCGCATGCCGGTGAACACCATCGCCATGCCGGCCTCGTCGGCGGCGGCGATCACCTCGGCGTCGCGCATCGAGCCGCCGGGCTGGATGACGCAGGCAATGCCGGCCTTCGCCGCGTTGTCGATGCCGTCACGGAACGGGAAGAAGGCGTCGGAGGCCATCACCGCGCCTTTCACCGGCAGCCCGGCATGCTCGGCCTTGATGGCAGCGATGCGCGCGCTGTTGACGCGGCTCATCTGGCCGGCACCGACGCCGACGGTCTGGCGGTTCTTCGCGTAGACGATGGCGTTGGACTTCACGAATTTCGCCACTTTCCAGGCGAAGACCAGGTCGTGCATCTCGGCTTCGGTCGGGGCGCGTTTGGTCACCACCTTGAGGTCGGCTTCCCGGATCATGCCGATGTCCAGGTCCTGCACCAGCAGGCCGCCGTTCACGCGCTTGAAGTCGAACTGGGCGTGGCGCTCCGGCGACCATTCGCCGCATTCGAGCACGCGCACGTTCTGCTTGGCCCTGGTGACTTCCAGTGCGGCCGCGGAAATCTTCGGTGCGATGATCACTTCCACGAACTGGCGGTCGACGATGGCTTTCGCGGTATCGGCGTCGAGTTCGCGGTTGAAGGCGATGATGCCGCCGAAGGCGGATTCGGAATCCGTGGCGTAGGCGAGGTCATAGGCCTTGCGGATGCCGCCATCGGTCTCCGGGACCACGGCGACGCCGCAGGGGTTGGCGTGCTTGACGATGACGCAGGCCGGCTTCACGAACGATTTCACGCATTCCAGCGCGGCGTCGGTATCGGCGATGTTGTTGTAGCTGAGTTCCTTGCCCTGCAGCTGGCGGGCAGTAGAGACCGAGGCCTCTTTCGCCTGCGCTTCCACGTAGAAGGCGCTGCGCTGGTGCGGGTTCTCGCCGTAGCGCATGTCCTGCGCCTTGAGGTACTGCAGGTTGTACGTGCGCGGGAACACTTCACGCTTCGGGTGTGCGTCGTAGGCGTGCTGCGGTTCGATGACGCCCAGCCAGTTGGCGATCATGCCGTCGTAGGCGGCGGTGTGCTCGAAGGCTTTTACCGCCAGATCGAAGCGCAGTGGGGTGGACAGCGCGCCGTCGTACATGTCCATGTCGGTGAGTACGCGATGGTAGTCGGCGCTGTTCACCACGATGCCCACGTGCGCGTGGTTCTTGGCCGCCGAGCGCACCATGGTCGGCCCGCCGATGTCGATATTCTCGATGGCGTCTTCCAGCGTGCAGCCGGGTTTCGCCACCGTGGCGGCGAACGGATACAGGTTCACCACCACCAGATCGATGCCGCGGATGCCGTGTTGCTGCATCACGGCGTCGTCCTGGCCGCGGCGGCCGAGGATGCCGCCGTGCACTTTCGGGTGCAGTGTTTTCACGCGGCCATCCATCATCTCCGGGAAGCCGGTGTACTCGGATACTTCGGTGACGGCGATACCGTTGTCCTTCACCAGCTTGTAGGTGCCGCCGGTGGACAGGAGCGTGACGCCCCTTTTCACCAGCTCGCGGGCGAAATCGACGATGCCGGATTTGTCGGAAACGGAAAGCAGCGCGGTTTTGACCGGACGCGATGCGTGGGCAACGGACATGGCGGGGAATCCTTACAGAAGCTTGTACTGCTTGAGTTTCTTGCGCAGGGTGCCGCGGTTCAGGCCCAGCACGATGGCGGCCTGGGTCTGGTTGCCACGGGTGAATTCAAGCACCCGCGCCAGCAGCGGGGCTTCGATCTCGGCCAGCACCAGGTCGTACACGCCGGTGACGTTTTCGTCGCCCAGCTGGCGGAAGTAGTTGGCAACGGCCTGGTCGGCGGCGTCGCGCAGGGTTTGCGTGCCGGCCGTGACGGCAAGGCCGGACGACTGGAGGGGTTTCGGGGCGGTACTCATGCAGCAAGGATCTCCGGAGAAAAACCCGCCCGGTCGGCGTTGCCTTCCGTACGGGAGAAAAACGAATCGATCAGGTCGTGCTGGTGCGCGGCCGAGGCCGCTGCATTGAAGGCGCCGCGATCCCAGCCCTGGCGGTGGTCCAGGTACCAGCCGACATGCTTGCGGGCGATGCGAACGCCCATGTGTTCGCCGTAATGCGCGTGCAGTGCGTCGAGGTGGCCGTGCACCACGGCACGGATCTCGGCGGCATCCGGCGGCGGCAGTTCGTTGCCGGTGGCCAGGAAATGCGCGATTTCCCGGAACAGCCAGGGATTGCCCTGGGCGGCCCGGCCGATCATCACGGCATCGGCACCGGTGTGGTCCAGCACGGCCCTGGCCTGCTGCGGTGTGGTGATGTCGCCGTTGGCGATCACCGGCATGCGCACGGCCTGCCGGATGGCGGCAATGGTGTCGTACTCGGCGTGGCCGTTGAAGCGGTCGGCCCGGGTGCGCCCGTGCACGGCCAGTGCGGCGATGCCGCAGTCTTCGGCGATGCGTGCGATGCGCACACCGTTGCGTTCGTCCGGCGCCCAGCCGGTGCGGATCTTCAGCGTGACCGGCACATCCACCGAATGCACCACAGCCTGCAGGATCTCGCGTACCAGCGTCTCGTCGCGCAGCAGCGCGGAGCCGGCGGCGCGGCTGCAGACCTTCTTCGCCGGGCAGCCCATGTTGATGTCGACGATCTGGGCACCGCCGGCCACGCACAGCCGGGCCGCATCGGCCAGCATGGCCGGTTCGGCACCGGCGATCTGCACGCTGCGCGGTGCCGGCTCGTCGTCATGGATGCGCCGCAGCCGCGACTTGGGCGTATGCCACAGCGCGTGGTTGGCCGTCAGCATTTCCGCCACCACCAGGCCCGCACCGAGCCGGCGGCACAGCGACCGGAACGGCAGATCGGTCACGCCGGCCATGGGGGCCAGCGCGACGGGGTTGGTGATGTGGTAGGGCCCTATCTGCATGCTCGTGTTCACGGCCGGCCGGTACAAAAGCGCGGCGAAAGAAAACCGTCCGGCGCGTTGTGCATTCGCCGGGGGCATTCGTGGATTCGGTGACTGCTTCGATACTCGACAGCGCCGGGGTTGGTCAGGCCGGGCTGTTCAAAGAGTGAGCAATCATAGCGATGCCGACCGGCTCCTTGAAGCCGGCCGGTGGCGAAAAGCCGGAGAAAAATGACTTGACGGAAAAACCGTTATTGAGTGGCAGGAGCGGGTCCGGGTAACCGTTCAGGACGCGTCGGGTGCCAGAAAGCGCAGCTCGTAGTTGACGGCCGTTGCACCCGGATCGATCACTTCCAGGGACAGGTGTATCGGCGTGTCCGGCGGCATGCTGACGGCGCCGGCCAGCTCGCCCTTCAGATATTCCTCGGGCGTGAATACCCGCCCGGCCACCGGGTTGCCTTCGGCATCGGTGAACCCGAGTTCGAGTTGCGGGAAGGGTTGTGCAAACGGCGCCCGGTTGTAGACCACGGCATCCACCACCAGGGCATTGGCCACGGATGGATGGCTGCGTACGACCAGGTTCGCGCCCTGGATGCGGTTCACGGCGTTGTCGCCGGGCAGGGTGCAGCCGATGGCGCCGCAGGCGACTTCGTACACGCCGCGCCAGGACGGGTCGCGCGACAGCGTGTCGCGGTTGAACACCATGTACTGACCCAGCAGCACCAGCAGCATGACGGCGCCCAGCGTGCCCCAGAAGACGTCACGACCCCAGCTCACCTGGTGCGCCTGGGCGGCGGCCACCAGGTCGTCGCCGGCGTCGAGGCCGGGCAATTCGACGTCCTGCATGGTGAGGCCGGGGTCGGAAAGGAAATCGAGCTCGTCGTCGACCTGTGAACCACCGGCCGGTGCCGTGCGCTTGATCGGCGCGGGCATGTCGGCGCCGCGGCCCTGGGCCAGACGCTCGACCCGTTCGGCCAGGGCGGATTTTTTCTGCACGCCGGTCGGATCGGCGAGCGACATCTCGTCGGCATTGATCCGGAAGCCGCGGACGCGCTCGTCGCGCTCGTCCTTCGGACCTTCGCCCAGCAGTGCCTTGGCCCAGGATTCGTCGGCTTCCGGCTGGAAGTCCTTGTCGTCCAGGGTGGTGGCGGCCGAGGAAATGCCGAACGGGTCCTCGTCGGAGATCAGTTTCTCGTTCAGTTCGCCGCCGATGGAAATCTTGGTCTTGTTCTCCTCGATGCCGTAACGCTGCGCGTTGCTGCCCGGCGCCGGGGGTGGTGGTGCAGCCGGTTTCGCGGCGGGCTTCGGCGGCGGCGGTGCGCCCCAGTTGCCGGGGGCTGCCGGTTGCCCCGGTTTGACGGCCGGCGGGGGCGGCGCCCAGCCGGCACCGGTTGCGGCCGGTGGCGGTGCAGCCGGTTTCGCAGCGGGCTTCGGCGGCGGCGGTGCAGGCTGATCGAGCTCGCGCAGGATCATGTCGGCCAGGTCGTCGTCGGCCGGCGGCCGGCCGCCG
>JBMOOO010000015.1:0-8158 GCA_049324475.1 Pseudomonadota bacterium | reverse complement strand
TTCTTCCGCATCGGCCGGCAGGGGCGTGCCATCAATCACGTGGCCATCGCCATCGGTGACGGGCGCTTTGTGCACTCGCCGGCCACCGGCGGCGTGGTGCGCATCGAGTCGCTGGACATTCCCTACTGGGCGAAGCGCTTTGTCGGAGCCCGGCGGGCGGCAGAGCCTGTGCCAGCTGCTGCCGGGCCACCGCCCGGCGGCATTCAGGAAACGGTAAGCTTGCCGGCGGAGACTGCGGAAACCGGCGCAGCGACAGCGCCTCCCGCACCGCCTGCTCTGCCGGGCACCGGCTTCCAGGAGAAGACAACATGCTGCTGAAGAACACCGACCGGCGCTGGGGCGCGATCGCGCAACTGTTTCACTGGCTGATGTTCCTGCTGATCCTCGGCGCCTGGTTCGCCGTGGAGTCGCACGAGGACTTTCCGAAGGGCAGCGAGGAGCGCGCGCAGTGGATGATGATCCACAAGGCGTTGGGGACCACGGTTTTCTTCCTGGTGTGGTTCCGGCTGAGCGCGCGCATCGGCCAGGCCACGCCGGCCGCGATCGGTGCCGCGTCGCAGCAGTTCATTGCGCGTTTCGTGCATGTCGGCCTGTATGCCGTGATGATCGCGATGCCGATGACCGGGCTGCTGGCCAGCCAGTATTTCGGCCGGCCGGTCAGCTGGTTCGGCCTGTTCGAGATCCCGGTGTTCCTCGGCGAGCACAAGGACCTGGGCAAGCAGCTGATGGAGATCCACGAAGGGTTGTGGAGTGCGCTGGTGGCGCTGGTGCTGCTGCATGCCGGCGGTGCGTTGTATCACCACATCGTGCAGCGCGACGACGTGCTGAAGCGCATGTTGCCCTGGGGTAAATAGCCGGTCGCCCCTGAAGGGGCTCCTACAGAAAATCGCCGTAACGGGTCTGCAGCAATGCCAGCGCGGCGGCCGGCGCGGTTTCCGTGCGCAGCACGCGCGGGCCGAGCACGCAGGCGGAGAAACCCTTGCTCCGGGCTGCGCTCACTTCCGTCTCGCTGAAGCCGCCCTCCGGCCCGACCAGCAGCGCGACGCTGGCGCATTTTTCCGGCAGTGCATTTTTCCCGTCGCCGGGATGCAGCAGCAGCTTCAGGCCGGCCTGCACACGGCCGGCCCATTCCTCCATCGTCACCGGCCCGTGCATGACCGGCAGCAGCACGCGTCCGGACTGTTCGCAGGCATGCACGGCGACATTCAGCAGATGCTGGAGCTTCTTGTCCTGCCGTTCACCGTCGAGGCGTATCTCGCAACGCTGGCTGCTGAGCAGGGTGATTTCGGTCACGCCCAGCTCGGTGGCTTTCTGCACCGCCCAGTCCATGCGGTCGCCCTTGCTCATCACCAGCCCCAGGTGGGTGCGCAGCGGTGATTCCGTGGCGGGTTCGCGCCGGGCGCCGATGAGCACGACGGCTTCGCGCTTGCCGGCGCTGACGATCCGGGCGCCGTACTCGCTGCCGTCGCCGTTGAAGATCACGAAATCGTCGCCGGGGTTCATGCGCAGCACCCGGACGAGGTGCTGCTGGTTGCGATCGCCCAGCGGAACCTCTGCGCCGGTGGCCAGCACCTGGGGTTCATAGACGCGGGTGGGCATGACGTTCTCCTGCCTGCTTTTGCCAGGAGCCCCTTGCCGGGGCGATTGATCCAGGTCGCCCGGCAAGGGCTCCTACGATCGCGTGGCCTGATCGATGCTTTCGCGGGTGATGCGTGCCAGACCATCGATCTGTTCCGGCGACATCACGTAAGGCGGCATCCAGTAAACCACATTGCCCAGCGGTCGCAGCAGGGCACCGCGGGACAGCGCATGCCGGTAGACCTGCAGGCCGCGCCGTTCGTGGCTGTTGTAGCCGGTTTTCGTGGCTTTGTCGCGCACCAGTTCGATGGCTGCGATCATGCCGGTCTGGCGCACTTCGCCCACCTGCGGATGATCGGCCAGCGGTGCCAGCAGCTGTGCCATGTGTGCGGCTGTGCGTTTGTTGCGTTCCAGCACGTTGTCGCTGCGGAAGATGTCCAGCGTTGCCAGGGCGGCGGCGCAGGCGAGTGCGTTGCCGGTGTAGCTGTGCGAGTGCAGGAATGCCTTCTGCGTGGCGTAATCGTCGTAGAAAGCGTCGTAGACGGTCTGCGTGGTGAGTACGACCGACAGCGGCAGATAGCCGCCGGTCAGCCCTTTCGACAGGCACATGAAGTCCGGCGTGATGCCAGCCTGTTCGCAGGCAAACAGCGTGCCGGTACGGCCGAAGCCGACGGCGATCTCGTCCGCAATCAGGTGTACGCCGTGCCGGTCGCAGGCTTCACGCAGCAGCGTGAGATAAGCCGGGTGGTACATGCGCATGGACCCGGCACACTGCACCAGCGGCTCGACGATCACGGCACAGGCTTCGCCAGCGTGCTTCGCCAGCGCTTCTTCCATGTGCCGGAACATTTTCCGCGAATGCTGCTCCCAGCTGTCTTCCGGCGCGCGATGCCAGCAATCGGGCGATGGTACCGTGATGGCCTGCATCAGCAGCGGGGCGTAGGTGTCCTTGTAGAGCGCGACGTCACCTACGGCCAGCGCACCCAGCGTCTCTCCGTGATAGCTGTTGGAGAGTGTGAGGAACTTCGTCTTCTGCGGGAGGCCGCAGTTCTTCCAGTAGTGGAAGCTCATCTTCAGCGCGACTTCCACCGCGCTCGACCCGTTGTCGGCGTAGAAGCATCTGGCCAGGCCGGGCGGTGCCAGCTGCAGCAGCCGTTCGGACAGCTGCACCACCGGCTCGTGCGTGAAGCCGGCCAGGATCACGTGTTCCAGCCGGTCGATCTGGCGCTTGAGCGCGGCATTGATGCGCGGATTACCATGCCCGAACAGGTTGACCCACCAGCTGGAGATGGCATCGAGGTAACGATTGCCGTCGAAATCCACCAGCCACGCACCTTCGCCGCGTGCGATCGGGATCACGGGCAGTTGCTCGTGATCCTTCATCTGGGTGCAGGGGTGCCAGAGGACAGCGAGGTCCCGGCGCATCAGGTCGTCGTTGGCGGTCATGCCGCGATATTACCCGACAAAAAAGGGCGCCGAAGCGCCCTGATG
Source organism: Pseudomonadota bacterium (assembly GCA_049324475.1). Classification (GTDB taxonomy): domain Bacteria; phylum Pseudomonadota; class Gammaproteobacteria; order Pseudomonadales; family JADFDG01; genus JADFDG01. Next base: position 5,089 of record JBMOOO010000015.1, on the reverse strand, counting down.
GAAAAGCCGGACCGGAACCGCATCAGGTGTCGATGGTTTCCAGCCCGAGATTGCGCAGGATCGCCAGGGTCGGTTCGGCCTGGTTCATGGTGTAGAAATGGATCCCCGGCGCGCCGGCGGCGAGCAGGGTCTCGCACAGGCTGGACACCACGTCCGCGCCGAACAGCCGCACCGATTCCTCGTCATGCTCGTAGGCTTCCAGCTGCTTGCGCAGCCAGCGCGGGATCTCCGCACCGCAGCTGTCGGAGAACCGGATCAGGTTGGCGACATTGGTGATCGGCATGATGCCGGGCACGACCGGGATCGTGACGCCCTCGTCCTGAACGCGGTCCACGAAGTGGAAATACGCATCCGGGTTGAAGAAGTACTGGGTGATGGCCTGGTCGGCGCCGGCCTTCACCTTCTTTACGAAAGCGGCAATGTCGGCATCCAGCCCGGCGGACTGCGGATGCATCTCCGGATAGGCCGCCACCTCCAGCCGGAAATGGTTGCCGTAGTGCTGGCGGATGAACGCCACCAGGTCGCTGGCGTAGCGCAACTCGCCGTCGCCCATGCCCATGCCGCTGGGCAGGTCACCGCGCAGGGCGACGATGCGCTGCACCCCGCCGGCCTTGTAGCCGTCTAGGATCTCGCGCATCTCGGCCTTCGTATGCCCGACGCAGGACAGGTGCGGCGCCGTGTCGATGCCGCTTTCGCGCACCATCTTCACGGCGTTGAACGTGCGCTCGCGCGTCGAGCCGCCGGCGCCGTAGGTCACGGAGAAGAACTCCGGCCCCTCGGCGGCCAGCCGATCCCGCACCTCGGCCAGCTTCACGAAGCCGGCGTCGGTTTTCGGCGGGAAGAACTCGAAGCTGATGTGCACTTCGTGCAGGTCGTCGTCACTCATGTTCGGTCTCTCGGGATGCATTGGTGCCGGCGAGCGCCGGCAGATCAAGGCGCGGGGCGATGCGAAACCGGAGCGTACAAAGTTGGTACGTGAGGATTTCGCAGCGCACCGCAACGCAGAGCTGTCAAGCGCAGCCGCACCAATCAGTACTTGTAGTGTTCCGGCTTGAACGGACCGTCCACGCTGACCTTGATGTAGTCGGCCTGTTCCTTGGTCAGCTTCGTGACCACGCCGCCGAAGCCCTTGACCATCTCCAGGGCCACTTCCTCGTCGAGCTTCTTCGGCAGCACTTCCACCTTCAGCATGGTCGATTTCACCATGTCGGAGTGCTCGGCGAATTTCTGTTCGTACAGGAACATCTGGGCCAGAACCTGGTTGGCGAAAGAACCGTCCATGATGCGCGACGGGTGGCCGGTGGCGTTGCCCAGATTCACCAGACGGCCTTCCGACAGCAGGATCAGGTAGTCATCGGACTCCTGATTGATGGCGGCGCCCGGTTTGGCATCGCGGAACACCTTGTGAACCTGTGGCTTCACTTCCAGCCAGGCGTAGTTCTGACGCAGGAAGCTGGTGTCGATCTCGGTATCGAAGTGGCCGATATTGCACACCACGGATCCTTTCTTCAGCGCGCGCAGCATGTTGCTGTCGCACACATGGTGGTTGCCGGTGGTGGTGCAGATCAGGTCGGTGTCGCCCAGCAGGCGCTTGTCGATGCACTCGGGCTTGCCGGTATTGACGCCGTCCAGGTACGGAGAAACCACTTCGTAGCCGTCCATGCAGGCCTGCATCGCGCAGATGGGGTCGATTTCGCTGATGCGGACGATCATGCCTTCCTGGCGCAGCGACTGCGCCGAGCCCTTGCCCACGTCACCATAGCCGATGACCAGCGCCTTGCGGCCGGCCAGCAGCATGTCGGTGCCGCGCTTGATGGCGTCGTTGAGCGAGTGACGGCAACCGTACTTGTTGTCGTTCTTGCTCTTGGTGACCGAGTCGTTGACGTTGATGGCCGGAACCTTCAGTTCGCCTTTCTCGAGCATTTCCACCAGCCGCTTGACGCCGGTGGTGGTTTCCTCGGTGATGCCGTGGATCTTCGTCAGCATCTGCGGGTATTTCTGGTGGATCAGGCCGGTCAGGTCGCCGCCGTCATCCAGAATCATGTTGGCATCCCAGGGCTTGCCGTCCTTGAGGATGGTCTGCTCGACGCACCACCAGTATTCCTCTTCGGTCTCGCCTTTCCAGGCGAAGACGGGAACACCGCGTGCAGCGATGGCGGCGGCGGCGTGATCCTGTGTGGAGAAGATGTTGCACGAGCTCCAGCGCACTTCTGCGCCGAGCGCCTGCAGCGTCTCGATCAGCACTGCAGTCTGCACCGTCATGTGGATGCAGCCGATGATCCTGGCGCCCTTGAGCGGCTTTTGCTTGCCGTACTTGGTGCGCAGGTTCATCAGGGCCGGCATCTCGCGTTCGGCCAGGATGATTTCCTGGCGGCCGAATTCGGCCAGCTTGATGTCGGCAACCTTGAAATCACCGGTATTGGCTTTGGCGTTCATGTGTTTTCCCTTTCCGTTTTTTCAGGTCGGGCTTTCGCCCGACCCGGCGATGGATTACTTCAGGCCTGCTTCCGCACGCAGGGCGGCGACCTTGTCGGTACGCTCCCAGGTGAAGGCGGTGGCCCTGTGGGTTTTCTCGACCTTCTTGCCGTTCTCGTGCACGGTGTACTTGAACTCGCGCTCGAACGGATTGCGGCCGAAGTGACCGTAGGACGCGGTCGGCTCGTAGATCGGGTGCAGCAGGTCCAGCTGCTTGATCAGGCCGTACGGGCGCAGCTCGAACACCTTGCGGATGATTTCGACCAGGCGCGACTCGGCGACCTTGCCGGTGCCGAAGGTGTTGACCGAGATGGAGGTCGGCTCGGCAACGCCGATGGCGTAGCTCACCTGGATCTCGCAGCGGTCGGCCAGGCCGGCAGCAACGATGTTCTTCGCCACGTAGCGGCCGGCGTAGGCAGCCGAGCGATCCACTTTCGACGGATCCTTGCCGGAGAACGCACCGCCACCATGCCGGGCCATGCCGCCGTAGGAGTCGACAATAATCTTGCGGCCGGTCAGGCCGCAGTCGCCCATCGGGCCGCCGATTTCGAAGCGGCCGGTCGGGTTGATGTGGATCTGCGTGTTCTTGTGGATCCAGTTGGCCGGGATCACCTGTTTGATGATCACGTCCATCACGCCTTCACGGATGGTCTTGTCGGAGACGTCGCCCGCGTGCTGCGTGGACAGCACGATGGCGTCGGCCGCCACCGGCTTGCCGTTCTCATAACGGAAGGTTACCTGCGATTTCGCATCCGGGCGCAGCCAGCTCAGCTCGCCGGACTTGCGCACTTCCGCCTGACGCTCGACCAGGCGGTGCGAGTACTGGATCGGCGCCGGCATCAGCGCGTCGGTTTCGTTGGTGGCGTAGCCGAACATCAGGCCCTGGTCGCCGGCGCCCTGGTCTTCCGGCTTCGCGCGGTCCACACCCTGGTTGATGTCCGGGCTTTGCGCGCCGATCAGGTTCAGCACGCCGCAGGTCGAGCCGTCGAAATAGACGCTGGACGAGTTGTAGCCGATGCCGTTGATCACGCGGCGGATGATGCCTTCGTAGTCGATCACGGCCGTGGTGGTGATTTCGCCGGCCACGATGGCGACGCCGGTCTTCACCAGCGTTTCGCAGGCCACGCGCGCGTATTTGTCCTGCGCGATGATGGCGTCGAGGATGGCATCGGAAACCTGGTCGGCGACCTTGTCCGGATGGCCTTCGGAAACGGATTCGGAGGTGAAGACGCTGTACTCGCTCATGGCTCTCTTTCCTGTTGCAGTGGAACGGTTATCGGGAAGACGGTGCTTGGTGCGCCCGGAAGGGGTACTCAAACGGGTTGGTAAAAACTCTTGAACAGAATCTGGAAACCGTTGCGCAGCCCCAGGTACGAACTTTCTCCGGATTCGAAGCCGGCGGCGCGCGCCCAGCGTTCGAGTTCGGCATCGTCGAAGCCCTGCCACAGGTCGCCGCAATGTGCACGCACCCAGTCCTGTTCGTGGCGGGAAAGGTCGGTGACCAGCATGACGCCGCCGGGTTTCAGCAATGCGGCAGCGTCGCGGAACAGGTCGGCCGGCGAGGGCACGTGGTGCAACACCATGTTGAACACCACGGCGTCTGTCCGCAGGCCCTGCTTCAGCGCGGCCTTGGTGTCGCCGGCGACCAGTGTCACGTTGGTGAGGCCGGCGGTATCGACGCGCGTGCGTGCCTTCGACAGCAGCCCCTCGGAAATGTCGAAGGCCCAGACCCTGGCATAGCGCGGCGCCAGCTCGGCGAGGAATTCACCGGCGCCGGGCCCGACTTCCAGCACTTCCGCGGTGGCCGGCAACTGCGCGGCCAGCAGCAGGTCGCGGGCGCCGTCGGCGTACTGCGTGTACTCGGCGATCAGGTCCTGGCGTTCGCGGAAGTCATCGGCGTGGCGCGCGAAAAACGCGCGGCAGCTTTCTGCGCGCTCGGCGCGCACCTGCTCGATGTTGGCCAGCGCCGCGGGTTCCAGCGGCTGCGTGTCCAGCGCGGCGAACACCGCCAGCTGCACGGCGCCGGCCGGATCGGTGTCCTGCGGCAGCACGCGCCGGTAGAAGATGGCATTGCCTTCGCGGCGGGCGGTCACCAGGCCGGCCTGTGCGAGCACCTTGAGGTGGTGGCTCATGGCCGGCTGCTTCAGGCCGAGGATGTCGCACAGTTCCAGCACACCGAAGGAGCCCAGCCCCAGCACCTGCAGGACGGCCAGACGCAGCGGGTCGCCACCGCCCTTGAGCAGGGCGGCCAGCGGTCCGAGCGGGTCGGTATCAGGAAGGGTCGGGACGGGGGCCAGTGCCATGGGCCGGGGAGTATAGGCCCATATCAAGAAATCTCAATATTGGAGTTTCCTGATTCTCTCCCCTCGCGCGTGAGCGGGCGCTCACTGGCAGCCCGGGAACCCGGCTGCAAGGATGGAGACCAGGTTGGTGCCCAGACCGAGTTCCGACTGGTAGTCGGGAAACTCGCGCTGCAGGCCCGCGGAGACGGCGGTGGCCAGCTGCAGGCGGCGGGCGCAGTTGGCTTCGGTGCGCAGGGCACCCAGGCTGGCGCTGATGGCAGCGGCCGAACTGGCGCGGGCGCTGTTGCCGGCGCGCTGGGCCTTCTGCTGCT
>JBMOOO010000014.1:5318-78396 GCA_049324475.1 Pseudomonadota bacterium | reverse complement strand
ACCGGATAGGGGCAAAAGAAATGGGCCCAGAAGGGCGTGTTCCCCGCGCGTGCGGGGATGAACCGTCCGGGGACCGAATACACCGGCATCGGACGGTGTGTTCCCCGCGCGTGCGGGGATGAACCGCATCCCAGTGCGCTGGTAGCGCTCAACGATGCGTGTTCCCCGCGCGTGCGGGGATGAACCGGTGTTTTTCGACCTTGGCACCGTCGAGAAGCCGTGTTCCCCGCGCGTGCGGGGATGAACCGGTGGACCCAAAGGACGCCTCGATCCGCGAGGGGTGTTCCCCGCGCGTGCGGGGATGAACCGATGCCGGTGTAGGTCAGCCGCAGGGTGTCCAGGTGTTCCCCGCGCGTGCGGGGATGAACCGATTATCGGTATTGCCTCCGTGCGTGCTGATCTGTGTTCCCCGCGCGTGCGGGGATGAACCGAACTCCTCATTGAGCGCTGGCAAATTCGCAAAGTGTTCCCCGCGCGTGCGGGGATGAACCGGCATTCGTTCTCATTCTCGCTGACGATTCCGTGTGTTCCCCGCGCGTGCGGGGATGAACCGACTGGATCGCCCTTCTGGGGCCACGGAAGACAGTGTTCCCCGCGCGTGCGGGGATGAACCGATCAGGCCATAGCCGTCGAGCTGGCCGCTGGAGTGTTCCCCGCGCGTGCGGGGATGAACCGTGTTTGCGCACGATTTGCAGCGGCGCGTTGTAGTGTTCCCCGCGCGTGCGGGGATGAACCGTTGTTTTGCGTTCATTTCTGATTCTTCCTGTTGTGTTCCCCGCGCGTGCGGGGATGAACCGTCGCGCGTTCGACTGGAAGCCGCACAAAAGGGGTGTTCCCCGCGCGTGCGGGGATGAACCGTCGTTCACGATGGCATAACCCGACTGCTGGCCGTGTTCCCCGCGCGTGCGGGGATGAACCGAAATTCACCCGGCGGCGGGGGGGCCTGCTAGGGTGTTCCCCGCGCGTGCGGGGATGAACCGCAATGCCGATAATCATCCCGTGCTCAGTAAACGTGTTCCCCGCGCGTGCGGGGATGAACCGCATCACGGGTAATTGTAACAGGCGTTGGACACGTGTTCCCCGCGCGTGCGGGGATGAACCGATAGACCTCATCGGTCGCACCGAGCCCAGGGTGTGTTCCCCGCGCGTGCGGGGATGAACCGGGGCTCTTCTGGCACCCACTGGTGGCCGTCAGGTGTTCCCCGCGCGTGCGGGGATGAACCGATCCGCCGGAGGCGGAGCCGGACATCGACGAGGTGTTCCCCGCGCGTGCGGGGATGAACCGCGGTCTGCCCATCGTCGCTCCATGCCGCCACTGTGTTCCCCGCGCGTGCGGGGATGAACCGGAGATGAGGTCGACGAGGTTGCTGACTCATTGGTGTTCCCCGCGCGTGCGGGGATGAACCGAATCATGACTGCCCCCAACACAGGACAAGGCGGTGTTCCCCGCGCGTGCGGGGATGAACCGGCAGATGTTGGCGTGGCCCTTGAGATTACCGAGTGTTCCCCGCGCGTGCGGGGATGAACCGCTCGCCTTGGTCGCCCCGAGAAGCCCGAGGATGTGTTCCCCGCGCGTGCGGGGATGAACCGTTCCGAAAGTACGTTGCCGAAATCATCGCCGCGTGTTCCCCGCGCGTGCGGGGATGAACCGCGGTTCTACTGGCACTGTCACGCTAACGGCCAGGTGTTCCCCGCGCGTGCGGGGATGAACCGCCTTTTTTACTCGGAGGGAATCACACAGTCTGGTGTTCCCCGCGCGTGCGGGGATGAACCGGCGTTCCATCATTCCCGCTGTTTGCTGGTCAGGTGTTCCCCGCGCGTGCGGGGATGAACCGATGGTGCGGGAGCTGGTCAAAAAACACGGCAAGTGTTCCCCGCGCGTGCGGGGATGAACCGCCCTGGGCGGGCCCGAGGCCGACATCGAGGGCGTGTTCCCCGCGCGTGCGGGGATGAACCGCTGCTGGCGCGGGAGCGTGACCGCGGCATCCAGTGTTCCCCGCGCGTGCGGGGATGAACCGTTTTATGACCGCAGCAAGGCCAAGGCCGCCCGGTGTTCCCCGCGCGTGCGGGGATGAACCGGCCGTCGACGTGATGCCGATTCCGCCGCTGGGGTGTTCCCCGCGCGTGCGGGGATGAACCGTCGTGGTGGGCAAACCGCTGGAGGTGCTGGTGGTGTTCCCCGCGCGTGCGGGGATGAACCGCCGCCGGGTCAGTTTGATCGCTGCTGGCTGCAGTGTTCCCCGCGCGTGCGGGGATGAACCGGACTACGACCCGGCGGAGGGCCCGATGGTCGAGTGTTCCCCGCGCGTGCGGGGATGAACCGACGCATTCGATGTTGATGATGCGGACAACGATGTGTTCCCCGCGCGTGCGGGGATGAACCGACGCCGTTCTGGGCGCGCCGCCTGAAAGACGGGTGTTCCCCGCGCGTGCGGGGATGAACCGAAAGCGGTCGAGCTGGTACGGGACATCTACGAGTGTTCCCCGCGCGTGCGGGGATGAACCGCACAACGTCTCCGTAATCATTGAACGTCACTCGTGTTCCCCGCGCGTGCGGGGATGAACCGTCGGACTTGAGCACGGGGCTCTTAGCCGGAATGTGTTCCCCGCGCGTGCGGGGATGAACCGAGGACTACCGCGAGTGCCACGGATACGCGGAAGTGTTCCCCGCGCGTGCGGGGATGAACCGGGGTTAAACGGTCACAGGTTGTCCAAAGAGAGCGTTCCCCACGTGTGTGGGGATGACCGGACTGACTGCTCCGGTTCCCGATGAGCAGACCATGATCCCTGTAGGGGTGCCTCACAGGGGCCTGTCTGACGTAAAGCGGCGGAGGGCTGACCTTCGCTTGGCAAATTACCCCCGGGCCAATGCCGGGCAAACCGTCTATCCTGACGATACCTGCGCTGGTCGCTTCGGGCTGCCGGCCCTGCCGGACCGGGATGCCGACCGGGCAGGATGCAATACCGGACAACAAGAACTCATGCCGGGCGATGGCCTCAGGGAGACGGCTGCGCCCGGAACGGAATGCCCATGGAATTCACGTTTGCCACGGTTCCCCAACTGGTCTGTTCGCAGGGCGCGGTTGCCCGCGCCGCCGAATTCGCCCAGCGCCGTCGCCTGCAGCGCATCCTCGTCGTGGCCGACCCCGGTGTCGTCAAGGCCGGGCTGGTCCAGTCGCTGCTGGATTCGCTGGCGTCGGCACGGCTGGATTACGCCCTGTTCACCGAGGTGGAGCCGGATCCCGGCGAGCACATCGTCACGCACGCCTATCAGAAGGCGCGCGATTTCGGCGCGCAGATGGTGATCGGCATCGGCGGCGGCAGTTCCCTGGACGTGGCCAAGCTCGCGGCCTACTTCGCGGACTCGGCGGAAACCCTGCGACAGATCATCGGCGTCGAGCAGGCCAAGGGCCGCCGGTTGCCGCTGGTGCTGATCCCGACGACCGCCGGTACCGGTTCGGAAGTCACACCGATCGCCATCGTGACGCTGTCGGACCAGACCAAGGGCGGCGTGGTGTCCTCGCTGCTGCTGCCGGACCTGGCGTTGCTGGATCCGGATCTCACCCTCAGTCTGCCGCCGGCGGTAACCGCACACACCGGCGTCGATGCCATGGTGCACGCCATCGAGGCCTACACGTCGAAGGTACGCAAGAATCCGCTGTCGGATTCGCTGTCGTTGCGTGCCCTGCGCCTGCTGCACGACAACATCCGCACTGCCTTCCACGATGGCCGCAACGTCCCGGCACGCCAGAACATGCTGTTGGGCGCGTGTCTGGCCGGCATGGCCTTCGCCAACGCGCCGGTGGCGGCAGTGCATGCGCTGGCGTATCCGCTGGGCGGGCTGTTCCACATGCCGCACGGGTTGTCGAATGCGGTGGTGCTGACCGAAGTGCTGCGTTTCAATCGCGACGCGGCCCTGTCCCAGTACGCGGATCTGGGGCGTGCCCTGGGTGCGACTGCCACAGCCGATGCTGCCGCGGCCGATTACCTGTTCGCTGCCCTGGATGCCCTGCTGGTCGATCTGAAGATCGACATACGCCTGGGCAGCTATGGCATTGCCGAGAGCGATCTCGACCGGCTGGCCGAGGACGCGCTGCGGCAGCAGCGCCTGCTGGTGAACAACCCCCGGGAAGTCACGCTGGCGGATGCCCGCACCATCTACGGACGTCGATTGGCCGCGGGTTGAGCGCTACACTGCCGGCCGTTTCATTCCGCTCCCTTTGCCTGCAGGTCGTCCATGACGGAATCCGCCCCCCGCCCGTTGTTCCTCGCCAATCGCCCGCTGGAAACCATCGACGTGCAGCCGGTGATCGACAAGTTCAGCGGCGAGGCGTTTGCTTCCGTCTGCGTCGCGACCGCACCGCTGGTGGCGCAGGCCGTGTCCGCCGCGGTGAGGGCCGAGGAACCGATGCGCCGGCTGCCGGCCTGGCGCCGGCGCGACATCCTGCGCCACTGCGTGCAGCGTTTCGAGGAGCGGCGCGCAGAGCTGGCGGACGCACTTTGCCTGGAAGCCGGCAAGCCGATCCGTGATTCACGCGTCGAGGTGACGCGCCTGATCGAGACGTTCTCCATTGCGGCCGAGGAAGCCACGCGTATCAAGGGCGAAGTGCTGCCCATGGACATCAGTGCGCGCGGCGAGGGCTACACCGGCATGTGGATGCGGGTGCCGGTCGGTGCCTGTGCCTTCATCACGCCGTTCAATTTTCCGCTGAACCTGGTGGCACACAAGGTGGCGCCGGCGATCGCCGCCGGTTGCCCTTTTGTACTCAAGCCGGCTTCGCTGACGCCGCTGGGTGCACTGATCATCGGTGAGGTACTGGCAGAGACCGGTCTTCCGGAAGGCGCGTTCTCCGTGCTGCCGGCCGAACGTGCGGCGGCCGATGCACTGGTCACCGATGACCGCCTGAAGCTGCTCAGTTTCACCGGCTCCGATGCCGTGGGCTGGGACATGAAGGCGCGCGCCGGACGCAAACGGGTGACGCTGGAGCTGGGCGGAAACGCGGCAGTGATCGTCGACGAGACCGCCGACATCGGCTTCGCGGTGGAGCGCTGCGTGTTCGGCGCGTTCTACCAGAGCGGCCAGAGCTGCATCAGCGTGCAACGTATCCTGGTGCACGAGAGCCGTTACAACGAGTTCCGCGACCGGCTGGTGGCGAAGACGAAAACCCTCATCACCGGCGATCCCCGGCGGGAAGAGACCTTCTGCGGTCCGGTGATCAGCGAGAAGGAAGCAAAACGCATCCGGGCCTGGATCGAGTCTGCCCGCAACAACGGTGCAAGGGTGTTGTGCGGCGGCGAACGCAACGGACTGATGATCACGCCCTGCGTGCTGGAAAACGTACCGCGCGGTGAGCAGATCTGGGATGGCGAGGTGTTCGGGCCGGCCTGTGCGCTGGAGCCGTTCCGCACCTTCGACGAGGCGATCGCCCGGGTCAACGACGCCCGCTACGGCTTGCAGGCGGGCGTGTTCACGCGCGACCGCGTGCGCACCCTGCAGGCCTGGAAGGAGCTGGACGTAGGCGGCGTGATTGTCGGCGACATCCCGAGCTGGCGCATGGATCACATGCCCTATGGCGGGGTGAAGGATTCCGGCATCGGCCGTGAGGGCGTGGCCAGCGCCATTGCCGACATGACGGAAGTCCGGTTGCTGGTGACGCGCGACAGCTGAGCCCGCCCGCCGGCGGATGGCCGGTGCGGGCGGGCCCCGTCCGGCACAAATAGTTTGCATGCAAACTATTTGTCGTGGCAGCATCCTCCCCGTCATCCATAGGGAGGATCCCGCCATGACCACCGCCTTCGACTTCACCGTCAACGACATCCACGGCAAGCAGATCAACCTGGCCGACTACAAGGGCAAGGTACTGCTGATCGTGAACACCGCCAGCAAGTGCGGCTTCACCCCCCAGTACAAGGGCCTGCAGGCCCTGCACGAGCGCTACCAGAAAGACGGGCTGGTGGTGCTGGGCTTTCCCTGCAACCAGTTCGGCGGTCAGGAGCCGGCGCCCAACGAGCAGATCGAGCAGTTCTGTGAAATGAACTTCGGCGTCAGTTTCCCGCTGTTTGCCAAGATCGACGTCAACGGCAGCCATGCCGCACCGCTCTACAAGTACCTCAAGGAAGAGGCGCCGGGCATCCTTGGCAGTGAAGGCATCAAGTGGAACTTCACCAAGTTCCTGATCAGCCGCGACGGCAGCACGGTCAAGCGCTACGCGCCCACCGACAAGCCGGAGGATCTGGCAAAGGACGTCGAGAAGCTGCTCAAGGCCTGATGATCCGGCCATGGACTTCAACGACGAGCTGCTCAGGCTCGACAACCAGCTCTGCTTCCACCTGTACGCCGCGTCCCGCCAGGTGACGCGGTTGTACCGGCCGTTGCTGGACGAACTGGGCATCACCTATCCGCAATACCTCGTGCTGCTGGCGCTCTGGCAGTGGGAGGCGGAAGGCGATGCGGAACCGGTGACGGCGGGGCGCATCGGCCGTCGCCTGATGCTGGATGCCGGCACCCTGACACCGCTGCTGCGGCGCATGGAGGATGCCGGCCTGCTCAGCCGCGAACGGGCGGCGGGGGACGGCCGTGAGCTGCACGTGGCGTTGACCCGCAGTGGCCGCGCGCTGAAAAAACGTGCGGCCCGGATACCGCAGACCCTGGTCTGCACGCCGGGGCTGCCCGTCAACGAGCTGCCGGCGCTGCGTGCCGGTCTGGGCCGCCTGCTCGACAGTCTGGCCGGGTTGCCCGACCCCTCCTGACAGCGGTCGACCCTGCCACGGGAGGGGGTGCGCCCGGGAACTCCCGTGCATCGCCTGCATCCAATGCCGCCGTCAGGCCTGCGCCTGCATCCCGGTCTCGCCGGGGTCACGGGCGGTGGGTACACTGGCGCGGCTTTTTTTGCCGGCACGTTTTCCTCATCCGGTGCCGGCGGACCACAGGGGAACTGTTCCGATGATACGCATCGACGACCTGCACAAGTCGTTCGGGCACGTGGCGGCCGTTCGCGGCATTTCGCTCAGCGTGCAACCCGGCGAAGTGCTCGGCTTTCTCGGGCCCAACGGCGCCGGCAAGTCCACCACCATGAAGATGATCACCGGTTTCCTGCTGCCGGATCGCGGCAGCGTGACCGTGTTCGGCCACGACATGGCGCAGGCGCCGGAAGCGGCGAAGAGGCTGGTCGGTTATCTGCCGGAAGGCGCGCCGGCCTGGGGCGAGATGACGGTGGCCGCGTTCCTGCGCTTCATCGCCGGTGTGCGCGGCTATCGCGGCCTCGAGTGCGACGAGCGCGTGGCGCGTGTGGTGCGCGAGCTGGAACTGGACACGGTCAGCGACCGCGTGATCGATACCCTGTCCAAGGGCTACAAACGGCGCGTCGGGCTGGCCCAGGCCATCCTGCACGATCCGCAGCTGCTGGTGCTGGACGAACCCACCGACGGCCTCGATCCGAACCAGAAGCACCAGGTGCGCGCACTGATCCAGCGGCTGTCGGCCGGGCGCATCATCATCATTTCCACGCACATCCTCGAGGAAGTGACAGCGGTGTGCACGCGCGCGGTAATCATCGCCGACGGCACCGTGGTGAGCGACGGCACGCCGGATGCCCTGGAGGCGCAGTCGCGCTATCACCGGGCACTGAGCGTCACCCTCGATGCAGAAAGCAGCGATGCCGAGGGTGTCGATGCCGCACTGGCCGCCATTCCGGGCGTGATTGCGGTGGAAGCGGAAGGTCGTCGTCGCACCCTGATCGCCGACACCGGTCGTGACCTGCTGCCGGGCTTCCTGGCGCTGGCCCGTGAACGGCAGTGGCCGGTGACGGATCTGGTGGTCGAGCGCGGTCGCCTCGACGAAGTCTTCCGTCGCCTCACCCGCGACCGTGCGGCCTGATCCGGGAGCAGCCTCGATGAAACAGGATTTCAGCAACATCGCCGCCGTAACGCGCCGCGAACTCTATGCGTACTTCGCCACGCCGCTGGCCTATGTGTTTCTCGCGATCTTCCTCGTGCTCACGGCCGTGTTCACGTTCTACATCGGCAACTTCTTCGAGCGCCGGCAAGCCGACCTGCTGCCGTTCTTTGCCTTCCACCCCTGGCTGTACCTGTTCCTGATGCCGGCACTGGCCATGCGCCTGTGGGCGGAAGAGCGCAAGAGCGGCACGCTGGAGCTGCTGCTCACGCTGCCGATCCGGCTGCGCGATGCCGTGCTCGGCAAGTTCCTGGCCGGCTGGCTGTTCGCAGGCCTCGCGCTCGCGCTGACGTTCCCGCTGGTGATCACCGTGAACTGGCTGGGCGCACCCGACAACGGCGCCATCCTGGCTGCCTATGTGGGCAGCTGGCTGATGGCCGGTGCATATCTCGCCATCGGTTCCTGCCTGTCGGCGGCCACCTCCAACCAGGTGGTCGCCTTCATCATCACCGTGGTGGTGTGTTTCCTGCTGGTGATTGCCGGTTTCCCGATGGTGCTGGCTGCGTTCAAGGGCTGGGCGCCGGGTCTGCTGGTCGATGCCGTGTCGAACCTGTCATTCCTGACCCATTACGACGCCATCAGCAAGGGTGTGCTGGATGTCCGTGATCTTTTCTACTTCCTCGTGATGATCGGCGGCTGGCTGCTGGCCACGGCGATCGTGATCGACCTGAAGAAGGCCGGCTGAGGAATTGTCGCCATGAATGCATCCATGAAGAAACGCGCACTGTTTTCCGGCCTCGGTCTGCTGGTGATTGCCCTGCTGGTCGCGGTGCTGACCCAGGTGGTGAGCATGCTGCCGAACGTCCGGCTGGACCTCACCGAGGACGACCTCTACACCGTCACCGACGGCACGAAGCGCATGCTCAAGGGCATGGAGAAGCCGGTGAAAGCCGAGCTGTTTTTTTCGGCAGAACTTGCCGAAGGCGTGCCGCAGATCGGCAACTACGCGCAGCGTGTGCAGGAGCTGCTGCGTGAATACCAGCGCCTGTCCGGCGGGAAACTGGAATTCACCCTGGTCGATCCGGAGCCGTTCTCCGGCGAGGAAGACCGCGCCAATGAACTGGGCCTGATGAGCGTGCCGGTGATCGCCGGCGGACCGGAAATCTGGTTCGGCCTGGCGGTGACCGGCGACAACGGCAAGCCGGAGATCATCGATTTCTTCCGGCCGGACCGCGAGGAAACCCTGGAGTACGATCTCAGCCAGGTGGTATGGAAAGCCTCGCGCAAGACCGCACCGAAGATCGCACTGGTGAGCGGGCTGGAGGTGCAGGGCGGATTCGATTTCATGAGCCGTCAGCCTTCGCCGCCCTGGGCTTCGTTTGCACAGCTGGAGCAGCTGTACACGGTGGAAGCGCTGCCGCCGGATTTCGATGCCATCAAGGACGACGTCAGCCTGCTGGTGCTGGTGCACCCGGGCGCGTTGCCGGACAAGTCGGTGGCGGCCATCGACCGTTACGTGCGCGCCGGTGGCGCCACGCTGGTGTTCGTCGATCCGTTCGCGGAACGGGCCGGCGGTGGCATGTTCGGCGGTGCGGAAAGTTCGTCCGACCTGCCGGCATTGTTTGCCGCCTGGGGTGTGCAGTACGACCCGAACCAGGTGCTGGGCGATGCCTCGCTGGCGGTGCCGGTGGCCAGCAGCGAATACGGCCGTCCGGTGCCGCACGTGGCCATCAACCAGTTCGGCCCGGGCGAATTCCCGAACCAGGACCCGGTCACGGCGCGTCTCGAGCGCCTGATCATGGCGTCGAGCGGCGTGCTGAAGCACGCGGAAGGTTCGGCATCCGTGTTCACGCCGCTGGTGGAGTCCAGCGATCAGGCCATGCTGCTGCCGGCCGGCAGCTTCGCGATGCTGGATGATCACACCAAACTGTATGAAGGCTTCCGTCCGACCGGCGAGCGCTATGTGCTGGCAGCACGCGTGACCGGCAAGGTTGCCGGCGTGGCGCCGGCAAAACCGGGCGAACCGGCGATGCAGGCCGCGGTGGAAGAGAAGCCGGCCAATATCCTGATCGTGGCAGACACCGACGTGCTCAGCGACCGTCTGTGGGTGCGTATCCAGGACTTCATGGGGCAGCAGGTGGCCTCGGCATTCGCCGACAACGGTGACTTTGCGATCAATGCCGTCGACAGCCTGATGGGCAGTGCCGATCTGATGAACATCCGCGGTCGTGGCCGCTACGAGCGTCCGTTCGAAGCGGTGGACAGCCTCGAGCGCCAGGCGGCGATCGATCTGCAGGCCAAGGAACAGGAACTGGAAGCGCAGCTGGCAGAAACCGAGGACAAGCTGCGCGCGCTGGAATCGAAAAAGCAGCAGGATGCCAAGGCATTCGAGCTGGATGATGCGCAGGTGCAGGAGCTGGAGCGCTTCATGGCCGAGAAGGTCCGCATCCGCAAGGAACTGCGCGACGTTCAGCATCAGCTGGGCAGTGACATCGAGTCGCTGGGTACGGTGCTGCGCTGGCTGAACATCGTGGTGGCACCGCTGTTGCTGGTACTGGTGGTGTTCGGTGTGGCGCGCTGGCGGCTTGCCGCCCATCAGTCGGCCGGTCGCCGTTGATCCCCGTCAAATCCGGGTGGTGCCGGCCGCGGCTAGGATGAAGGACCGATAACCGCCGGTGTGCCTCAGGGAGGGCGTCATGACCGATCAGAGATCCTTCACCCGGTTCGAGAACGAGCTCGTCCACCGGTATCGCAGGGACGTGGCGGCGGCCGGATCGATGGCAGAGGTGAGGCAGTGTTTCTCGCGCACGGTGTGCGAACTGCTTGCGAAGGCGGGCAACGATGCCGTGCGTTGCCGCCACGAGGACGTGACGTTGCTGCCGGCGGCCGAACCCGGTTATGCGCTGTCCGCTGCCATTACCGGTCAGGCCGCGTACCAGCGGTTGGCGAAAGACAGCGATCTCGGCGCCATCCTGGCGCGGCTGGCCGGGCCCGCCATGCACCGCCACGCGCACCTGGCGAGGCATCCGGAAAAGACCAATACGAACAGTTACATCCACCACTGAGCCGGCCGCAGGCCGCCGGGGAACCGGCGTGGCGGGGAGTGGCGGCCGCCGTTGTGGCGTGGCTCAGACCACGCCGCGCTGTTTCAGGCCGGCGATTTCATCCGCGGACAGCTTCAGTACATCGCGCAGCACTTCCTCGCTGTGGCTGCCCACTTCCGGGCCCGGCCACTCGGTGGCGCCGGGCGTGCCGGCGAGCTTCGGCAGGATCGCCGGGATCGCCAGCGGCTTGCCGTTCACCGTCACGTTCTCGAACAGCCCGCGCGCGTTGAAGTGCGGGTCGGCGAACATGTCGGCTACCGAGTAGATCGGCCCGCCGGGCACCTGTGCCTTGTCCAGTTCAGCCAGGATATGCGCAGCATCGTGCGCCGCGCACCAGCCGCGCAGTGCGTCGTCGATCGCTTTCTCGTGCGTGACGCGGCCCGGGTTGGTCGCCATCCGCGGATCGTTTGCCATTTCCGGATGGCCGGCAGTCTTCATCAGCCGCTGGAAGATCGAGTCGCCGTTGCCACCGATCACCACGAACTTGCCGTCGCGGCACTTGTAGGTGTTGGTCGGCACGATGCCGGTGATCGTTGTGCCCGAGGCCTCGCGCACGAGGCCGGCGCCGGAGAATTCCGGCACCACGCCTTCCATCAGGTTGAAGATCGACTCGTACAGTGCGATGTCGACCACCTGTCCCTGCTTGCCGCCGGTGTGCTGCTCGCGGTCCCACAGTGCGATCAGGATGCCGAGTGCGGCGTGCAGCGCGCCCAGCGTGTCGCCGATCGACAGGTTAGGCCGCACCGGCGGCTCGCCCGGAAAGCCGTTCACGTAGCGGAAGCCGCTGATGCCTTCCGTCACCGATGCGTAGCCGGGTTTGGGTGCATAGGGGCCGGTCTGGCCGTAGCCGCTGATGCGCGCGTAGACCAGCTTCGGGTTCGACTGCGCGATGTCCTGCGGTCCGAGTTGCCAGTTTTCCATCACGCCCGGCTTGAAGTTCTCGATCAGCACGTCGGCGTTGTCGGCCAGCCTGCGCACCAGTGCGCGGCCCTCCGCGCTTTTCATGTCGATGGTGATGCACTTCTTGTTGCGGCCCAGTGAACGCCACCAGTACGACGTGCCGTTCTCGTCCAGCTTGCGCCAGCCACGGATCGGGTCGCCACCCGGCGGTTCGATCTTGATCACTTCCGCGCCGAAGTAGGCAAGCAGCGTGCCGGTGAAGGGCCCGGCCAGCAACTGCCCGACCTCGATGACGCGGATGCCCTCGAGCGGGCGGCGGGTTGCCTGGTTCATGGCCCGGCTCACTCCAGCACGACGATGAGGATTTCCTTGATCAGGAACGCGGCCACGCACAGGCCCAGCACCAGGAAAATGATGAAGGTACCGAACTTGCCGGCGCCGGATTTCTTCGCCAGATCGAACATGATGAAGCCCATCAGCAGGATCAGCCCGCCCACGCCGATCTTGAGCGAGAGGTCGGCAAATTCGGCTTCGGTCATGGCGGGGCTCCCGGTGGTTGGCAGGCCGCGATTATAGCGGCGTCAGCCAGCGTGCCGGTTCCGGATCGCGACACCAGGCGGCGAAAGCCTCGCCAAGGCGGGCACTTTCGTTTACGGCGGCGCGCCAGAAGCCTTCACGGGTGTCGTCATCATGGCGGGCAAAATCCCGGCGGTCCGGGATCGCGCGGCCCGGCAGGTTGGCAGTGAACTGCGGTGCCGGCGCCACCAGCAGGGTTCGCGCGGCCAGCGCACCGTGCGGCCGGCGCCAGCGCAGCATCTTGTCGAACCAGCCGGGCGTGATGTGCGGGTAGAAGTGAGGGTAGAGCACCAGCCCGGGCGGGGCCTCGATGGCGAGATCGAAGTGGTAGTCGGTGATGCCGCCGTCGCGGTACACGCCGGGCGGTGCACCGGCAATGTCCCGCCGCGGTGCGAACACCATCGGTACCGCGGCAGTGGCCAGCAGGGCATCGACGAGATTGGCTTCGTCCAGCGGTGCGTGCCGTGCCGGCGCTCCGTCCAGGCGTAATGCGCTGCCGGCATGGCTGGCGAACATCACCCGCTCGAACTGCAGGGCCAGCGTCCGGCGCGACACCGTGTTCAGCAGTGCCGCCAGCACCAGCCCGGCCAGCAGCGGCGCCCGTTGCTCGCTGCGGGTCAGGCCGCGGCAGCGGGCCGCGATGATGTGGGTGCGGAACACGGGATGGGCGACGATTTCCTGCCGGCCGTGTTCGCCCAGCAGCACACCCAGCAGGCGCTCCGCCTCGCGGGTCAGTTCGGCCACGGTCGGTCGCGCGCTGTAGCGCTGCTGCAGGTAGGCGTCGAGAAAACAATCGAGGGCGGCCAGTGGATCCCGGCGCGCAAAATAGGCATGCCGCCAGCTGCCGATCGACGTGCCCAGCAAGGCCAGCGGCGCCGTGCGGGCGCGGAAGAATTCGCCGGCCAGAAAACGGTCCAGTCCGGCGAGGATCAGCCACTTCGGTCCGCCGGATGCGCCGAGCATGGTCGAGAACAGGTCCGGCGAGATGCCGTCGGCGGCAATGCGCGCGCGGGCTTCCGGCCCGGCGCGCAGCACCAGCACGTCGTTGATGGCGAGAGTCATGGAAACGGTGTCAGGGAGCCCGGCGCCTGCTGCGTTCGATCAGGCGCCAGCCCTGTTCCAGCCGGGCAGGACTGCGCCATTTCTCGTCTTCGGTGAGCATGTGCACATGCCGCAGGGTGTAGCGCGGCACCAGCGTCACCAGCGCGTTGGCGAGCCAGCGTGGCACGTTGCCGGCCGGGTCGACATGTCCTGACCATTCGATGCGCAGCAGGCCGTTGTCGGCCGGTTGCATCAGCCAGGTGGATTCGATCGACGGAATGCGGATGTAGCCGGGCTGCAACGGCAGCAGATCGGGTGCTGCCACACCGGTCAGGCGCAGCCCGCCGCCCGGTGTCACCTCCGGGGTCACATGGATGACGGCGTCACGGTCTTCCAGTGGCCAGATGCCCTTGATCTTCAGGTGCAGGTCGACAGTGCCGTCCTCGTGTTCGGCGAGGATGCGCGCCTCCCGGCAACGGAAGATCCAGTCCGGCATCGCGTGCGTGTCGTAGAGAAAGGCCGCCATGCCGGCCACGGGCACATCGACATGGGTGGCGCCGCGGAAGGCTTTCAGTTCCGCGCCCGGCACCGTGCGGGTCCACAGGGAAATGTCTTGTGGCGTGCGTGCCTTGGCAGCGCTGATCCAGCCTTCGTCTGCCTGCAGCGGTGCCGCCAGAAGAACGGTCAGGATCAGGGCGGGCAGGACAGGCAGACGCATGCAGGACTCCCGGAATGAGGGGCCAACATAGCACAGGAGTCCGGGGACGGGTCATGCGGGGGCGTCGCCACCCGGCGCGGGAAACACCGCGTCAATCGCCGTGCCCGGCGCCGGTTCAGTCGCTGGCGATGCGGTCCGGCGGCAGCACGCCGGCAATGACGGCCCGCGTCTGCGTCATGAGTTCCTCCGCGCTGCTGTTCTGCACCTGTGCGGCGGAAATCGGCCGGTGGATGATCACGTCGACGCGGCCCGGCAGCAATCCCAGGGTTTTTGCCGGCAGCACGCCGTCGCTGCCGCGCAGTGTGACCGGCAGGATCGGCAGGTTCATGTCACGTGCCGTCACGAATGCCCCTTTCTTGAAATCGTGCAGGCGGCCGTCGACGCTGCGGGTGCCTTCAGGAAAGAAAATCACCGACGCGCCGTCGCTGGTCAGGCGCGGCTTGGCAGCATTGAGCGAGCGTACTGCCTCGTGCCGGTTGCTGCGGTTCACGTAGATATAGCCGAGACCGGCGCAGACAACGCCGATGACCGGTACCTTGCGCAGTTCCTGCTTCATGACGAAACGCAGGTCGAGGCCGGGCGTGGCGTACAGCGCGAGGATGTCGATATGGCTGAGATGGTTGGCGGCAATCAGGTAGGACTGCCCGGGCTCCAGGTGCTCACGTCCGTGCACGTTGACGGCGACCGGGATCAGGGCCAGGTTCACCCGCGCCCACCACACCGGTATGAAACGGTTGACCCGGCGGGGTGGCAGGACCAGCAGGAGCAGCAGGCAGGCGGTGCCGAAAAACAGGGTGCTGAGCGCGATGCCGGGAATGGCCACCAGCCATTTCCAGGGGGTGTAGGCGAGGGTCTTCATCGTGCGCATCGGGCTCCGGAGGGGTGGCCATCATAAGGGGCCGCCGGCGAGCGGCGGCGACGAACGGAAAGACCGGTTTTGTAACGGGATTTGAAGCCCTTCAAGTCGATCCGGGCATGGTGTAGTGTCCGGAAGTAATACCTTTTACGTAAGCGTGATCTGCAACTGGCGACGGTTGCGTTGTCCCGGTGCTTTCACTGCGTACCGGTCCGCAGTCGCCATGCAGGGTGCGCCGTCATAGTGCAGGGAGCACGTTGGGGAACCCGGGGCAGGGTCAGGGAATGCCGCCATGATGGAACTGCTCGTCACCATTGCCTTGCTGGCTGCGGCCGCGGCCGCCGCTTTTCTCTGGCTCAGGCGTCACGAGCCCGAGCTGGACAACGGCCGGCTGGAACTCGACCCGGCGCAATTGCCCGGCGTCTATTACCGGCGTCGGGCCGACGGCCAGGGGCCGGTGTTCGTGGCCGGCGCCGTCATCGATCTCACCGGTTACACCTCCGACCAGTTCGACGCCGGCCTGGCCCGGCTCGACGATCTGTTGATCGAGGAAGACCGCGCCCGGGTTGCGCGCGCGGTCGATGATGCGCGTCGTGGTGACGGCAGCTATGCCGTGGAATACCGCGTGCAGACCCGGCTGGGCGAAACACGCTGGGTCTATGACCGCGGCCGCCTGCGCACCGATGAGCAGGGCATGCCGCTGCGTGAAGGCGTGATTGTCGATGTGACACCGCGCAAGATCTATGAACAGCGGCAGCGCGAACAGGATGAGCTGCGCCGCCGCGAGCAGCAGGAGCTGGTGCGGCTGGCCACCTCGCCTGCCGTCACGGAAGGGCGGCTCACCGACGTTGCACACATGATCAACGAGGTGGCGGCCAATCTGTTGCTGGTCGAGCGTGTCGGCATGTGGGTGCTCTCGGATGACGGCCGCACCCTGTCCTGCATCGATCTCTACGAGCGCACGCCACGCCGCCACGGTGCCGGCGCTGCCATCACCGCCACGGATTTCCCCCGTTACTATGCCGCCCTGCGTGACGAGCGCGCGATCGATGCCGCCGACGCCAACCTCGACCCCCGCACCAGCGAATTCGGCAGCAACTATCTGTCACGGCACGAAATCACCTCGATGCTGGACGCGCCGGTGCGCGTGGCCGGCCAGGTGCGCGGCGTCATCTGTCTGGAATCGGTGCGCCAGCGCCGGCAGTGGACGGCGGAAGAGATTGCCTTTGCCGGCGAGCTGGCGGACCAGTTTGCCGGTGCACTGAGCAATCATGGCCGGCGCAGCGATGCCACCGAGAAGCGACGCCTGGAAGCCGAACTGATCCAGGCCCAGAAGATGGAGGCGGTTGGTCACCTGACCGCGGGCATCGCCCACGACTTCAACAACATCATTACCGCGGTGTCCGGCTACACCTCGCTGGCCCGCCAGTACGCACGCCGCGATCCGGACATGCTCAATGCTTGCCTGTCGCGCATCGACGATGCGATCCGGCGCTCCCGCCTGCTGGTCAAACAGCTGATGAAGTTCGGTGCCGCCTCGACGGTGGCGGTGACCCGGATCGACCTCGGCGAGCAGCTGATGGGCACGCTGGATTTCCTGCGGGCCGTGCTGCCGTCGTCGGTGGAAGTGGAAAGCAGCCTGTCGCTCTCGAAGCTGACCGCGCTGTTCGATGCCGACCAGCTCGACCAGGTGATCCTCAACCTGGCATTGAACGGCTCCGATGCCATGGACGGGCAGGGTCTGCTGCACGTCAGCACCGACATCGACCAGCTCAAGGAATGTTTCTGCGACGCCTGCCACCATGCGTTTTCCGGCAGCTACGCCATGATCCGCATCACCGATACCGGCAGCGGCATTCCGGAAGAAGTACGTCGCCAGATGTTCGAGCCGTTTTTCACCACCAAGGGCGAAGGGCGCGGCACCGGCCTGGGGCTGGCGATGGTGAACCGGTTGATGCATGAATACGGCGGCCACGTCGCCGTTGCGTCCGAAGTCGGACGCGGAACCACCTTCACGCTGTATCTGCCGCTGGCGGAGGAACCTGTGGAATCCGTTGTTGCCGAACCCGGTGCCGTCATGCCGGTACTTGTTGTGGATGATGATATCGGCGCGGGCTCGTTTGTGGCCGAGCTGCTGATCAGTCACGGTTACCGTGCGCGTGCGCTGACCAGTGCCGCCGAAGCGATCCGCCTGATCCGTGACAATCCGGGTCAGGTGAAGCTGGTGATCACCGACTATTCCATGCCCGAGATGGACGGGGTCACGCTGGCGCGGGAACTCCAGACGCTGGATGCCCGCCTGCCGGTGTTGCTGGTGTCCGGTTACGGCGCCGACATCGATATCGCCGACTTCGGCAAGCACAACATTCGTGCGATGTTCGGCAAGCCGATCGAGACCGAGAAGCTGCTGGCGGCGGTACGCAGTGCCGTCGAGGCCGGCAGCCCCGCGTAACCGTCGGCGGCATGCCGGAAACAGAAAGGGCCGCTGATGCGGCCCTTTTTGCCGGTGCGTTCCCGGATCAGGCGAACTGTTTGGCGACGAAGTCCCAGTTCACGTAGTTCCAGAACGTTTCCACATACTTGGCGCGCAGGTTGCGGAAGTCGATGTAGTAGGCGTGCTCCCACACGTCGACGGTCAGCAGCGGCTTCTTGCCTTCGGTGAGCGGGCAGCCGGCGTTGGAGGTGTTGACGATCTCGAGCGAGCCGTCCTTGTTTTTCACCAGCCAGGTCCAGCCGGAACCGAAGTTGCCGACGGCGCTGGCGGAGAATTTTTCCTTGAAGGCGGCAAACGAGCCGAACGATTTGTTGATGGCATCGGCCAGTGCGCCGGTCGGTTCGCCGCCGCCGGCCGGCTTCAGGCCGTTCCAGTAGAAGGTGTGGTTCCAGATCTGCGCGGCGTTGTTGAAGATGCCGCCGCTGGAGCTGGTGATGATCTGCTCCAGCGTCTTGTTTTCGTGCTCGGTACCCTTCACCAGGTTGTTCAGGTTGGTGACATAGGCCTGGTGATGCTTGCCGTAGTGGAAATCGATGGTCTCGGCGGTGATGAACGGGGCGAGGGCGTCTTTGGCATACGGCAGCGGCGGCAGTTCGAAGGCCATGTCCGTGTCTCCATGAGGTGTGTGGCGGATACCGGTGCAGTACCGGCGGGCGCCTGCCGACGATGGCAGGGCAGGGGGCCAAGTATTGGCCCGCGCGCGGGAAATTCAATAGCAGGTTCGGGATTTGTATTTCCCGCGGGCCCGGGATGTTCAGGGCGGCAGCAGCGTGGCCCGTGGCGGATTGCGCACTTCCCGGTCGAAGGCCGCCGGGCCGGCTTCGCCGACGTTGTCCGGGAACCAGAGCGTGTTGTCGAGCAGGGCGAACTGCAGCTTGTTGAAGTCGAAGCCCTCTTCCTGTGCGATCCGCTTCATGGCTTTCAGGACCTGCCCGAGCCGGTACTGCTCCAGGTTGCCGGCTTCGAGCACGGCCCGGCGGGCCAGGCGGGCCAGCTGTTCCTGCTCGGCCGGCCGGAAGCCGATGCGCCGGATGTCGCGTACCAGCAGTTCGGCGACATCCTCGATGGTGCTCACCTTGCCCTCCTCGACCAGTCGCTTGTGCACCAGGTCGATGTTCTGGTTGAGGCGGTCCAGCTTGCCTTGCTCATCCAGTTCGATCATGGCGTCGATCAGTTCCTCGACGCTCTTCAGCTTGCCCAGGTCGATCCCGCGCATGGAGGTCAGCAGGTTGACCAGGATCAGAGGCATGCCGCGCGTGGTCACGCCGAAGCGCGGTCCGGCGCCCGGGAACTGTTCGCCCTCGCGGGTCCGGTCGGCACCATCCTCATAGATCATGTGGATGTCCATGCCGTCGAGGAAGGCCTGCAGCAGGCCTTCCTGTTCCACCGAGAAGTTGTTGCTGAAGAAGAACTGCCAGCCACGCTTGCTGTCCATCCACAGCCAGTCGCCGGGCATGCGTACCGAATTCATGGCGCTCTCGATGCCGTTCATTTCGCCATCGACAATGGCGCGCTCGGTGGCGGCATGCACGGCCTCCCAGCGCACTTCGGCACCGTCCAGATTGGCGAAGTCGATGGTGGCCTCGATGTGCGGCTCCTTGATCAGGCCGACGAAGTACTTGACCGCATCCAGGCTGTCCAGCCGCACCCTGGCCAGCAGGCTGGCACCCTGCTCGTACATCGCCACGTTCAGGTAGTCGTGGAATACCGGCAGGCCGGCGTAGAAGATGCGCAGCTTCACCAGCAGCACGGCCCGTACCGGGCCGTCCCGCACGGCGATCGGCTGTACCCGGATGTTGTCGGTGGTGTTGAGCGAGAAACGCAGGTTTTTCTGCATCAGGCCGGTGCTGACCTCGCCGTATACGCCGTCGATGATGTTCTTGCCGCTGGAAGGGCCAACCCGCGGGGCGATCTTCTTCAACAGCGCCATGGAATCCGGGTCCCAGACGATGTCGGCGACGGTGGTCTGCACCGTGCCGGCCGGCAGGTTGACCTTCACGTAGTCGGCCGCGGCACGCAGCGGCTGGTTCTGCATCACGTAGGCATAGCGCACCGGCAGGCCTTCGCGTTTCAGCTCCAGTGTCGCCAGTACCTTGCCGGTGATCCTCGCGAACTCCGCTGCGGTGGCGCGCCGGCGGCCGGCATCGCGGTACATGAACACCAGCTCGTCGCCGCGGTCGTAGCGGCCGGCCACGCCGTCGGTTTCCCGTTCGCGCTTGATCAGCCCGCCCGGGTTGAAGATGCCCGGTGTCTGCACACCCGGCACGAACACCAGGCCGCGGGTATCGAACTCGTCGATCTGGAACGGGATCGGCACCAGTTTGTCGCCGCGCAACGCCACCACCGACAGCTGCGCGATCGGCAGGCCTTCCAGCGCCGGATAGTCCTGGGCGCGCAGGATCATGGGATACAGCCAGGTGAAATGGGAGTTGCCGGTGGAGGCGATGGCCTGGGCCATCTGCGGTGCCGTCAGGCGTTCCAGCACCGGGCGCATGCGGTTGAGGGCGCCGGGATCGCGCTCGACGGCATCGAACAGCTGCGCCATCTCGGCATCGGTCGCACCGTCGGCACGGGCCATGGAGGCACACAGCGCCGCGAGCAGGAAAAGCATGGCGGACAGCTTGCTGGACACGGCCGCTCCGGTCTTGTTGTTGTCGGCGATTCGTGTAGCGTGCGGCGCTCACCGGAATCCGGCACAGCCTGTGCGGGAGCGGTTCCGGCGACAAAAGCGACCCAGCGACTTTAGCGGTACTGCCCCGGCTTGCCTATGACCGACGCTGCATCCGTCATCTGTCCCGACGCCCAGTCCCTGGATGCCGGCCTGCGTGGCCTGCTGCCCGGTGCACACCTGGTACCGGCGGCGCTGCCACTGGTACCGGAACTGAGGCTGTGGCTGATCAACGCCGATTACCCGGCAGGGCCGCTGCCGCCGGAAGTGGCCCGCACCCTGATGGAGAGCCCGCCGTACTGGGCGTTCTGCTGGGGCAGCGGCGCCGTGCTGGCACGCTGGCTGCTGGACCATCCGCAGGCCGTGCACGGCCGTACCGTACTGGATTTCGGCGCCGGCTCCGGCGTGGTGGCCGTGGCGGCGGCACGGGCCGGTGCACGTCGCGCCATTGCCTGCGACATCGATCCGCAATCACTGGCCGCGGCGCGGGCCAACGCGCGCCTGAACGGCGTGTCGGTGGAGCTGTCGCCGGACTACTTCACGTGCGACGGCGATATCGACCTGATCGCTGCCGCCGACGTGTTGTACGACCGGGAGAACATGCCTTTCCTGGCCGACTTCCGCCGTCGCGCCGGCACCGTGCTGGTGGCGGATTCGCGGGTGCGTGATTTCCGGGAGCCCGGCTACGAGCGGCTGTGGTCGCAGGACTGCATTGCGGTACCCGATCTCGGCGAGGCGGAGTGGGTGAAGCACGTGACGGTGTATCGCGCGCTCAGAGGCTGAAGCGGGTGATGAAGGCGGCGGCGTCCTTCTCCACGATGCGGCGCGCACCCCGTTCGGCGCGCGCCGCGTCACCGATGGCGATGGCATCGATCAGGAAGCGGTAGTCCGGTGCGTGGAAGGATTCCCGCACCACCTGGTGCATGGGCTTGCCGAACAGCAGGTAGCCGTCGCGCAGGGTGTTGAAAGCCAGCCGGTAGGCGAGATTGCCGCTGGCGGCCACGATGCCTTCCCACACGGCGAGCAGGCGATCCTGCAGCGAGGCATCGTCCGACATCGTGGCAAGACCGTGTGCCAGCGTGCGCAATGTCGCCACCTGGGATTCGTGGCGGCGCTGCGCCGCCAGCCGCGCGGCATCCACCGCCAGTGCCGTGCGCATCTCGATCAGGCTGCGCACGGCCTCGCGCCGGTGCGTGCCGTCGCCGGCCACCACCAGTGTCACCAGCAGGTCCAGCCCGGCCGTCGACAGGTAGTTCTCCACCCGCGTGCCGCCGCCGTGCACGGTGGCCACCAGCCCGGATTGCGCCAGCCGGTTGATGGCCTCGCGCACCGCGCCGCGGTTGACGCCGTACAGCTCCACCAGCTCGCGTTCGGCGGGCAGGCGCACGCCCGGCGGGTAGTCGCCGGCCACGATCTTGTCGCGCAGGGTTTCGTACAGCGATTGCGACAGTCCCTTGCGTGCTTTCATCACAGCCCTCCAGGCACTTCGTTGCCGCGCGCCAGCCGGTAGTGGCGGACTTTCGCCATCTGCTCGCCGTTGGCGACATAGCGGCATCCACAGGACGCATAGTGTGCCGAAATCGCACGCCGGTAGCCCGCGGAGCGGTTGCGGCCGGAACCGTGCAGCAGCAGCGGGTGGAAAAACAGCACGTCGCCGGCATCCATCGCGATGTGCACGCGACGCCCGAGATCGACATCCTTCGCGCCGAAATAGGCCAGGTTGATATTGCGGTTGTCGTCGATGTTGCCGTGCTCGCGCAGACCTTCGCGATGCGAGCCGGGAATCACCGCGAGGCAGCCGTTGTCGCGGTTCACGGCTTCCAGCGCAGTCCAGGTGGCGACGATGCGGTCTTCCGGCCGGAACGGGAAATACAGCAGGTCCTGGTGCAACGGGTGGCGGCCGTCCACGCCCGGCGGCTTGTTGATCAGCATGTTGTGCACGGTCTTGATGTCCGGGCCGCAGAAGTTCTCGACCAGGTCGAGCAGCTTTTCGCTGAACAGGTAGGTGCTGAACACCGGGTCGTCCTGCAGGTCCTGGACCTTGGCGACGGCATCCTGCGGACGGGCAGCCTGCACACGGCCCTTGGCCACCATGATGTCCTTCATCACCAGCATGTTGGCGGGGCGAGCGATCTGCCCGGTGATGATGTCGTCCAGCCGCTGCAGCCAGGGTGCGAGTTCGCCCTGCGTGAACAGGCCGCGCCGGAGCAGGTAACCCTCTGATTCGTAGAAGGCTTTCTCGTCTGCCGGGAGTGCGTTCAGGGGCATGGCCAATGATCCGCGTTATTGGTCAGACCACTCTGCCCGTGACAGGCGCCCGCGGCCAGTGCAGCCGGTCGGAAGACGATCGGCGGGTGACCAAATGGTCATACCAATGGCAGACTGCGGTCAACGTGCCCGTTTCCGCCGCCCTGCAGAGGTACCGATGACCACGCTGGCCGCCGATCACCGGATTCCCCACGACAACGGTTCCTGGCCGTTCCAGTACTTCGTCGGTTTCTATCGTGACATCGGCGCCACCACCCGCGAGCTGTACCGGCGCAACGGTCCGGTGGTGCGCAGCGGCTGGGGCAAGCTGTCCAGCGTGGCGCTGTTCGGGCCCGAGGCCAACCAGCTGGTGCTGCAGAACCGCGACGAGATCTTTTCCTCGCGCCTGGGCTGGGGCTGGGTGATCGATCACGTATTCCCGGGCGCGATCATGACCATGGACGGCGAGGAGCACCGCTTCCAGCGCCGGATCATGAACCACGCGTTCAAGAAGCCGGCGCTGGTCACCTACCTGGGACACATGAACGGGCACATCGCCGACGGCTTGCGTGCCTGGCAGAGCGGCAGCGATTTCCGCGTGTTCCCGGCGGTCAAGCAGCTCACGCTGGATCTTGCCTCGCGGGTGTTCATGGGCATCGAGCCGGGTGTCGAGGCCACGCGCCTGAACCAGGCCTTCATCGATACGGTGGAAGGTTCCATTGCAGCGGTGCGCTTCGACCTGCCAGGCACGCTGTACCGGCGCGGCCTGCGCGGCCGCGAGCATCTGGTGCGCACCTTCCACGGTCTGCTGCCGGGAAAGCGCGCGCGCGAAACACCGGATTTCTTCAGCGCGTTCTGCCATGCCGTCAGTGAATCCGGTGAACGCTACACCGACGACGAGATCGTCGATCACATGGCATTCCTGATGATGGCGGCGCATGACACCACCACGTCCACCTTGACCACCATGTTCTACGCGCTCGGGCAGGAGCCGGCCTGGCAGGAACGCCTGCGCGAGGAGTCGCGGGCGCTGGCGCGGGACGGACTGGAATTCGACGATCTGGAAAAGCTGGCGGCACTGGGCTGGACCATGAAGGAAGCGCTGCGCCGTTACCCGCCACTGCCGGTGATGCCGCGCTACGCGACCCGTGAATTCGAATTCATGGGTTACCGCATTCCCGCCCATACCCAGATCGGGCTGGCACCGATCCACACCCACCACATGGAAGAGATCTGGTCACAACCGTTCCGCTTTGATCCCGAACGGTTTGCGCCTGGCCGCGATGAGCACAAGCGCCACCCGTATGCCTGGGTGCCTTTCGGCGGCGGCGCCCATATGTGCATCGGCCAGCATTTCGCCGACCTGCAGGTCAAGGCCATCCTGCACCAGGTCCTGCTGCGCTACCGCTGGAGCGTACCGCGCCACTACCGCATGCCTTACCAGCTGGTGCCGATCGCGAAGCCGCGCGACGGGCTGCCGGTGACGCTGACCCGGTTGTAGACTCGCCGGTGGCGGACCCTCATGCCAGAACAACAAGAACACGGAGCAGACCGGATGACCACCAGCTGGCAGGCGCAGGCCCTGAACCTGGCCGCGCGTACTTTCGTGAAACCGGTGATCGCGCGGGTGAAGTTCACGCCGCGCCTGATGAAATTCTCGCAGCTCGGGTTTGATGCCCTGACCATGGTGCTGCCGGTGCCGCGCAATGCCGAGATCATTCCCGTACACGCCGGCGACGTGCCCTGCGAATGGGTGGTGTGTGCGGACGAACTGCACCAGGATCGCGTGTTCATCTATCTGCATGGCGGTGGCTATTTCTTCGGTTCGCCGCGTTCGCACCGCACGCTGACCTGGCGCATCTCCCAGGCCGGCCGCATGAAAGTGCTGGCGGTGGATTACCGGCAGCCGCCGGACCACGAATACCCGGCACCGATCTGGGACGTGGTGCGTGTGTATCGCTGGCTGCTGGCCCGCGGCTACGAGCCGCAGAACATCTTCATCGGCGGCGACAGCGCCGGCGGCAACCTGACGCTGGTGTCCATGCTGAAATTCCGCGAGCTGGGCCTGCCGCTGCCGGCCGGTGCCGTGCTGATTTCACCCTGGGCCGATCTCACCGCCACCGGTGATTCGCTGCGGGAGAACGCACGCCACGAGCCCTACATTCCGGTGAATGTGCTGAAATTCCTGGCGCGGGTCTATGCCGGCGAGCATTCGCCGCACGATCCGTTCCTGTCGCCGATCTACGGCGACTACAGCGGATTTCCGCCGTTGCTGATCCAGGTGGGCGGCAACGAAGTGCTGTTGTCGGATGCCGAACGGGTCGAGGCGGCGGCGAAGAAGGCGCGCATTCCGGTCAAGCTGACGGTGTATCCGGGCATGATGCACGTGTTCCAGGCGCTGGCGTATTTCATCCCGGAAGGCAAGGAGGCGGTGCGCGAGATCGGTCGTTTCATCCACAAGCATGTCGGCCGTTCCGCCGATCATCCGGTCGACGTGATTCCGCTGCACGGCAAGAAAAAACGGTAGCGCGCCTTCGGGCACGACCTCTTTCCCGGCCGCCGCCGGAAACGAAAACGCCGCCCGAAGGCGGCGTTTTCGTTCGGCAGGGGGTTACTCCTGCTTGTCGGTGCACTCGCCGCGGCCGGAATCCAGCTTGCAGCGGATCTTGCGCAGCAGGGCCAGCATGTCGCCGTCGTAATAGCCTTCCTCGCGCAGCTGGACGCGGGCTTCCCGCATCATCAGCTCATAGCGCAGTTGGTCGGTCTTCGGGATCTTGATCCAGTACTTGGCCGGAATTTCGCCGGACATCGCGTCCACGATTTCCATGGTCGACTCAAAGTGGCGGGCCACCACCGTGCGCGAGTACTGCAGCATCTCGGCCGGGAACTTGTCGCTGCGCACCAGCACCTGCGCGGTCAGCTGGGTGAACGGGAAATCGACGATCCCTCCGCGCGGTTCCAGCCCCTTGTACAGCTCGAACGGGCTGTAGGCGGCCAGCGGCGCGGCAATGATGTCGACCGAGCCGTTGTTGAACTTGCCGGCGAAGTTGGTGACGTCGGAAGGCACCGGTGAGGCGCCGATACCGGCGATCATCTTCGACATGGTCGGATCGTAGTCGAGCACGGCGATGCGTTTGCCCGAGGCCTTGGCGATCGACGTCACGCTGCGGTCATTGGTGAAGATGTAGGCCGCGCCGATCGGGATGAACGCGGCCACTTCATACGGGCCGCTTTTCAGCTTCGGAGCCATGCGCGGATCGGCCAGTGCGGTCAGGGCCAGGCGCAGGTGCTCGCGGGTCGGCAGGGCGCCGATCGCATCCAGGGATCCGGAGAACTTGATGAAGTTCCGCGCACGCAGTGTCATCAGGTTGACCGCATCGCACTGGCCGGCCTTGAAGTCCTCGGCGGCGACCCGCTCGCTGGTGTAGGGCAGCAGCTCCAGGTCGATGCCGTAGCGCAGGATGCCGATGCGCAGGTCGGCCATGGTCCGGAACAGGTCACCGTTGGCACCGGCGATGTCCCAGACACAGACCTTGCGTTTGAGCGGAGGGCCGCTGACCGGGGCCGGCGCTTTCACGCCGGGTGCAGAGATGAAGTCTTCGGCCTTGATGTCGGCCGCGCCCGCCGTGGTGGCAAACGCGGTCAGGGCAAGGGCAGCCAGCAGTCTTTTCATTGTTGTTCTCCAGTGGCCGTTTCGGGATTCCGGAAAGGATTTCCGGGATGGGGTGCCTACTCGGTCTTGTCGGTGCACTCCGCGCGGGCCGGCTCGACCTTGCAGCGCACCTTGCGCAGCAGGGTCAGGGCCTCGCCGTCGTAGTAGCCGGTTTCGCGCAGCTGGATGCGGGTGTCGCGCATCAGGATTTCATACTTGCCCTTGTCCGCTTCCGGAATCGGGACCCAGTACTTCTTCGGCACATCGGTGCCCATGCGGTCGACAATTTCGTAGATGCGGTCGAGGTTGCGGAAGATTTCCTCGCGGGCGAACTGCAGCATGTCCGGCGGGAATTTCTCGCTGCGCACGATCACCATGGCGGAGAGCTGGGTGAAGGGGAAATCGATGATGCCGCCGCTCGGCTCCAGGCCCTTGTACAGTTCCAGGGGTTTGTAGGCAGCGATCGGTGCCACGATGATGTCGACCGAACCGTTGTTGAATTTGCCGGCGAAGTTGGTGATGTCGGAGGGCACCGGCGAGGCGCCGAGGCGCGACACCATCTTTGCCATCTCCGGGTCGTAGTCGAGTACGGCCACGCGCTTGCCGGCAGCCTTGGTGATGGTGTCGATGCGGCGGTCGCGGCTGAACACGTAGGCCGCGCCGATCGGCACGATGCCGGCGATCTCATACGGGCCGCTCTTCAGCTTCGGCGCCATGCTGGGATGGGCCAGGGCCTGCAGTGCCAGGCGTACGTGCTCGCGGGTCGGCAGTGCGCCGACCGCGTCGACAGTGCCGGCAAACTTGATGAAGTTGCGGATACGGAACGAGGTCAGGTCGGCGGCATCGCACAGGCCGGCCTTGAAGTCCTCGGCGGCAATCTTCTCGCTGGTGTAGGGCACCAGCTCGAAATCGACCCCGTGCTTGAGCATCTCCAGCCGGTAGTCCTGCATGGTGCGGTAGATGTCACCGTGCGCGCCGGCGATATCGAACACGCAGAACTTCCGCTTGACCACATTGGCGGGTACCTGCTGGTCCGCGGCACCGGAGCCGGTGGAGAACAGCAGGGCGGACAGCAGGAGAGCTGGCAGGGCGAACAGACGCATCGGGGAGCCTCGGCGGGGGTTGTTGTTCTGCGGGTAGACCCGGACCGCCTACTGTTCCGCAACCCCTGCCCCCGGTCCATGACCGATTCGCCCGCCGGTCATGGCCTTTGCGGTAAATGCCCCCTCAGGCCCCGGACGGGGCGCCGGTCCCCCGGCGGCCCCTCAGGGTGCCTGCCGCCGGTGCTTCTCCGCGTTGATGCGGTCCTGTTCGGCGGACAGCTGCACGGCATTCTTCATCGCGAAGTAAATGCCTGCCGGGATGGCGGCGATGCAGAACAGGACGATGAAGAGCGTGAGCAGGCCGCCCAGGGAGCCGAACAGGTCTGCCAGTACGAATTCCATGGTGTGATCCCTCCGCGTGTATGACCGGCTCCTATGGTCGGCATGGCGGGGGAAGGGCACCTTGACCGGGATCAGTCCTGCAGCGCGGGCGACGGCCGGGAGCTGTACGTATTCCAGAACAGTACCGGCCCGCGGGTGCGGTCGAGGTGATCGAGGAACGCGGCAAACGCCTTGCCGCTGTAGGTCTGCTCCAGGGGAATGCCGGCGGCGGCGGCCCGGGCGATGGCCAGGTCGGCGGCCGGCGTGGTGACGCCGTAACCGGGCCCGTACCAGTCGTCGCGCAGTTCCACATCCGGCCATGGCGGCAGCGTTTCCTCCGGGCAGGCCCGGGCGAGGGTCTGCGCTGCGCGCCGCATCATGGCGGTCACCACGCCCGGTGTGCAGGCCGCGAAAGGGCCGACCCGTGCCGGTGCCACCCGGATGCCGGTCACGCGGCTGCGCAGGCCGGCCAGCCGGCAGCCCAGGGTGAGGCCGGCGAGCGTGGCGGCGCTGCCGGCCGCGACCACGATCTCTTCCGGTTCCGGGCATTCGCCGCGTGCGATCTGTGTTTTCAGTTCAAAGGCGGCGTTGACGTGGCCGAAGGTGGCGACCGGGTTGGAGCAGCCGGCGAACAGGAAGTAACTGTGCGGGTCGAGTCGCCGCGGGTGCACGTACCAGGCCAGTGCCGTGGCGAACAGGGAACCGGTATGCACGCGGTGCGCGCCGTAGTGATCCATCAGTTGCCGGTTTTTCGCCACCGTGGCCGATGCCGGCTGGTCGAAGGTCAGCACGGTGCAGGCAATGCCGAGCTGTCTGCAGACCATGGCGGCGGCCACGCCGGCATTGGTACCGGTGGCGCCGAAGGTGTACACGCGGCGTGCTCCGCGTGCACGCATTTCGCCGGCAATGAACTCCAGCTTGCGCAGTTTGTTGCCGCCGTATTCCGGGTGGGTGAGATCGTCGCGCTTGATCCAGGCATGGCCGGCAATGGCCGGCATGGCCTGCACCGGCGTTGGCAGCCCGCACAACGGCAGCGGGGCCAGCGTGGCCTGCAGCGCCGGAAAGCGCTCGAACAGCGGCCAGTGACTCACGCGGTTTCGTGGGCCGGCGCCAGCACCGGCCACCAGGCCTCGATGCGTGCACCTTCCGGTGTACCGGTGCCACGCACGGCCACGAGATCGCCGAACTGCAGCAGCACGGCTTCGCTCTGGGTCGGACGCAGGAAAACGTAGTCGTCGACAGCGAGTTCCACGGCGGGCGACGCGTTGGCAATGGCCTGGTTGGAACTGCTGCCGTACAGCGTGTTGTCGGCCAGCCCGGGTGGCGATACGAAATGCGCCATCCACTTGCCGCCGTAGATGAAAAAGGTGCGGCGGCGATTGCGGTCCCACATGGCCCAGGTATTGCCGATCAGGTCGCTGCCGGGCAGGCGCAATCCATCCATGGCCTTGAGCACGGGTGTGGCGATGAACGCCGCCGGTTCGAAATCCGCCAGCGGCTCCAGGTCGAAATCGGACGGTTTCACCAGCGCCGAGCCCACCGAGATCTCGTTCAGCGGCGACTGCGCATCGTGCAGGCGGAAGGTCGGGCTGCCAGCCCCGTTGAGGGTCAGCGTCGCGGTATCCAGCGCCGGTCGCAGTGCCTGCGCGCGCGCCATGAAACCGCGATACACCGCATTGGCCCTGGCCAGCGAGGTGTCGCGGCTTTCGAGGATCGACGGCACCTTGCCGACGTGGGCGTCATAGCCCATGAAACCGGAAAACACCAGGTGATCGGGATCGGCAGCCATGGTCGCCAGCAGCGGGTCGAGCTGTTCCGGCACGGCGAGGCCGCCGCGGTGCAGGCCGACATCGATCTCGACGTTCACCTGCATTTTCGTGCCCAGGCTGCGTGCCAGCTGCGCGTACTGCTGCAGCCGCTCGTGGCTGTCGACCAGCCACTGCAGTTGCCGCGAGGGATCGAATCCGCCCTGGTTGCCCAGCCGGCGGTAGAAGGTTTCCGCCGCGCGTACCGGCATGGGTTTGCCCAGCAGCAGGTCGGATGCCGGCGCCTGTGCAGCCAGTGCGCTCAGGAACGGCTGGTGAAAACTCATCAGGCGGTTGCTGCCGGTGCGCGCCAGCACATGCTGCAGCATGGGCAGGGACGGCAGCGACTTGGCGACGATACGCAGTTTCTTGCCGTGACCGGCGGCGGTCTCCTGCAGCCGGGCGCAATTGCGCTCCAGCCGGTCCAGGTCTACGACCAGCACCGGCCGGCCGGGGCCCTGTGCCCGCAGCAGGTCGTTCAGGCTGCGGAACCAGGCGTCGTGGGGTGCGCCACGGTCTTCCGGCCGCAGCAGCCAGCCGGTGGCGGCCACGCCGGCCGCGGCGGCGGCACCGATCAGCACTTTCCGTCTCTTCATGGCAGGCTCAGGCGCCGAACAGCGTCTTCATGTAGGTGTTGAGGAAACGACCCTGCGGATCGACCCGTTTCCGCACGGCGAGGAAATCGCCGAAGCGCGGATAGCGCGCGTGCAGGTCTTTTGCCGTCAGCGTGTTCAGCTTGCCCCAGTGCGGCCGGCCTTCGTATTTTTTCAGGATCGGTTCGACCGCGTCGAACACTTCCCGGTAATCCTGGCGTGCGTACTGGTGGATGGAAATGGACGCACCGGCGCGTCCGCCGAACGGACTCATCCAGATATCATCCGCCGCCACGTACCGGTACTCGATCGGGAAGAATACCGGCAGGTCGCGCGCGCGCATGGTGTCGATCACTTCCTGCAGGCAGGCAATGCCCTGGTCCGCCGGTACCGTGTACTCCATCTCGTTGAACTGCACGGTGCGCGGACTGGGGAACATGCGATGCGCCGGTGCCACCCGCACCTCGTCACTGATGAAGGCGCCGACGATCTTCTGGATCACGCCCTTGGTGAACGGCGCGGCCTTCACGATGTCGGCGGCCATTTCCAGCGCCTGGTTCTGGTCGATGGTTTCCTCTACCGGCGGCGTGTCGGCCTCGGTGGTGATGTTCATGCGCTTGACCACGGCCTTGCCGCCGTACGGGAAGGCAAAGAACTCGATATGACGGTCCGTGTTCCTGCGCTGCTCGATGTGCTGCATCGCCTCGGCGATGTCCATCACCTGTGTTTCCTCGCGCAGCTTGTAGGCGGCCATGTTGCGGAAGGTCAGCTCCGCGATGATGCCGATGGTGCCCATGGAAACGCGGGCGGCCTCGAACAGCTCGCGGTCCCTGTCCATCGAGCAGGTGACCACGCTGCCGTCGGCCAGCACCAGCTTCATCTGTGTCACGTAGGCAGAAAGACACTGCAGGCCGAGCCCGGTGCCGTGGGTGGCGGTGCTGACGGCGCCGGCCAGCGACTGCAGATTGATGTCCGGCTCGTTGAAGAAGTTCTGACCGATGGCGGCCAGCATTTCACCGGCCACGGCGATGCGGGTGCCGCCGGTGAAGGTGGCGGTGAGTGCCCGGGGATCGTGGGCGGTGAGTGCGGTCATCTGCTCCAGCGACACCAGCGTGCCCGGTGTCGGCACCAGCGGTGCAAAGGAGTGGCTGCCGCCGAAAGGCCGGATCGGCGGCACCGCCGTTTTCACAATACGCGCCAGATCCGCCTCGTTCTGCGGATAGAAGATGGCGGACGGCTGCACCGACTGGCCTCCCGACCAGTTCTGCCAGCGGGCGCCGGCAGCACCGGCCGCTGTCGTGGCGCCGTCGGCGCGCACCGTGCCCGGCAGCAGGGTGCTGCCGGCAGCGGTCAGGGCCAGCCCGGCCATGGACGTGGCCAGCAGGCGGCGTCGGGCCGGGTCGTGTTCCGGTCGGGCGGGGTGCTCGGATGCCATCGGGACTCCTGTTGTTCTTTTAATGTGGCACTAACGTTCCAAATTTACACGGAGCCGCGAGCCGGTGCATCAGGCGGCGGACCGGCGGGCCCGGACCAGCAGGTTGCGCGGCGTCAGCCCGGGTGGGCAGAACAGCCGGAGCGAGACCTCGTAGCCGTGATCCTCCAGCCACAGGGCCCGGTCCGTCACCAGCAGGATTTCCAGCGGCCGGCGCACGGCATGCCGTACCAGCTCCAGGCGCCGTACCCGTGCCAGCCGCTGCCTGCCGGTGTTCTCCCAGTGCGTGAAGTCCGTGCCTGCGGGCAGGGCGATCCGGTGGTGGGCGGCCAGGTCCCGGCAGAACGCGGCAAAGCCGTCGCGCAGCACGCGGGCCGGCCGTGACGGCGTGGGCAGGTATTCGTCGATGCCGCGCAGGGTACGTTGCAGCCGGTCGAAACCCAGCCGCCATGAGGCAAGGCGACGGCTTTGCGTTGTCACGCGTGCGCTGGCGGTGGCGGTCTCGTGCACGGCCAGTCGCAGCTCCGCGCGGCTGAGCGTCAGGGCCGTGCCGGCCAGTGCGCGGCTGAGCGGCTGCCAGTTTTCGTCGGCGGTGAGGTGATAGCAGCAGGGCGCGAGATCGAGTGCCGGCACGCCGGCTGCGGCAGCCTGCTCCAGCAGCGCCAGATGCAGGTAGCCGCAGGCGTGCAATGCCACGGCATGCATGCTGTCGCGCAGCACGTCCACGGGCGGATGCCGCAGCACGTCGGCCTGGTGCAACTGCACCGGCAGGTGTTCGCGCTGTGCAAGCGCGCGGCCGGCCGCACACAGCGCACCGTTGCGTTCGATGCCGCTCACCGCGTTGCCGTAGTGCCGTGCCAGCACGCGTCCCAGGTGTGCCTTGCCGCAGCACCAGTCCAGTACCGTGCCCTGCGGCCTGCCGCAGGCGGCGGCAAAGTGCAGCGTCTGCTGCCATTTGCGGCCGGGCACGTCGCGGCCGAGGCTTTCCGGCAGATCCAGCGGCAGCGGGATTTCGCGACTGTCCAGGCAGCGCAGTGCCGGAGGCATCAGGCCGGCAAATTCCGGTATGTGCTGCGCGATCCGGTCGGCCAGTTGCTGCGGATCGTGTTCGAGGGCGTCGATGCCGGCGTCGTCGAGCGCCAGCAGGGCGTCGCGCAGGGCGGGAAAGCGGACGACCCAGGGCGGGTCGTCGTGGAACGGCGCCGGGCGCCAGAGCGCCGCAGTACCGGCCAGGACTCCGGCCAGTTCCTGCAGCGCTGTGTGGCGCCCTGCGTTCAAGGCCTTATTCGAGTTTGTCGGTGCATTCGCCGCGCGCGGAGTCGACCTTGCAGCGCACCTTGCGCAGCAGGGTCAGCATGTCGCCGTTGTAATAGCCCTCGTTGCGCAGCTGGACGCGGGCGTCGCGCATCAGCGCTTCGTACTTGACCTTGTCGGTGGCGGGGATCTCGACGAAGTATTTCTGCGGGACTTCCTGCGCGGCCTTGTCCAGCGCAGACAGGATGCGGTCAAAGTTTGCGTAGAAATATTCGCGCGATTTCTGCGAGAAGTCCGGCGTCCCGGCGAACTTCTCGTGACGGATCAGGAACTGCATGGACAGCATCACGAACGGGTAGTTGATGATGCCGCCGTTCGGCTCCAGGCCTTTCCAGAGTTCCAGCGGTTTGTAGGCGGCCAGCGGTGCACCGATGATGTCGACCGAGCCGTTGTTGAACTTGCCGGC
Organism: Pseudomonadota bacterium; assembly: GCA_049324475.1. Classification (GTDB taxonomy): domain Bacteria; phylum Pseudomonadota; class Gammaproteobacteria; order Pseudomonadales; family JADFDG01; genus JADFDG01. Next base: position 45,272 of record JBMOOO010000014.1, on the reverse strand, counting down.
GAAGTTGGTGATGTCGGAGGGCACCGGCGAGGCGCCGACCTGCGCCACCATGCGTGCCTGTGACGGATCGTAGTCGAGTACGGCCACGCGTTTGCCGGAGGCCTTGGTCAGGCTGTTCACGGCCTTGTCACGGGTGAAGATGTAGGCGGCACCCAGCGGGGCAATGCCGGCCACCTCGAACGGGCCGTTGCGCAGTTTCGGTGCGCTCTTGGGGTCGGCCAGTGCCTGCATCAGCAGCCGCATGTGGTTGACGTCGGGCACGCTGCCGACCGAATCGATGGTGCCGGCATAGGGCAGGAAAGTGCGGGCACGCAGACCCGTCATCACCGCGGCATCGCACTGGCCGGCCTTGTAGTCCTCGGCGGCGATCTTCTCGTTGGTGTACGGACGCAGTTCGAGATCGACGCCCCACTTCATGGCCTCGATCCGGAAATCCTTCATGGCGTTGAACAGGTCGCCATGGGTACCGACGATGTCGAACACGCAGACCGACCGTTTTGTCAGGTCCGTGGCCTGGGCGGCGGTGGCAGCAAGGACGAGGGCGAGGGCACTCAGTGTGGCAGCGAGCGGACGCAGGGGTCGCATGGAAGGTCTCCGACGGTTCCGGGTGTTGTTGTCATGGGCATGCGCGCGGGCCGGAACCATAGCACGTCATGCCCGCGGCCCGAAGGCGGGCCGGGCCGCGCTATAGTCGGACTCCGGCCGGGCGGGAATGTCACCGCCCGGTTGTCGGCCGCTGTGCAGGGAGAGCCGGTGATGGCATCGAGTCGGGTGCGCGGGTGGGGCATGTTGCTGGCCGGTCTGTTGCTGGCCGGTGCCGCCGCGCGTGCCGATGTGGCCGTGCTTTCCGTGTCGTCGCTCATGATGCAACCGGAAATCGCTCCGGCGGCTGTTGCCGTGCTGGAGGATCCGGCCGGCACGATGACGCTGAAGGACGTTCTCCAGGCGGATGCCGGCGGCCGTTTCCGTCGTTTGCATGACGAGCCGTTGGCACCGGGTATTTCCCGTTCTGCCTGGTGGCAGCGTTTCACCCTGGCCAACGACACCGACACGTCCCAGGCGCTGTATCTGGTGGTGGCCGAGCCCACGCTGGACGACGCGCGCCTGTTCCAGCTGAAGAACGGCGCCGTGCACGTCTTCCTGCCGCAGGGCCGGATGGCGCCGTCCGTGCATCGCGTGATTGATGTGCAGCAGCCGGTGTTCGCACTCACGCTCGCGCCCGGCGACGAAGCCACCTATTACCTGCGCACCTGGTCGCAGTCCTCGATGGTGGTGCCGCTGCGGGTGGACACGCCGTTGTCGCTGGCCGGCTGGCGCCAGGGCGAGCTGCTGCTGCTGGTGCTGTACGGCGCGGTGGTGGCCACGCTGTTCATCTACAACCTGTTCCTGTTCTTCACCATCCGGGACCAGAGCTACCTCGCCTACTGCGTGAGCATCATGAGCATCTTCCTGTGTGTGCTCACGGTGGACGGCTGGCATTACCTGCCGCTGGGCGACAACGTCTGGCTCAAGCACCGGGCCTTTCCGTTCGCGGTGTACGCGGCGGCGTCCTCGACCCTGTGGTTTGCCATGGTGTTCCTGGAAACCCGCGAGCGTCTGCCATGGCTGCACCGGGTGATGCAGGGCCTGCTCGTCCTGTATGCCGCGTTTGCGCTGCTGACCTGCTTCTTCTACGGGCGCGAGCTGGTGATCGCGGTCGACACGCTGATCATGCTGGCCATTCCCACCGTGGTGCTGGCCGGTGCGCTGGTGGCGCTGCAGGGGCACCGGCCGGCGTTCTATTACAACGTGGCCTGGGGCGCGACCATGGTCGGCGCCACGGTCACCATCATGGCCAATCACGGTCTGTTGCCGCCGCTGGCCGCGTTCCTGAATGCGATCAAGTTCGGGCAGGTGGCGGAAGTGGTGCTGATGTCATTCGCGCTGGCCTATCGCATCCGTGCCGTGAACATCGAGCGTGACAGCGCCCTGAAGCATGCCTCGGTGGCGCAGGCGAGGGCCGAGGCCAAGTCGCAGTTCCTGGCGCACATGAGTCACGAGATCCGCACGCCCATGAACGGCATCGTCGGCATGGTGGAATTGTTGCGCGACAGTGAGCTCAGCCGGCAGCAACAGGACATGCTGCGGACGATCCAGGAGTCGGCAGACTCGCTGGTGACGGTGATCGACGATGTGCTCGACACTGCCAAGCTCGAGGCGGGTCGTGTGGAGCTGCGGCCGCAACCGGTGGCACTGAGGCCGTTGATGGCGAGCGTGATCGACACTTTCCGCGGTGTCGCCACCCAGCGCCGCCTGGAGCTGTCCAGCCGTTGCGAGGACGGTCTGCCGACAGCCGTCAGCATCGATCCGGTCCGCCTGCGGCAGATGCTGCTCAATCTGGTGAGCAACGCCGTCAAGTTCACCGACCACGGTTCGGTGACGCTGCTGGCACAGTCCTCCTCGGACGGCCGGCGCCTGCTGTTGCGTGTGCGTGATACCGGCATCGGCATTCCGGCGGGGCAACAGCAGGCGGTGTTCGACAGTTTCCACCAGGTGGGAGGCCGCGGTGCGCGCGGCCGGGGCGGTACCGGTCTCGGGCTCACGATTGCCCGCGATCTGGCGAGGCTGATGGGTGGCGATATCACGCTGGAAAGCCGGATCGGCGAAGGCAGCACCTTCACCGTGTCCTTGCCGCTGCAGCCGGTGCAGTTGCCGGGCGAGGCGCGCGACGGCGTGCCGGAGAACCACTGGCGTGGCCGGCGTGCCCTGGTGTGCGAGGACAATCCGGTGAACCAGCTGGTGTTGCGCGGGCTGCTGGAGCGGCGTGGCCTGGAAGTGGACATGGTCGCCACCGGCGAGGAAGCCATGCGTTATGCCTGCGCGCGCGACTACGACGTGCTGTTCATGGACCGCAACCTGCCGGGCCTGGACGGCATGGAGGCGACCCGGCGCGTGCGCGAGGAAGAAGCGCGCCGGCGTCGCGGCCGGGTGCCGATCGTGGCGGTGACGGCGGACGCCCTGCCGGAACATCGCGCCGAATGCCTGGCCGCCGGCATGGATGCGCACCTGCCGAAGCCGGTACGCGCCGGCGACCTGGATGACCTGCTGATGCGCCTGTTCGGCGACGGGCTCAGTCCGAGCGCGGGCTGAGCCAGTCGGCGATCGGTTGCCAGACCTCCGCCGGTGCACGGCTGCCGGCAAACACGCCGGCATGGCCGCCGGGGCCGACCAGGAACTGCTTGTCGTGGCTGCCGACGATGTCGAGGATTTTCCTGGCGGCATCCACGCCGACGATGCGGTCGTTGTCGCCGGCAAGGGCAATCAGGTTGCAGTCGATGCGGGCGAAGTCGAGTTCGGCTTCGCCGATCACCATGTGACCGCCGGCCATGCGGTTGGCGATCGCGAATTTTTCCGCCATGTCCTGCACCACGCCGCCGGGGTAGTAGGGCATGTCCGTGAACCACTGGCCCATGCTCATGTACTCGGTGATGTATTCGGTGTCGGCCAGGTTGCGCACCATGTCGATGTAGGCGCGTACCGTGCCGGGCGGATTGGTGGCGCGGAACGCCAGTGCCAGCATCCAGCCGGGTACGTGGAAACGATGGCGGTTGGCGAAGAAATCCAGCCGGATGCCCAGCCGCTCGTGCACCGCCATGGCCGGTTTGCTGATCGCCTCCAGTACGCGGCCGCGGGTACCGCCGGCGTGGATGTCGATGGGGCTGGCGATGGTGGCGAGATTGCGTACGTGGCGATCGCCGCTGGCGGCCAGGTACATCAGCGACAGCAGGCCGCCCATGCAGTAGCCGAGCAGGGACAGATCGTCCCGGCCGCTGTGCCGGCGGATGGCGGCCAGCGCCTGCGGGAACCAGCGATTCACGTACGTGTCGAGCGCGAGGTCGTGATCGTTGGCACCGGGCGCACCCCAGTCGATCAGGTAGACGTCGAAACCGCGTGCCAGGAAGTAGCGGACCATGCTGCGTTCGCGCAGCAGGTCGAACACCCAGGCGTGCACGCCCAGGGGTGGTACCAGCACCAGCGGCAGCCGGTGCTGCCGGCCACTGACCGGGACCGTGGTGCCCTCCACTGCAATCGAAGGATTGGCCAGCCGCGGGTAGTGCCGGACCGTGAGCAGGCCGTCACGCAGGATCTCGCCGTGCGGCGTGAGGTTGTTCTCGATGAACTTGTGCGGGTTGGCACGCCGCTGCACGGCATTGCGCAGGAAGCGGCGGCCGGTACCCAGCAGTTCGGTGGCGCGGTCCAGAGGCGATGGCATGATCCGGATTCCGGCGAGTTGGCAGCCGTCACGGGCCGCGGTTATGCTCGGGGCGATTTTTCGTGCAGGTATGTTAACGCAGGGCGGTAAACGGCGATGTCCGCGCGCATCCTGAGGGTCGATATGGCGGGACAACCGGTCGAATGGCTCGACTGGGAGCAGGCCGTCTGCCTCTATGCGCGGGACCTGATCGGCTGGACGCTCGGCGACGTGGTCTACCGCATCCGCGGCGGGCACTCCCGTATCACCGGCCTGCAGTCGCTGGTGGAGGTGCACAGCATCATCGCCTGCGAAGGGCGTCTGCTTGCTCCCTACCGCACGGTGCCGCCGCTGACCAACAGCTCCCTGTTCCGTCGCGACCAGAACATCTGCCTGTACTGCGGCAAGCAGTTCTACGACCGTGACCTGACCCGCGACCACATCCATCCGCGTTCGCGTGGCGGCAAGGACACCTGGCTGAACGTGATCACGGCCTGCCGTCGCTGCAACCAGCACAAGGGCAGCCGGACCCTGGACGAGTGTGGCCTGGAGCTGCTGGCACTGCCCTACACGCCGAACATGGCCGAGTATCTGGCGCTGGTGAACAGCCGGCGCATCCTCGGAGACCAGATGGAATTCCTGCGCGCGCAGTTTCCGCCGCAATCGCGCTTGCGCGCATAAGAGGCGCGCCTGCGGGAATAAAGAGTCCCGCCTGAGAGCATGAAAGCCGCGCCTGCGACAGCAGGCAACGCCGGGTTTCAGCGTTTCGCCAGCAATTCGTCCAGGGTCATGTCGAAGGCCGGTTCGCAGTTGTCGAGGAACCAGCGCACTTCCGGACGCGTTTCCGCCAGCTTCTCCGCCCGCATGGCGATATCGGCCAGGGCGGTCGCGAACTCGTGGTTGCCGGCGCGCATCTCGTGGCGGCACTTCAGCAGCGCGGACAGCGTATCAGCGATCTTGATCAGTTCGTGGTGTGCGGCCGGCAGGTCGTCATCCAGCAGCAGCGGCCGGTAGGCCGGTTGCAGTTCCGGCGGCAGTTGCCGCCAGAGTTCCAGCTGGGCCCGGTGTTCGATGGCCTTGTAGGCGCGGGTGATTTCCGGAGAGTGGTATTTCACCGGCGACGGCATGTCACCGGTCAGCACTTCGCTGGCGTCGTGGAACAGGGCAGCGGCCGCGACGGCATTGGCGTCGAGCCGGTCGCCGAAGTAGGTGTTGCGGACATTGGCCAGCAGGTGGGCGATGACCGCCACTTCCCAGCTGTGTTCGACGACATTTTCCGGTGCGGTGTTGCGCTTGAGCCCCCAGCGCACGATGTGGCGCAGGCGGCTCAGGTAGGCAAGGAAGCGGCTCACGGCGTGCGGGTCTCCAGACGCAGACCCGCGCCGGGCCGGCTTACTGGATGATATACGCCGGGCAGACCTTCGGCAGTACGCAGTACAGGTTGATGTTGTTGTCCTTCTGGTATTTCAGGCGCTTGCGTTCGAACGAGCGGAAGCTGCCGGACCAGCGGGACAGGGCCTCGACTTCCTTGCGGCGCTTGGCGGCGTACATGGCGTCCAGTGCTTCCATGGCGATACGCGGGCGCGCCTTGCTGGCCTCCTGGAACTGGGCCAGTGCTTCGTCGATCTGGCGCTTCTTGTCCATGTACAGCAGGGCGTTGGCATATTCGTAGCGCAGGATGGCCCAGTCCGGGACGTCCTTCAGCACGCGGTCGAAGTAGCTCTTCACGTTGGTCTGCTTGGCACCGAAGGTAACCCGGCCGGTGGCCTTGCCGACCTTGCGCACCACGTTGGCGTCGATGCCGGCGCGGAAGGCCAGGCCCAGCGGGTTGTCCGGATCGAGTTCAAGGATGTCGTTGGTGGCGCCCAGCAGCTTGAACACGTAGTTGCGGCCGATGGCAACCGGGATGGGCACGTCCTCGGCGATGCGGCCGATCGAGTAGGAGTAGCCCACGCGCAGGATGATGTAGTCGGCCTGGAACTGCTTTTCCTTTTTCATCTGGTCGACGGCCGTGCTGTACTCACGCACGGTGTTGGCCACGTCCTGCAGCAGCATGTGCTTGTCGGCCAGGTTCGGCTCCAGATAGACCGCATAGATCATCTGCGAGACCTTGCCCGGGATCATGCCGGCCACGCCGTACTTGTCGCCCTCGCGCTCGGCTTCCTGGAAGTCGCCGCGGAAGAACAGCCGCCAGACATTGATGACGTTGCGGGACAGTTCTTCGTAGTCACCGTTGAAATTCGGGACGCTCTGCTTGAACACCGGGAAACGTTCGGAACGGGTGCGCAGGTATTCCGGCGACGGATAGGGCACGCGGATGGCGCGCATGATGTCGCCCCAGTTCGCCTGGATCTGTTCCGGTGTCATGTCGAAGGCGTCGGAACCGAACGGGGCCTTGTTCCAGGTCTTGGTGAAGATGCGTTCGTTGACCTTGACCTCGTCTTCCTTGGACTGCCCCCAGTCGCCTTCCTGGGCGGCCTTGGCCTTCAGGGCCTCGATTTCATCGAACTCGGCTTCGCCTTCCTCGACGGTCTCGGTGTCCGTGCCGATGCCGGCCGGCCGTGCACCGGCCGGCGCAGCGTGGGCAGGACTGACCAGGGAAAGAAGCAGCAGGAGGGAGACCGGGAGGGAAAGCGCGTGCCAGCGGGAGCGAGCGGGGACTGCCATTCGAAGGCTCCATCGAGTGTTCTTTGTTGTTATCGCGGTTGCCGGGCACGGCGGACCGACGTTTTTTCGCACTATACGGGCGGCTTGTCGGGCCTCCAAGCCTTGGCGCTCAGCCTCTGCTCACGAAACATTGCGTGACTGATCGGTCACGGACCAGGCATCCGGAATGCGTTCCAGAAACCAGCGCCGTGCACGGCCGCCACCGCTGCCTTTCCAGGCCATGACAAAGTTGCCGGGTTCACGCAGGCTCGCCGTGCGCAACACCACCAGCCTGCCGGCCGCCACCAGCGGTGCCAGCCGGTTTTCCGGCAGTGTCCCGATGCCGAGCCCGGCCATCAGCGCCTGCTCCTTGGCGCGGAAATCCGACACCGTGAGGGTTGTCTGGCGCGCCAGCAGGCCGACGGTCAGCGGCGGGCGCACGCGCGAGGAATCAGCCACGGCAATGACCGGGTAACGGCGCAGCACGTCGTCTTCCAGCGGTTGCCGTTCACGCGTCACCGGATGGCCGGGCGCGGCGGCCATCAGGAACGGAATCGTGCCGAGTGTTTCCACCCGGATGCCTGCCGGCGGCGACGAGGCCACCAGACCGGCCACGACAATGTCCGCGCGATCGGTTTCCAGTGCTTCCCAGGCGCCGCCCATGACTTCGTCCATCAGCCGCACGCTGGTGGCCGGACGCACACGCTGGAATTCCGCCAGCAACGGGAACAGCACGTCGACATCCCGCACGTTGTCGAAGGCGATGCGCAATTCGGTTTCCCAGCCGTCGTGCAGCTCGCGTGCATCCAGCGCCAGGCGATCGGCTGCCGCCAGCAGTTCGCGGCCGCGCTCCAGCACCAGCCGGCCGACCGGTGTGAGCTTTGCCCGGTGACCGTCGCGGTCGAACAGCACCACGCCCATGTCGTCTTCCAGTTTCTGGATGGCATAGGAGACGGCCGACGTGACCCGGTGCAGTTCCTGGGCCGCGGCGGCAAAGCTGCCGCGCCGGTCGATGGCGTCCAGTACGCGCAGGGCGTCGAGGGTGACGGGCTGCATGTTCGAATCCGCTGAACAAGATCCTCTGAAATTAGCGATTTCAGCCCGCCGGGCCAACTCCTATCTTGGCCCCGTACCCCGAACAACCACCCCCGAGGAGCCCGCCATGTACCAGGTACGCGCCGCCGAAGACCGGGGCCAGACCCGTCTGGCCTGGCTGGACAGCCGGCACAGTTTTTCCTTTGGTGACTACTTTGATCCGCGCCACCTCGGCGTTTCGGCGCTGCGGGTGATCAACGACGACACGGTGACCCCGGGTGCCGGCTTCGGCAGCCACGGCCACCGTGACATGGAAATCCTGACCTACGTGATCGACGGCACCATCGCCCACGAGGATTCCACCGGCAACCGCGAGCAGGTCCCGGCCGGCGAATTCCAGCTGATGCACGCCGGCAGCGGCATCTATCACAGCGAATTCAACGCTTCGCGGAACGACACGCTGAAATTCCTGCAGATCTGGATCCTGCCGGATGTGCTCGGCGGTGCGCCGGGCTATGAACAGAAACGCTTCGAACGCGTGGCCGGCCTGCAGCTGGTGGCATCGCCGGACGGTGCCGAAGGGTCGCTGACGGTGCGCCAGAACGTGCGCATCCACCGCGGTGTGCTGGCTGCCGGTGACACGCTGGCCTTGCCGCTGGCGCCGGGACGCATCGGATACCTGCACATGGTGCGCGGCCGGCTCAGCGTGAGCGGTGGTCATGCGCTGGCAGCCGGTGACGGCCTGGCGATCCGCGACGAGGCGCAGCCGCAGGTGTCTGCCGGCGAGCACAGCGAGTTCCTGTTTTTCGATCTGCCGCCGGTTACCGAACGCAATTGACCGGCAGCCGGACAGTTTCACGGCAATACCACGCAATACCCCACACCATCGACAACAAGGAGAACGACATGCTCGACAATCTTTTCAACCGCTTCGCGGCTCCGCTCGACCTGGCCGGCCGCATCCTGATTTCCGTCATTTTCGTGATGGCGGGTTACAGCAAGATCGGCAGCTATGAAGGGACGGCCGGCTACATGGCCAGCCAGGGCGTGCCGGGCGAACTGTTGCCGCTGGTGATCCTCACCGAGCTGGGTGGCGGCCTGGCCATCATCCTCGGCTTCCAGACCCGCATCGCCGCGATCGCCCTGGCCGGTTTCTCGATCCTGTCCGGCATCCTGTTCCACAATCCGGCCGATGCCGCGCAGCAGATCATGTTCATGAAGAACCTGGCACTCGGTGGCGGCTTCCTGTTCCTGGCGGCACACGGCGCCGGTGCCTGGAGCCTGGATGCGAAACTGAAAAAAGCGTGAACCTGAAGCAGTAACGGCCGCAACACCGGAGACCGTCATGAACGCACCGCTCGACGACAAAAGCCTGCGCCAGCTGTTCACGGAAGCGCGCACCACCGGAAAATTCCGGGACGAGCCCGTGACCGACGAGCAGCTGCGGGCGATCTGGGATCTCGCGAAGTGGGGCCCGACCAGCATGAACGGTCTGCCGATGCGGCTGGTGTTCGTGAAATCGGCAGCGGCGAAGGAAAAACTGAAACCGGCGCTGTCCGAAGGCAACCTGGCGAAAACGATGGCCGCTCCGGCGACCATCGTGGTCGCCACCGATTACGCGTTCTTCGAAAGAATGCCGCGCCTGTTTCCGTCCTTTCCCGGCGCCCGGGATCTGTTCGCGGGCAATGCGAAGCTGGCCGAGACCACGGCCTTCCGCAACGCCACGCTGCAGGGTGCCTACGTCATCATGGCGGCGCGTGCCCTGGGCCTGGACTGCGGCCCCATGTCCGGTTTCGACAACGCGAAGGTGGACGAGGCATTTTTTGCCGGCACGGCGGTCAGATCCAACTTCCTGATCAACATCGGTTACGGCGTGCCGGGCTCGGCGCATCCGCGCGGGCCGCGTCCGGATTTCGCCGAGGACTGTCGCATCCTGTAGGCTGTTGCTCCCGCGCAGTCGGCAGGGCAGGACGCAACGGTGACAGGCATGGCATGGCGTATGGTGGTGGCAGCGGCGGCCGTGGCTGTGTTGTCCGGGTGCGCTGCCGTCCCGCCGGCCATCACGGCGCAGGAATACGACACGGCCGTTGCGCAGGTGCTGGCTGCGTCGCTGCGGCTGGAAGCGTTCGGCCGGATCTGTTCCGCCATCGACGATGACTGGCGCGGCCGGGTTGCCGTGCTGGAAGCCGACTGGCGCGGGCGGCAGGCCTCGCTGCTCAGCGCAGCCGATGCCCGTTACCGTGCCGCGCTGGCGGCCGATGCCGCTGCCCTGGCCCGTACGCCGCTGGCGCCGCTCGCTGCCGAACTGTCGGTCCTGCCTGCCGTCGGCCTGCGTGTCGATGCCCTGCATGCTGCCGGGCAGGCCGTGCGCGGTGCACCGGGCGCTGCCGCCCGCGATGCTGCCGGGCAGGCACGCATCTGCAGTTTCGAGCTGGCGCGCTATGACGACAGCGGCCAGGACATCGCCCTCGACACGCCGGCCATGGCGGCCCTGCGCCGGGAAGGCCTGGGCGGTTCCGGCGGTGCCACGGCAGCGGTGTTCGATGCTGCGGCGCTGGCCGTGCCGGTCAGCGGTCGCGAGCGGGTGGCGGGCTATCGCACCGGTACGTCGCTGTTGCAGGCGGAAAAACTGCTGGCGTCACGCCAGTGCCGCAATCCGGTACTGGTCCAGCTGGAAGAAACCGAATCGCAGGAACTGTACGTGGCGGCCTGCGACAACCGCCGCCACGTCATACGCTGCGAACTGCGCAGCTGCCGCCTGGAATCGGCAACCCTGCCGCGGCCCCTGCGATAGCGGACCGCGCGCCGTCAGCGCATCAGTGTGTGGCGTTGCCCGAGTGAGCGCCGTTGCCGGTGGGGCGGGAGTGACCCAGCACCATCATCATGCGGTCGGTCACTGCAAGGAACACGGCGGAGCCGACCAGCACGCAGTGGATGATCACTTCCCACTTCAGCTGGTGCTCGCTGAGGTTGCCGGCGTCGATGAAGGAACGCAGCAGGTGAATGGAAGAAATGCCGATCAGGCTCATCGCCAGTTTCACTTTCAGCATGCCGGCATCGACATGGTTCAGCCAGTCGGGCTGGTCGGGATGCTTGTCGATGTGCAGGCGTGAAACGAAGATCTCGTAGCCGCCGAGTATCACCATGATCAGCAGGTTGGCGATCATCACCACGTCGATCAGGCCAAGCACCAGCAGCAGGATGTCGGTGTGGGACAGCGTGTTGAAGCCGGTCACCAGGTGCGCCAGCTCCTGCATGAACTTCACCACATACACGCCCTGCGCCACGATCAGGCCGAGATAGAGCGGCGCCTGCAGCCAGCGGCTGAGGAAAATGAAGCTGGCAATGTGCGGAGCGGGATTCATCGGTTTCATGGCGGGTTTCCGGCTGGGCGGGTCGAAAGCGGCGCACAGTGTACTGATCGGCCGTGACCGGTGGAATCGCCGGTCGCAGGGGCTGACGGATGCACGCCGTTGCCGGTGGCCGGCCCGGCCCGGGCCGGCGAAGATGCAGGTTCGGCGGGCGGGGGTGGCATGGGCGAAGAAAAAGCGGTGCAGGGCATGAATGCATGGCAGTTCCTGCTGGCCGCGACCGGCACGGCCCTGGCCATCGGTCTGTCCCGCTGGGTGTCGGCCACCGGTGACGCCTCGCTGGTGTGGCCGCCGCTGGGACTTGCCCTGGGCCTGGTGCTGGCGCGCGGCGGGTCCGGGCTGCTGGCGGTGCTGGCCGGGTTCGCGGTCTGGGTCGTGGCCACGGGCCAGAGCCTGCTGCTGGTACCCGTGGCCTCGCTGGAAATCGCGGCCGGCACGGCGGCCGGCGTGCTCGTCTTCCGCGGGCTGGCGGGTCTGGGTCGCGGTGCCCTCGGGCGCATTGCCCGTTTCTATGTGGCCGGCGTCGGTGCCGGCGCCACGGTCAGTGCGCTGGTCGGTGCTGCCGGTTTCCACTGGGCCGGCCTGTACCGCGACATGGCCTTCGGCGAACTGTTCTTCGCCTTCTGGGTTTCCGAATCGATGGGGGCGCTGCTGTTCGGCCTGCTCACGCGCACGCTGGCACGTGACGGCTTCGCCGCCTTGTGGCCGGACCGCGAGCTGGCAGTCCGCTGGCTGCTGGTGTCACTGGCGGTGTTCGGGCTCACCCTGTTCGTGCGCAGCGACATCCGTGATGTGGTCGTGCTGCTGGCCGGCCTGCTGATCGCCTGGCCGGCCATGCGGGCGCGACCGGCCTTCCTGCATCTGGCCGTGCTGTTGCTGATGTCCACCATGCTGGCCGTGGCCCTGAGCGCCGGGCCGATGGATTCCAACCGTGACGTGCTTGAGCTGGTGCTGCGGATCGCCGGCCTCACCGTGCTGGCACAGCTGCTGAACGCGGTGTCGGTGGAGCGCAACGAGATGCTGCAGCGCGAGCGCGATCTTGCCCGCCGCGACGTGCTGACCGGCCTCGGCAACGAACGGGCATTGCGTGAACGGCTGGCGCTGCTGCAGGGGCAGCAGGCCTGCCTGATGATGGCGCGCATCGAGGACATCAGCAGCGTTGCCGACCTGCTCGGCGCCGCTGCCACGGAAGAACTGGAAACCGGGCTGGCGCGTGACCTGCCGCAGCGTTACGGCAACGAGGCGATGCGACTGGACCGCGGGCGCTTCGCCATCCTGTTGCCGGGCGAGGACGCTGCGGGTGGTCGTCGCATCGCGCAGTCGTTCTACGACACGCTCGACAACCGGCTGTTCCGCGGCGAACACGACGTGGTCGCATTGCGCCCGACCATCGCCGTGGTGCCGGTGGGCGATCGCGACGTGGAGGAAGTGCTGCTCGCGGCCAACCTGGCACTGGCGATGGCATCCACGCGCACCGGCGTGCGCATTGAGGTGGCCTCCGGCGAGCGAGACCTGGTGGCCGAGCGTCGCGATCTGGTCCGGCGGCAGGAACAGGTGAAGGCGGCGCTGCAGGAACAGCGTTTCGTGTTGTATGCACAGCCCATCGTGCCGCTGAGCGGTGCTGATGACGGGCTGCACTGCGAGATCCTGCTGCGCCTGCGCGAGCGTGACGGCAGTATCCTGCCGCCCGGGCATTTTCTGCCTGCCGCGGAGCGCGCGCAGCTGACCGGCGCCATCGACCGTTATGTGATCGAGCGGCTGCTGGCATTCCTGGCCGCACAGCCGCAAGCCACGGCAAAGCTTGCCAAGTGCGCGATCAATCTCACCGGCTGGTCGGTCAGCGATCCGGCGCTGTCGCCGTGGATCCGGCAGACCGTGCAGAAATACGGCATCGCGCCGCAGAAGCTGTGCTTCGAGATCACCGAGAGCCAGGCCATTGCCAGCCGTGAGCATGCCCGGCGGCTGATCGAAAGCCTGCGCGAGTTCGGCGCCAGTGTTTCGCTGGACGATTTTGGCACCGGTCTCGCCACCTTCGACTATCTGAAGTCCTTCCCGTTCGATTACCTGAAGATCGACGGTGGTTTCATCAAGACGCTGGAAAGCTCGTCCTTCGACCAGGCGGTGGTGAAGGCGACCGCGGAAGTGGCGCGCACGATGCAGCTGAAAACCATTGCCGAGTTCGTCGAGAACGATGCGCTGGTGACTGTGCTGCGCGGATTCGGCGTCGATTACGCGCAGGGTTACGGCGTGGGCAAGCCACGACCGCTGGGCGAATTGCTGGGTGTGGATGCCGAGGCCTGACGGCTCAGGTCTTGCCGCTTTTCCACTGGCCGGCACCGAGGATCACCAGCCGCATCTGCTTCTCCAGCAGCTCGATGGTGGCCAGTTCGTCCTCCGGCCGTCCGGCCGGCAGGTCGAGGATGTCCAGCACGCCGTTCATCATCGTGGCCACCAGCAATCCCGCCATCATCTGCAGGTCTTCGGTGGACCAGGTGTTCAGGGCGGGGAAGCGCGCCAGGTCGGTGGCCAGTTCGCTGACGAACAGGCGGATTTCCGTGCGGATTGCGTTGCGCAGCGCGTTGCGGCCGCCGGCACGTTCACGCAGCAGGAACTGGAAGTAGCGCGAGTTGGCGCGGACATGCGCCACGAACACGGTGACCGAGCGCCGGATCAGCTGCTCGGCCGGCAACTGGCCGCTGCGGGCCGCCCGCATCATCTGGCGCAGTGTGTGGAAGGACTCGTCGACCAGGGCCAGCCCCAGTTCATCCATGTCGGCGAAGTGCCGGTAGAAGGCGGTGGGCACGATGCCGGCCTCGCGGGTCACTTCGCGCAGGCTGAGGCTGGCGAAGCTCTGCTCGCCCTCCAGCAGCAGCAGGGCGGCATCCAGCAGGGCCTGCCGGGTCTTCTGCTTCTTTTCCTCGCGGGGGCCGGTCGGCTGGTTCATGTCGGATCCCCGGGGGCAGGCCGGCTCTGTGTACAGGATTGTCGGCTATTTGAACTCATAACCTATTGATATGTAAAGGATGAAATGTTTTTAGTGCACAAGTGTTGACTAAAATAACGATCCGGGTATCTTGTGCACACTTGTTCACTGATGCCGACCTGCGAGGTGTGCCATGTCCCGGATCGCTTCCCTGCCCAAGGCCGACCTGCCCAAAGGCCTGCGCCGCCTGCTGGCGTCGGACCTGGTGGCCGCGCTGGCGACCCCGCACGGTGTCGACCGCTATCTGGAACTGTTCAACCCGCTGTGGTCGGTGTCCGAAGTCCGCGCCGAAGTGGTGGCGACCATCCGCGAAACCGCCGATGCCACCACCATCCGCCTGCGCCCCAACGGCAACTGGCTGGGTGCCCGCGCCGGCCAGTATGTACGCATTGCTGCCGACCTGGGCGGTGTGCGCCGCAGCCGCTGCTATTCGGTTTCCTCCTCGGCCCGCCGCAACGACGGCCTGATCGACATCACGGTCAAGACCGTTGCCGGTGGTCTGGTCTCCGGTCCGCTGTCGGCGGCCGCGACGCCGGGCATGGTCGTCACGCTGTCACAGGCCGAAGGCGACTACGTGCTGCCGGAAGCGTCGCTGTCGGGTGCTCTGCCGGCCCGCATCGTGCTGGTCAGCGGCGGCAGCGGCATCACGCCGAACATGGCCATGCTGCGCACACTGGCTGACGAGAACTATGCCGGCCGCGTCACGGTGCTGCACTACGCGCCGACCTACGACGACGTGATCTTCGGCATGGAGTTGCTCGACATTGCCGAGAAGCACCCGAACGTCGAGGTCCGCTTCGCCCTGACCCGCGCGGCAGCGGATGCCGATGATTTCACCGGTCACTTTTCTGCCGCGCACCTGGATGCGCTGGTGCCGGCCGGGGAACTGGCCGCTGCCGAGATCTTCGTATGCGGTCCGCAGGCGCTGATCGATGCCGTCCGTGCCGAATGCGCCACCCGCGGACTGGAAGACAAGCTGCACATCGAGCGTTTCATCGCTGCTGCCCCGGCCGCCGTGGCCGATGCCGTTGGCGGTGAAGTCCGCTTCGTACGCGCCGAGCGCTTCGTGGTCAGCGACGGCCGCTCGCTGCTGGACCAGGCGGAAGCGGCCGGTCTGAAACCGGAAGCCGGCTGCCGCATGGGCATCTGCATGAGCTGCAAGTGCACCAAGAAGAGCGGCGTGACGAAGAACCTGATTACCGGCGAGCTGTCGACCGAAGCCGGCGATGACATCCAGTTGTGCGTCAGCGTCCCGATGGGCGACGTCGCACTCGACATCTGACCAACGAATCCACGACGGAGGCCATGACCATGACCGCTGCCATCACCCAGCTCACCCGGACCAATAACGTCAGCCCGACCATCCGTGCGATGTTCCCGCACCTGACGCCGGCTGACATCGACGCCTTCGGCGAAGCGCTGGACGCCATCCGCGAGAAAACCATCGCCGATCTGGGCGAGCGCGACGCGCAGTACATCCGCCGCATGATGAAGATCCAGCGCCGCTGCGAGATCGGTGGCCGTGCGCTGCTGTTCGCCGGCGTCCTGCCGCCGGCCTGGCTGGCCGGAACCGCACTGCTCTCCGTCTCCAAGATCCTCGAGAACATGGAGATCGGTCACAACGTGATGCACGGCCAGTACGACTTCATGAAGGATCCGGCCCTCAACGGCAACAAGTACGACTGGGACACCACCTGCCCGGGCGATACCTGGCGTCACTCGCACAACTACATGCACCACACGTTCACCAACATCGTTGGCAAGGACCGCGATGTCGGCTACGGCATCCTGCGCATGGCCGAAGAGCAGCCCTGGGAGCCGAAATACCTCGGCAACCCGGCCTATGCGCTGGCGCTGGCCCTGTTCTTCGAGTGGGGCGTGGCCCTGCACGACATCGAAACGGAAAAGGTTCTGTCCGGCGAAAAATCGCGTGAGCAGGCACTGGCTGAACTCAAGCTGGTCTGGAAGAAGGCGCGCAAGCAGGTGCTGAAGGACTATGTGGTTTTCCCGGCGCTGGCTGGTCCGTTCTTCCTGCCCGTGCTGGCCGGCAACTTCACTGCCAACATCGTGCGCAACGTGTGGGCGTTCTCGGTGATCTTCTGCGGTCACTTCCCGGACGGTACGGCCATCTTCACCGAAGAGGAAACCCGTCAGGAGTCCCGCGGCCAGTGGTATCTGCGCCAGTTGCTGGGCTCGGCCAACATCGAAGGCGGCAAGCTGATGCACGTGATGACCGGCAACCTGTCGCACCAGATCGAGCATCACCTGTTCCCGGACCTGCCGGCACACCGTTACGCGGAAATCGCGCCGGAAGTCCGTGCCCTGTGCCGGAAGTACGGCCTGCCGTACAACACCGGCTCGATGACGAAACAGTTCGGAACCGTGGTGCGCCGCATTTTCGCGCTGGCCCTGCCGCCGAAAGGCAAGCGGTCTGTCGAAGCAGCCACCGCCTGAACATCCTGCCCACGGGAGCGAGGCCATGATCGGAAAAATCGAGACGCTGAAGGACAGCCTGCAGGTGGCGGTGGACAGCGGCACCGAACGCCTGGAGCGTATCCACAACATGATTGCGGACTACGCCACGCAGCATGTGCGCGAGATCAAGGGTGAGGATGTGATCGACCGGCAGTCGATCTATACCCTGATCCGCGGCATCAACCGCGAACTGGGCGAGGCGGCCACCGACCTGTTCGAGATGGTCGAGAGCGCCCGCCTGGCCGCTGCCGCCCGCAAGGACAAGGAGAAGACGCCATGAGCACGCCTGACCGCATCACCGGTGAACTGATGAACGCCAACCGCCTGCTGGTGGCCGGCTTCGACTGGGGTACGCGCCGCGTCGAGCGTTTCCACCGGGTGATCGGCGGCTTCGCCGCCGATTGCCGGGAGCAGGGCGCCAGCGCCGACCGTACCTACGAATTCGTGCGCACGCTGGGCCAGGAACTGGGCGAAACCGTGAACGGCGCGCTGTTCATGGTGGCGACCGTACGCCACAGCCGCCCCTCGTAAGCGTTTCCGCGCACGGCGGCAGCGCCTCCAGGCACGAGGCCCGGTGGCGCTGACCGGTGTGGTGTCGCTCAATCCAGGAACTTGACCGCGCCTTTCAGGTGCGGTTTCACGCCGTCCTTGTCGCGTACGTCGAAGCGGATGCCGGCGGCGTCCTTTTTCTGGATGAAGCTCACCTCGGCCGGCAGGAATACCGGCAACTTGAAGCCGACCGCCACCGTGAACGGGCGGGCACCGATCTGCGGTGCCAGCCTGGCCACCGCATGGGCCTTGGTCCACATGCCGTGCACGATGTGACGCTTGAAGCCGAAGGCCTTGGCCGTGATCGGCCACAGGTGGATCGGATTGCGGTCGCCGGAGGCCGCCGCGTAGCGCCGGCCCATGTCGGAAGACACCTTCCAGAGTTCGCTGGCAGCGCCTTTCAGATCGTCTTCCGTCGCGGCTTCCTTCCGGTCGCCACCCGGCACCGGATGGCGGTACAGCATGGTGCTGGAGCTCTCCCAGACCGTGCGACCCTGTACCGAGGCTTCCGTGATCACGCTGAATGCCGTGCCCTTGTCATGCGGCTCCAGCTCGCCGAAACGGCAGTGGATGTCCAGCGCTTCGTTGATGGTCAGCGGGCGATGGCGGGTAATGGTGTTGGAAATGTGCACCAGGCCGAGCAGCGGGAACGGGAAGCCCTCGGACGTCATCAGCTCCATGTGCAGCGGGAACGCGAGGATGTGCGGATAGACCGCCGGCATTTCCCGGCCGGTGAGGAAGCCGCAGGCCTGGTTGTACAGCTCCAGCTGGTGCGGATCGGCGCGGCGGCCGCGCATCAGCAGGGACAGCCGCGGCAGCGTCTTCTCGCCCGATGTCTTCCGGCGCAGCAGCGCACGGCGGTACAGCGTCAGGGTCGGGGTCGGCGAGTTCAGTTCACGCGTGGTCAGGCTGTTCATGCGGTACTCCGGTACGACGGATTCACGGGCGGATTGCACGGTCGGGCGGCCATTATAGGCAGCCCGCCGCGGCCTTCCATTGACAGTCCCTGCACGGATGCCCGGCGCAGCGGTCGCCGGCCGGCCCGTCATCGTTGCCGGTGGCGGCGACACATCACTACTATTGCCCCCTTGTAGTGCTTCCTTCGGCCCGTACGGGCACCGGCAAGGGATCGGATGAGCGAACTGACCGACGGCGTCATCGTGCTGCGGATGATCTACCAGGCGATGCGCAGCGCCGGGGTGGATGCCGAAGCCGTGCTCAACCGGCTCGGCATGGCTGCAAACCAGCTTGACGACACCAGCCTGCGCACGCCGCACGCCGGCCACAACCTGTTCTGGCGCGCGGTCGAGGACGTGACCGGCAACGCCAACGGCGGTCTGCTGCTGGGCGAGCACATACCGGTGTTCCGCGGCCAGGTGCTGGAATACCTGTTCCTGTCCAGCCCGACCTTCGGCGACGGCCTGAAGCGCGCCCAGAAATACCAGCGGCTGCTGTCGGACGCGGTCGACTCCCGGCTCGAGCTCACGCCGGCATCCTGCTATCTCTCTTTCGGTTCCATCGACGGCTCCGGCAGCACCGTGCCCCGGCACACGGTCGAGTGCGTGGCCATCGGGCTGGTGCGGTTTTTCCAGCACATCACCGAGGGTGCCTTCGTGCCGGAGCGCATCAGCTTCCGGCACACGCACGGCGCTCCCATGGCGGAGTACCAGCGTGTGTTCGGCTGCCCGGTGGAGCTCGGTGCGGAAGAGAACCGTGTCTGGTTCGACCGTCTCGTGCTGGCCAAGCCGTCGCTGCACGCCGAGCCGGAATTGCTGCGCCTGCACGAACAGGTGGCCAGCGAGCGGGTGGCCGAGCTGGAACGCCGCGACCTGGTCGCCGAGGTGAAGCGCATCATCGGCGAGAGTCTGGAAGACGGCGAAGTCAGTCTCGAACACGTGGCGGCGCGGCTGGGCATCAAGCCGCGTGCCTTGCGCACGCGCCTGGCCGAGGCCGACACCAGCTTCAACCAGGTGCTGGCCGACTTCCGTTGCCGGCTGGCCAAGCGCCTGCTGGCGCGCACCGACGAGACCATCGACCAGATCGTCTATCTCACCGGCTTCTCCGAGCCGAGTACCTTCTACCGTGCGTTCAAGCGCTGGGTCGGCGAAACGCCGGTCGAGTACCGCAAACGCAAACAGAACGCGGAGTGATGTTGTGACCGGCAAGACCCTGAGCATCGCCCGCCCGGACGACTGGCACCTGCATTTTCGTGACGGCACGGTGCTGGCGGACGTGGTGCCCGCCACGGCGCGTGTGTTTGCCCGCGCCATCTGCATGCCGAATCTGGTTCCCGCGGTCACCACCAGTGCGCTGGCCCGGGAGTATCGGGCGCGTATTCGCGCCGCCGTGCCGGCCAACGTCTCCTTCGAGCCGTTGATGGTGCTGTATCTGACCGATCACACGGACCCGGCCGACATCCGTGCCGGTAAACGCGATGGCACCCTGACGGCGGCCAAGCTCTACCCGGCCGGTGCCACCACCAATTCGCATGGCGGCGTGACGGCACTGGAGAAAATCTTCCCGGTGCTGGAAGCCATGCAGGAAGTCGACCTGCCGCTGCTGGTCCATGGCGAGGTGACGGAGGCCGCGATCGATGTGTTCGATCGCGAGAAGGTGTTCATCGAACGCCACCTGCAGCCGGTCAGTGAACGTTTCCCGGCACTGCGCATCGTGTTCGAACACATCACCACCGCCGATGCCGCGCAGTTCGTGCTGGGCGCCCGGGCCGGCATTGCCGCCACCATCACGCCGCAGCACCTGCTGATGAACCGCAATGACCTGTTCACCGGCGGCCTGCGCCCGCACAACTACTGCCTGCCGGTGCTCAAGCGCCGCACGCACCAGGAAATGCTGCAGAAAGTGGCGGTGAGCGGCGATCCTCGCTTCTTCCTGGGCACCGACTCGGCGCCGCACGCGCGCCATGCCAAGGAAAATGCCTGCGGCTGTGCCGGCTGCTATTCGGCGCCGGCCGCCCTGCCGCTGTACGCGGAATTCTTCGATCAGGCCGGCGCGCTGGACCGGCTGGAAGGCTTCGCCAGCCACTTCGGCCCGGACTTCTACCGGCTGCCGCGCAACACGCAGAAGATCATGCTGAAACGCGAAGCCTGGACGGTGCCGGAACGGCTGAGCTTCGGCGGTGGCGAGATCGTGCCGTTCTGGGCCGGCCGCGAGTTGCAGTGGCAGGTCGCGGAGTGAGCGCGGGGCGCCGGTGAGCGTCCCCGAACAGCTGCAGTGGGCCGCCGGTCACGCCGGCCCCGGGTTGTATCTGGTGCTGGCGGTGATCGCCGCCGAACTGATCAACCTGGTCACCTTCCGGAAACTGAATGCGCTGGGCATCGTGCCGCGCGATGCCGATTCGGTTCCCGGCATTTTCCTGGCGCCATTGCTGCACGAGAACCTCGGCCACTTTTTTGCCAACCTGCTGCCGCTGTGCGTGCTGTCGCTGCTGCTGGGCAAGCTGTTTCCGTCCGGATTCTGGTGGGTCGTGCTGGCGATTGCCCTCGGCAGTGGCCTGCTGGTGTGGCTGCTGGCACGCCGTGCGGTGCACATCGGTGCCAGCGGGCTTGTCTATGGATTGTTCGGATTCCTGGCGCTGCACGGGTTCCTGTCCGGGCAGTTGCTGTATCTCGCGATCAGCATCGGGTTGCTGATGCTGTATTCAGGCATCCTGTGGGGCGCGCTGCCGACAGCGGCGCGCAGTTCCTGGGAGTCGCATCTGGCGGGACTGGCGGTGGGGCTCGGCCTGGCCTGGCTGCGTCTGGTGTAGGCGCGGCTGCGGCTGCACGGCCCCGTCGATCCGCCATCCCGGCTCAGTCGCCGAGGATGCCCCGTGCTTCTTCGGAGAGGTAGAACTTCTCCAGCTGCCGGCGGATGCGCGGCTCCAGCAGGCCTTTCTGCTTCAGCATGGTGATGACCGGCGGTGCATAGCGCATCGCCTCGGCCACCATCATCTCCCGGTGCACGCCGACCTCGTCGAGAATTTCGCGCAGCGAGCTGTTGCCGTACTTGTCGAAAAAAGCATCGATGCCGGTGGCGATGATGGTCCAGTAGTACTCGGTCTTGCGCAGGCGCCGCCAGTACTCGTAACCGGCGACGAAGCCTTCTTCCACATCGCGTTCGGAAATCCAGTCGCGGAACTCGGCCACCTTGCGGTGCTTGTGCTCGTCCCACAGGTCGATCGCGCGTTCCTTGACCGAATCGTCCTCCAGCCGTGCCCGGATGAATTTCTCGGTGCTGCGCTGGGAAGCCTTGATGTTGGAGGAGATGTACTTCTTGATGCCGTCTTCCAGCGACTGCTCCAGCCCGGGCGACGCCTTGGACAGCAGGGTCTTGCCGAGCTTCAGTGCGCCGGCCGCGACCTGGCTGTTCTTGGTCAGCGGGTTGTCGTTGATATAGCCCTTGATGCCGTTGTACAGCACGTCCGACACCAGCGCACCGTACAGCGGGTTGCCGATCGACTGCTTGATGATCTTCTCGCGCAGTTCCTTCATTTCCATGATCTGGTCGAAAAGGTCGCTGAACTGCTTGTCGCTGACCAGATCGTTGAGGGAGGTGCGGTCGTGGATTCCGTGCTTGTAGATGGCGCGGGCAATGTCGCCCACCAGTTCCGGAATGGCACCGTGCAGGTCCAGGTCGACGGCATAGGTCTTGACCGTGTCCTTGATCTGGTCGCGGGTCACCGCTTCGTTCAGGGTGATCTTCTCGGCGGCGGCCAGCGCATGGTCAAGCTCTTCCTCGATGTTCAGCCGCAGCGGTTCTTTTTCCAGCTGCGCGATCATGAAGGCCACGTGGGCATCGAGCAGGCGCTCGGCGGTGGATCTGGCGGGTGACTTTGCGGACATGGGGCGTTCCTCGCGCGTTGTTCTTCGAATTCGGCGGCCATTAAAGCACGAGGGCCGCGATTGCGGCCCCCGGCGTTGTTGCGTTTCCCGGATTTGTTGCGTTTTCCGGATGTGGCTGCGTTTCCCGGGTCAGGCACCGATGAGCGACTGGCCACAGACGCGCACGACCTGGCCGGTGACGCCGTTGCTGGCCGGATTGCTGTACCAGGCGATCGCCTCGGCCACGTCCAGCGGCAGGCCGCCCTGGCTCATGGAGTTCATGCGGCGGCCGGCTTCGCGGATGGTGAACGGAATGGCGGCGGTCATCTGGGTTTCGATGAAGCCCGGTGCCACGGCGTTGATGGTGATGTTCTTCGCCTTCAGCACCGGCGCCATGGACTGCACCATGCCGATCACGCCGGCCTTGGAGACGGCATAGTTGGTCTGGCCCAGGTTGCCGGCGATGCCGGAAATGGAGCTGACGCAGACGATGCGGCCGTTGGCCTTGATGGCGTCGGCGGCCAGCAGGGCATCGTTGATGCGCTCTTCGCTCGACAGGTTGATGTTGATCACCATGTCCCAGAACTTGTCCGGCATGTTGCCCAGCATCTTGTCGCGGGTGACGCCGGCGTTGTGCACGATCACGTCCAGGCCGCCATGCGTCTTCTTCACGAAGTCGGCGATGGTGACCGGCGCTGCCGGGTCGGTGATGTCCAGGGCGAGTGTGGAGCCGCCGATGCGGTCGGCCACGGCTTTCAGCTCGGCGCCGGCCTGCGGGATGTCCAGGCAGATCACGTGCGCACCGTCGCGCGCCAGCACGCCGGCGATGGCTTCGCCGATGCCGCGGCTGGCGCCGGTGACCAGGGCAATCTTGCCCGCCAGCGGTTTCGCGGCGTCGACGCTGACCGTGTCGGCCTTGCCGATGCGCACGACCTGCGCGCTCACGTAGGCGGATTTCGGCGACAGGAAGAAGCGCAGGGTGGAGTCGAGGTTGGCTTCGGCGCCCTCGGCAACATAGACCAGTGCGGTGGTGCCGCCGCGCTTGATTTCCTTGCCCAGCGAGCGGGTCAGGCCTTCCAGCGCGCGTTGCGCGGTGGCGGCTTTCGGGTCGCTGCATTGTTCCGGCGGGCGGCCGACCACGATCACGCGCGAATTGGTGGTCATCTTCTTCACCACCGGATGGAAGAAGGTCCACAGTGCCTTCAGTTCCGTGGTGTTGCGGATGCCGCTGGCATCGAACACCAGGCCCTTGAATTTCTGTTCCGATTCCTGCGTGCCGTCCCAGGTTTTCGCACTGCCGCCGAGGGCTGCGCCGGCAGTCTCACCGCCCTGCGCATACACGAAGGTTTCCGCGGCGCCGCTTTTCAGCACGTTGCCGATGGCGCGCGCGACGCTGCCGTCGCCGGTGGCACCGAACAGCACGGCACCGCTGATCAGGCCGGTCTGTTCCGGATTGAAGCGCTCCAGCGCGGTCGGGGTCGGCATGCCCAGCGAGGACAGCAGCGAACGGCCGAAGCCGGAATTGGCGAACGAGGTGTAACGGTCCATGGCAGGGTCTCCGGCAGTGCAAAAGGGCGAGGGGTGGCGCAACGGTGGGGCAATCGCAAAACCGTGGAAACGGACGCGCGGGCGTCCGGAAGGCGCGCATCATAAGTCGTGACTACGGGGTCACGTATTGACCCGACGGACATGCGTCCGGTCACGCCGGCAAATCTGTTGTGGCCGGCGGCCTGTAAGATGCGCCTCCTGATCCATTTCCGTCTTTCTGCACTGCAACCGGAGAACCGCCATGAGTCAGCAGGTCCGTCGCGTCGCCATCCTCGGCGGCAACCGTATCCCCTTTGCCCGCTCCAACGGTGCCTACCTCGGCGTCTCCAACCAGGAAATGCTGGCCGCGGCCATCCAGGGGCTGGTCGACCGCTACAGGCTCAAGGGCGAGCGCCTGGGCGAAGTGGCCGCCGGCGCGGTGATGAAGCACTCGCGTGATTTCAACCTGGTGCGCGAAGCCGTGCTCGACACCACGCTGGATCCGCATACCCCGGCCTACGACGTGCAGCAGGCCTGCGGTACCGGCCTTGAGGCCGCCATCCTGGTCGGCAACAAGATTGCGCTGGGCCAGGTGGATTCCGCCATCGCCGGCGGTGTCGACACCACGTCCGACGCGCCGATCGGCCTCAATGACTCGCTGCGCCGCAAGCTGATGGTGATCAACGCGCAGAAAACCAACGGCGACAAGGCGAAGAAGGCGCTCGGCCTGCTGAGCACTGCCTGGTTCATGCCGGACATCCCGAAGAACGGTGAGCCGCGCACGGGCCTTGCCATGGGTGACCACGCTGCCATCACCGCGAAAGAGTGGAACATCGCCCGCCAGGCGCAGGACGAACTGGCCGTGGCTTCCCACCAGAATCTGGCGAAGAGCTATGCCGACGGCTGGCAGAAAGACCTGATCACGCCGTTCAAGGGTCTGGAAAAAGACAACAACATGCGCGGTGACTCGAAGATCGAGAAACTCGCCACGCTCAAGCCGGTGTTCGGCGGTGCCGACGGCACCATGACCGCCGCCAATTCCACACCGCTCACCGACGGCGCGTCCGCCGTGCTGCTGGCCAGCGAGGAATGGGCTGCCAAGAAAGGCCTGAAACCGCTGGCGTTCCTGAAGGATGCCGAAACCGCGGCGGTCGATTTCACCGGCCGTGGCGGCTACAAGGAAGGCCTGCTGATGGCGCCGGTCTATGCCGTGCCGCGCATGCTGGCCCGCAATGGCCTGAGCCTGCAGGATTTCGACTACTACGAAATCCACGAAGCTTTCGCCTCGCAGGTGCTGGCCACGCTGGCAGCCTGGGAAAGCGAGAAGTTCTGCAAGGAGCGTCTGGGCCTGTCGAAGGCACTGGGCAGCATCGACCGCAGCAAGCTGAACGTGAAGGGCAGCTCGCTGGCCGCCGGCCATCCGTTTGCCGCCACCGGCGGCCGCATCGTCGCCAACGCGGCGAAGCTGCTGGATGCGAAAGGCTCCGGCCGGGTCCTGATTTCCGTTTGCGCCGCCGGCGGCCAGGGCGTGGTGGCGATTCTGGAGCGCTGATTTGCCGTGGCGCCCGCCTGAGGCGCGCCCACCGCGCAACGCCTCGCTGCGGACGGTCCGCCGATAGCGAAAACGCCGCCTCCGGGCGGCGTTTTCGCTGGCGCTGCACAGGTCCGCCCGGCCTGACGTATGCTCCGGCGCAGGGCCCCGGTTCCGGGGCGGCATGCGCAGGGAGGCAACATGCTGTCACCGCAGGTGCACAGGTGGCTGGAAACGCTGGTCGACGTCGCCCTGCTGGCGCTGGTCGCAGCCCTGCTGGTACTGGTGCTCGTGCTGGCCGCCATGTGGGTGTACGACCGTTTCTTCCAGACGGCGCACACGGTGCGCCGCAACTATCCGCTGCTGGGCCGCTTCCGCTATTTCTTCGAGCGGATGGGCGAATTCTTCCGCCAGTATTTCTTTGCGATGGACCGCGAAGAGCTGCCGTTCAATCGTGCACAACGTGCATGGGTGTACCGCGCGGCGAAGGATCTCTCCACGCTGGTGCCGTTCGGCTCCACCAAGAGCATGCTGGCGCCGGGCCGGGTGATCTTCCTCAACGCGCCGTACCCGACGCTGGACACCAGCAAGGCGGAAACGCAGCCGATGCTGATCGGGCCGCATGCACGCCAGCCCTATCTGGCGAAGTCGCTGCACAACATTTCCGGCATGAGTTTCGGCGCGCTGTCGAAACCGGCGGTGCTGGCCCTGTCGAAGGGCGCGGCGAAGGCGGGCTGCTGGATGAACACCGGCGAGGGCGGTCTGTCGCCCTGGCATCTGGAAGGCGGCGCCGACATCGTGTTCCAGATCGGCACTGCACGCTACGGCGTGCGCGACGCGCAGGGCAACCTCAGCGACGAAAAACTGCGCGAGGTGGCGGCGCATCCGCAGGTGAAGATGTTCGAGATCAAGCTCAGCCAGGGCGCCAAGCCGGGCAAGGGCGGCATCCTGCCCGGCGGCAAGGTGACGCCGGAAATCGCCGCCGTGCGCGGCATCCCGGCGGGCGAACCCTCGATCAGTCCGAACCGGCATCCGGACATCGCCAGCAGCGGCGAGCTGCTCGACGCCATCGCCCGCGTGCGCGAGGTTACCGGCAAGCCGGTGGGCATCAAGCTGGTGATCGGCGCTTCCGACTGGCTGGACGATTTCTTCCTGGAAATCCATCGCCGCGGCATCGAGTCGGCGCCGGATTACATTTCCATCGACAGTGGCGACGGCGGTACCGGCGCCGCGCCCATGGCGCTGATGGACGATGTCGGCCTGCATCTGGCCGAATCGCTGCCCATGATGGTGGACCTGCTGAGCGGCTACGGCCTGCGCGAACGGGTTCGGGTGGTGGCCGCCGGCAAGCTGATCACGCCCAACATGGTCGCCTGGGCGCTGACACTGGGTGCGGATTTCTGCGTGTCGGCACGCGGTTACATGTTCGCGCTGGGCTGCATCCAGGCCATGCAGTGCGACAAGAACACCTGCCCCACCGGTATCACCACCCACGATCCACGCCTGCAGCGCGGACTGGTGCCGATGGAAAAGGCCGAACGGGTCTACCAGTTCCACCGCCATCTCGTGCACGAGGTGGAAGTGATCGCGCATTCCTGCGGTGTGTCGGAGCCGCGCGAGCTGCGCCGGCATCATGCGCGCATGGTCACCGGCGGCCCGCGTTCGGTGCTGCTGAGCGAGATCTGGCCGCCGGTGCCGTCCGGCATCTATCTGCGTGGCGGTCGCCGCCCGGCCGCGCAGCCCGGCACCCTGCCGGCGCCGCCGCCGGTCTGACGGTTCCGGTTGGCCGCGGGCGGTGGCCTGCGGCAGGATAGGCGCTTCCTGCACCGGTCCGGATGCCGCCCGCGCATGACTGCCAGCCCGCTGACTGCCGAACAGGCCGGATTTCTCGGCGGCCCTGTGTCCATCACGGTGTCTTCGCGCGACGCCCGCCGTGTGCCGTCGGTGATGAAGGCGGTCGGCTGCCGTGTCTCCGCCGATCGCCGCGAAGTCACCCTGTTGCTGGAAGCCGAGGGCGCCCGCCAGCTGCTCAACGACATCGCCGCCACGCGTCAGGTGGCGGCGGTGTTTTCCCTGCCCAGCACGCACCGTACGCTGCAGATCAAGGGCAGCGACGCGCGCACCGGTGCGCTGCAGCCGACCGATTCCGCACTGATCGAACAGCACGCGCAGGCCTTTGCTGCCGACATCATCCCGCTGGGCTATGCCCGCGAGTTCGCGCTGGCGCTGCACGGCGTGGCGCCGTCCGCGCAGTGCGTGGCGGTCACTTTCACGGTCGAGGCCGTGTATGCGCAGACGCCGGGGCCCGGTGCCGGCGCGCGCATCGGAGGCACGTCATGAAAGTGTGCCTGGACGCGATCCGGCCCTGCTTCGAAGGTGCGGTACCTTCCATGCTGGCCACCTGCGACACCGACGGTGTGCCCAATGTCACCTATGTGTCGCAGGTGCACTATGTCGATCCCGGCCATGTTGCGCTCACCTTCCAGTTCTTCAACAAGACGCGCGAGAACATCCTGGCCAACCCGCAGGCCACCCTGTTCCTGATCCATCCGGAAACCTCGGCCCGCTACCGGCTGGCGCTGCTGTACCGGCGCACGGAAGGGGAAGGCGCGCTGTTCGAGACCATGAAGGCCAAGCTGGCGGCGATCGCCTCGCACACCGGCATGAGCGGTGTGTTCCGCCTGCAGGGCTCCGATGTCTACCAGGTCCTGGACGTCGAGCACGTGCCGGGCGTGGAAGCGGCGCCGAAACCGGTGACGCAGCGCAGCCGCATGACGGCCGTGCGTGCGCTGGTGCCGCGCATCGTCGGCAGCACCGACCTGGCCACGCTGCTGGAGCGCACGCTGTCCGGCCTGGAAGCCGAACTCGGCATCGGTCACGCCATGGTGCTGTATGCCGATGCCGGGCGGCTCTACACCGTGGCCAGCCGCGGCTATCCACAGTCGGGCGTGGGTTCGGAATTTCCGCTCGGCCGTGGCGTGATCGGTGTGGCGGCACAGCACCGCACGCCGATCCGCATCGCGCACATGACCACCGAATATGCCTACGGCCGCGCCATCCGCGAGCACATCGCCGGCGCCGGCATGGATGACCTGCTGGAAACCGCGATCCCGTTCCCCGGCCTGCCGGAACCGCACAGCCAGCTGGCGGTGCCCATCGTGGCTGCCAACCGGTTGCTGGGCGTGCTGCATGTGGAAAGCCCGGAGCCGCAGCGTTTCAGCTGGGAAGACGAGGACGCCCTGGTGGCGATCGCCGCGCTGCTCGGCGAGGCGGCGCTGGCGTTGCAGCATGCCGCCGACCAGGACGACGACGTGCGTCCGGGTGCGGTGAAGCCGGCGGTCAGCGGTGCACCGCTGGTGGTGCGGCACTACGCGCAGAACGACAGCGTGTTCCTCGGCGAGGATTACCTGATCAAGGGCGTGGCCGGCGCCATCCTGTGGCGTCTGCTGAACCTGTACGTGCAGGAACAGCGCACCGAATTCAGCAACCGCGAGCTGCGCCTGGACCGTTCCCTGCGGCTGCCGGACGTCGACGACAACCTCGAGGCGCGGCTGATCCTGCTGCAGAAGCGGCTGGCCGAGCGCGACAGCGCGCTGGGTATCGAGAAGACCGGCCGTGGCCGGTTCCGGCTGGCGGTGCGCCGGCCCCTGCTGCTGCAGGACGCCGACGCCCGCTGAGCCGGCTCAGTCGCGCTGGCGCAGCACGTTGAAGGCGAACATCAGCACGCTGGCCCACATCAGCATCGACGTCATGCCCAGCACCGGGCCGGCTTCCGCCTCGTGCCCGAGCAGCACGAACGCGAGCGCGACCATCATCACCGGCAGCGTGATGTTGTGCAGCCAGAACTGCACGCCGGCCAGCCGGGTGGTGGCGGCTGCGGGGAAGAACTGGTACGCGAAGGCGAACAGCGCCGGCGACACCCAGCCCAGCATGTTGATGTGCACGTGCACGCCCATCAACCGGTGATCGTGACTGGCGCCCATGAACACGCCGAGGCTGACGGCGAGCACGAACCAGAGGATGGAGACCTTCAGCCAGCGCCGTGTGGCGGCGCGTGCACTGGTCTGGGCGGTGTCGTGCTGGGCCGGCATCGTGCCGGCGGCGAGTACGTTCTGCATGGTGTTTTCTCCCGGAAAGGTGGACAGGGTTTGCGTTCGCGTCAGGCGAGGCCGACGTAGTCGGCCGGTCTGCGCTCGATGCCGAGCGCGGATTCGAGGTTGCGCATGTCGTCGCCGGGCAGCAGGCGGGCCGCGAGCGTCAGCACGCCGGCGAAGGCCTCCGCGGGCATGCCGGTCCGCATGCCGGACAGCAGCCGGGTGCGTTCTGCCGGCGTCACATGCGGCAGCAGGGTGCGTAGAAAAATGCTGTGTTCGTCCGGTGTCAGTTCCGCGGCCATTGCCTGTTCGATGGCGCGGAGCTCGTCGTCGGAGAAAGCGTCCCACAGCACGCGGTTGTTGACGCTTTCCTCCAGCGCCAGATGTTCCAGCTGGTGCGCAACCGTGCGGGCCAGCACCTGGTAGAGCTCCGTGGCGGCCACCTGCCGGCGCAGTGCCGGCAGGTGTTCCAGACGCAGTGCCAGGGTCAGCAGTTCCTCGAGATCGCGCCGGTGCACGGCGTGTTCCCGGGCGCAGGCATGGCGGGTGCCGGGGCGTCGCCGTTCCATGGCGGTGTGCACGTGCCGGTCTTCCAGTCCGGCGTGGCGGGCGAGCAGGGCGAGCGTTTCCCGCAGGTCGGCCAGCAGCAGGGCCACGGCGGCGTCACTGCTGTGGTCGAGGCGGCCGGCGGCCACCAGCAGGTTGCAGAGGCGGGCGCGCAGCCCCTTGTGGACCAGGGTGTAGAGATCGACGCGCTGCAGCGGGGCGGACATGGCAACTCCGGCAATTCCGCCGCGGTGCAGCGGGATGCCGGAGATGCTGGCCGGTGTGCGGCCGGGGCGTTGCCAAAAGTCCGCTAAGGAAACCCTAAATGTTCCCTAAGGTGCGGTTTTCAGCGGGAGTGGCGGGCGACGTTGATCGCGAACAGCAGCACGGCGACAAACACCAGCACCGAGCAGATGCCCAGCACCGGTTCGGCCGCGGCGGTGCCGGTGAGGTACAGGCCCAGCGCCACCATCATCGGCGGCAGTGCCAGGCTGTACAGCCAGAAGTGCACGCGTGCCAGCCGGGATACCGCCGCACGCGGCCAGGCGCGGTACAGGAAACCGGTCAGCGCCATGGATACCCAGCCCAGCAGGTTCAGGTGCACATGCACGCCCGCCAGGCGGTGGTCGTGGCTGGCACCCATGAACACGCCGAGCCCGACCGCGATCACGAAGTAGATCACGGCCGAGTACAGCCAGCGGTTGGCCGCCACATGGGCGGCGATTTCCGGGTTGAGTCGTTCGGCGTCGGTGCGCATGGGGGCTTCCTGGAGGTCGGTCTTACTTGCGTTTTTTCTTTTCCGGGGCCGGCAGTGCGGCCGGGTCCACTTTCGTGTGCTGGGCGATGTTGCGGCGGATCTCCGCCGACAGGATGCGGCGGGTGTCGGCCTCGATCTGCCGCAGCGGCTCGCTGAATTCGATGCGGCCGTCGGCATTGGTGACGAACAGCTGCTCGCGCTTCATGGTGCGGATGAAACGCTTGATCACCTGCGCATCGAAGAACTCCGGCGAGTTGAAGGTGTAGAGGATGGCCATGCGCTGGGCCACCAGCTGCGACAGTTTCTCCAGCTGTTCCTCGTCGATGTTGCCGGCATGGGTCATCACCAGCGAGATGACGATGTAGTAGCGCTCCAGCGTCTCCCGGATGGTCTGGGCCAGCACGTTCATCTGTGCGTGTTCCAGCGTGTCGGTGACCGGTGCCTGCAGGCGCCCGTCCTCGGTGTGCTCGATGAAACCCGCCTTTTCCATGGCGGCGATCACGGCGTCGATGTAGGGCACCACGGAGCGGGGCCCGTGCTGCAGGAACAGCTCCGCGCGCAGCGGGATGTTGATCAGCCGGACCATGGAAACCAGCTGTTCGCGGCTGAGTGTGCGGTTGCGCAGCAGCAGGTTGGCCACCAGCGACGGCAGGGCAAACAGGTGCAGCACGTTGTTGCGGAAGTAGGTCAGTGTCACCGAGGCGGCGTCGTCCAGCCACAGCAGGTCGCCCAGCGGCTGCCGGTAGCGCTGCAGGATCTTCATCTTCTCGCCGTGCGCGATCATCTCGTCCGGCGTCATGGCGGTCACGGTGATGTTCGGCCCGTACTGCAGATCGGCCAGCAGCTTCTGGTACAGCGCCAGCTGGGTACGCAGCGAATCCTCGTCCATCACCCGCTTGGGCGTGGCCAGCAGCGCCAGGCTCAGCAGGTTCACCGGATTGACGTCGGCGGCGTCGTTGATGCGGCGGTTGACCGTGCGCGCGAGCTTCTCCACCACCGGCGGCAGCCAGGAGGCGGTGGCTTCCTCGCTGAAACCGCCCTCGCGCCACTCCGGCGCGTAAGTGTCGAGGAAGGGCCCGAGATCGATCGGGTCACCGAAGTTGACGTGCACCTTGCCGAAGCGGTCGGACAGCTTCTCGGCACGGCCGAACAGGCGGGCGACGGTCTCGAAGAAACCGCCCAGCGACTCTTTCTTTTTCTGCTTGCCGTGCAGCTCTTCCACATAGGAGCCGCTTTCCAGGATGCGTTCGTAGCCGATGTACACCGGCACGAAGGCGATCGGCTTGCTGGTGTCGCGCAGGAAGCTGCGTACGGTCATGGCCAGCATGCCGGCACGTGGCTGCAGCAGCCGGCCGGTGCGCGAGCGGCCGCCCTCGATGAAGTACTCCACGGCGAAACCGCGGGCGAACATCGAGTGCAGGTATTCGTAGAACACGGCCGAGTACAGCGGGTTGCCCTTGAAGCTGCGGCGCATGAAGAAGGCACCGCCACGGCGCAGGATGGGGCCCACCACCGGCATGTTCAGGTTGATGCCGGCGGCAATGTGCGGCGGCACCATGCCGTGCTTGTAGATGATGTAGGAGAGCAGCAGGTAGTCGATGTGCGAGCGGTGGCAGGGCACGTAGACGATCTCGTGCGATTTCGCCACGTCGGTCAGGTGCCCGACATGGCCGACCTCGACGCCGGCATACAGCCGCTCCCACAGCCAGGTGAGCACCACTTCCAGGAAGCGGATCACCGTGTGGCTGTAGTCGGAGGCGATCTCGTTGGCGTACTCCCAGGCTTTCTCGGTGCTTTCCTCGACCGTGATGTCCTTCTCGCGCGCGTCCTGCTGGATCGCTTCCTTGACCGCCGGTGCGGCGATCAGTGCATCCAGCAGCGTGCGGCGGTGCGACAGGTCCGGGCCGATCATCGCTTCCCGTTCGCGGCGGAAGTGCACGCGCAGCACCCGGCCCAGCTTGCGCGACGTGCGTTCCTCGCCCAGTTGCTCGGCCACCAGTTCGCGCAGCGACACCGGTTTGCTGAACTGTATGTAGGTCTGGCGGCCGTTGATCAGGATCATGAACATTTTCTTGATCATGCCCGACGCCGACCAGGTGTCGGAGAGCAGGATGCGGATCAGTGATTTCTCGCGATCCGGACGCCGGCCCCAGTAAACCGACACCGGCACGATCTGCACGTCCAGCGTGCTGTCGCGTTCCACCGCGGCGACCAGGTGTTCGATGCGCTGGGAAATGTAGGGCAGCCGGTAGCGGCCGAAGAACAGGCCGTCGTTGCGGGTGAGGCAGAAAAAGGCGCGGTCGGCGCCCGTGCCGCGGATGCCGCTGGTGCGCGAGGGCTGGGGCAGGCCCAGCTTCAGGCATTCGTGTTCGACCACCAGCAGGTTCGACAGCGACTTGTCCTGCAGGGCGTAGACGACGGGGCGCTTCGGGTCGATGCCCAGGGTGGAGAAATCCTGTGGCAGACGGTGGGTGCGCACCCAGATGAACAGCAGTTTGCGCAGGAAGAACAGCAGGAAACTGTCGAGGCCCAGCCAGCGTTTCATCGTATCGGGGAGGCTCTTGCAGGTTTGCGGTTACGGGCGGTGATCCGGCGGCGAACCGGCCGCCATCCGGCCGGGAACATGCCCGTGTCGGTGTGGCCGGCAAGTTTACCCAAGGCCTGTGGCGGCGTGGCCGGGGCGTACGGACCAGATGTAACAATCGGCCCGCCCGGCAGCCCGGCATCGTGCCCCCTCCGGATGAGGGGCCAGTGACGGGCGCCATGGTGCCAGATCCGGCCCGGCCCGGGGCAGCACCAACCGGCGCCGGCACCGGATCGCGCCCCGGTGTGCGTCAGCAGCCGGCCAGTCCGGCGAACCGTCAGTCCGGCGCGCGGCGGGTCCACGCGGCCACGGCGTGCGCCGTGGCCTGCGGCGTGCGCGCCCAGCGGAAGTGATCGGCGCGGTCGCCGATGTCGGCTTCGGTGAGCACCTGTTTCGTTACCCGCGCCGAGCGGAACTTGCCGGTGACCGCGGCCATGGCCGCTTCCGGCGCGAAGTCGTCGTCGGCCATGCGCAGCGACAGCACGCGGCCGGCGTAGCGCGCGATCTGCGCATCCAGATCCTCGTCCAGGCCGGTGGCGCGGTAGGCGTTGGTTTTTGCCGCGGTGGCCCAGTCCCTCATCAGCGTGCGCGCTTCACGCCCGCCGAAGCCGATGCGGTTGCCCGGGTAATAGCCGAGCAGGAAGCCGGTGAGCGGAATCAGTGTCAGCAGCAGCTGTATCTGCCGGCGCGTTTTCGCCGGAAAGGCTTCCGTCCACGGACTGCCGCAGGCCGCGAGCACCACACCGGCCACGCGCTCCGGCAGACGGCCGGCGGTGATCGCGGAATAGTGGCCGCCGAGACTGTGGCCCATCAGGTACAGCGGCAGGCCGGGCGCGCGTGCAGCGGCGAAATCCATCACGGCGGGAATGTCCTCGACCAGTGCCTCGCGGAATCCGAAATCGGTGCCGCGTGATGGCCGCAGTGCGCTGTCGCCGTGACCGCGTTGCTCCACCAGCGCCACGTTGAGGCCGGCGTCGCACAGGGCCTGGGCCAGCGGTGCATAGAAACGGGCGGCCACCCCCAGCGCGGCCATCAGCAGCAGGGTCGCGTGCGGCGACGGCGCACCGTACCAGGTGACGGGAACGCGGTAGCCGGAAACGGTCACGGCCGAATGCGGTTCGGCGGTGCCGGGTCCGGAAACGTGCGGGGCGGTGGCCATGGCGGCTCCTGCGGATCGGGGGACATCGGCAGTCTGCCGGCGACCGCGGTTGCCGGCCTTGAGAAATCTCAAGGGCGATGACAGTACCAGCCAGTCACGGTTTGGTACTACCCTGTCGCCCGCCCGGTCACCTGTGCTGTCACCCCGGCCGTCACCACGGAGAAACGCATGAAAGCCATCGAACTCACCCGTTTCGGCCTCGACGGCCTGGTGCCGGCGGAGCGTGCGTTGCCCGAACCCGGGCACGGCGAGGTGCGGGTGAAGCTGGCGGCGGCCTCGCTCAATTTCCACGACCTGGCCACCGTGATGGGCATGGCCAACCCGCGCATGAAGCTGCCGTGCATTCCGCTGTCGGACGGGGCCGGCACCATTGACGCGGTCGGCCCGGGCGTCAGCGCGCGCCGGACCGGCGAACGCGTGAGCAGCACGTTCTTCCCGCGCTGGCCGGCCGGTGCGCCGACGCGGGCGCGGCTGGCGTACGTGCCGGGCGAACATCTCGACGGCTGCCTGGCCGACTGCATCATCCTGCCGGCCGACGGCGTGATGCCGGTGCCCGCGCATCTCACCGATGCCGAAGCGGCAACGCTGCCCTGTGCGGCGCTGACTGCGTGGCGCGCGGTGGCCGTGGAAGCGAACGTGCAGGCCGGCCAGCGGGTGCTGCTGCAGGGCACCGGCGGCGTGTCGCTGTTCGCACTGCAGTTCGCGAAGCTGCTGGGTGCGGAAACGATCATCACCTCCAGCTCGGACGAAAAACTGGCGCGTGCCCGGGCGATGGGCGCCGATCACGTGATCAACTACAGGACCACGCCGGAATGGGGCAAGCGTGCCCGCGAGCTGGCCGGTGGCGAAGGCGTGGACCTGGTGGTGGAAGTCGGCGGTTCGGGGACGTTCAACCAGTCGCTGAACGCGCTGAAGATCGGCGGGCACATCAGCATGATCGGTGTGCTCACCGGCATTGCCGATGTGATCCCGACCGCGAAGATCATGGCGATGAATGCGACGGTGAAGGGCATCACGGTGGGTTCGCAGGAAGACTTCACGGCGATGAACCGTGCAATCGCGGCGGCGAAACTGAAGCCGGTGATCGGCGAGCGGCTGCGCTTCGATCAGGCGAAAGACGCGCTGGCGCTGATGCAGCGCGGTGGCCACTTCGGGAAAATCGTGCTGGATTATTCGCTGTAGACGCGTCTTCAGGCAGGGTGTGCGTGAATGCGCCGTGTCTGAACGGGACGCTTACAGCAGGTCGTCGACGTTCGGCAGTATCGCCGGCGTATCGTCCCAGAAGGTGCCGAGCCCGTTCATGGGTGTGCGGTGGCCGACGGCCTCGGTCCACATGCGATCGGAAATCGTCAGCATGATCTCGCCGGCGATGGTGTCGAGAATCCGGTATTCCTGGTTCGGCGTGAAGCGCGTGCCGGCCTGCGCGAAATCGCGGATCGCCCGCCGCGTGGTTGCCTTGTCGCCGCCGGACCAGGCCGACATCGCCCACACCACATGGCCCAGCCGCACGCCTTCGCGTTCGCCGCGGTGTGCAACTTCTTCCAGGATTTTTGCCGGTTCGACATCCGGCGGTGCCAGCATCGGCAGGATGCTCCACATGGCCGCGCGCACCGCCAGCGGCAGATCCCACCACTTGTCGCTGTCCACGCACTCGGACAGGTGACCCACCAGCGGCGCGATGTCGCGCGGCACGTTGACGGTCTGGCTGGCCTGGGCGTCGTTGATCACCGCCTGCACGCCGCCGAGCAGCCCGACCAGGAACACCAGCTCGTCGAAGTCCGTGCGCAGCTTCGGGCATTTGCCTTCGGCCGGATTCCGGTAGTGCTTCATGAAGCGCAGATAACCGTCGTACTGGCGTCTTGCCGCCAGTGCGTGTGCGCGCTTCTGCTCGGCGCGTGCATCCTGTGCCGCCAGCGGGTTTTGCGCGTGTGCGGCACGCAGATAGGCCAGCTCGTATTCGACCGCGTCGACTTCGGTGCACACACCGGCGGTGACCAGCAGCAGCACGCTCATCTGGTTGACGTCGGTGCCGACCCGTTCGAAGGCCATGCCCGGTGCCGCCCAGGCGGTGGCGGCACGGCAACCGATGCCCAGGTCGGAACCGGCCAGCTCGTGCGGCACGATGACTTTCTTGCCCAGCTTCATGATCTGGTCGCCGGCAAACTTGTAGGGCGAACAACCGGCCGCCAGCAGCGCGGCCAGCATCAGGGCGCCGCGGACGAGACGGGCAGATACGCAGCGCGACAGCATCGGAGTCGTCAGGTCCATCCGGCGAAAGACAGGAGAGGGCGGGCGGCAGGGCCGCAAGGCGACCGACTTTAGCATCGACCCTGCAGTCAGCTTTGGCCGGTGCGCCGAACGGTCGTGCGCCGTGGCCACCAGACCGGGGTGACCGGGCAGTCAAAAAAATTCCTGCCGGATTCAACCCGACCGGCCGGCGGCTTTCGTTAACCCCTCCGTACCTGCAACCACAGGTCATTTCCCGAACCTGCACAGAACGGAGCCACGCATGAACAGCCGAATCCCCGATACCCGCCTGCCGGTCCGCCTCACCGCCCTGGTCCTGGCCCTGAACCTGGCGGCCTGCGCCCACGAGAACAGCACCACCGGTACGGCAACCGGTGGCGATGTCGTCATCGATACCGTGCTGGCGCCGCCGGAAGACAGCACGGCCGAACCGGAACAGCGGCCGGTGGCGCAGCCCGCGCCGGCGCAAAAACCCGTGACCGCGAAAGAAGAGCTGGCCCGTCGCGATGCCGGTGCCGGGCTCGCCGCGCCGCAGCGGATGGCGGCATCCGGATACGCGCACCGGAAATCGGTGGCGAGCGTGGCCGGCGTCATGGCCATGCCGGCGGCACCGTCCATCCATGCCGAGGCCGATTACTACGCGCCGCCGCCGGTGAATGCCGCCAACACCGAGCGCTACCAGCACCGGGATGACAACGCGGTCAAACGCGTGGCCGATGAACCGGTGTCCACCTTCAGCCTCGACGTGGACACCGGCAGCTATTCCAACGTGCGGCGTTTCCTGGCGCAGGGGCAGCTGCCGCCACAGGACGCGGTGCGCGTGGAGGAGCTGATCAACTATTTCCCGTACGACTCTTTCTATGCGCCTGCGGCGCATGAAGCCCGCACGCCCCGGGAACATCCGTTCCTGGTTGGCACCGAACTGGCGCCGGCGCCGTGGAATCCGCAGCACTGGCTGCTGCGCGTGTCGGTGAAGGCCGACCAGGTCGACATGAAAGCGGTGCCGGCGGCCAACCTCGTGTTCCTGGTCGATGTGTCCGGCTCCATGGACGACCCGGCCAAGCTGCCGCTGCTGAAATCCTCGCTGAAGCTGCTGGTGGACCAGCTGCGTACGCAGGACCGCGTGTCGCTGGTGGTGTATGCCGGCCGTGAAGCGGTGGTGCTGGAGCCGACTGCCGGCAGCGAGCGCGAGAAGATCCGGCGTGCCATCGACAACCTGAGCGCCGGCGG
Source organism: Pseudomonadota bacterium (assembly GCA_049324475.1). Lineage (GTDB taxonomy): Bacteria > Pseudomonadota > Gammaproteobacteria > Pseudomonadales > JADFDG01 > JADFDG01. The sequence goes on along the minus strand of JBMOOO010000014.1, from coordinate 7,487 downwards.
CTCCACCGCCGGCGAGGCCGGCATCCGGCTTGCCTACCGCATGGCGAAGGACGGCTACATCAAGGGCGGCATCAACCGCGTGCTGATCGCCACCGACGGCGACTTCAACGTGGGCCTCACCGACTTCGAGGCCTTGAAGGACCTGGTGGAGCGCGAGCGCGAATCCGGCGTGCAGTTCTCCTCGCTGGGCTTCGGCACCGGCAACTACAACGAGCAGCTGATGGAGCAACTGGCCGACGCCGGCAACGGCAGCTACGCCTACATCGACACGTTGCAGGAAGGCCGCAAGGTACTGGTCGACCAGGTGCGCTCGACACTGGTGACCGTGGCCAGCGATGTGAAGGTGCAGGTGGAGTTCAACCCGCAGGTGGTGGGCGAGTACCGGCTGATCGGCTACGAGAACCGCATGCTGGCGCGCGAGGACTTCAACAATGACAAGGTCGATGCCGGCGACGTGGGCGCAGGCCAGACCGTGACCGCGCTGTATGAAATCACGCCGGCCGGCAGCACACCGGCCGCCGATCCGCTGCGCTATGTCGATCCGCTGCGCTACGGCAAGCCGGGCACAGGCGGCGCGGAAAAACCGGCGCCGGTATCGCGCACGCAGCCGGATAGTGCCGCGCAGGAAGTTGCCTTCGTGAAACTGCGTTACAAGGCAGCGCACGGCAGTGCCAGCAGGCTGGTCACCGTGCCGGTGACACGTGGCGCGTTGAAGGCATCGTTCGCCCAGGCCGGCGACGACTTCCGCTTCGCCACGGCGGTGGCCGGCTTCGGCCAGATCCTGCGCGGCGGCAAGTACACGGCCGGCTGGACCTTCGACGATGTGCTGGAGACGGCCAGCGGTGCGCGCGGCAAGGACGAATTCGGCTACCGCGGCGAATTCACCGGGCTGGTGCGTATGGCGAAAACGCTGGGCGGTTCGTGAGTCTGGTAAGGTAGCCGGCATGACGGATTCGCCCACCGACGAACAACTCATGCTGGCTTTCCAGGGCGGCGATGCACGGGCTTTCGAAACCCTGTATCGCCGCTATCGCGGCACGCTGTACCGCTTCCTGGTGCGGCAGGCCGGCAGCAGCGCCGCCGGCGACGAGTTGTACCAGGACGTGTGGATGACGCTGGTGAAACAGCGTGAGCGCTGGCAGCCCACCGCCACGCTGAAAACCTACCTGTACCGCATCGCGCATTCGCGCATCGTCGATCACTTCCGCCGGCAGGGCCGCGAACGCGGCTTCCTGCTGGTGTCGCTTGATGCCGACGGCGCACCGGAGCCGGTTTGCGACACGGCATCGGCGGACAGCGCCTGGACGCAGCAGGGCACGGCTGATGCCGTGCGTCGCTGTCTGGATGCGTTGCCGCCGGAACAGCGCGAGGCGTTCCTGATGAAGGAAGAGTCGGAGCTGGGTCTGAACGACATCGCCGAGGCCACGGGCGTCGGGCCGGAAACGGTGAAGAGCCGGGTGCGCTACGCGATCGCGCGCCTGCGCCAGTGCCTGGCGGAGTGGTTATGAACAACAACGGCGCGCCGCACGACGACCTGCCGCAGGATGCATCCCTGCGCACACTGTTGCGGCAGTTGCCGGCGGAAGAACCGCCGGCGCAGCTGGACGAGGCCATACTCGCGGCGGCGCGCCGCGAGGTGCGTGCCCGGCCGGTGCATGCCGGCTGGAGCGCACGCTGGCGCATTCCGCTGGCCGCGGCCGCCAGCGTGTTGCTGAGCGTGGTGCTGGTGCGCCAGATCGCCATCCAGGAAAAACCGGTGGCCGCATGGGATGACGCCGCGGCACCTGCAACGGAAGCCGTGATCGGCGACAACGCCGGCGATCTGCCGCAGGAGACCGCGCAGCCGGCCATGGAAGACCGCGCAGCGGCACAACGGATGGCGCCGGCTGCCGTGGCCGAACGCCGTGCAGAAGGCACGGCGCGCGCGGAAATCGGTGCGCTGGCGGAAAGCCGCAAACCGGACGCGCCGGCGAAAGCGCTGGCGACAGATTCCCTGGAGCGCGAGGCGGTTGCCTCCGCTGACGTTACCCCTGCCGATGTCGCCTCTGCCGGTGTCACCTCTGCCGGTGTTGCCTCCGGCGGCGCGGCGGCTTTCAGCGGCGCAGTTGCCGGCAGTGCGCCGGCGCCTGCTGCATCCCCGGCTTCCGAAGCCGATGCCCTGCGCGATGA
>JBMOOO010000014.1:0-5218 GCA_049324475.1 Pseudomonadota bacterium | reverse complement strand
CCTCTGCCGGTGTCACCTCTGCCGGTGTTGCCTCCGGCGGCGCGGCGGCTTTCAGCGGCGCAGTTGCCGGCAGTGCGCCGGCGCCTGCTGCATCCCCGGCTTCCGAAGCCGATGCCCTGCGCGATGAGCCAGCGCATGCATCCACGGCACGGGAAACGGCGAAGAAAAAGGAATCCGCGGACGTCCAGCTCGCGTACGCCCCGCGCAGTGCGCCCTGGCCATCCGGCGTGACCCCGGATCTGGCGCCGGACATCGCCTGTGCGCGGCTGGTGCAGGATGCCGGCGGCCACTGCAGCGGCCGCCGCAGCGGCGCTGTGCTGGAGCTTTACGTGACGCCGGCCGATCCGGACTGGCCGGCGCGCTTCGCCGGCCATCTCGTCGAGCTGGGCTGGTTGCCGGCGGCGGCGCACACGGCCGGCGAGACACGGCACGAACGCCGCGGCGAGGATCGCATCGACGTGGTGACCTGGCAGGCCGTCCGCGGCACCGTCACGCTGCGACTGTCACGCGAGACGGTACCGGCGCGCTGACGGGCCCGGCGCCAGTGCGCGTCAGCCCGCGCCCAGCTTCCGGCGGTATTCCGCTTCCAGCTGCGTGAAGCCGGACCAGAACGGCCGTCGTTCGGCACCGCTGAGTTCGTCGACGAGGATGTCCAGGTGCGTGTGCCAGCCCGGCGACACGCTGAGCATTTCATCCTGCTGCGTGATCTGCCGGTACGTCACCTGCAGCAGCACGTTGCGGCCGCGCGGCAGCAGCTCGAACAGCACTTCCGACACCGTGCCGGGTTCGCCGCCCCAGCTGAACGCCAGCCGGTGCGGCGGCTCGCAGACCAGCACGCGGCCTTCCAGCGTTGCGCCCTGTTCCAGATGGCGGAATTTCTCCGGTACCGGATCCTGTTTCGTGCACAGGCGCTGGTGCAGGAATTCCAGCTGCACGCGGCCGCCGGGTACCGGCTCGAGGGTGCCGCCGGCCAGCCAGCGTGCGCGTTTCTCCGGCTCGACCAGATAGGACCAGACGTTTTCCAGCGGGCCGGGCAGCAGGCGCTCGAAACGCACCGTGCGCGGTACGGAGTGATCACCGAAACCATTGAGGGCGGACGTGTTCATGGGGTGGCTCCTGATTCGGGGTTGACCGGTTCTGCATCGGGACCCGGTTCTTCACCGGGAAAGGGCGCGCCCAGTTCCTGCGCGAGGGCATCCAGGCGGGCATTCCAGAAGGCGCGCTTGTCGGCGATCCAGTCCGCCACTTCGTCCAGCGGACCGGGGTTGAACGACAGCAGGTGCTCACGGCCGGCGCGCCGGCGCACCACCAGCCGGGCTTTCTCCAGCGCCTGGATGTGTTTGGAAACCGCGTTCAGCGACATGCCGAAGGGGCGGGCCAGGTCCGTGACCCGGGCCTCGCCGGCGGACAGCTGCTGCAGGATCTCGCGCCGGGTGGGGTCGGCGAGGGCCAGCAGGGTCTGGTCCAGATGACCACGGGCCATGGGGAAACCTCATATTCAACCAAGTGGATGAATATTGGGCCGGAAGTAGGATGGACGTCAAGCCGCGGGTGCTGATCGACCCGGCCAATCCGGGGGTTGCCCCCGGTCATTGTGGGCGGGGGCAGGGGCCGGCATTGTCCACAGGAACTGCCGGGTTCCGTCCGGCACACCACCGGATACATCCACGAGGAGTCGTCATGTCCGCCACGGGTTCCGTGCCGTTGCCCGCACAACGCTTCATCAGCGAAACCGAGTTCCGCGACTGGGCCGAACATGCGCTGCGCCGCAGCGTCGATCCGGTGGCCGGCATCTACGGCCCGGACTCGCTGATGTGGAAGCTCAATCGCGAAAGCATCGGTTTCTTCGGCGGCGGCCGTGCTGCGCTGCTGCAGCTCGCGCATCCGTGGATTGCCAACTCCATCGACCAGCACTCGCAGACCCGCAATGATCCGCTCGGCCGCTTCCGCCGCACCTTCATCAACGTGTTCACCATGATCTACGGCAGCACCGACCAGGTGATGCGCGTGGCCAACAACGTCCACAACATCCACCGGACCATCAAGGGCACGCTGCCGGAGGAATCCGGCGCCTTCGCGCAGGGCTCGCACTACGAGGCCAATGAGGCCAGCGCCATGCTGTGGGTGCATGGCACGCTGTGGGATACCCAGATACGCATGAACGAACTGGTGTTCCCGGCACTCACGCGCGACGAAAAGGAGCGCTATTACCAGGACACCAAGCTGTTCGCGTACCTGTTCGGTATTCCGGACGAGATCATTCCGCCGGACTGGGGCGCCTTCCAGGAATACATGGACGCGATGTACGCCTCCGACCAGCTGGTGGCGCGCCGCGTCGGCCGCGAGATGGGCGACATGATCTTCGACTTCAACGGCCCGCTGAAACCGGCGCTGAAGTGGCTGAAGGTGATGACGTCCTACATGATGCCGCCGCGCCTGCGCGAGGAATTCCGCCTGCCGGAAGACACCCCGGAAAACCGCCGCACCTACGACCGCGGCCTGAAGATCATCAGCACCGTCTACCCGCGCCTGCCGGAGCGGGTGCGCTTCGTGCCGAGCTACATCGAGGCGCAGCGCCGCATCGCCGGCAAGCCGAGCGCGGACCTGTTCACCCAGGGCCTCAATCTCGCCTGGCTGGGCCAGCGCGAGCTGGTCAGCGCCGGCGCCTGAACGGACACCCCCGCAAGCACTACACGGAGGCCGCCATGAACGCACGCGTCGAACCCGTCACTCCCGAGCTGTTCGAAGCGCAGCTCGAGCGCCTGCGGCGCGAGTGCAAGGACCCGCAGGTCGGCCTGTTCGGCCCCGGCTCCATGATGTGGGAGATCAACAAGTACCCGCTGGCCGGCATGCAGGGCGCCGGCCGCGCACTGCTGCTGCAGATTGCGCATCCCTGGGTCACCAATGCCATCGACGAGCATTCGAAGACGCGCGACGACCCGGTGGGCCGCGGCAACCGCACCTTCACGCACGTCGGCCGCATGATCTTCGGCAGCCTCGACCAGGCCATCGACTCGGCCTACACCGTCTGGCGCCTGCACAGCACCATCACCGGCAGGCTGCGCGAAGGCTCGAAGGCCTCGCCGGGCGGCAGCGACTACCTCGCCAACGAGGTGTATTCCGCGCTGTGGGTGCACGCCACCCTGTGGGAGACCGCTGCGGTCATGTACGAGAAATTCGTGCGCCCGCTCACGCGCGAGGAGAAGGAACGCTACTACCAGGAAACGCGCCGTTTCGCCTGGCTGTTCGGCATCCCGGACGAGGTGCTGCCGAAGAACTGGGATGATTTCCTGGCCTACAACGAGCGCATGTGGAACGGGGACGAGCTGCAGGTGAACGCCAACACCCGCGAGCTGGCGAAGTTCCTGTTCAAGCCCAAGCAGAAATACCTGCGGGCCGGCATGAAGTGGATCACGCTGGTGACCGCTGTCACCCTGCCGGAGCGGCTGGCCCGGGACTTCGGCCTGCGCAACGATGCGCGGACCCGGCAAACAGTGGAGCGCACCGCCCGCGTGCTGCGCGCCATGCACCGCTATGCGCCGGACCGGCTGATACTCAACCCCACCTATGTGGAAGCGCAGGCCCGCCTGAAAGGCCGCCGTGCCGACTGGGTGACCCGCCGCCTGCAGCGCACCATGCTCGGCCGCGAGGAGCTGGTGGGCATCGGGGGTTAACCCCGCGCACCGGCCGACCGGTGCGCGTATCCGTCAAATCCGCACGCTATGATGCGGCCTTCCCCGCGGAGGCCGCTCATGATCACGCTTTACCAGTACGAACTCTCCCCGTTCTGCGACAAGGTACGCCGGGTGCTGCGCGCCAAGGGCGTGCCGTTCCAGGTACAGGAAATCACCATCCTGGACACGCTGCGCGGACGCCCGAAGGCGCTCTCGCCGGCGGCGAAACTCCCGGTGCTGGACCTGGAAGGCGAACGCATCGCCGACTCCACCGACATCTGCTGGCTGCTGGAGGCACGCTTTCCGGAGCCGCGGCTGGTACCGGCCGATCCGCGCGACCAGGCGCTGATGCATTTCTTCGAGGACTGGGCCGACGAGTCGCTCTACTTCTACGAAATGCACCTGCGTTTCACCCTGCCGCACAACGCCGAGCGCTGGGTGCCGGTGGCGGCCGCGCACGACAACAACCTGATCAAGCGCATCGCCGCCACGGCCATGCCCCGGGCCATGCTGCGCACCACCCGGGCCCAGGGCACGGGCCGCAAGCCGGTGACCACCATCAAGCGTGACCTCGACCGCCACTTCCACATGCTCAACCAGTGGCTGGAAGACCGTGACTGGCTGGTGGGCGACAGCCTCAGCCTGGCCGACATCTCCGTGTTCTCCCAGCTGTACTGCCTGGCCGGTACCAGCGAAGGCAGCGACCTGCTGCGGGGTTATGAAAACGTGCGCGCCTGGATGCGGGACGTGGACGAGGCGACCTCCGGCCCGGCGGGGGAGGGCGATGCCACCGTGGTCAGAGACAGGGCCGAGGCTGACGGGGCCGGTGCATAACACTTCCCGGGAAATCCGGCGCTGTTGTCACGGTCGCCGGATTTTCTTGAGGCCTGACAGGGAGTTGTTTACGTGGTGCAATTAATTGCGCCATTTCTGGTGTAATTAATTGCCCCACTTTTGGGGCCGAATTAACGTTAGCCATCACAGGAGAAGTCGTCGCATGGAAACGCTATATGTCAGCTTGGCCTTGATGGCAACTTCAGGTATCACCTTCATTGCATATAGACATCCTGTTCTATATGAGAAGGAGTTTTCTCCGAAGTTATTTGTATCCTCTGGTTTAATTCTGCTTGCCATCATCTTTCATGATATTGGCGTTAACACTGCCTTTAAGGATTTGACCCCGTACTTCAAAGATGGGGTTGGTGAGCAGGTTAAGAAGGTTTCAGAAGAATCCGCCTTTCCCGGCGTAGTCTGGGTTGTGGTTTTGGCCATCTTTTTCTATGGGCTATTTTTGTCTTGGCTAGCGGACCACATGAAAAGGGAGCACGGATTTGAAGAGGAAGAAACTGAGGGCGAGGAAGAAGAGTGAATTTGGTGATGGCTAACCATTCGCTGCAGGCCGACGGTCCCTTCGGGCCCGCGGCCTGAGCTCAAACGTTATGCCCCACGCAGAGCACACGGAATGTCCGCATGTGCTGGCCTTCGAGTTGGCCACTGACGCACAGGGTTCGCAAAAAAGCATGCTACGCTGAAGCGCGCTTGTG